>NZ_JBWJZE010000020.1:0-118435 GCF_056429085.1 Bradyrhizobium sp. CFUWI
GGTGCCGCGGCGGTGTCGGCCGGCTTCGACGGCGGAGGCGGTGTCGGCGGCGCGGGCGGGGCCGGCGGGTTGTTGGCGACGACCGGCGGCGGCGGCGCGGGAGGCGCGGGCGATGCCGCCGGTGCCGGACGCGGTCCGCCGGCTCCCGGGCTGAACGAGAAATCTTCGGCCAATGAAGAGGATATCCACGGCACCTGCTCGCCGCGCGACGCCCTTGTAACGCCCATCTTGGTACGGTTCAGCGTCTCCTCGGCCATCAGGTCGGGGACGCGGATTTCCTTCAAAAGCTCCTGGACGAACAGGCTGTGATCGCCGCCGGCGTCGGAGACCACCGAGGCCAGCGCCGCCGAATACATCACCAGCGTGCCGTTCGGCGCGATGACCGGGGTCAGGCCGGCCGAGAAGCTGCGGAACCGGCGCTCGAACGGATTGCGCCTGGAGGCGTCGATCAGTGCGATCTTGACGCCGGCGCCACGGGTGTTGAGCTCGCCGAGGACGGTCTCGAGGCTGAAACCGTCGCGGCGCACGTCGGACTCCGTCCAGATCTGCGCATCGATCGGCAGCAGGTAGCTCTGGCGCGCCGACTGGATGCCGAAGCCGCTGAAGAACACCAGCGCCACCGATCCCGGCTTGATCTTGCTGTAGAGCTTGTCGAAGGCGCGGCGCATGCCGTCGCCGGTCAGATTCTCGCCGATCTCGACCGCAAAGCCGTCGCGCTTGAGCTCGTCGGCGAGGTTGCGTGCATCGTTGATCGGTTCCTTCAGCGGAGCATCCGCGTCCGGATATTTGGCGTTGCCGATGACCAGCGCAAAACGCTCACCGGCCGCAAACGAGGGGGCAGTCGGGACGAGCGAGATGAGCAAGGGCAGAAGAAAAAAGAAGCGAATTTTCATAATCAGCGCGGTCCAGCCAAAAAGGCGCCGTTCCCAGCTTGCGCCGCGGCGACCTTAACTTACGCTTCTTCCATTATCAAACCGGGGACGGGGGGCGTCAACCGCTTGGAGATTCGGCGTTATCGCGACTATTGACCGCAACGCCTGGGTGCGCCGCAAGGGGAATAAACAGGTTGTCATGGCTGTCCTCGTCGCGATCCGGCTCGATCCTATCGGCAGCATGGTAGGGCAGGAACGGCGTCGAAAACGTGATGGGTCTCACATTGAAGGCCCCGCCGCGGTCGCGCCGCGCGGGGTTTGACCTTTACGGCGGACGATGGCTTGCTTGCGCAGCATCGTCCCGTCAAGACCCACTCAGAAAAGCAAAGCAAGAACCATGGGAAGCGCCTACGAGATCTACGCCCTGCGCTATGCGACGATGTCGCCGCGCACCCCCGGCATGAACTTCCTGGCGCCCGATCCGCATGACAGCGCGGCGCAGGATCTCGATTATTTCGTCTGGCTGATCCGCGGGGGCGGCCGCGACATTCTGGTCGACACCGGCTTCAATGCCGAAGAGGCGAGCGCGCGGGCGCGCAAGCTGACGCTGAACCCGGTCGATGCGCTGGAGCGCTTCGGCGTCGCCGCATCAAGCATTCGCGACGTCATCGTGACGCATTTGCATTACGACCATGCCGGCAATCTCGACCGTTTCCCGAAGGCGCGCTTCCATTTGCAGGAGCGCGAGATGGCCTACGCGACCGGCCGCTGCATGTGCAACGGCCTGTTGCGCCATCCGTTCTCGGTCGAGCACGTCACGCAGATGGTGCGCCATGTCTATGGCGAGCGCGTCACGTTCTACTCGGGCGAGGGCGAGGTCGCGCCCGGCGTCACCGTGCATCGTGTCGGCGGCCATTCCGACGGCTTGCAGGTGGTCAAGGTCGAAACCGCGCGGGGGCCGGTGGTGCTGGCATCCGATGCCGCGCACTACTACGCCAATCTGCAGCGCAGGAGCCCGTTCCCGATCGTCTACAATGTCGGCGACATGGCGCAAGGCTGGGAGACGATCGAGCGCCTCGCCGGCCATCCTGACCGCTTCATTCCCGGCCACGATCCGATCGTGACGGAGATCTATCCGCGTGCCGGCGACAAGGTCGACGCCTTCGCGCTGCACCTGCCGCCGTCGCGGTCGTTTGCGAAATAGCATGGCGTCAGTGCCTCGCGCCCTCGCACGCGTCTCGAAGGATGAAGGCCGAGATGCAGCAGCCGGGCCTTCATGGTTCTCGCGGCGATGCGAAGCATCGACCGCGAGACGGCGCTTACGCACCTCCGCGATCGACTTGGGTTCGTGCTCATAGATCCTGGATGCCGGCTTTCGAGGGGCGAGCGGACACGCAGCCCTACCCGCGGGACGTCGCCTTGTGACTCGGAGCTGACATCAGGACGCAGGGATTGGCCTTTCGGGAACTTCAAGCTTAGTGCAGACTTCAGGCCATATTTCGAAGAATTGGATAGGGTGCTG
The DNA here is from genome assembly GCF_056429085.1 of Bradyrhizobium sp. CFUWI. Taxonomy (NCBI): domain Bacteria; kingdom Pseudomonadati; phylum Pseudomonadota; class Alphaproteobacteria; order Hyphomicrobiales; family Nitrobacteraceae; genus Bradyrhizobium; species Bradyrhizobium sp. CFUWI. Next base: position 2,395 of record NZ_JBWJZE010000020.1, read on the forward strand.
CCGATGCCAATTTTCCTTGATCGACACGATCTCTCGGGGCTGACCGCCGCCGATATCGCCGAGGCGCATCGCAAAGATTTGGAAGTGCAAGATCGATACGGCGTTCGTTTTCTAACGTACTGGTTTGATGAATCGCGCGGTACGGGCTTCTGTCTCATTGACGCACCGGATATCCGAACGGCGATGAGGGTTCATGACGAAGCTCACGGCGACGTAGCGAAAGATGTCATCGAAGTGGACCTCTCGGCGGTCCAGGCGTTTCTGGGGAGGGTGTCCGACCCGGCCCCTAGCGGCGCGGCAGACGATGTCAAATTCGATTCGGCGCTGCGAGCTATCATGTTCACCGACATCGTTGGCTCTACCAGCATGACGGAGCGTCTTGGCGATGCCCGTTCAGTGGAGATGGTTCGGGCTCATGACGCGCTGGTGCGCCGGGCCTTGAAGGACGAGGGCGGGCATGTGGTGAAGCACACCGGCGATGGTATCATGGCATCCTTTGCCGACGCCTCTGCCTCCGTGCAATGCGCCCGCGCCATCCAGCGGGCATTTGAAGCCTTCAATCTGGCGAGCAAGGAGAAGCTTCAGGTGCGAATTGGCATCGATGTCGGCGAGCCGATTGCTGACAGCAACGACCTGTTCGGTGCGACCGTTCAATTGGCCGCTCGTTTGTGTCAGTTGGCCGACCCCGATGCCATTCTCGTGTCAAAGGCTGTACAGGATTGCATCCGAGATCGTGTGCAAGTGTCAAGCTTGGGTGCCCACCATCTCAAAGGCTTTCAGCAGCCCATTGATGCATACGGAATCGAATGGCGTTAATTGTCGCGACTACTGGCGACGTCTGCGTTTGGCCCATCAGTGAAGTAGCAGCGCAGCCCATTGAGGTCCGCTCAGTGAGGCATTGCGAACCAGATTTGCTCAGGTTGAGTTCTTCGCCCCTTAGCGTTCGATCATTTCAGAGAACAATCTCTTAAGTCTGTGCCCATAAGGTGTGCTTCCTATCCGTCACGCAGACCGACATACACACTCATGGGCGAATTGCGATCCGAAGAGAGTCAAACTCAGCAGCTTGCAACTTGGCCGCGATGGAAACGATGGCTCGCCGACGCTGGTGTTCTTGACAGTCGCGTCCTGCTCATGAGCGACACTGAGCGGCAAAGAACTAAAACAGAGAACCTCAGGCGATTGGCTGCTCGACCGCTCTGGGAGAAGTGCATTGCGATCGCAGGACTTGCCACAGGCGCGATCTCTGTTGCGGCGTATCCATATTTATTCGGACACCTAACAATCGGATGGGGAAAACTGGGCTTCACCAGGACGATTGTTCTGTCCGAAGAGCCAGCTCTCTTCATAGCCACGCTGCTGTTGTTTGAGAGCTTCTTCGTCTGCTTATTCTATTTTTTGTACAAGGTTTACTTCTTTCAGGGCAGCGACGGACGCCCTAGGTCCTAACCAGTCTCGGCGAATGTCCGCTTCTGGCCCATCGCGGACGTGGGCCCGTGCTTCGTCGATGTCCGCTTTATGGGCACACGCGTTAATACGCCTGCTTCGCGTCGGCCTCTTCGCTGGTCTGAATCAAATCGAGGCTCTGCTCGATCTTGCCGAGCAGCATGGACAACTGCTTGCGCTCCTGCGCCGAGAGACAGGAGAGGATCTCGTCTTCACGCCGCAGCAATTGCGGGAACAGTTGCTCGTAGAGGGCGCGGCCCTTCGCCGTCAGTTGCAGGCGGAATTCGCGACGGTCGGCTTTGTTCTCGACCCGCTCGATCAGATCCTGATTGAGCAGCGCGGTCACCGCGCGGCTGATGGTGGATTTGTGCGTGCGGGTGCATTGCGCGATGAACTGCGCGCTGCAGGCATCGTTACGGAACCCGAGCGTGGCGATCACGCGCCAGGCCGGGATGTCGAGACCGTGGCGTTCCTGATATTCGACCGCGAGCGCGGAACTGACTTCGGCCGCGAGCCGGTTGAGCCGGAACGGCACGAACTTGAACAGATCGAGCCGCGGTTCTCGCCGCACTGCGGCCTGATCGGCCTCGCGCGCCTTCAGTGCGGTGTCGCTGGATGTCCTCGCCAAGAGAGTGCTCCGAATTCCAGTTGACGGCCGGCCGGCTCCGGTCCAAAATAGTTGCACGTGAGACTATCTAACAGATCAGTGCTCTCCTGACCAGAGCCGAGGTTAGTGTATGGCGCAACCCACGACGCATCAGGCCAAAGCCCAGTTCGGCTATCGCCGCCATCCCGATCAGGACCGCGCCAGCCAAAGCCCGGCCGAGCATCCGGTCGTGGTTGTCGGCGCCGGCCCGGTCGGGCTGTCGCTTGCGATCGATCTGGCCCAGCGCGGCCAGCGCGTCGTCCTGCTGGATGACGCCGACCGCATCGGCGAGGGCTCCCGCGCGATCTGTTTCTCGAAGCGGTCGCTGGAATATTGGGACCGGCTCGGCGTCGGCGACCGCATGGTCGCCAAGGGCGTGGTCTGGAGCGTCGGCCGGATCTTTCACGGGGAGTCCCAGCTCTACCAGTTCAACCTCCTGCCTGAAGACGGCCACAAGCGGCCGGCCTTCATCAATCTTCAGCAATATTACGCCGAGGCCTATCTGGTCGATCGCGTCAGCGAGCTTCCCGAGATCGACCTGCGCTGGCGCAACAAGGTGACGGCGCTGGAGCAGCGCAACGACGGCGTGGCGCTCACTATCGAGACGCCGGAGGGCGCCTATCGTCTGCATGCGCAATATGTCATCGCCTGCGACGGCGCGCGATCCTCGCTGCGGCAGATGGTCGGGGCCGAGTTCGCGGGACAGGTGTTCGAGGACCAGTTCCTGATCGCCGACGTCAAGATGACGGCGGAATTCCCGACCGAGCGCTGGTTCTGGTTCGATCCCCCGTTCCATGCCGGCCGCTCCGCGCTGCTGCACCGGCAGCCCGACGACGTCTGGCGCATCGATCTTCAGCTCAATCGTTATGCCGACCCCGTGATCGAAAAGAAGCCCGAGAATGTGCGGCCGCGGATCGCGCGCATGCTTGGTCACGACAAGTTCGAGTTCGAATGGATCTCACTCTACAAATTCCAGTGTCGGCGGATGGATCGTTTCATCCATGGCCGCGTGATCTTCGCCGGCGATTCCGCGCATCAGGTCTCGCCGTTCGGTGCGCGTGGCGCCAATTCCGGACTGGAGGACGCCGAAAATCTCTCGTGGAAGCTCGATCGCGTGCTGCGCGGCACTTCGCCGGCGAGCCTGCTCGAAAGCTATCATGCCGAGCGCAGCATGGCGGCCGACGAGAACATCCGCGAATCCACCCGTTCCACCGATTTCATGGCGCCGAACTCGCATCAGGAAGCGCGGCTGCGCAAGGCGGTGCTGTCGCTCGCCAAGGAGACCGAGTTCGGCAAGCGCATGGTCAATGGCGGACGGCTGTCGGTGCCGTGCAGCTACGATTCCCCGCTGTCGTCGCCCGATGCCGATGCCTGGCACGGCGGACCGCCTCCCGGCTGCTCCATGCTCGATGCGCCGATTGCCGAGCAGGCCTACCTGACGGATGCGTTCCGCAAGGGTGGAACGGACTTCACGCTGCTGTCGTTCAGCAATGGCGCCGCGATCGATCCGCCGGCCGGCGTCAAGGCGATCCGGATCGGCGGTGAGAGCGGACTTGCCGATCCCTCGGGCCTCGTCGCGAAGCGCTATGATGGCGGACCCGGCACGGCCTATCTGCTCAGGCCCGACGGCTATGTCACGGCGCGCTTCCGTCATCACACACGCGAAGCCGTCGCTGCGGCGCTGTCGCGCGCCCAAGGTTTTAATTGACGGCCTGAATCGAGGTTTTGCATGCCGTTGTCCACCGACTCCAATTTCGCGCGGCCTGACGACGCCTTTCGGGCCGTCGTCGAAGCGCATCGCGGCCTCACCGAGGAGCAGAGCGCCGATCTCGACGCGGCGCTGGTGCTGATCCTCGCCAATCATATCGGCGACATCGATGTGCTGCGCGAGGCGATCGGCCTCGCCAAGCGCCGCATGATCGACGGCCAGCAGCAGCAACAACAGCAGCAACAATGACCCCGAGAATTCAAAGCAAAGCTCAAAGGACGAATTGATGGCGAAGAACTTCGCATCCACCGGCGATCTCGCCGAGAAGAAGATCACCTTCTCCGAGATCGGCACCGATCTCTATGCCTTCACCGCCGAGGGCGATCCGAACACGGCCGTCATCGTCGGCGACGACGGCTGCCTCGTGTTCGACGCGCAGGCGACGCCGGCGATGGCGAACAAGGTGATCGAGCGCGTCCGCGCCGTCACCGACAAGCCGATCAAATATGTCGTGCTGTCGCATTATCACGCCGTGCGCGTGTTAGGGGCCTCCGCCTACAAGGCGCAGGGCATCGTCGCCTCGCAGGAGACCTACCGGTTGATCGCGGAGCGCGGCAAGCAGGATTGGGATTCCGAATATGGCCGCTTCCCGCGCCTGTTCCAGGATGCGCAGAGCATCCCGGGCCTGACCTGGCCGACGCTGACCTTCGAAGGCGAGATGACAATTTACCTCGGCAAGCGCGAGGTGCGGCTGATGCAGCTCGGGGCCGGCCACACCTCGGGCGACATCGTCGCCTGGGTGCCGGATGCCGAAGTGATGTTCTCCGGCGACCTGATCGAATATCATTCGGCCTGCTATTGCGGCGATGCGCATTTGCGCGAATGGCCGCTGACGCTGAACGAGATCCGCAACTTCAATCCCAAGGCCATCGCGCCGGGCCGCGGCGACGCGCTGAAGGGGCTCGCCACGGGCCGCGAGGCCATCGCGATGACGCGCGACTTCGTCACCTCGCTCTACGGCGCCGCCGAACTGTCGGTGGCCAAGGGCCGCTCGCTGAAGGAGACGATGGCGGCGACGCGCGAGGTGATGGATCCGAAGTTCTCGAGCTTCGCCATCTACGAGCACTGCCTGCCGTTCAACGTGTCGCGCGCCTATGACGAGGCCTCGGGGATCGACGATCCCGTGATCTGGACCGACAAGCGCGACCAGGAGATGTGGGCCGCCCTGCAAGGAGGAGGATAGCCATGAACATCAACACCTCGCCCGATCAGATCATCCGCAGCTCGGCCCAGGTGACGCCGGGCTACATGTCCGGCTTCGGCAACAGCTTCGAGACCGAGGCGCTGCCTGGCGCGCTGCCGATCGGGCGCAACTCGCCGCAGCGCTGCGCCTACGGGCTCTATGCCGAGCAATTGTCCGGCTCGCCCTTCACCGCGCCGCGCGGCAGCAACGAGCGCTCCTGGCTCTACCGTATCCGCCCGTCGGTGAAGCATTCCGGCCGCTTCGAGAAGGTCGATGCCGGCCTGTGGCGCTCGGCACCGTGTCATGAGTACGATCTGCCGATCGCGCAGCTGCGCTGGGATCCGACGCCGCTGCCGAAGGAGGACGTCACCTTCGTCCAGGGCGTGCAGACCATGACCACCGCTGGCGACGTCAACACGCAGGCCGGCATGGCCGCGCATGTCTACCTCATCACCAAGTCGATGGTGGACCAGCATTTCTACAATGCCGACGGCGAGCTGATGTTCGTGCTGCAGCAGGGCAATCTTCGCCTCGTCACCGAGTTCGGCCGCATCGATGCCGAGCCCGGCGAGATCGTGGTGATCCCGCGCGGCGTCAAGTTTCGCGTCGAGATTCCGAACGGGCCGGCCCGCGGCTATCTCTGCGAGAACTACGGCGGCGCGTTCACGCTGCCGGAACGCGGGCCGATCGGTGCCAATTGCCTTGCCAATGCCCGCGACTTCCTGACGCCGGTCGCGCATTACGAGGACAAGGACACGCCGACCGAGCTCTACGTGAAATGGGGCGGCGCGCTGTTCAAGACGCAGCTCGCGCATTCGCCGATCGACGTGGTCGCCTGGCATGGCAATTACGCGCCCTACAAATACGACCTGCGCACCTTCTCGCCGGTCGGTGCGATCGGGTTCGATCATCCCGATCCCTCGATCTTCACGGTGCTGACCTCGCCGTCGGAAACCGCGGGCACCGCGAATATCGACTTCGTCATCTTCCCCGAGCGCTGGATGGTGGCCGACAACACCTTCCGTCCGCCCTGGTACCACATGAACATCATGAGCGAGTTCATGGGCCTGATCTACGGCGTCTACGACGCCAAGCCGCAAGGCTTCGTCCCCGGCGGCATGAGCCTGCACAATTGCATGCTGCCGCACGGCCCCGACCGCGATGCCTTCGAGCATGCCAGCAATGGCGAGCTCAAGCCGGTGAAGCTGACCGGCACCATGGCCTTCATGTTCGAGACCCGCTATCCGCAGCGCGTCACCGCGCACGCCGCCAATGCCTCGACGCTGCAGGACGACTATGCCGATTGCTGGAAGGGCCTGGAGAAGAAGTTCGATCCGAGCAAGCCGTAGTTACTGCGTCATTCCGGGATGCGCCGAAGGCGCAGGCCCGGAATCCATAACCACGATCGTGAGTATGGATTCCGGGCTCGCGCTCCGCGCGCCCCGGAATGACGGTGGAGAAACCGTCAGAAAATATCCGGCAGGAAACCCATGCCCCACCCCAACGACCCCAGCCTGCGCTCCTTCATCGAGGTCGACCCTTCTTCCGACTTCCCGATCCAGAACCTGCCCTACGGCGTGTTCTCGACCGCGGCCAATCCGACCCCGCGCGTCGGCGTCGCGATCGGCAATTACGTGCTCGATCTCTGGGAGCTCGAGCAGGATTCCCGGCTCGATGTCGGTCCGCTCGGCGTGTTCTCCGGAGCTTCGCTCAATCCCTTCATGGCGCTGGGGCCAAAAGTCTGGGCAAAGACACGGGCACGGATCAGCGAGCTGTTGCGCCACGATCATCCGGAGCTGCGCGACAACGAGGAGCTGCGCAAACAGGCGCTGGTGCCGATGCGCGAGGCCAAGCTGCATCTGCCGTTCGCCGTCTCCGGCTACACCGATTTCTATTCCTCGAAGGAACACGCCACCAATGTCGGCGTGATGTTCCGCGGCAAGGACAATGCGCTGCAGCCGAACTGGCTGCATATGCCGATCGCCTATAACGGCCGCGCCTCGACCGTCGTGGTCTCCGGCACCAAGGTGAAGCGCCCGCGCGGGCAGTTGAAGCCGCCGAATGTGGATCTGCCGAGCTTTGCGCCGTGCAAGCGACTCGATTTCGAGCTGGAGATGGGCGCGGTGATCGGCCAGCCCTCGCCGATGGGCGGCATGCTTGGGGAGCAACAGGCCGAGGAGATGATCTTCGGCTTCGTGCTGCTCAACGACTGGAGCGCGCGCGATATCCAGCAATGGGAATATGTGCCGCTCGGCCCGTTTCTGGCCAAGGCGTTCGCGACCTCGATCAGCCCCTGGGTGGTGACGCGCGAAGCGCTGGAGCCGTTCCGGCTGAAGGGGCCGCAGCAGGAGCCGGTGCCGCTCGATTATCTCAAGCAGAGCAAGCCGCAGAACTACGATGTCGAGCTCGACGTCTCCTTGCGCGCCGCCGGCGCCAACGCTCCCGCCAGCATCAGCCGCACCAATTTCAAGTACATGTACTGGTCCTCGGTGCAGCAGCTGATGCACCACGCTTCCTCAGGCTGCGCCATGAATGTCGGCGATCTCCTCGGCAGCGGCACCATCTCCGGCCCGGAGAAGAACCAGCGCGGCAGCCTGCTCGAGATCAGCTGGAACGGCAGCGAGCCGGTCGAGCTTCCCGGCGGCACCAAGCGCTCGTTCCTGGAAGACGGTGATAGCCTCGTCATGCGCGGCTGGTGCCAGGGCAACGGCTACCGCATCGGCTTCGGCGAGGTCGAGGGGACGATCTTGCCGGCGGAGTAGGCCGCCCTCTCCACATTCTCCGTCATTGCGAGGAGCTCTTGCGACGAAGCAATCCAGACTGCTTCAGCGGATGCATTTCTGGATTGCTTCGCTGCGCTCGCAATGACGGCGTGGAAAGGCCTACCGCCTCTCTGGCGGCACGTCCCTGATCCTCGCGCAATGCGCGGCGACGTCCTCGAGGCTGTATTTCAAATGCACGCGCTTGTCGGACGGCGCCTGCTTCGCCGTGCAGATCCCCGGCCGCCATTCCCGGGTGGGGCGGATCGGGCGCGGCGCAAAGCCACCGCCGCAGTTCGGGCAGACGTTGAACAGCTTGGTCTCGACGCAGTCCGCGCAGAACGTGCATTCGTAGGAGCAGATCCGCGCGTCCGTTGCGTTTGGTGGCAGGTCGCGGTCGCAATATTCGCAGTTCGGCCGAAGCTGGAGGGCCATGGCAAATCTCCCGGAGCGACCGCGATCATCGCAGATCGCGCCCGCGGTGCGAACGACGTAGTTCCCTCGATTTCAGCCGGCCTGATGGCCGTGTGGCAGAAGAGATCCTATCTCTTCCAGGCCGTCGTCACCGCGGCGATCTCCGCCGGCTCCGGCTCGCGCACGGCCGAGGGCGTGCGCGAGAAACGCGGCGCGGGACCGGGCTGCTTCACGCCGTGGCGCTCGATGAACACGTTGCGCGCGACCATGTGCGGATGCTTTGTCGCCTCCGACATGGTCAGCACCGGCGCGAAGCAGATGTCGGTGCCTTCCATGATCTTGCACCAATCCTCGCGCGTCTTGCTCTTGAACACCGCCTTGAGCTTCTCCTTCAGCGCCGGCCAGGCCTTGGGGTTCATCTGCGCGTCGAAATCGGCATCGGTCAGCCCGGCATGCTGGCGCAGCAGCGCGTAGAACTGCGGCTCGATCGAGCCGATCGAGATGAAATGACCGCAGGCGCATTCATAGACGCCGTAGAAGTGCGCGCCGCCGTCGAGGAAGTTCTGGTCGCGCCCTTCGGTCCAGCGTCCCATATTGGCCATGTCGAAGAAGAACGACATCAGCGAGGCCGCGCCGTCGCACATCGCGGCGTCGACGACCTGGCCCTTGCCGGATCTCTGCGCTTCCAGCAGCGCGGCGAGCACGCCGACGACGAGATAGAGCGCGCCGCCGCCGAAATCGCCGACCAGATTGAGCGGCGGCACCGGCGCTTCCTTCGGTCCGATGGCGGCGAGCGCGCCGGTGATGGAGATGTAATTGATGTCGTGGCCGGCGGCATTGGCGAGCGGGCCTTGCTGGCCCCAGCCGGTCATGCGGCCATAGACCAGCTTGGGATTGCGCGCGAGCACGACGTCCGGCCCGAGGCCGAGCCGCTCCATCACGCCGGGACGAAAACCCTCGACCAGCGCATCGGCGCTCGCGAGCAGATCCAGCACCTGCGCGATCGCCGCCTTGTCCTTGAGGTCGAGCTCGATCACCTTGCGGCCGCGCCCGGCCACCGACTTCATGTTCTTCTTCGCACCGACGCGGTCGAGCGTGACGACGTCGGCGCCCATGTCCGCGAGCATCATGCAGGCGAACGGGCCGGGCCCGATGCCGGCGAATTCAACGATGCGGAAGCCCGCAAGCGGGCCGGAGCTGCGGGCGGACGAGGCTTCCGATTTTTCTTGGGCTGATTGATCGAGCACGTTGTTGTTTCCTCGGGTCGCGGGCGGATGCCGGCGATCCGGCAGCCGTCTCTGACATTCTTTGTGGGGCGAGTTAATCGGCCGATTAACTTTTCTCGCCTTCGCGCCAGTGAGGCAAGCGGTTTTCATGCCGCATGGCCAAAATAAAACGGCGCGCACCGAAGTGCGCGCCGCGGAAAATTTGTGTCGAGGCGCTGGCCGCGGGATCAACCCGCAGCAGAAACCGCGCGTTGCGCCATCACCTTGATGAGATTGGCGCGATACTCCGCGGTGCCGTGGATATCGGCCAGCAATCCGTTTGCCGAAATGCTGACGCCGTCGATCGCCGCCGGCGACCAGTTCGCCTTCAGCGCGGCTTCGATGGCGGGAACCCGCATCACGCCGCTCTGCGAGGCGCCTGTGGCGGCGACGCGAACCTCGCCCGACTTGGTCTGGGCCACGAACACCCCGGTCAGCGCGAAGCGCGAGGCCGGATGGCGCATCTTCTCATAGCCTGCCTTCGCCGGCACGGGGAATGATACGGCGGTAATGAGCTCGCCGTCTTCGAGCGCCGTCGAGAACAGGCCCTGGAAGAAATCCTCCACCGCAATTGACCGCTTGTTGGTCTTGACGGTGGCGCCGAGCGCGAGCAGCGCGGCCGGGAAGTCCGCGGCGGGATCGTTGTTGGCAATCGAGCCGCCGATCGTGCCGCGATAGCGCACGGCAGGGTCGCCCAGCACCGAGGTGAGATGGGCGATCGCGGGAATCGCTTTCTTCACATCGGCATTCGTCATGATGTCGTAATAGGTCGTGGCGGCCTTGATGGTCAGCGTGTCGCCCGACAATTCGACGCCCTGCAGCTCCTTGATCTTGCCGAGGTCGATGACGTCGGAGGGGCTTGCGAGCCGCTGCTTCATCACAGGCAGCAGCGTCTGGCCACCGGCCAGGAACTTCGCTTCGCTGCTCTTGCCGAACAGGCTGACGGCCTCGTCGACCGAGGAAGCGCGATGATAGGTGGTCTGGTACATCTTGGTTGCTCCCTCTTAAGCCGCGTGGATGGTGCGCCAGACCCGGTCAGGGGTCGCGGGCATTTCCAGATTGTTCTTGCCGATCGCATCCGTGATCGCGTTGATCACGGCCGCTGACGCCCCGATCGCGCCGGCCTCACCGCAACCCTTGATGCCCAAGGGATTGCCCGGGCACAGCGTCGTGGTGTGGGAGAGATTGAATGAGGGCACATCGTCGGCGCGCGGCATGGCGTAGTCCATGAACGAGGCCGTGACCGGCTGGCCGTTGGCATCGTAGATCGCATGCTCGAGCAGGGCCTGTCCGATGCCTTGAACAAGGCCGCCATGGACCTGGCCCTCGACGATCATCGGGTTGATCAGCCGGCCGAAATCGTCGGCCGCGACGAAGTTGACGAAGGAGGTCTTGCCGGTGCCGGAATCGACCTCGAGCTCGCAGATATAGGTGCCGGCCGGGAAGGTGAAGTTGGTCGGGTCGTAGAAGGCGCTTTCCTTCAGGCCCGGCTCCATCCCGTCAGGCAGATTGTGCGCGGTGTAGGCCGCGAGCGCCACCATCGGCAGGGCGATCGCCTTGTCGGTGCCGGTCACCTTGAACTCGCCGTTCTCGATGACGATGTCGGCCTCGGAAGCTTCCAGCGCATGGGCTGCAATCTTCTTGGCCTTCGCTTCCATCTTCTCCATCGCCTTCAGGATCGCGGTGAGGCCGACGGCCGCCGAGCGCGAGCCGTAGGTGCCCATGCCGAACTGCACCTTGTCGGTGTCGCCATGGACGATCGAGACCTGGCTGATGGGAACGCCGAGGCGCTCCGCGACGAGCTGGCAGAATGTGGTCTCATGACCCTGGCCGTGGCTGTGCGACCCCGTGAGGATCTCGATGGTGCCGACCGGATTGACGCGCACCTCGGCCGATTCCCACAGGCCGACGCCGGCGCCCAGGCTGCCGACCGCCTTCGACGGCGCGATGCCGCAGGCCTCGATGTAGCAGGACACGCCGATCCCGCGCAGCTTGCCATCGGCCTTCGCCTTGGCCTTGCGGGCGGGGAAGCCGGCATAGTCGATCGCCTTCATCGCGGCATCGAGCGAGGCGTTGAAGTCGCCGGTGTCGTAGGCCATGATCACGGGTGTCTGGTGCGGGAACTGGGTGATGAAGTTGCTCCGGCGCAGTTCGGCCGGATCGACCTTGAGCTGCCGCGCCGCCGTTTCCATCAGACGTTCGATCAGATAGCTGGCCTCGGGACGGCCCGCGCCACGATAGGCGTCGACCGGCGTGGTGTTGGTGTAGACCCCGATCACCTCGGCATGGATCGCCGGGATGTTGTACTGGCCCGACAGCAGCGTCGCGTAGAGATAGGTCGGTACCGAGGACGAGAACAGCGACATGTAGGCGCCGAAATTGGCGTAGGTCTTCACCTTGAAGCCGGTGATCTTGTTGTTGGCGTCGAACGCCATCTCGGCATGGGTCACATGGTCGCGGCCATGCGCGTCGGTGAGGAAGGCCTCGGTGCGGTCGCCGGTCCATTTCACGGGACGGCCTACCTTCTTCGAAGCCCACAGCGCCACCATCTCCTCGGGATAGATGAAGATCTTGGAGCCGAAGCCGCCGCCGACATCGGGGGCGATCACGCGCAGCTTGTGCTCGGGCGCGATATTGTAGAACGCCGACAGCACGAGGCGGGCGACGTGCGGGTTCTGCGAGGTCGTGTAGAGCGTGAAGTGCTCTTCCGCCGCATCGTAATCGGCGATCGCCGCCCGCGGCTCCATTGCATTCGGGGCGAGGCGGTTGTTGGTGACGTCGAGCTTCACCACATTGGCGGCCTTGGCGAAGGCCGCATTTACGGCGCCCTCGTCGCCGATCACCCAGTCATAGACCTGGTTGCCGGGCGCTTCGGGATGAAGCTGCGGCGCGCCTGATTTGATCGCGGCCTGGACGTCGGCGACCGCGGGAAGTTCTTCGTAGTCGACGACGACCGCTTCCGCGGCATCGCGCGCCAGATTCTTGCTTTCGGCGATCACGACCGCGACGGCCTGCCCGACGAAGCGCACCGTCTCCGGCGCCATCGCCGGCCAGGCGCCCATCTTCATCGGGCTGCCGTCCTTGGAGGTGATGGCCCAGCCGCAGATCAGGTTGCCGACCTTGTCGTCGACGATCTGCTGGCCCGTGAGCACCGCGACCACGCCCGGCATCTTCAGCGCGGCCGACGAATCGATCTTCTTCACCTTGGCGTGGGCGTGCGGGCTGCGGATGAAATGGGCATGGGTCATGCCCGTCAGCTTGATGTCGTCGACGTAGCGGCCCTTGCCGGTGATGAAACGCTTGTCTTCCTTGCGCACGACGCGCGCGCCGATACCTTCAACACCCATGTCTGGTCCTCCCGACCGGAAATTTTATGGCTGCGCTTTCCTTCGAAAGCAGCAGGCGGTGATTCTTCTTTCGAGGCGCGCCGATTTACTCGGCCGCCTGCGAGACCTTCATGCGCCCGGCTGCATCCAGCACGGCCTTGACGATGTTGTGGTAGCCGGTGCAGCGGCAGATATTGCCTTCCAGCTCGCTGCGGACGGTCGCCTCGTCGAGCTGACCACCATGGCGATGCACGATGTCGATCGCCGACATGATCATGCCCGGCGTGCAATAGCCGCATTGAAGACCATGATTGTCGCGGAAGGCGGCTTGCATCGGGTGCAGCTCGTCGCCCTTGGCGATGCCCTCGATGGTGGTGATGGTGGAGCCGTCGGCCTGGCCCGCCAGCATGGTGCAGGATTTCACCGCCTTGCCGTCCATATGGACCACGCAGGCCCCGCACTGGCTGGTGTCGCAGCCGACATGGGTCCCGGTGAGGTTGAGGTGATCGCGCAGAAGCTGGACCAGCAGCGTGCGGTCCTCGACATCGACGGCAACGGCCTTGCCGTTCACCGTCAGTTTGACTGTAGACACGTGACGTCCTCCCAAAGTGATTTTGATTGGTTCTAATTAGAGACAGCGCAACGGAACTTTGCAACTGGCATTTTGGTGACCTCGCGTCATGGAAAGGTCATCGTGGCAGTCGTTACGGCGCGCAATTCGGTCATGACGCTCCGAGCCGTCACCAACACGTGGCGCGGCCGCAAGGCAGGTGTGGAAAGTTCGGCATCGCTTCCGCGGGCAATGTCGCAGCGTCGACGCCGCGTATCGCCACCGCTCGCGCGCGAGTTCAGCCCTGTCGCACGTTGCTCTCCCCTGGATATCTTGTTCCTTGGCGTGAATAGGAGCACGTGCCCGCGGCTTTGTAATCGCGATCTTGGTAGTATGTGGCGGAACGCTAAGTAGTTGATTTTACTGTGATTCTTCTGGGGGCGATGGGCGCCGCGTCCGCTCGCCTCCTACTTCCTGGCGATTGATCGACGGCGGCTGCCGCCCTATCCGCGCTGAGCAAGCACAACGGAGGGTGGAACGATGCAGATGAACGAGAGCCAGCGCATCCCGGCGTCGAAAGCGAAAGTCTGGGCCGCGCTCAACGATCCCGAGATTCTGAGGCGCTGCATTCCCGGCTGCCAATCGCTCGAGATGGCGTCGCCCACGGAGATGACGGCCATTGTGGTGCTGAAGGTCGGTCCGGTGAAGGCGACGTTCAGCGGCAAGGTCACGCTGACCGATATCGATGCGCCCAACGGCTATCGCATCGTCGGCGAGGGCGCCGGCGGCGTCGCCGGCTTTGCCAAGGGCGGCGCGAAGGTCAGGCTCGCCGAAGAGACACCGGACGTCACCATCCTGCATTACGAAGCGGAGGCGCAGATCGGCGGCAAGCTCGCGCAGCTCGGCGCGCGGTTGATCGATTCGACGTCGCGAAAACTCGCCGTGAGCTTCTTCGACAACTTCGCCGCATTGGTAGCGCCGTCATCGTGACCGATGCGCGATCGCGGCGCGATGCTGCCTGAATTCGATGGCGCATTTCGAGCTGCAAAATAAGGGCAAGACACAAGGCGGGACAACGAGATGAGCGGCGAAAGTCGCCAATGATTTGCACTACTACCTTCCGCCTATACTAAGCGCCACAAGCCGATGCTGTAATTTCCAACGATGGTTCGCAGACGAACTGCGCATCGCGAGCGCAACGCGCTCAGGCGTCCAACGTGGCGTGCACAACAACATCGTGGAGGGAATACATGACCTTTGGAACGAAGGGATTCTTGGCTGGCATCTCGATGATTGCGGTGCTGGCCGCCGTGAACTCAGGCGTTCGCGCCAACGACTCGCTGATCAAGGCGCAATCGGATGCAAACCAGTGGGCCGTTGCCGGCCACGACTACGCCAACACGCGCTACAGCCCGCTCAAGCAGATCAACACCGAGAACGCCGGCAAGCTGACGCTCGCTTATTCGTTCTCGCTGGCGTCGCTGCGCTCGAACGAATCCTCGCCGATCGTCATTGGCAACACGCTGTACGTGTCGAGCTCCTGGGGCCCGAAATACGTCTATGCGCTCGATGCCGCGACCGGCGCGCGCAAGTGGACCTGGGAGCCCGAAATTCCCGAGGACGTGCTGCAATATGCCTGCTGCGACGTGAACAATCGCGGCGTCTCCTATGCGGACGGAAAGATCTTCATCGGCCGTCTCGACGGCAAGCTGACGGCGCTCGATGCCGCGACCGGCAAGTCGCTGTGGACCACGAAGGTCGTCGACTACAAGCAGGGCTCGGTCATCACCTCGCCTCCGCTGGTCGTGCGCGACAAGGTCATCACCGGGTTCGGTGGCGGCGAATACGGCGTGCGCGGCTCGCTCCAGGCCTTCGACATCAACACCGGCAAGCAGCTGTGGCAGACCTTCACGGTCCCCAGTCCGGACGAGCCCGGCGGCGACACCTGGAAGGGCGATTCCGCCCAGCATGGCGGCGGCGCGGCCTGGCTGGTCGGCTCCTACGATCCCAAGACCGACACCGTCTATTGGGGCACCAGCAATCCCGGTCCGTGGAACACCGGCGTCCGTTCGACCGGCGACGGCAATTTCGGCAAGCTGACCAACCTCTACACCGCCTCGACGCTCGCGCTCGATCCCAACACCGGCAAGATCAAGTGGCACATCCAGACCACGCCGGCCGACGCCTGGGACTATGACGGCGTCAACGAGGCCGTGCTCGCGGACCTGAAGATCGGCGGCAACACCGTTCCGGCGCTGATGAAGGCGGACCGCAACGGCTACTTCTTCGTCGCCAACCGCGAGACTGGCAAGGTGCTCTCGGCGGAGAAATACGTCTTCTCCAACTGGGCGAAGAAGTGGGACGTCAACACCATGCGCGCGGTCGAAGACCCGGACAAGCGTCCGGGGCCGGGCCATCCCGCCAAGGACATCTGCCCGAACCTGATCGGCGGCAAGAACTGGCAGCCGATGTCCTTCAATCCGCAGACCGGGCTCGTCTACATCCCCTCGAACAATGTCTGCATGGACTGGTCGGTCTCCGACGTCACCTACAAGCGCGGCGTGTTCTATCTCGGCGCCGAATTCCCCACCAAGGAAGGCCCCGGCGGCTTCCTCGGCGAACTCGTGGCCTGGGATCCGATCGCCCAGAAGAAGGTCTGGTCGATCAAGGAAGACCTGCCGTTCAACGGCGGCACGCTGACCACCGGCGGCGGCCTCGTGTTCGCCGGCAACATCCATGGCGACTTCCGCGCCATCGATGCGAAGTCCGGCAAGGTGCTGTGGAGCAAGAATCTCGGCTCCGGCATCGGCGCGGGCCCGGTGACCTACAGCGTCGACGGCAAGCAATACGTTGCCATCGTCGTCGGCCGCACGGCGGCATTGCCCGCGTTCCTGGGCGAGGTTGGAAAGAAGATGACGGCCGCAGCCCCCGAGGGCGGCTCGCTCTTCGTGTTCTCCGTCCAGTGACGACTCGCGCGCGTATCCCGAAGGAGACGGGATGCGCGCGTGCTTTCTCGACATCGCGCGGCGACGGCACAGGCCTGATCTTGGCTCAGACCCCGTGCCGCAACGCCAGGTCCACCAATTCCCAACTGCCGGAGACGAGGATGCGTCCGATCAATCCAGGGAAAGGCAAGCGCCGACATCACAGCATCGCGGGACGGCTCGCATGGGCCGCAATGTCCGCGGCGATCGCATCGGCCTCAGCCGTTCATGCCGACGAGACCAAGCCGTTTCGCCTGTGCGCCGATCCGACCAATCTGCCGTTCTCGAGCGATAATCCGTCGCAGCCGGGCTTCTATGTCGAAATCGGCCAGGCGCTGGCACAGGCGCTCGGCCAACCGATCACGTATGATTGGTACAAATCCTATTTCGGCAAGCGGACCGTGCGGGTCACGCTGCTGGGCAAGCAATGCGACGCCATGATCGGCCTGCCGCGGTCCGAGGATTTCATGGGACCGGCCGTGATCTTCTCCGACACCATCGCGAAGGAAGGCTATGCCCTGGTCGCGGCGAAAGCTCAGGCGATCGGCGGCGTCGACGACCTCAGAGGCAAGCGCGTCGCCGTCCAGTTCGCCAGCACACCGCAAAACCTTCTCGCGACACGTGACGACATCCAGAAGGTGACGGTGCTGTCGCCCGAGGAGGCCATGCAGGCGATCGACCAGGGCAGGGCGGACGTCGCCTTCATCTGGGGGCCCGTCGCCGGCTGGTTGAACATGACCGCCTATAACGATCGCTATCAGATCCGGCTCACCGAAGGCGAAGGCCTGTCATGGGATGCCGCCATCGGCTTCGCGAGGGGATCGGCCGAGCTCCGCGATCGCGTCGATGCGATCCTGCCGACACTTCAGAAGACGATCGCTGGTCTCGCGGTGAAATACGGCTTGCCGGACGGGCAGCCCGTCCGCTTCGGCACGGCCGAGGCCATGCCGGCGGGAACCACGACCGGAGCGGGTCCCGGCGCGGCCGTAGGACAGGTCGCAAATGTGGTGGCGACCGAGACCAAGGGCGATGCGGCGGCGCCGAATGCGGAGATCGCGCGTGCAGGCAAGGAGATCTTCAACGGCACCTGCGCGCATTGCCACGGCCCCGACGCCATCCAGAGCGAGCGCAAGATCGACCTGCGGCTCCTGCGTCACCGCTACGGCGACGACATGCGCGACACCTACTTGAAGACCGTGCATGACGGGCGACCGGCCAAGGGCATGCCGGCGTGGAAGGAGGTCTTCACCGACAACCAGTTCGACAGCATCTATTCCTTCCTGCTGACGGTCCAGGTCGAATCGAACGACTGAACGGACGGAACCGGCAAGATGTGGTAGCATCCATGCTGCATCTTTCCGACGCCGGACCGGCACGGATGGGTGCGCTGCTGCCGCGAAGTGCGGTGGATCCTTTGGAAGGCGCCATGACCAGCTTCCTGATCATCGACGATCATCCGCTGTTTCGCGAAGCTCTGGGCAACGCCGTGCGGCTGGCCTTGCCGGAGGCCCGCATCCTGGAGGCGATGTCGATCGAGGACGCGCTGGACATCCTGTCGGCCGAGCAGGGGATCGACCTCGCGCTGCTCGATCTGTCGCTGCCCGATGCGACCGGCTTCTCCGGTTTCCTCCGCTTGCGCGAAACCTATCCGCGCCTGCCGGTCGCCATCGTATCGAGCGAGGAGGACCAGCACGTGGTCCGCGAAGCGCTGGCGCTCGGGGCGGCCGGTTATCTGCCGAAGTCGACGTCGAAGCGCGAGCTGGCCGCCTCGATCGAGGGCGTGCTGTCCGGATCGGTGTCGGTGCCGCGAGATTTCGTGGCGACGCCGCAGCGGCGAAAGGCCGAGACCAGCAAGGCCCTCGAGGTCAAGCTCCGCGAGCTCACGCCGCAGCAGATCAGGGTCCTGGACCTGCTGCGCCGCGGCTACCCGAACCGGCAGATCGCGCAGGAGCTCCAGCTCGCCGAATCCACGGTCAAGGCGCACATCACCGAGATCCTGCGCAAGCTCGGTCTGTTCAGCCGCAACAAGGCGATCATCGAGATCGGCAAGATGGACCTGCCCGATCCCAGGAACCGGCCCTATGCGCGGGCCGACCGCGGCAGGCCGCAATGATCGGCCTTGCCGTTGTTGACTTCGATCAAGCCGGCGCGCGCCAGCTGATACATCCTCCGGTCAAGCTCGACATCCGGCAACGATTTGGGGATGGCTGACGCGTGACCCGATTTCTGATTGTGGAAGACCATCCGTTGTTTCGCGAGGCGCTCGAAGGCGCGCTGCAAATGGTGGCGCCCGGGGCCGCGATCCTGCAGGCGACGTCGGTCGACGGCGCGCTTGAGCAGCTGTCCGCGGGCGCCGAGCTTGATCTCCTGCTGCTCGATCTGTCGATGCCGGGCACGACCGGCCTCTCGGGCATCGTTCGCATCCGCAAGGCCTTCCCGAAGGTCCCCGTCGTCATCGTGTCGGGACATCAGGATCCCAGAATCATCTCAGGCGCCTTGTCGCTGGGCGTCGCCGGTTACATCTTCAAATCCTGCTCCAAGCAGGAGCTCGCCCAGTCGATCGGCGAGGCGCTGCGGGGTCTCGTCTGCCTTCCCGATGCCTATCGCGCATTGCGGCCGCAGCGGGCTCCAAGTCCCGCCCATGATCTGCTGAAGCGGCTGCACGATCTGACGCCGCAGCAATTGCGGGTCCTCGAAATGCTCAAGCGCGGCCTTCAGAACAAGCAGATCGCCTATGAGCTGAAGATTTCCGAGACCACCGTGAAGGTCCATGTCTCCGACATCCTGCGCAAGCTGAACGTCGTCAGCCGCACCAAGGCGATCGTCGAGATGTCCAGAATCGATTTCGCGACGCTGGCAGGCGAGGGCCCCGTGCCGAGGGGCGATCGTGCCCAACCGGATCAGCAGTAAAACCGCTGCGCATTTTTCCGGATCGTGCGCTAGCTAGCTCAGCAGGAACGACAACAGCGCGCGCATCTCGGCGGGCTTGACCGGCTTCTTCAGGACTTCGAGGCCGACGAGGCTCGCTTGCTTGGCGGCCTTCTCGGAATAATCGGCGGTGATGATCATCGCGGGGACGTCGAGCTTGAGGTGCTCCCGGATGTCGGCGATCGCCGACAATCCGCTCTCGCCGTGATCGAGATGAAGATCGGCGATGACCGCGTCGGGCGCTCCGCCCAGCTCGCTGAGGCGCAGCAGCGCGTCCGCAGCCGAGGGCGTGGTCGCGACGTCGCATCCCCATCCTTCCAGCAGGGCGGCCATGGCCTCGGAGCCGGATGGGTCGTTCTCGACCAGCAGGATCTTGGCGCCTTCGAGGCCGCCATATTGACGTTCACTGAGCTTGGGCTCGTGCACCTCGTCGCTGACCTCGGCGAGATCGGCCGGCTCGAGCTCGAGGACGAACGTCGATCCCTTGCCGACCTGCGACGACAGCCGCACCTCGTGTCCGAGCACCGTCGCGAAGCGGCGAACGATGGAGAGACCGAGCCCGAACCCGGCCTGGTCGGTTGCGCTGGCTTCGCCGCGCTGGAATTCGCGAAAGATGGCCTCCTGTTGCGTCTGCGCGATTCCCGGTCCGGTATCGGAGACCTGGACGCAGATGCGGTTGCCTCGGCGCCTGCACCCCATCACGACGCCGCCGCTGCGGGTGTAGCGGATGGCATTGGCGAGCAGATTTTGCAGGATGCGTCGGAGCATCATCGCGTCCGACGACACCGCGACCGGCGAGCTGCGGATGCGCAAGGACAGGCCTTGCCGCGCAGCGAGCGGGGCGAATTCGTTGCGAAGCTGCTCGAACAGCGGCGCCAGCGCCAGCGGACGCACGTCAGGCCTGAGCGCGCCGGCGTCGAGCTTGGCGATCTCCAGCAGCGAGCGCAACAGATCCTCCAGCGTCACCAGCGAGCGGTCGACCTGGTCGATCAGCAGACCCGCCTCCTGCGTTTCCATCATCTCGGCCAGCGCCGAGAGCGTCAGGCGCGCCGCGTTCAGCGGCTGCAGCAGATCGTGGGTGACCGAGATCAGGACGGACGATTTGAGCGAGCTGGCGGCCTCGGCCTGCTGCTTGGCGCGATACAGACCCTCATTGGCGCGTTCGATCGAATGCAGCGCCTCGCGCAATTGGTAGGTGCGGTCGCGGACCTGCCGGTCGAGCGCGATGGCGGTCTCGAACAGCGAGAAGGCGTTGAGCTGCTGGTCCATCGAGCGCTCGACGCGGGACATCAGCGCGGCATTGATCTTCCTCAGCTTCGCGGTTTCCCGCTGCAGCTGCTCGACCGCATCAGGGTCCTGCCACAGCCCGGTCACGCGGGACGCCTGCCGATGGCGACGCCCGTGAAGGTCTGGTTCACGTGCATCGAGCCGAACTGCTCGCCGTAGGTATGAAAGCCGACGACGCGATTCTGCCGGTAGAGCTCGGACATGTCGCGGGCGAGCTGGTGCTGCTCGGCGTCGAGCCGGCGCAGCAGGCATTCGAAGCCGATATAGAGCGAGACTTCGCCGATCTGGTCGCGCGTCTCCGCGAAGGCCTCGCGCGTCGTGCCGACGAGGCTGCGCGACGTCGCTGCGGTCAGCACCATGCCTTCGTCGATGGCGCAGAAGAAGTGCAGCGACCCGTCCGGTTCGACGCGCTGGATCGACCGGGCGTAGTAGGAGCCGCCGACCCGGACCAGAACGGGATGCGAGGCGAACGAGAACGGGTCGAGCTTGGCGTCCATGATCCCGACGACGCGGGAATATTCCTGGGCCGCGGGCTCGGCGTTCAGCTCCCTGACCGTTCGATTCTCGGTGTCGGCCTCGGTGACCACCATCTTCCGGGGCCGCGGTTCGAAATTGTCACATTTGAAGACCCGGAACGGCAGCGACGTGCTCAAGAGGATCAGCAGGGCGGCATTGGTGTGGGCCTTGCCGTCGAGAAACACCCAGGTCCGCTCGAAGCGCATGCCGTCGCCCGCAGATCCCCCGACGATGGGAATGTCGTCCAAGGAGGCATAGATCGCGGACATCACGGCTTCCTCGCGGCGGCACAGGCCGTCGATCAGAACCAGGCCGAACGGATTTCCGCGCTCGCCTTGCGACGATACCCGCAGCAATTCCTGCCGGAGCTCGGTGCCGATCCTGCGGCCGTCCTCGACGCGAAAATTGTCGAGATTGAGAATCGGCCGCACCACGGCCGAGAAGTCGGCGCGGCTGAAGGCCAGGGCAACGACGCTGTTCTCGTCCCAGCCGTCAGGAGCGAGCTCGCCGGCAGTGGTGCAACCGCAGACCTGGGTCCCGTCGAATTGCCGGCTGATCTCTGCGATGAATTGGTGCGGATCGTAGCATGGAGAGACGAAGAGCAGGATGAGTGCCAGCTCGTCGGATGGGAGCTGAGCGGCGAGATCGGCAACGGCCGGCGCGACGCCCGCGGCCTTCGACTTCGCGACGGCAACGCCTGACGCACCGCCAAACCGAAAGTCGGTTTGCCCCACTCCGCTTCTCCCTCAAGGATCCGCTCGGTCTTATGCCGAGTGCCTGACAAGTGCCCAAAGAGTATGGCCTTTTTCGTCTGGTCGCAACATAGCGGCCGGATCCGCGGAAGGTGTGTTCCGTGACCGGCGGCGTTCGGGCACGAATTTACCGCCCCTTGACGATTCTGCCCTAATTTTCATCGCGGGTCGGGCGGGGCTGCTCCCGGCCGTGCTGCACTTTGCAAAAGCCGATCTGGGGGTGGGGAATGTCCGGGCGTATCAATTCGCCGTCAAAGCGCACGCTATTTCCCACGCTTAGGTTCCGCGCCAAGATCATCCTGGGCTTTGCGATTGTGCTCGCCATCTCCGCGGTGAGCCTCGCCTTCGCCTATTTCGGCTTCGAGCGCGTTTCTGAAGGCGTAGAATCCTACCGTATCAGCGTCTCGGAGGCCGATCTCGCCCGCAATATCGATCGCGAACTGCTCGGCTATCGTTCGGCCGCCCGTTATTTCGTGGTGACCGGCAAGGAAGACGACGCCAAGGCGGCGCTGGAAACCGAGGCCGGCCTGAAGAATGCGATCGATCAGGCGATCAAGAATGCCAGGAAGCCGGCGCGGCTGGAGAGCCTCAACAAGCTCGCGAAGGAGTTTTCAAACTTCTCGGCGACCTTCGCCAAGATCTTGGAGGCCAAGCGCGACAGCGCGCTTCTGGTCCAGAATCAGCTTCAGCGCAACGCCAACCTGCTGAAATACAAGCTCGACGACATCGGTAACAACGCCTCCGACTCCGAGGCGCAGGCGATCGAATTCGGCACCAAGCAGGTCAACGCCCAATTCCAGACCGCGAGTGCAGCCGCGAGCAACTTCATTCTCAACTCGGACCAGGCCGTCGGGGCAAGTGCGATGGCGCGGCTGAAATTCGTCGAGAACTCGCTCGGCGCGGTCTATTCCATGGACGACAAGGTCCTCGCCGGCCTGAAGGAGGCCAAGGCGCTGCTCGGCGCCTATCGCGATGCGCTGGAAAAGCTGATCGCGAAAGCCAAGTTGGTCGACGACCTCGTCACCGAGATGAGCGGCTCGGCCGGTGCGATTCTGCAAGGCGCCACCGCCATGAAGGCGGACCTCGTCGCCGAACAGCAACGGTTGGACTCGGAGTCGGAAGCGACCATCGGGCGGACCGAGCGGCTGGTTCTGATCCTCGCCGTTGGCGGCACGCTGCTTGGCGCGCTTCTCGCCTTCGTGCTGGGCACGGGCATCTCGCGCCCGATGATTGCGATGTGCAAGGCGATGCGGGAGCTTGCCTCGGGCAATTTCGACGTCGTGCTGCCGGGCCTCGGCCGCAAGGACGAGATCGGCGAGATGGCCGGCGCGGTCGAGGAGTTCAAGGTTCAAGCCGTGGCCAAGGCCGAGCGCGACGCTGCCGCCAGCGAGGTCCAGAACCGGGAGCAGGCCGCAAGCCGCCGCGCCGAGCTGATCCGCTTCGCCGACGATTTCGAGAGCGCGGTCGGTGCTATCGTCTCCAACGTCTCGGCTTCGGCCGTGCAGCTGGAATCGGCGGCCTCGACGCTGACCCGCACCGCCGAGACCACCCAGAGCCTGTCGAGCCAGGTCGCCGGCGTCTCCGAGCAGGCCTCCTCCAACATGCAGTCGGTCGCGACCGCGACCGAGGAGCTGTCCGCCTCGGTCGAGGAGATCGGCCGCCAGGTCCGCGACTCCAGCCGCATCGCGGAGGCCGCCGTGGTCCAGGCCAAGGAAACCGACGGGCGCATCGGAAAGCTGTCGCATGCGGCCCAGCAGATCGGCGAAGTGGTCAAGCTGATCACGGCGATTGCCGAGCAGACCAACCTTTTAGCGCTCAATGCCACCATCGAGGCGGCGCGCGCCGGCGAGGCCGGCCGCGGCTTTGCCGTGGTCGCCAGCGAGGTGAAGTCGCTGGCGAGCCAGACCGCGAAGGCGACCGACGAGATCTCCTCGCACATCGCGGGCATGCAGGGCGCCACGGCGGAATCGGTTGTCGCGATCAAGGAGATCGGGGCGACCATCGGCCAGATCTCGTCGATCTCGACCTCGATCGCCAGCGCGGTCGAGCAGCAGGGCGCGGCGACGCAGGAGATCGCGCGCAGCGTTCAGACCGTGGCGCAGGGCACCCAGACCGCGGCCACCGATATCGGCCAGGTCAACCGCGGCGCCGCCGAGACCGGCTCGGCCTCGGAGGAGGTGCTGCACTCGGCCAAGACGCTGTCATCCGAAAGCACCCGCCTGCGCGCCGAACTCGATCGCTTCATGGCCAATATCCGCGCGGCGTAGGGGCTGCGAAAGGAACGCGTAGGGTGGATTAGCGAAGCGTAATCCACCACCTCGAATCGAGCGTCGAGAGTTGAGTGGTGGGTTACGGCTTCGCCTAACCCACCCTACCGATCTTACTGCGCTACGCTTGTCCGGCACGACAGCGAGAGATTGGCGGTACTGAATTGTAACGGCGCCGGAAAGCACACCTTAACAATTCCCTTGCGTCATCTAACGCCAGTTGCGGCGCCACAAATTTACCACAGCTTATCCTTTGCCAATTACCGTGCGGACGAGACGGGGGGCGGGCTGCTCTCCGGCTGCGCCTGGTTTTCCGCGAATGGAATGGGGTGGGGGAATGTCGGTCAAGTCCAAGTCGAACCAATCGAAGCTGCCAACTCTGCGGTTTCGCGCAAAAATCATCCTCGGCTTCGTGGCGGTGCTGGCCATCCTCGCCGTCAGCATGGCCTTCGCCTATTTCGGCTTCGAGCGGATTGCCGACGCCGTGGCCTCCTATCGCACCAGCGTCTCGGAAGCCGACCTGGCGCGGACGGTCGACCGCGAACTGATCGCCTATCAAGGATTGGCACGGGCCTACACCCTGACGGGGGCGGTGGACGACGAGACCGCAGCCAAGGCCGCCGAAGAAAATCTGAAGGGCGCGATCGCCAAGTCGGTGGCCGCGACGACCGGCGCCGCGCGCCGCGAGCAGGTCGGCAAGCTCGAGGCCGAGTTCCAGCGCTTCACGAAGGTGTTCGGAGAGATCATCACGCTGACGCGCGAGAACAACAAGATCGCGGCCGATGAGCTCAACAGCGTCGGCAACAAGATCCGGTTCAAGTTCGACGATCTCGCCGATACTGCCGCGCTGGCGGGGCTGGCATCGGTCCAGACCACGGCCAAGGACATCACCTCGCAATATCTGGCGGTCTCCACCTCGGTCAGCGCCTTCGTCGCCAAGCCGGAGCCCAAGACCGCCGACGGCGTGATCGCCCGCGTCAAATTCCTGGAGACCCTGCTGGTCTCGATCTATGCCAGCGACCAGAAGATCACCGACCGCGTGACCGAGATCGGCAATCTCCTGAAGCAATACCGCACCTCCTTCACCAAGCTGTCGGAGAATGTGAAGATCATCGTCAAGCTGAACGGCGAGATGACCAAGACCGCGGCGACCATCCTCAAGCTCTCGGGCGAGCTGCGGTCGGAGCTGACTGCGGATCAGCAGCGCATCGAAGCGAGCGCCAATGCGACGATCCTGGATACCGAGCGACTGATGATGATGCTGGCGCTCGGCGGCCTTGCCATCGGAGCTGTCCTCGCCCTGATGCTCGGCAACGGCATCTCGCGTCCGATGATCGCGATGTGCAAGGCGATGCGGGAGCTTGCCTCGGGCAATTTCGACGTCGTGCTGCCGGGCCTCGGCCGCAAGGACGAGATCGGCGAGATGGCCGGCGCGGTCGAGGAGTTCAAGGTTCAAGCCGTGGCCAAGGCCGAGCGCGACGCCGCCGCCAGCGAGGTCCAGAACCGGGAGCAGGCCGCCAGCCGCCGCGCCGAGCTGATCCGCTTCGCCGACGATTTCGAAAGCGCGGTCGGCGCCATCGTCTCCAACGTCTCGGCTTCGGCCGTGCAGCTGGAATCGGCGGCCTCGACGCTGACCCGCACCGCCGAGACCACCCAGAGCCTGTCGAGCCAGGTCGCCGGCGTCTCCGAGCAGGCCTCTTCCAACATGCAGTCGGTCGCGACCGCGACCGAGGAGCTGTCCGCCTCGGTCGAGGAGATCGGCCGCCAGGTCCGCGACTCCAGCCGCATCGCGGAGGCCGCCGTGGTCCAGGCCAAGGAAACCGACGGGCGCATCGGAAAGCTGTCGCATGCGGCCCAGCAGATCGGCGAAGTGGTCAAGCTGATCACGGCGATTGCCGAGCAGACCAATCTTCTGGCGCTCAATGCCACCATCGAGGCGGCGCGCGCCGGCGAGGCCGGCCGCGGCTTTGCCGTGGTTGCCAGCGAGGTGAAGTCGCTGGCGAGCCAGACCGCGAAGGCGACCGACGAGATCTCCTCGCACATCGCGGGCATGCAGGGCGCCACGGCGGAATCGGTTGTCGCGATCAAGGAGATCGGGGCGACCATCGGCCAGATCTCGTCGATCTCGACCTCGATCGCCAGCGCGGTCGAGCAGCAGGGCGCGGCGACCCAGGAGATCGCGCGCAGCGTGCAGACCGTGGCGCAGGGCACCCAGACCGCGGCCACCGATATCGGCCAGGTCAACCGCGGCGCCGCCGAGACCGGCTCGGCCTCGGAGGAGGTGCTGCACTCGGCCAAGACGCTGTCATCCGAAAGCACCCGCCTGCGCGCCGAACTCGATCGCTTCATGGCCAATATCCGCGCGGCGTAGAGGCTGCGAAAGGAACGCGTAGGGTGGATTAGCGAAGCGTAATCCACCACCTCGAATCGAGCGTCGAGAGTTGAGTGGTGGGTTACGGCTTCGCCTAACCCACCCTACTGATCTCACTCCCGCCCGAACGCCCGCTTCAGCTCGACCTTCGCCTTCTCCAGACGCGCGCGCTGCGTTTTCGGCAAGGTCTTGCCGGCGCGGTTGATGTAGAAGGCCAGCATCGACAGCGCCGAACGATAGGCGCCGGTCTTGCGCCGTGAGCTGTGCTCGGCCGATTGCTTCAACGAGATTGCGATCTTCTTCGGGCTGGTCAGCTTGAACACGCCCTGCCTGAGGTCGAGCGCGTCGCTCTCTTTCGTCACACGTTGCGACCAGCGTTTCGGCGCGGCGCGCCTGGTGCTCTTGCGCGCAACCGTGCTGCGCCGCGTGCTCGTCTTCCGACGGCCGGACTTGCCTGTGCCGCTGTTTCGAGAATGTGTCGTCTTTCTGGCATGAGCCATGCGTCAACTCCTTGCAGCTGCTTCGAAAACGAGCGGGTCGGGGAGCCGTTCCCGCGGGAACCCGACCTCGCCGCAGACGTTGTCGCAGGGGCAGGCGGAATGCCGCACCCCGATGATCGGATCGACCCCGTTCGCATCCTGTGAACCGGGGCCGCTGCCATTGATCGAGCGCAACAGCCTGATGGAATTGCAGCAAAGTCCAGCGCTGAACTACACACCAATGGTCTCGGCGGCCGCGACCGACCGCATCATCGAGACCAGCATTCCCTCGCGGCTCGACGCGCTGCCCTGGAGCGGCTTTCACACCCGCGTCGTGCTCGCGCTGGGCATCACCTGGATCCTCGACGGGCTCGAGGTGACGTTGGCCGGTGCGCTCTCGGGGGCGCTGAAGCAGAGTCCGTCGCTGCAGTTCTCCAATCTCGATCTCGGCATCGCCAATTCCGCCTATCTCGCCGGAGCCGTGCTCGGCGCGCTCGGCTTCGGCTGGCTCACCGACCGCATCGGCCGCAAGAAGCTGTTCTTCATCACGCTGGCACTCTACCTCTCGGCAACGGCCGCGACCGCGCTGTCCTGGGATGTCGCGAGCTACGCACTGTTTCGTTTCCTCACCGGCGCCGGCATCGGCGGCGAATATACCGCGATCAACTCGACGATCCAGGAGCTGGTGCCGGCGCGCTATCGCGGCTGGACCGATCTCGTCATCAACGGCAGCTTCTGGATCGGCGCCGCGATGGGCGCGGTCGCGGCCATCGTGCTGCTCGATCCTGCCGTGATCGATCCCGAGCTCGGCTGGCGCCTGGCTTTTCTCATAGGCGCGATCCTCGGCCTCGTCGTGCTCCTGATGCGCATGTGGATTCCGGAAAGTCCGCGCTGGCTGATGATCCATGGCCGTCCCGATCAGGCCCATGCGATCGTCGACGAGATCGAACGCTCCGTGATCGGGCATGATCAGGATATCAGCGAGGCGCGCTTCCCCAAGATCCGGCTGAAGATGCGCGATCACACGCCGATCCGCGAGGTCGTGCACACGCTGTTCTCGGCGTATCGCCAGCGCGCGGTGGTCGGCCTCGTGCTGATGAGCGCGCAGGCGTTCTTCTACAATGCCATCTTCTTCACCTTCGCGCTGGTGCTGACCGATTTCTACGGCATCAGGGCCGATCACGTCGGCTGGTACCTGCTGCCCTTTGCCGCCGGCAATTTCCTCGGGCCGCTCCTGCTCGGCCGGCTGTTCGATACGCTGGGACGCCGGACCATGATCATGTTTACCTATGGCATGTCGGGCCTGCTGCTGGCGCTGTCGGGGTATCTGTTTTCCATCGGCGCGCTCAGTGCGCAGGGACAGACCGTCGCCTGGATGGTGATCTTCTTCTTTGCCTCACCGGCCGCAAGCGCGGCCTATCTCACCGTCAGCGAGACCTTTCCGCTCGAAGTCCGCGCGCTGGCGATCGCAGTGTTCTACGCCGTCGGCACCGGCATCGGCGGCGTGATCGGCCCGGCGCTGTTCGGCGCGCTGATCGACACGGGATCGCGCACCAGCGTGTTCGCCGGCTATTTGCTGGGGGCCGTCCTGATGCTCGCGGCCGCGATCGTGGCGTGGCGCTACGCCGTCTCGGCGGAGCGCAAATCGCTCGAACAAATCGCGCGGCCGCTGGCCTTTATGGAGTAGACTGATGAAATCTGAACTTGCAGAAATGGCGATGGACCAGCAGCCCACAATATTCGACGACGACACACCCGAAACGGTGCCGGTGCCGCATGCGCTGGTGCCCCATCTCGACGAGACCGCAATTCTGCTCGACATCGACGGGACCCTGCTCGACCTGATGCCGACGCCGCGTGAGGTATGGGTGCCGCCGGGCCTCTCGGAGACGCTGAACCGGTTGACCGAGCGCACTTCCGGCGCGCTGGCGCTGGTCAGCGGCCGCTCGCTCAACGACATCGACCTGATCTTCGCGCCCGAGGTGTTTCGCGCGGTCGCCGGCCACGGCGCCGAGATGCGGCTGTCGGTGGACAATGAGGCCGATGCCGTGCACGCGCCGCCGCTGGACAAGGAGCTGAAGCGGCGGCTCGCCGCCATCGCCAAGCTCAGCCCGGGCATTCTGCTCGAGGACAAGGGCTATTCGCTCGCGCTGCATTACCGCCTCGCGCCGCACGCGGAGAAGGCGATCTACGAAGCCGTCTCGGTGATCCGCGCCGATCTGCCCAACGCGCCAATCGAGGTGCTGCCCGGCAAGTTCGTCTGCGAGATCAAGCATTCCGGATTCACCAAGGCGACCGGCGTGCGCGAATTGATGAATCGGGAGCCGTTCAAGGGACGGCGTCCGATCTTCATCGGCGATGACGTCACCGATGAAACCGTATTCGCGATCATGCCCGACATGAACGGGCTCGCCTTCTCGGTCGGTCGCCGTGCCATGGGCGTAAATGGCCATTTCGACACGCCGAGCGACGTGCGTGCCTTCCTCGCGCGCCTGCTCGATCCGAGGTGAAACAAAGCCCGCGCCATCTCGCAGGTATAATGAGAAGCGGATCGGCGTCGCGGCGCGGCAAAACCTGTTGCGCAACCCGATCGCACAAGGTGTCTTTGCAACGAAATCACCCGGGTTCCGCAAGCGAAACCAGTTCCAACGCCCGCGCCCGATTTTGGTTTCAATTGGTTGAAACGATGATCAGGAACCATATTGATGAACGGCAGTTAAACGGGTGGAATGAAACAGGAGGGGACGACCTGTGAATCTAGTCGTCGTTTCAAATCGCGTCGCGCGCGGCAAACCTAACGAGCCCATGACGGGCGGCCTCGCGGCGGCGCTGCTGCCGGTTGTGGAACATTCGGGTGCGATCTGGGTGGGGTCTTCAGGCCGGGTACGGGACGGCCATCAGAAGGAACCGTTCGCTGAGATCGAAGCGCTCGGCGCGGGCGCTATCGCGACACTGGATCTGCCGGCGGCGCATTACGGCGGCTATTACGAGGGCTTTGCCAATTCGGCGCTGTGGCCGGCGCTGCATTCACGCAGCGACCTGATCCGCGTCTCGCGCGAAGACTATGTCAGCTATCGCGAGGTCAACGCCTTCATGGCGCGCGCCTTGATGCGCTTCCGAAAAACAAAGACCGCGTTCTGGGTGCAGGATTATCATTTCCTCGCGCTCGGCGCCGAGCTGCGTGATCTCGGCGTCGACGATCCGATCGGCTTCTTCCTGCATACGCCGTGGCCCGTCGCTGCGGTGATGCAAGGCGTTCCCAACCACCGCGAACTGATCACGGCGATGCTGGCCTACGATCTGCTCGGCTTCCAGACGGAGGAGGATCGCCATAACTTCCTTGGTTATGTCGGCGGCGAGCTCGGCCTCGCCATCGAGGACGGCGTTGCGATCTCGCAGCATGGCCGCACGCGCTGTGAAGTGTTTCCGATCGGCATCGATGCGGAGAAGTTCGCAGCCTATGCCGCCAAGTCGGCCTCGCATCCGGACGTGTCGCGGCTGCGGCGCAGCCTCAACGGCGAGCGGCTCGCGATCGGCGTCGACCGCCTCGACTATTCGAAAGGCCTCGTCAACCGCATCAGCGCGTTCGACCGGCTCTGGACCGAGCAGCCGCAATTTGCGCGCAGCATCTCGCTGCTCCAGATCGCCAATCCCTCGCGCGGTGCGATCGAGGCCTATGGCAATCTCCAGAACGAGGTCGCGCGCCTCGTCACCGACGTCAACGGCCGCCACGGCGAGGTCGACTGGACGCCGATCCGCTATTTGAACAAGGGCTTCAGCCAGGCCGTGCTCGCGGGTCTCTACCGCACAGCGCAGATCGGCGTGGTGACGCCGCTGCATGACGGCATGAACCTCGTCGCCAAGGAATATGTCGCAGCCCAGAACCCGGCCGATCCCGGAGTGCTGGTGCTGTCGAAGTTCGCGGGCGCAGCCAACGAGCTCGATACCGCCTTGCTCGTCAATCCGCACGACATCGACGGCATGGCGCGCGCGATCGCGGTCGCCGCATCCATGCCGCTCACCGAGCGCAAGATGCGCTGGGACGCGATGATGAAGAAGCTGCGCGGCCACACCATCCAGCAATGGTCGGCCGATTTCGTCGCCGCGCTCGAGAAGTGCCGCACCGAGAAGGCCGCCGTCGCCCCGCTTGCCGCGCAACCGCCGCAAGCGCTGCGCTGGCTGAAATCGGCGATCTCAGGCGTAAGGCTGATTTAGCTTTCTTCTCCCTCGCCCCGTACTTACGGGGAGAGGGTTGGGGTGAGGGGCCGGCTTTTCGCAAGAGAGGTGATAGTCGGATTCGCGGAGAGCCCCCTCACCCGGATTGCATCTTCGATGCAATCCGGCCTCTCCCCGCAAGCGGGGCGAGGTTTCCCTTCAATAGCAATACGAGACCCCGTCCAGAACCGCGCACTGCCGCTTGTTCGGCGCGTTGGGATCGTCCATCGGCACCATGCCCTTGCCCTGGCCGACGAACACGCCGGTGCCGACATGCACCGAGCTCTTGTTGCCGATGATCACGCTTGGATGCGGCGCCGAGCTCGAGCGCGTCCCGTCCGGCCACATGATGGCATCGCCCGACAGCACCCCGCGCCGCCCGTCGTCGCAGCTGACATCGACGCCTTGACGCGTGCAGACCTGGGCAGCAGCGGGCGCCGCCAGGGCGGAGCCGAGGGCCGAAATCAGGCCAAGGGCGAAGATGGTCTTGAGGATGGTCATGGCTCCCCCGGTCGCGCTCGGTATCCTCAACTGAATCGTCGCGCCAAACCCGTCACGGGTTCAGCCCGCAGGCCGATCAGAGCATCTGCGGTGCACAATATTGTCCTTTAAATACAACAGCTTGCGGAAAATTCGCCGGTTTTCCCAGCGATCCCTTGCAAAATCGTCGGCGCCCCTTCAAGAGAGGGCGCTCCGGAGAGATGGCCGAGTGGCTTAAGGCGCACGCTTGGAAAGCGTGTGTGCGGGAAACCGTACCGTGGGTTCGAATCCCACTCTCTCCGCCATTGGCCCAAATCAATCGCGCCCGGCTTATTTGCCTTCGGGGCCAGCAATCGTCGCCAAGCGCCCGATTAGGGCCGCCTCGGCCTTGGAAGTCAGACGGTAGCCTTCCGCCATCTCGACGATGCCCGATCCTCCTCAGCAGTGTCGTACTCGGATTCCTCGACCGAGCCTCGAATGAAGGTCTCGAAGTCGGGCGCAATGACGACGATGCTGTCGTCATCCTCCTGGTCGACGTACACGACCTGCGGCTCACCCCGCTTCCCGCAGGTCCGATAGACCTCGGCTCCGACGCCACCGCATTCGCTGGGACGGAATGTCGATGCCAGCCATCGTCGGCTGATGATCCATCGCGGACGCCGCACGAGCGTTCAGCACCGACCTGACGGGAAGCCGATACGCGTCGGATTACACTCCAGCGGCTTGTCCAACAAGCTGCCAAACCATCTGCTCGTCAACGAGCCATCCCTATCGATCCAGGGGATCGGTGGCAATTGCGGCAGGTAGGATGCATACGGCATGACTTTCGCAAGCGTCACTCTGCCCGGAAAACGTGTGAGGAATGCCTTGTTCATTCCGCCGTCCAGTCCGCTGTATATCGGGGCAGCCGGCAAATTGTCTTCAAGCAATCGCGCGTATTCGAGCTCGTCGGCGCGGCTCTTCTCAAGCGCCCGCCGTGCGGTATCCGGATTGACGACGAAGGGGGGACATCTTTCGGTGGGGTTGAACACTGGAGGCGACGGCGAATGCGGCGGAGCTTGCGCGTCGAAGACATAGCGGCGGTCGCACACATCCACCTTCGGTTCGAGTCGCGTCGTCTCGAAATGATCGTTGCCGATCTTGAGCATGTTCCAGAATGCGAGGTTGGGACTGTTTCGATGCCGCGCCAGATTTGCCGGCGTCAGGCGGAACGGATAGGCCTGGACCTGGAACGACGGCCGGCCGCCGAGGAACGAGTCGCGCGCCAGCGAATAGATTTCGCTGATCTGTTCGTCGGTCATGGCATAGCAACCGCTCGACCAGCAGTCGCCGTGGATCATGAGGAAGCTGCCGTTGCGCTTGTGCGCCTTGTCGAACGTGTTGGGGAAGCCGAGGTTGATCGAAAGATAGAAGTTGGAGTTGGGGTTCATCAACTCAGGTGTAATGGTATAGAACCCCTCCGGCGCCTGTCGGTCGCCCTCGTACAATTTCGGCCCGAGATCGCCCGACCACCGACAGATCGGATAGGTCTTGAGGATCTGGAAACGGCCGGTCGCTTCCTGTTTCCAGACCTCGAGCTCGGCCTCCTCCTTGAAAAGACGCACGAGGATAGGTGAATATTTCGGCATCTTCTTCTGCTCGAGCAGCGAGAGCAGCTCATCAGGTAGTTCCCTCGTCGCCTTGGCCGGCAACGGCTTGCTGCTTTCGCCAAGACACATGACCGGCGTCAAGGCAGCGGCAAAAGCCGCCGCCAGCACTAGGACACGTCGGACCATGGCGCGGATCATTGCTGTGCCTCCAGCCCTTCCGATCGCGCGCCGCTACGCCTCGAAACCGACGAACACCGTCGCTTCCTCGACGGACTTCCGCTCGGACACCACCGCATTCGCCGGAAAAGTTTCATCCGGCCAGCCCAGCGCGATGCTTTTCATGATGACCTGATCGTCGGCGATCCCTGCGTGCTCGCGCACCACGGGGGATTGCATGATGCCCTGGCTGTTGATGACGGCGCCGAGCCCGCGGGACCAGGCCGCATTGACCAGGGCGGTCGCCACCGCGCCGCAGTCAAAGGGCGTATCGTCGCTACCGTCAAGCGCGCGGTCATAGGTGATGATCACGCAGACGGGCGCGTCGAACTGGCGGAAGCCGCGGAGCACCCAGTCCTGACGCTGCTCCATGTTGTCGCGCTCGATTCCCATTGCGGAGAATAATTGCTTGGCGACGCCGACCTGCCTGTCGCGGTGCTTGCCTGCAAAGGCCTGGCCCGTGCGGAACTCGCGCGACTGCGGGATGCCCGCCAGCATCCGTTCGGTGTTGCCGGCGCGGATCCGATCCAGCGGTTCGCCGGTGATGACATAGAAATTCCAGGGCTGGGTGTTCATCGACGACGGCGCACGCATCGCCAAACCAATGATTTCCGCAATCAGCTCCTTGGGGACCGGATCGGGCTTGTAGCCGCGAATGCTCCGGCGACCGAGGATGACGTCATCGAACTGCATCTGTGTGGAATTCCCCTGGCAGGTTCTGAAACAGTCGGGATTTTCGCGGAAAATTCCTGATCTTTCAATCTGGAATGACCGACACTCTCTCCGCCATCGCGCCTCACCCCACGACCCTCCACTTCCCATCAACCGCACGCTTCAGCATCGGATCGCTCACCCGCACGTGCTCGGCGAGAAAATCGATGAACGCGCGCACGCGTGCGGGCAGCGGCGCGGTATGGCCGACATAGACGGCGTGGATGTCTTCGCGGTCGCCGGGATTGTAGTTCTGCAGCACCGGGACGAGGCGGCCGGATTCAATGTCGGGACCGATGTGGAAGAGCGCGAGGCGGGCGAGACCGACACCGCCGAGGCAGAGGCGGCGGGCGGCTTCGCCGTCGCTGACCCGCGCGACGGGCGGGGGCAGGGCCTCCTCGGTGTGGTCGCCGCGCTTGAACGGCCAGCCGCGGATGCTGCGCGGAAAGGTCCAGCCGATGCCGCGGTGCTCGGCGAGATCGGCCGGTATCTTCGGCGTGCCGCAACGGGCGAGATAGTCCGGCGCGCCGACCACGACCATGCGGCTGGTGCCGAGCTTTCGCGCGACCAGACGCGAGGCGCGCAGCGGACCGACGCGGATGGCGACGTCGGCGCGCTCCTGCATCAGGTCGATCACGGTATCGGTCAGCACGAGATCGATCGTGACGTCGGGATGCTGCTTCAGAAAGCGCGGGATCAACGGCATCACATGCAGCATGCCGAAGGGAATGTTGCAATTGACCGTGAGGCGGCCGCGCGGCGCCGCCCCCGATGCCGCTTCGCGCTCGGCCTCCTCCATCTCGGCGAGGATGCGCACCGCGCGCTCGTAGAAGGCCCGTCCTTCCTCCGTCAGCGTCAGCTTGCGCGTGGTGCGGTTGACGAGCCGCGCGCCGAGGCGCGCCTCCAGGCGCGAGATCAGCTTGCTGACGCCCGACGGCGTCAGCCGCAGCCTTCTCGCGGCCTGGGTGAAGCCGCCGAGATCGACGACGCGGACGAAAACCTCCATCTCGGCCGAGCGGTTGGTGTCGAAACGGGCCATATTGAATTCACGTCACAAATGATTGGATTGCGGACATTCTAATGGTTTCGCAGGAGCGCAGCTATCTGCGTGGCTCGTCTCATCCCTTGGAGCCACGCATGCCTCCCGCCGTTCTAGCTCTCACCGCCGGTGCCTTTGGCATCGGCACCACTGAATTCATCATCATGGGCCTGTTGCTCCAGGTCGCGGCCGACATGCATGTCTCGGTGCCTGTCGCAGGCCTGCTCATCTCCGGCTATGCCCTCGGCGTGTTCGTCGGTGCGCCGGTGCTGACGCTGGCGATGCGGCGAATGCCGCGGAAAGCCGTGCTGCTGGCGTTGATGGCGGTCTTCACGCTCGGCAATGCGGCCTGTGCGCTGGCGCCCACTTACGAATGGCTGATGGCGGCGCGGGTGCTGACCTCGCTCGCCCACGGCACGTTCTTCGGCGTCGGCTCGGTCGTCGCCACCAGCCTCGTCGCCGAGGACAAGCGCGCCTCCGCGATCGCCACCATGTTCATCGGCCTGACGGTGGCGACCCTTCTGGGCGTGCCCTTCGGCGCCTGGTTCGGTCTGATGCTCGGCTGGCGCGCGGCCTTCTGGGCGGTGACGGCCATCGGCGTGATTGCGTTCGCGGTGGTCGCCGTGCTCGTCCCCGGTCACGTCGGCCGTGGCGACAAGCCGGTCTCGCTCGCCGACGAGGCCGCAGTGCTCGGCCGTCCGCAGGTCCTGCTCGGCCTTGCCATGACCGTGTTCGGCTTCGCCGGCCTGTTTGTCGTGTTCACCTACATCCAGCCAATCCTGACGCGCTTCACCGGCTTTTCGGAGGCCGCGGTGTCGCCGATCCTGCTGGTGTTCGGCGTTGGGCTCGCGATTGGCAATGTCGCCGGCGGCAAGCTCGCCGACCGCGGTCTTGCGCGCGCCCTGAT
The DNA here is from genome assembly GCF_056429085.1 of Bradyrhizobium sp. CFUWI. NCBI lineage: Bacteria > Pseudomonadati > Pseudomonadota > Alphaproteobacteria > Hyphomicrobiales > Nitrobacteraceae > Bradyrhizobium > Bradyrhizobium sp. CFUWI. The sequence continues at coordinate 38,493 of NZ_JBWJZE010000020.1, forward strand.
CGGCACGCTCGCCGCGCTCGCCATCGTGCTGCTCGGCCTTGCCGCGGTGCTGTCGGCCAAGATCCCCGCGATCGTGCTGATCCTGCTGCTCGGCGTCGCCGCTTTCGCAACCGTCGCCCCGCTCCAGCTTCGCGTGCTGGAAGCCGCAGGTCCCAGCGGCCGGACGCTGGCCTCCAGCCTCAACATCGCCGCGTTCAATCTCGGCAATGCGCTGGGCGCCTGGGCCGGCGGCGTCACGATCGATCGCGGGTTCGGCCTTTCCGCGCTGCCGCTGGTCGCGTCCGGCATCACCGCGATCGGCCTCGTGCTGGCGCTGTGGAGCCTTCAGCTCGACCGCAGGCAGGCCGTCGTTGCGGCGTGCCCGGCGGAATAGGAGAGCGATCATGGAATACCGTAATCTCGGCGCTTCCGGGCTCAAGGTGCCCGTCCTCAGCTTCGGCACAGGCACGTTCGGCGGCCAAGGCCCGCTGTTCTCGGCCTGGGGCCGCAGCGATGCGGACGAAGCGCGCAGGCTGATCGACATCTGCCTCGATGCCGGCGTCAATCTGTTCGACAGCGCGGACGTCTATTCGAACGGCGCCTCCGAGGAGATCCTCGGTGCTGCGATCAAGGGCCGCCGCGACAAGGTGCTGATCTCGACCAAGATGAGCCTTCCCATGGGCGACGGCCCGTTCGATGCCGGCTCGTCGCGGCAGCGACTTCTGGCCTCGGTCGACGCGGCGCTGCGCCGGCTTGGCACTGACCACATCGACCTGCTTCAGCTCCACGCCTTCGACGCATTCACGCCGATCACGGAGGTGCTGTCGACGCTCGATACGCTCGTGCGGGCCGGCAAGCTGCGCTATGTCGGCGTCTCCAATTTCGCCGGCTGGCAGCTGATGAAGTCGCTCGCCATTGCGGACCGGCATGGCTGGCCGCGCTATGTCGCGCATCAGGTCTACTATTCGCTGCTCGGCCGCGACTACGAGTGGGAGCTGATGCCGCTCGCGCGCGACCAGGGGGTGGGTGCGCTGGTGTGGAGTCCGCTCGGCTGGGGCCGCCTTACTGGAAAGATCCGGCGCGGCCAGCCGCTGCCGCCGAACAGCCGCCTGCACGCGACCGCACAGTTCGGTCCGCCGGTGCGCGACGAGACACTCTACGCCGTCGTCGACGTGCTGGACGCGATCGCGATGGAGACCGGCCGCACCGTGCCGCAGGTCGCGATCGCCTGGCTGCTGAGCCGTCCCACCATCGCCTCCGTCATCATCGGCGCCCGCGACGAAGCGCAGCTGCGCGACAATCTCGGCGCAGTAGGCTGGCCGCTGAGCGCGGATCAGATCAAGCGTCTCGACGAGGCCAGCGCGGTGATGCCACCCTATCCCTACTATCCCTATCGCATCCAGCAGGGCTTTGCCCGGCTGAATCCGCCGCCGGTGTAGTCCAAGGGACGCAGGCAATTCGTCGCATCGGTGTACCGTTGCAATGCGTCATGCAGAAACGCGGCTGTACACGCCTCATCGTCGTCCGTAACCTCCGCCGCACAATTTCAGGAGATGCGACGTGGCGAAGAAAACGGCAACCAAGAAGAAAAGTGCTTCCAGGAAGGCGGCAACGAAGACGAGCAAGAAGGCATCGAGCACGAAGACTTCAGCCCGAAAGGGCGTCGCTGCGAAAACGATCAAGCCAGCCAAGAAGGCCGCCGCCGGCAAATCAGCCACCGCGCGCCGGCCCAGGGGACCGGCCTGGCAATGGTCCGCGGTCGAGACCGCCGCCGCGATCCGCTCCGGCGCGATCTCCGCGGTCGAGACCGTCGAGGCGCATCTCGAACGGATGCGCGCGGTCAATCCGAAGCTGAATGCCGTCGTCGTCGATCTCTCGGAGGAGGCGTTGAAGGCTGCGCATGCCGCGGACAAGCAGCGCGCCAAAGGCGGTGCGCTCGGCCTTCTGCATGGGGTGCCCATCACGATCAAGGAAAACGTCGATTACCAGGGCCGGCCGAACTTCAACGGCGTACCTGCCAACAAGGACCTGGTCGCGCCCTCGGATTCCCCGGTGGTGCGCAATCTGAAAAAGGCCGGCGCGATCGTCATCGGGCTCACCAACACCCCGGAATTCTCCTTCCGCGGTTTCACCGACAATCCCCTGCACGGGCTGACGCTCAATCCCTGGGATCCCGATATCACCTGTGGCGGCTCGTCGGGCGGTGCGGGTTCGGCGGTCGCCGCCGGCATCGGCACCATCGCCCATGGCAATGACATCGGCGGCTCGCTGCGCTGGCCGGCGCATTGCAACGGCGTCGCCACCATCAAGCCGACGCAGGGCCGTATCCCCGCCTTCAATGGAAGCGCAACGGCCGAGCGGCCGATGCTGGCGCATCTGATGTCGGCGCAGGGGCCGCTCGCCCGCCACGTCGCCGACGTCCGTCTCGCGCTGGAGGCGATGAGCCAGCGCGATCCGCGCGATCCCTGGTGGGTGCCGGCGCCGCTGGTCGGCGAGACACCGAAGCGGCCGATCAAGGTCGCGCTCGCCAAGATACCGGAGGACATGGACGTCGATCCGTCCGTCGCGGCGGCGCTGCGCCAGGCCGCGGACCATCTCGAACGTTCCGGCTACCGTGTCAGCGAGGTCGAGGTGCCCGACATCGACGGCGTCTGGCAGACCTGGTGCGACATCATCACCAACGAGACGGTGATGATGCAGGAAGCCGCCATGCTGAAGGTGACCTCGGAGGACTTTCACAAGGCCTGGGGCGGCATGAAGGCCAAGGCCAATGTGCTCGATCTCAAGGCCTGGATGCAGGCGACCGCCGCGCGCAACGGCCACATCCGCGCCTGGCAATTGTTCTTCGAGGACTATCCGGTCGTGCTGGCGCCGACCACGGTGAAACCGACGCCGGGCCCGCGCGAGGACACCGTCAGCGCCGAGCGCGTGCGCGAGATCTTCTGGGGCGAGATCCGCTTCATCTCGGCGATCAACGTGCTCGGCCTTCCTGGCGCCGTGGTGCCGGTGGCCCTCCACGACGGCAAGCCGATCGGCGTGCAGCTCATCGCCGGTCGCTATCGCGAGGATCTTGCGCTCGATGCCGCGGCCGCGATCGAGAAGCGCGCCGGTGTGCTGACGCATCGGCTGTGGGAGAGGATGGGCTGAGACCAAGCAAGCTGTTCACGCAATGAAGGCGCACCCTCTCCCCTTGTGGGAGAGGGTGGCTTCGCCAAGCGAAGCCGGGTGAGGGGTCTCCATCCTCACGAACGGTTTTGCGAGCGGAGACATACCCCTCATCCGGCGCTTCGCGCCACCTTCTTCCACAAGGGGAGAAGGATCGCACCAAGCAAGCTCGCCATTTCGTTAATCGGCCTTAACCCGAATTCCAGCCAATTCGCCAACAAGCATTAGGGTTACTTCCTCGATCTCTAAGCGAATTATTGTCCGCTTTACCACCCGCCTCTAACAGAGGGACGGCGGACAACGCACATGCCTCATTCTAGGCCAATAAGTGCGGACCGCTCCACGCGGAGGTGGCACGATGCGCAACGAGACGATCGCTATTCACGCCGGCTACGAGCCCGAAGCGACCACGCACGCGGTTGCCGTGCCGATCTACCAGACCGCGGCCTACGCCTTCGACAGCGCCGACCACGGCGCGGCGCTCTTCAATCTCGAGGCCGAGGGCTTCCGCTACAGCCGCATCGCCAATCCGACCAGCGCGGTGCTGGAGAAGCGCATCGCCCAGCTCGAAGGCGGCGTCGGCGCGCTCGCGGTCGCGACCGGCCAGGCGGCCTTGCATTTCGCCTTCGTCAACGTCGCCGATCACGGCGGCAACATCGTTTCCGTGCCGCAGCTTTACGGCACCACCCATACGCTGCTCTCGCACATTCTGCCGAGGCAGGGCATCGCCGGCCGCTTCGCCGAGAGCGACAAGCCGGAGGCGATCGAGAAGCTGATCGACGAGAACACCCGTGCGGTGTTCGCCGAGACCATCGGCAATCCCGCCGGCAATGTCTGCGACATCGAGGCGCTGGCCAAGGTCGCGCACGCGCATGGCGTGCCGCTGATCGTCGACAACACGGTCGCAACCCCGATCCTGCTCAAGCCGTTCGACTACGGCGCCGACATCGCCGTGCACTCGCTGACCAAGTTTCTGGGCGGTCACGGCACCACGCTCGGCGGCGCCATCGTCGATTCCGGCAACTTCCCCTGGGCCAAATATGCCGAACGTTTCCCGGCCTACAACAAGCCCGACGCCTCCTATCACGGCCTCGTCTATGCCGAGCGATTCGGCCGCACCGCCTACATCGAGCGGGCGCGCAGCGTCTATCAGCGCACCATGGGCTCGGTGCTGTCGCCGTTCAACGCCTTCCTGCTGCTCCAGGGCATCGAGACCGTGGCGCTGCGCATGGAGCGTCATGTCGAGAACGCCCGTAAGGTCGCCGAATTCCTCCGCAAGGATGCGCGCGTCGCCTGGGTCAATTACACCGGCTTTCCCGACAGTCCCTATTATCCGCTGGTGCAGAAATATCTCGACGGCAACGCCTCCTCGCTGTTCACCTTCGGCATCAAGGGCGGCATGGAGGCCGGCAAGACCTTCTACGATGCGCTGAAGCTGATCACCCGCCTCGTCAATATCGGCGATGCCAAGTCGCTGGCCTGCCATCCGGCCTCGACCACCCACCGCCAGATGTCGGCCGAGCAGCAGCGCCTTGCCGGCGTGCTGCCGGAGACCATCCGGCTCTCGATCGGCATCGAGCACGTCTCCGATATCATCGAGGACATTGACCAGGCGCTGGACAAGGCCTGCCGGTCGGCGCGCCTCGAGGCCGCGGAGTAGGCCGCCTCGCCAATGACGATCTTGGTCGACAGGGATCAAGTCATCTCGGGCCCGGCATTGGTGCCGACCGAGCGCGATCTTGCGCGCGATCACGGCGCCGAGCTCACGATCGGGCTCGTCAACAACATGCCGGATCCGGCGCTGAAGGCGACCGAGCGGCAGTTCATGAAGCTGCTCCAGGCCGCAGCCGGCCCGTGCCGCATCCGCTTCCACTGCTTCTCGCTTCCCAGCGTGAAGCGTTCGCCGGAAGCGAAGTGGCATGTCGAGAGCGAGTATTCCGACCTGTCTGACCTCAAGCGCCGGAAGTTCGACGGCTTGATCGTGACGGGCGCGGAGCCGGTCACAGCCGAGCTCGACCAGGAGCCGTACTGGCGCGACCTCACCGAGCTGATCGACTGGGCCAAGGCCAACACGCGCTCGACGATCTGGTCATGCCTTGCCGCGCACGCGGCGGTGCTGCATCTGGACGGCATCGCGCGGCGACGGCTGCCGGCCAAATGCCACGGCATCTTCGATTGCGACGTGGTGACGCGCGATCCGCTGACGCGCACCGCGCCGGCGCCGCTGAAGGTCTCGCATTCGCGCCTGAACGAGATCGTGGAGAGCGACCTGGTCCAAGCCGGTTATCAGGTGCTGACGCGCTCGGCGCAGGCGGGTGTCGACATCTTCATGCGCCAATATGCCAGCCGCTTCGTGTTCTTCCAGGGCCATCCGGAATACGACGCGCTGTCGCTCCAGCGCGAATATCTGCGCGACGTCGGCCGCTATCTTGCGCGGGAGCGCGAGACCTATCCGCGCCTGCCCGTGAGCTACTTTGACGCAGCGACGGAAGAGAAACTGGCTCGCTTCCAGAAGAAGGCGGAGCACCAGCGCCATCCGGCGCTCACCAACGAGCTGCCTGGACTGAATTTGCGCACCGATATCGGTGCAGGCAGCGTGGCGGCAGTGCTTTTTCGCAATTGGTTGCGGTATCTCAGCGTGGAAGCCGGTGGGTCGATCCCCGCGGGCTAGCCAATGCATATTGATTCCGCGTTAGGATTACCCCAGCGTTAGGCTTGCCTCAGCCGCCAGGCGAATGTTTCAGTGCGGACATACGTCAATTACGGGAAACGCAGTCGTGTGGTCGGCACTCCAGGGACGCGTGAGCAATCGGCTGGCCCGGCATTTCCGCGCCGCGCCGCACCGGCTGCCTGCGTCGCATATGCCGATCGTGAGCTTCACCTTCGACGATGCTCCCGACAGCGCCGCAGGCGAGGGTGCCGAGCTTCTTGAGAGGCATGGCGGGCGGGGCACGTTCTATCTCGCCGGTAGCCTGATCGGCCAGCCGTCCGACCACTGGCATGGCTTATCGGACGACGCGATCGTCCGGCTGCATCGCGCCGGTCATGAGATTGCCTGCCATACCTTTTCGCACAAGAGCTCGGCTGATCTCGACGAGGCCGCCATGGCGCGCGAGATCGAGCGGAATCGCTCGTATTTTCGCGCGATCGATTCCTCGATCAGGCTGGAGAACTTCGCCTATCCCTATGGGCTTGCCTCGGTCTGGCGCAAGCCGCAACTCGCCAAGGCATTCCGTTCGGCGCGTGGCATTCTTCCCGGCGTCAACAGCGGCGTCATCGACCTCCAGTTCCTGCGCGCCTCGCCTTTGGTCGATCGCGAGATCGATAAAGCGGGCGTCGATCGCTATTTCGACGAGGCGGTCGCGAGCGGCGGATGGCTCATCTTCTATGGTCACGACGTCGCGAGTGCGCCGAGCCCCTTTGGCTGCACTCCGGACCTGATGCGTCACGCGCTGGACGCCGCCGGAAGGCGCAACATGCCGATCGTGACGGTCGCAGAGGCGTTGCGGAGGATTGGGGCGTAGCTCTTCACCTCTCCTCGCTTGCGGCGGGGCAATCCCATTTGAGCATTCAGCAGAGGTCGTCATGCCCGGGCTTGTCCCGGGCAGCCACGTTCTCCGTGCTGCGTGGAAGGACGTGGATGGCCGGGACAAGCCCGGCCATGACGCTGTGGGTGCTGCCTGTGCCCAGCCCTATATGCGATTCCGCTACCACTTGCCGGAGCGAGAAGATGGACTTGCCACGTCCGCGCCAGCATGCGACTGGCGTTGTGACAATCTCACGGCCCAGGTTCCAGCTCCCTCATGTCCGTTCCCTCCACCGCTCCGCTCTCTGCGCCGGCCAACGGCCGCGACGCGTTGTCGGTGCTGCATTCGGTGTTCGGCCTGCCGGGTTTTCGCGGCGCCCAAGGCGAGATCATCCGGCATGTCACGGACGGCGGCAATTGCCTGGTGCTGATGCCGACCGGCGGCGGCAAGTCGCTGTGCTATCAACTTCCCGCATTGCTGCGCGAAGGCTGCGGCATCGTGGTCTCGCCGTTGATCGCGTTGATGCGCGACCAGGTCGCCGGGCTGATCGAGGCCGGCGTCAACGCCGCTGCGCTGAACTCGTCGCTGACGCCGCAGGAAGCCTCCGATATCGAGCGCCGCCTGCTCGCGGGCGATCTCGATCTGCTCTATGTCGCGCCGGAACGCCTGGTCACGCCGCGCTGCCTGTCGCTGCTGGCGCAAGCCAAGGTGGCGCTGTTCGCGATCGACGAGGCGCATTGCGTCTCGCAATGGGGCCATGACTTCCGCCCCGAATATGTCGGCCTCTCCATCATCGCCGAGCGCTTTCCCGGCGTGCCGCGCATCGCGCTGACCGCGACCGCCGACGAGCTGACGCGCAAGGAGATCGTCGCTCGGCTTCAGCTCGCGGATGCGCCGCAATTCGTCTCGAGTTTCGACCGGCCCAACATCCGCTACGAGATCGTCGACAAGCGCAACGCGGTGTCGCAGCTCAAGGAGTTCATCCGGGAGCGGCATGCGGGCGATGCCGGCGTGGTCTATTGCCTGTCGCGCAACCGCGTCGAGGAGGTCGCCGTCGCGCTTCAGGACGCCGGCATCGCGGCGCTGCCCTACCATGCCGGGCTCGACGGCAGCGTGCGCTCGCGCAACCAGGACCGCTTTCTCAACGAGGACGGCATCGTCATCGTTGCGACCATCGCCTTCGGCATGGGCATCGACAAGCCCGACGTGCGCTTCGTCGCCCATCTCGACCTGCCCAAGAGCATCGAGGCCTATTACCAGGAGACGGGCCGCGCCGGCCGCGACGGCAAGCCGTCGGCGGCCTGGATGGCCTATGGGCTTTCGGACATCGTGCAGCAGCGTCGCATGATCGACGAGTCCAGCGCCTCCGACGAATTCAAGCGGGTCTCGATCGGCAAGCTCGATGCGCTGGTCGGCCTTGCCGAGACGCCGCACTGCCGGCGTCGGCGGCTGCTCGCCTATTTCGGCGAGATCGTGATGGGCGAGAGCTGCGGCAATTGCGACAATTGCCTGACGCCGCCGAAGATGCGCGACGGCAAGGTGCTGGCGCAGAAGCTGTTGTCCTGCGTCTATCGCACCGGGCAGCGTTTTGGCGCGATGCACCTGATCGACGTGCTGGTCGGGCGCCTGACCGAAAAGGTGACGCAGTTCGGCCACGACAAATTGTCCGTGTTCGGCATCGGGCGCGAGCTCAACGAAAAGCAATGGCGCACCGTGCTGCGGCAGTTGGTGGCGATGGGCCATTTGCACAGCGACAGCGAAGCGTTCGGTGCGCTGAAGCTGACCGAGACTGCGCGCGGCGTGCTGCGCGGCGAAACCGAAGTCTGGCTGCGCGAGGAGGCGCCCGGCACGCGCATTCGCGCGAGCCGCGGCAAATCCCGCCGCGGCGACCTTGCGCCCGCCGCCAACGCCGCGCCAGGCGATGTCGATCCCGAACTGCGCGCGCGGCTGCGCTCGTGGCGTTCGGAGGTCGCGCGCGAGCGCGGCGTGCCGGCCTATGTGGTGCTGCACGATGCCACCATCGACGGCATCGTCCGGGCCTGGCCGACGACACTCGACGAGCTCCGCAACGTGCCCGGCATCGGCGACAAGAAGCTCGAGCATTACGGCGACGAGCTGCTGCAGATCGTCAAGACGCGGTAAGCGACAAATATTCCGCCGTCATCCCGGACAAGCGCGCCCAAGGCGCGCGCAGATCCGGGATCCATAACCACAGGCCGATGTGGTCACGGCAGGCAGGCCACCACGAGCCGTCGCAAAACGATTGCTGCGGCGTATGGGTCCCGGGTCGGCGCTGACGCTTGCCCGGGACGACAGCGGAGGCGAGGCGAGAGGTGGGTTACCTCACCCATTCCTGAACGCATACGCGTAGCCGTTCAGCGCGGGGGCGCCGCCGAGATGGGCGTAGAGGATCTTCGCGCCCTTCTCGAAATAGCCCTTCTTCGCCAGATCGATCAGACCCTGCATCGACTTGCCCTCGTAGACGGGATCGGTGATCATGCCTTCGAGACGCGCGCTGAGGCGGATTGCCTCCTTGGTCTCTTCCGAGGGCACGCCATAGGCGGGATAAGCGTAGTCCTCGATCAGCACGACGTCGTCGGCGACGAGCTGCTTGCCGAGCTCGACGAGCTCAGCGGTGTTCTGCGCGATCTCGAGCACCTGCGCTTTGGTCTGCGCCGGCGTGAACGAGGCGTCGATACCGATCACCTTGCGGGCGCGGCCATCGGCGGCGAAGCCGACCAGCATGCCGGCATGGGTGGAGCCGGTCACCGTGCAGACGATGATATAGTCGAACTTGAAGCCGAGCTCGGCTTCCTGCTTGCGCACTTCCTCGGCGAAGCCGACATAGCCGAGCCCGCCAAACTTGTGCACGGAGGCGCCGGCGGGAATCGCGTAAGGCTTGCCGCCCGCGGCCTTCACCTCCTCGATCGCCTGCTCCCAGCTCTTGCGGATGCCGATGTCGAAGCCGTCGTCGACCAGGCGCACGTCGGCGCCCATGATGCGCGACAGCATGATGTTGCCGACGCGGTCATAGACGGCGTCCTCGTGCGGCACCCAGGCTTCCTGCACCAGGCGGCACTTCATGCCGATCTTGGCCGCGACCGCGGCGATCATACGGGTGTGGTTCGACTGCACGCCGCCGATCGAGACCAGGGTGTCGGCGTTGGAGGCGATCGCATCAGGGATGATGTATTCGAGCTTGCGCAGCTTGTTGCCGCCATAGGCGAGGCCGGAATTGCAGTCCTCGCGCTTGGCATAGATCTCGACATTGCCGCCGAGATGCTTGGACAGCCGCTCCAGCTTCTCGATGGGAGTCGGGCCGAAGGTCAGCTTGTAGCGCGGAAATTTGTCGAGCTTCATGGGGTCATCCCGATTGGCGTTGATGGCGGCAGCTGCCTAGCATCGCGCAAAGGAAATGTGCTCTCGAATGTTGCGCCAATATTGCGCCATATCTTGCAGTAATGGCCCAATCGGATCATAATTCTTCCAGAATATTATGAGATAGTGGAAGCTTCTTTCATGTCGGCCCGGCTCGACCGTATTGACCTTAAGATCCTGAGATTGCTGCAGAATAATGGCCGGCTGAGCAATGCCGAGCTGGCCGAGACCGTCGCGATCAGCCCCGCCACCTGCCACCGCCGTACCCAGCGCCTGTTCGAGGACGGGTTCATCGCGGCCGTCCGCGCCATGGTCGCCCCCAAGAAAGTGGGGAAGGGCACGCTCGTGATGGTCGGCGTCGTGCTCGACCGCTCCACACCGGAGAGCTTTGCCACCTTCGAGCAGGCGATCGCCAGGCTGAAATTTGTGCTCGACTGCCACCTCGTCGCCGGCGACTTCGACTATTTCCTGAAGATCCGGGTCGGCGACATGGAGGATTTCAACCGCATCCACGGCGAGCAGCTGATCGCGCTGCCCGGCGTGCGCCAGACCCGCACCTTCTTCGTGATGAAGGAGGTCGTCGACAACGCGCCGCTGGAATTTTGAGCGCGGTACACAAGGCGCCCGCGTGCTAAAGCATGATCCGGAAAAGTGCGCAGCGGTTTTCCGAAAAGATCATGCTTAAACAACAACCTAAAGCGCGATGACGATTCATCCTAATCGCATCGCGCTTTAGATGGACATCAGTCTTCAAGGAATCGCCTGGTCATGCCGATGGAGCCGCCTCCCTTCCGCCACCCGGCCGGGCCTGCCTATCGGCGCGGCTGGGTCGATGAGGCCGTGGCCGCGATCGAGGCCGACCAGTGCCGCACCGCCGATACGCATCTGATCCGGCTGATCGTGCCGGCGCTATCAGGCATCGACATCTATCTGAAGGACGAGTCCACCCATCCGACCGGCAGCTTGAAGCATCGCCTGGCGCGCTCGCTGTTTCTCTACGCACTCTGCAACGGTCACATCCGTGAAGGCACACCTGTGGTCGAGGCCTCGTCGGGATCGACGGCGGTGTCGGAGGCCTATTTCGCAGAGATGATCGGCGTGCCCTTCTACGCCGTGATGCCGCGCACGACCTCGGCGGAGAAGATCGCCGCCATCGAGCATTACGGCGGCCATTGCCATCTGATCGACGACGGCCGGGCGCTGTATGCGGAAGCCGCCGCGCTCGCCTCGCGGCTGAACGGTCACTACATGGACCAGTTCACCTTCGCCGAGCGTGCCACCGATTGGCGCGGCAACAACAACATCGCCGAGTCGATCTTTACGCAATTGCAGGGCGAGCCGCGCCCGTTGCCGGATTGGATCGTGATGGGCGCCGGCACCGGCGGCACGTCGGCCACCATCGGGCGCTATTTGCGCTACCGGCAGTATCCGACACGGCTATGCGTTGCCGATGTCGAGCATTCCGCCTTCTTCGATTGTTTCCGCTCGCAGGACCGTTCGCATGTCTGCGACCGACCGTCGCTGATCGAGGGCGTCGGCCGGCCGCGTTGCGAGCCCTCCTTCGTGCCTGAAGTGGTCGACCGCATGATGAAGATTCCGGACGTGGCCACGATCGCGGCGATGAACGTGTTGTCGCGCCGGCTGCGTCGTCCGGTGGGCGGCTCCACCGGCACCAATTTCCTGGCGCTGTGCCGGCTGGCCTCGGAGATGCGCCAGGCGAACGTCGTGGGGTCGCTGGTGACGCTGATCTGCGATTCCGGCGAGCGCTACCGGCAGACCTATTACGAGCCCGAATGGCTGAAGGCGCGCGGGCTCGATCCGGCGCCGTTCGAGGCGGCGCTGTCGTCGTTTCTCACGACGGGCGAGCCGTTGACGCTTGCCGTCGACGACGTCTTCAATCCGCAGAGCGTACGAAGTCCCGCCGCGTCATAGCAGCGTCTTCCTGCCGCTTTCCAAATTGGCACGACCGTCACGGCAACTTCACTTGCCCTGCGCACGCATGCAGGTGACGGTTGTGGTCTCAACGAGGAGATCCTGCCGTGCGCCTTCCCATTCTCGATCCCAAGGATCTGACTGACGAACAGAAGCCGCTCTATGACGACATGCGAGCCGGCATCACCGACCATTTCAAGGGTTTTGTGAACATGCGCGACGACGGCGCGCTGCTCGGGCCCTGGAACCCCTGGATCCGCGAGCCGCGCTTCGGCGGGCCGGTGTGGGAGCTGGTCAAGGCGATCGCGTCGAACCCGCTGCTGCCGGCGCCGGTGCGCGAGGTCGCGATCCTCGTCACCGGCTCGCATTTCCGGTCCGGTTACGAGCTCTATGCTCATGTGCTTGTCGCCGAGCAGCGCGGTCTGTCCGACGAGAAGCTGGCGACCATCGTCGCCGGACAGCGGCCTGTCGATCTGACCAGGCAGGAGGCGGTCGCCTATGACATGGCCTCGGCCCTGGTCAGCGGTGGCGTGCTGCCGGAGCTGACCTATCGTGCGGCGGTGAAGGAGTTCGGCGAACACGGTGCGGCCGAGCTGTCCTATCTGGTCGGCGTCTACTGCATGGTCTCGGTCACGCTCAACACGTTCGACGTGCCGGTTCCGGATTAGCAGCGGCTTCGTTTCATTTGCGCATGATCCTTTTCCGGGATCATGCTCAATTGCGCACGGCGTAGAGCGGCGTTCGCAAGGTCAGCTGATAGGACGGCTTCGGCGTCCACGCGATCAGCGCGGTGATGCCGAACAGGCGGTTGTCGTTGTCGTCCATGCGATCAAGGTCGAGCCGCAGGATCGGCTGCGTGAACGATTCCGCAAACGTCCGGCCCGCCAGCTGCGCGCCGCCGAACGACTGCATGCCAACACGCCCGGTGAACTTCCAGTTGCTCGGCCATTGGTAATAGCCGCCGGCATAGAGGATCGTGTTCGGCCGGATGCTGGCGAACGGGCTGGCGATGGTGGTGTAGGTATGTTGCACGCCGGTCAGCCAGCCCCGCGTCTCGTCCTCGTCGAGCGCGTAGTCGAATTCCAGGATGTTGTTCAGCGAATTCGTCATGCCCTGCTCGTTCGGCACCGACTGCGTCAGCGTCGATTGCAGCGTGATCGTCGGGATCTTGCCGCCATTCTGCTGGTAGAGGTCGGCCTGCACGCCGATGTTCCAGCTGGTGATGTCGAAGGACGACCAGCCGCCGCCGATATCCGTCGTCGATCCGGACACGCCGCCATAGAGCGAGACACGGTCGGTGACGTCGACAGTGAGCGGCAGGTCAACGGCAATCGACTTCGCCGCCGGCAAACCGTTCGGCAGCGTCGTGCTTCGTCGCGCCGCCAGGGCTTGGAACGCGGCCGACAGCGAGGTGGTGCCGAAGCCGAGCCCGAGCGTGCCTGCGGGGATCGTCGCGTAGCTGGTGCGGAGGTCGAGGTAGATGTTCGGAACAGCCGGCTTTGCCGGTGCGTCCTCGTCCGCCTCGGCGGCGAAGGCCGCGCTTGCTGAAACCGTCACGCAGGCCAGCCCCAGCGCGACGGCGCGCAAAGCCGGACGATGCGGTGGGTTGCGAGTTGACACGTGACAATCCGACGCGTGAGGCTCTGGTGACGGAAGCGCACGCTAGATGGAACGTGATCGCTCCCGCGGTCAAGCGCTATCGGCAAACGATGGACTGTATCGACGCACGCGGCTACCCTGTCGTGACTGCACCGACACGCTCGCCGGCCAGAGTGCAGGCCAGACAACGGAGGACGACAGCCATGACCACGTCACGCCGCATCCTGCTCGCCGGAATGGCGGGGCTCGCCCTCGCTCCGACCGCTGCGGCGGCCGCACCGGCGCCAGTGGTCGATGACACGACGGTTGCCGAAGAACGCTTTGCGCGCATGATTGCCGCAGCGCATGCGCCCGACGTCACCTGCGCCCGCCAGGCGGAGCGTTATGCGGACGCGCATTGGCCTGACTATGTCATGGCGGCCAGGGCCGTGCTCGGCGCGCGCGTGTGATCTACCTCTCCACCGCTCGCCGTACCTGCTCGCCGATCAGCGACAGCACGAGCTGCGCCTGCGGCAGGATCGCGCCCATGGCGTGGAAATTGTGAACCATGCCGTCGTGGCAGACATGCTCGACGGCGACGCCTGCGGCGAGCAGCTTGCGGGCATAGGCATTGCCTTCATCGCGCATCGGGTCGTACTCGGCGGTGTGGATGATCGCGGTCGGCAGGCCGGTGAGCCGGGTGGCGCGCAGGGGAGACACGCGGGGGTCGGCGGTGTCGATGTCGTCGGGCAGATAGTCGGAAAGATCGGCCTCGATCGTGACGCGATCGATCAGATGACCCTCGGCAAAGGCCTCGCGCGACGGCGAGGTTTCCTCGAAATCCAGCACCGGGCAGATCAGGCATTGCGCGGCGATGGCAAGGCCCGCGGTCTGCGCCGCCTCCTGACATACGATCGCAGCGAGCGTTGCACCGGCGGAATCGCCGCCGACCACCAGGCGGTCCGCGTCGATGCCGAGCGATGCGGCCTCGCGCGCGACCCATTCGGTGGCCGCGATGGCATCGTCGACGGCGGCAGGAAATCTGTGCTCCGGCGCGAGCCGGTAATCGACGGAAACGAGACGGCAGCCGGTGGCATGCGCCAGCGCCGCCGCGATGCGATCATGCGTGGCGATGCCGCCGGCGACGAGGCCGCCGCCATGAAAGAACACGAAGCCCGGTGCAAGCTCGTCGGCATTTGCAGGCGTGTAGAGGCGATAGGGCACCTCGCCGGCGCGGCCGGGCAGCACGCCGTCGCGCGCCGTCACATCCGGCGCATCCGCACGCGCGAACTGCATCAGCTTGGCCAGCGATTGCCGCCGCGCCTCCACGCTCGGCCGGCTTTTCGCCTGCGGCGCAGCCGCGGCCATCATGGTCAACAAGCGCTTTGCGAGCGGATCGAGCGGCATGGCAATCTCCGTATCATCGCCCGCATTATAGCCTTTTCGGCGCGTTTTACCCTCCAGGGGAGGGTGCAGGTCCAGCAGCAAATCGTTTAGAAATTGGGACAATAGTGCCCGGATATTTCCAAGGGGAGGCCGTCATGGCCGAGATCAAGAAGCCGATCGAATATTCGCCGAGCTGGACCTTCTTCGAGGGTAAATGGCACGACGGCAACGTGCCGATCATGGGCCCGCGCACGCACGCGGCCTGGCTCGGCTCGGTGGTATTCGACGGTGCGCGCGCGTTCGAGGGCGTCGCGCCCGATCTCGACCGTCACCTCGCGCGCGCCAATCAATCCGCGATCAATTTTGGCCTGAAGCCGGTGGTCGATACCGGCACCTGGCTCGGGCTTGCGACCGAAGGCATCGCACGCTTTGCGGCCAATGCCGAGCTCTACGTCCGTCCGATGTATTGGGCGCAGAGCGGCTCGGGCGGCGGCGTGCTGTTCGATCCCGAAACCACCAATTGGTGCCTGTGCATCTACGAGGCGCCGATGCCAAAGCCGGTCGGCAACGCCATCACCCTGTCGCCGTTCCGCCGGCCCACCGCCGAATGCGCGCCGGTCGAGGCGAAGGCGGCCTGCCTCTATCCGAACAATTCGCGTGCGCTGGCGGAAGCCGCCTCGCGCGGCTTCCAGAACGCGCTGATGCTGGACATGCTCGGCAACGTCGCCGAGTTCGGCAATTCCAACGTTTTCATGGCCAGGGACGGCGTGGTCTATACGCCGGTTCCCAACGGCACGTTCCTCGACGGCATCACGCGCCAGCGCGTCATCAGCCTGCTCCGCGGCGACGGCGTCAATGTGGTCGAGAAGACGTTACGCTATGCCGATTTCCTCGCTGCAGACGAAATCTTCTCCACCGGCAATTTCGCCAAGGTCGCCCCGGTGATCCGCATCGACGCGCGCGAGCTGAAGCCAGGTCCGTTCTACGCCAAAGCGCGAAAACTCTATTGGGACTTTGCGCATGCGGTGAAGCTGGCGGCGTAGGCGCCGATTCCTCCGTCATTGCGAGCGCAGCGAAGCAATCCAGGATCTTTCCGCGGCGGCAGTCTGGATTGCTTCGCTGCGCTCGCAATGACGAGTTGGTGGAGCCTGCAGGGTTCGCTTACGAGCTACGCTTCCGAAACCGGCTGAACTGAAACGCCTGCGTCGAATCCCACGGTGTCTGATGCGTCTCGCGGCGCGTCTCGATCAGCTCGAACTCCGGCCCGAGCTCCGCCTTGAGGCTGGCGCTGTCATGGCGCTGCACCGGCAGGCCGCTGCATTTCTCCGGACCATCGGGCGCAAACGTCGCGATGATGACGTGGCCGCCGGGCGCGACCCCAGACCGCAGGCGCTCGACGTAAGCCGCCCTGTCGCCCGGGTCGGTCAGGAAGTGGAACGCGGCGCGGTCGTGCCAGACCTCGTAGGTCTTTGCCGGCTGCCATCTGGTGGCATCGGCAACGATCCAGTCGACCATCGAAGCGCTTGCGCCGATCCGCTTCTTCGCCGCGTCAAGCGCATGGGCGGAAAGATCCAGCACAGAGACGTCGCGATATCCGTCAGCCAGCAGCGCATCGACCAGACGCGAAGCGCCGCCGCCGATATCGATGATGGCCGACCCGCGATCGGGATTGGTGGCCCGGATCATCGCGAGCGAGGTCGACGGGCTATTCTGAAACCAGCTGACCTCGTTCTCGCCCTTGGTGGCGTAGACGCTGTCCCAATGCGAGCTTCGGTCGGACATCTCGTATTCTCCGGCTCAACCGGATGCCGGGACGAAGGAGGAGCTATTCCTCCTTCTTCGACATCCGCTCCAGGCGCTCCTGCATTTCCTTCATCTGCTGGCGCAGATCGTCGATGTTGCTGTCCTTCGGCGTTTCAGCATTCGCGTCGGACCCCGCCTCGGCGGTGGTCGCCGGGCGCGGCGGGACGAAGGGCTTGAACATCGAGAAGGTCTGCTGGAACAGCTCCATGTTACGGCGGACTTGTTCTTCCAAAGGAGCAAAAGGAGTGCCGGACAGGGTATTGGCGATCTGCTTGCGGAACTTCTCTTGCTCCTGGGTCAGGGTCGCGATCGACTGCTCCAGATATTTCGGCACCACCATCTGCATGCTGTCGCCGTAGAAGCGGATCAGCTGGCGCAGGAAGGTGGTCGGGAGCAGGTTCTGGCCGGCCTTGTTCTCCTGCTCGAAGATGATCTGGGCCAGCACCGAGCGGGTGATGTCGTCACCGGTCTTGGCGTCATAGACCAGGAAATCCTCGCCTTCCTTGACCATCGCGGCGAGGTCTTCCAGCGTCACATAGGTGCTCGTTCCGGTGTTGTAGAGCCGGCGGTTCGCGTATTTCTTGATGGTGGTGGGTTGGTCTGATTTCGCCATGGGCTCTCACTTGCAAGCGCGGAGAACGGGAACCCGGCGGGCCATGCCGCAGGGCGGGAAGAGTACGCAACGCAACAAAATAAGCATTTTCAAAGGGGTCACGCTACCGTTTTGTGCGGCACGGTTAATCGCAGAGCAAAATCGTGCTTGCGAAAGCGCCAAGAACGCTATTTTGAATGCGCTGCGGCATGAATTCGGTCGCCGGCCGATTGACATGCCTCAACGACGTTAACAGGATGGCTCACGACACTGGCGAGCCGTTCTCGTAAAGCTCCGCCTGCCCCCTTTAAAAAACCTCAAGCCTCAGGAGATGCCCATGTCAGACGATGTCGTCATCGTCAGCGCCGCCCGCACCCCGGTCGGTAGCTTCAACGGAGCGTTCGCGACCCTTCCTGCCCACGATCTCGGCGCCATCGCCATCAAGGCGGCGCTGGAGCGCGGTGGCATCGAGCCCGGCCGGGTCTCGGAAGTCATCATGGGGCAGATCCTGACCGCCGCGCAGGGCCAGAACCCCGCCCGCCAGGCCTCGATCGCCGCAGGCATTCCGGTGGAGAGCCCGGCCTGGGGCGTCAACCAGCTTTGCGGCTCGGGCCTGCGCACGGTCGCACTCGGCTACCAGGCGCTGCTCAACGGCGATTCCGAGATCGTGGTTGCAGGCGGCCAGGAATCCATGAGCATGGCCCCGCACGCCCAATATCTGCGTGGCGGCGTCAAGATGGGACCCGTCGAGTTCGTCGACACCATGATCAAGGACGGTCTGTGGGATGCCTTCAACGGCTACCACATGGGCAATACCGCCGAGAACGTCGCGCGGCAGTGGCAGATCACCCGCGCCCAGCAGGACGAGTTCGCGGTGGCCTCGCAGCAGAAGGCCGAGGCGGCGCAGAAGGCCGGCAAGTTCAACGACGAGATCGTCCCCGTCACCATCAAGACCCGCAAGGGCGACGTCGTCGTCAGCGCCGACGAATATCCGCGTCATGGCGCAACGCTCGACGCGATGGCCAAGCTCCGTCCCGCCTTCGAGAAGGACGGCACGGTCACCGCAGGCTCTGCGTCCGGCATCAATGACGGCGCTGCCGCGGTGGTGCTGATGACCGCCAAGCAGGCGGCCAAGGAAGGCAAGAAGCCGCTGGCGCGAATCGTCTCCTGGGCGCAGGCCGGCGTCGATCCCAAGATCATGGGCTCGGGCCCGATCCCGGCTTCGCGCGCCGCGCTGAAGAAGGCGGGCTGGAATGTCGGCGATCTCGATCTGATCGAGGCCAACGAAGCCTTCGCGGCCCAGGCCTGTGCCGTCAACAAGGACCTCGGCTGGGACACCTCCAAGGTCAACGTCAATGGCGGCGCCATCGCAATCGGCCATCCGGTCGGTGCGTCCGGTGCGCGCGTGCTGGTGACGCTGCTGCACGAAATGCAGAAGCGCGATTCGAAGAAGGGCCTCGCCACGCTGTGCATCGGCGGCGGCATGGGCATCGCGATGTGCATCGCGCGCGACTGACGATCGCCGACGTGCAGCTTACGCGCAGTTTGCGCGTGCGCTGCACACGTCAGTGAGTGCGTTGCACGCGATTAAAAAGGCAGCGGCTGCAAATCAAATATTCTTCGCAACCGCGCAGGCCTCGACTAAATACAAACGCCCGGCTCGACGCCGGGCGTTTTGCTCTTGATGTCCGTCAAACCAACCGCATAATCCAACGTTAAAAAAGCGATCACGTCAGAAACGTCCGAAGAGTCCAAGGGAAGGAATACGACATGGCACGTGTTGCATTGGTCACGGGTGGTACGCGGGGCATCGGTGCTGCGATCAGCAAGGCGCTGAAGGCGGCCGGCTACAAGGTCGCGGCGAGCTATGCCGGCAACGACGCGGCGGCGGAGAAGTTCAAGGCCGAGACCGGCATTGCCGTGTACAAATGGGACGTCAGCAGCTTCGAGGCCTGCGCCGAAGGCGTGAAGAAGGTCGAGGCCGATCTCGGGCCGGTCGAGGTGCTCGTCAACAATGCCGGCATCACCCGCGACACCGCCTTCCACAAGATGACGCTCGAGCAGTGGAACGCTGTCATCAACACCAATCTCGGATCGCTGTTCAACATGACGCGCCAGGTCATCGAGGGCATGCGCGCGCGCAAGTTCGGCCGCATCATCTCGATCTCGTCGATCAATGGACAGAAGGGGCAGTTCGGTCAGGTCAATTACTCCGCGGCGAAGGCCGGCGACATCGGCTTCACCAAGGCGCTGGCGCTGGAGAACGCCAAGGGCGGCATCACCGTGAATGCGATCTGCCCCGGCTACATCAACACCGAAATGGTGCAGGCGGTGCCGAAGGACGTTCTGGAGAAGAACGTGATCCCCCAGATCCCGGCCGCTCGGCTCGGCGAGCCCGAGGAGATCGCGCGTGCGGTCGTGTTCCTCGCCGCCGACGAGTCCGGTTTCATCACGGGATCGACGCTGACGGTCAACGGCGGCCAGTACATGGTGTGATGCAAGCGCATCACGCCGGCTGATATTTCGTCATGCCCGGGCTTGTCCCGGGCATCATGCCCTGTCATTCCGGGGCGCCGCGCCAGCGGCGAACCCGGAATCTCGAGGTTCCGGGTTCGGCTCTTCGAGCCGCCCCGGAACGACGAGGCCCTGGAATGACTCCCCGTACCGCGACGCTGATCGGATTGACCGCGATCCTGATGTGGTCGCTGCTCTCGGTGATGACGGTGGCGACCGGAAAGATCCCGGCGTTTCAGCTCGCCGCAATGACCTTCGCGATCGGCGGCCTGGTCGGCCTGCTCACCTGGATCGGGCGCGGCGATGCGGCGAAAAGCCTGCGTCAGCCGCCGGTCGTCTGGGTCGTCGGCGTCGGCGGCCTGTTCGGCTATCACGCGCTGTATTTCCTCGCGCTGCGCTTCGCGCCGCCGGCCGAGGCCGGCCTTCTGAACTACATGTGGCCGCTCTTGATCGTGCTGTTCTCGTCGTTCCTGCCCGGCGAGCGGCTCGCCCTGCATCACATCGTCGGCGCCGTGCTCGGCCTCGTCGGCACCGTGCTGCTGTTCGCCGGCAACACCTCCGGCTTCGCGCCGGGAGCGGTGCCGGGACTGATCGCGGCCTTCATCGCCGCGTTCGTCTGGGCAACCTATTCGGTGCTGTCGCGCCGATTGAAAGCCGTGCCGACCGATGCGGTCGCGGGCTTCTGCCTGGCCACCGCCGTGCTGGCCGCGCTGATGCATGGCCTGTTCGAAACCACCGTCTGGCCGGAGACCGCGTTGCAATGGCTCTCGGTGATCGCGCTCGGCATCGGCCCCGTCGGCGCCGCGTTCTACGCCTGGGACATCGGCATGAAGCGCGGCGACATCCGCGTGCTCGGCGCCGCCTCCTACGCGACGCCGCTGCTCTCGACCGGCTTCCTCATCGCCGCCGGCTTCGCCAAGGCCAGCGCCAACATCGCCATCGCAGCGATCCTGATTGCCGGCGGTGGCCTGATCGCGGCCAAGGATATGGTGCTGAGGAAGCGATGATTGTCATTCCGGGGCGCACGAAGCGCGAACCCGGAAATGACGGTGCGAAGTTACGGTTCCCAGCCCTGCGGTGCGAGTTCGAAGCCCGCGAACTCGAACGCGGGCGCGACGGTGCAGCCGACCAGGGTCCACTCGCCTGATGTTTCCGCCATCTGCCATGCATGCGCCGGCACGATGGCCTGCGGCCGTTCGCCGCCGGCGAGGTCGGTGCCGAGCCGCACCTCGTGCTGGGAGCAGCCGTCATGGGCGATGCGCAGCCTCAAGGGGCTGCCGGCATAATAATGCCAGGTCTCGACCGCATCGACGCGATGCCAGTGCGAGCGCTCGCCGCGGGCGAGCAGGAAATAGATCAAGGTCGAGCGCGAACGGCCGTTGGCGTCCGTGGCCTGATCGCGAAACGTCTCGCGATAATGGCCGCCCTCGGGATGCGGCCGCAGTTCAAGGCGCGCGATGATCTCGGCTGCGGTCGGCATCGATCCTCGTCAGGATTTGTTCTTCAGGACTTGAGCGTCAGGATTTATTCTTGCGCTCGCGCAGCTCGCCGAACACCGCGGCGGCATCGGCGCCCTTCATGTGCAGCTTGGCGGCGACCTGTGGCTCGTCGGCGCGCAGGAATACGTTGGCGCGTTTCTCCTCGCCCAGCAGCGTGGGAATGGTCGGCTTGTTCTCGGCCCGCAGCTTCGCCACCTCCGCCGCGCGCGCCTGGAGCGCCGCATTGTCGGGCTCGACGGTCAACGCGAACTTGACGTTGGAGGCGGTGTATTCGTGGCCGCAATAGAGCCTGAAGTCGTCGGGCAGGGCGCGCAGCTTCAGAAGCGAATCCCACATCATCGGATAGGTGCCCTCGAACACGCGGCCGCAGCCGATCGAGAACAGCGTGTCGGCGGCGAAGACCGTCTTCTCGGTGTCGAACACGTAGGAGACGTGGTCGAGCGTGTGGCCGGGCGTCTCCAGGACGCGCGCCAGCAAATTGCCGATCTTGACCACGTCGGCATTGGCGACACGCAGGTCGACGTTCGCGATCGCGGTGGTCTTGTCGTGCGGCGCGACGACGCGGCAATCGTATTTCCGCTTGAGTTCGGCGACCCCGCCGACATGATCGCCGTGATGATGGGTGATCAGGATGTCGGTGAGCTGCCAACCCTCGCGCTCCAGCGCCTTGATGATGGGGCCGGCCTCGGGCGCGTCGATCGACGCCGTCGCCTTAGTTTCCACATCGTGGATCAGATAACCGAAATTGTCGTTTAAACAGGTGAAAGTACGAATTTCGGCGGCCATGTCATCTCCATCGGGCTCAGCCCCGCCAGACAAATATGGCGTTAACGTTGCGCAGGCAATGCAATATTCCGCGCGCAGGCGCGGCCCTGCGCATGTTACATTGCGGTCATGACCATCGACGTCGTCGATCTCCGCGAGTTCTATTCCCGCCGCCTCGGGATCGTGGCGCGGCAAATGATCAATCGCGGCATCAGGGAGCGCTGGCCGGGCGCGGAGGGCCAGCGCGTGCTCGGCCTCGGCTATCCCACGCCCTATCTGGGGTTGTTCCGCGAAGATGCCGAGCGCTGCATCGCCTTCATGCCGGCGGCCCAGGGCGTCCTGAAATGGCCGACGGGGCGGCCGGCGCTGGCCTCGCTGGTCGACGAATTCTCGCTGCCGCTTCCCGACGCCGCGGTCGATCGCATCCTGCTGGTTCACGCGCTGGAGATGTCGGACGATCCGGCCGCGCTGCTGCGCGAGGTGTGGCGCGTGCTGTCGCCCTCGGGCCGCGTGATCGCGGTGATCCCGAACCGGCGCGGGGTGTGGACCCGCACCGACAGCACGCCGTTCGGGCACGGCCGGCCCTATTCGCGCTCGCAGATCACCGATCTGTTGCGCCAGACCTGGTTCACGCCGACCGCGTGGGGCGAGGCGTTGTTCATGCCGCCCTATGCCGGCGGCTGGGTTCTGAGATCGGCACAGATGTGGGAGCGCGCCGGTGCGGCGCTGTCGCTGCCATTTGCCGGCGTGCACATCGTCGAGGCCACCAAGCAGGTCTATCGTGCGATCCCCGCCAAGCGCGAGCGGGCCCGGTTGATTCCCTCGCTCGCCAAGCCCGTGCTGGTGCCGTCCTCGACGGTGACGCGCGGCTGAAAAAATTCGTCCCGGCGAGGCCGGGACGAGTTCAGATCAGAAGATCAGAAAAAGCTTACTCGCCGGTCGCGAGATCGTCGCTCGAGGCGGCTGGCGCTGCCTCGCGCTCGGGGCGCGGGCCATGCGGCCGGCGCCGCCGACGCGGAAACCGTTCGCCACCGCCGCCGCCGCCAGCCTCGAAGCCGGGCTGGCCGCCGTTTGCGCCGACATTCACTTGCGGCTGCGGGCCGGTGATGAAGGACGGCAGGCGATCGACGCCGGCATCGGCGATGACGGGCTGCGGCTGGTTGGCGGGCAGCGGCTGCGGCTGATATTGCGGCTGCGGACGATGATCGCGTTCGCGGTGCTCGCGCGGCTGCTGGTCGCGCTGATAGGGCTGCTGCTGGTTGTCGCGCTGCTGATGATCACGCTGGTGATGATCGCGCTGGCCGTCGCGGTCGCGCGCGAAAGGCTGCTGCGGCGGCTGCGGGACGAAGCCCGGCTCCTGGCCGAAATTCGAGAAATTCTCGCCGTCGTCCTCATCGTCGCCGCTCGGGCTGCTGATGGGCTCGTCACCGCGCGGCTGCTGGTTCTGGCGGAACTGCTCCTGCGCCGCCGCGATCAGGCGGAAATAATGCTCGGCATGCTGGTAGTAGTTCTCCGCCGCAACGGGGTCGCCGGAGGAGCGGGCGTCGCGCGCAAGCTGGAGGTACTTTTCGGCGATGTGCGAAGCCGTGCCGCGGATCTTGATGTCGGGTCCGTTGGACTCGTAGACCCGGGTCATCGGGTTCTGGCTGCGCCGGTTGTTGTTGTTATTGTTGTTGCGGTTGCGCATCCGCTGCTTGTTCTGACCGTTTCTCATGTCCTGCCTTTAATTCCAGCCCTAAAGGTTGCACGCATTACTGATTGCTAGGAGTGACCTGGTGACAGCGGTTTCACGTCGCATGCGCGCACCGCGCGCAAGAGCGGATCCAACCCTGCCAATGTTCGTCGACCGTCGCGTTCAACAAGGACGCGTTCCCCACCCGCCAGCATTGATCGCCAGCGAATCCATTCATTTCGCTTGCCGAAACAAGCCCAGCGGTGTTGCGTAAGTCTTCAAGCGCAATATCAGGCTTTCGTTCACGTTGCGGTCGGAGAGCAGCGCAGCTCCACTGGCTATCGCGCTTCACAGGACCTGCGGCTTGGAACCTATAATCAGTAAAGCTCTCGCCCGAGAGCCCGGCTTTCACCCGCAAGTCTACGGGGCCGGCACCGATGTGTTGATCGGAACGTAGTCGTTCCCAACGGATATTCCAAGAGCTTTTTGCAAGCCAATCCGGCTTTTATGGGGGCATTTTTCGGGCCGAAACGGCCCGCTGAATGCCCGCCAGGTCGGCCTTGGGTGGCCTGTCCATCGTTAACCCCGCTGCCGCCATGAGGGTTTCAATATTTCTCGCCTGGCCCCGGCCGGCCTCGACGACCAGCGCGCCGCCGGGGGCGAGGCGCTCGCTCGCCTGCGGGATCAGGGCGCGGTAGGCGTCATATCCGTCGTTGCCGCCATCGAGCGCCAGATGCGGATCGTGCCCGCGCACCTCGACGCTCAATGTCGGAATCTCGGCCGAGGGGATATAGGGCGGGTTCGACACGATGAGGTCGAACGGGCCGCGGAGCGCTGACGCATAGGAGCAGGCGACGAAAGCGGTGCGGCCGCCGAGACCGAGAGCGACGGCATTGTCTCGCGCCGTGCTGAGCGCGGTCAGGCTGATATCGGTGCCGATGCCGAACGCATCGGGAATTTCGTGCAACAGCGCGAGCAGGATCGCGCCCGATCCGGTGCCGATGTCGGCGATGCGCGGAGGCGGTGCGGCTTTCTGTTCGCGAAGGATCTCGAGCGCAAGCTCGACCACGGTCTCGGTATCGGGGCGCGGGACCAGGGTTGCTTCCGACAGACGAAACGGCAGGCCCCAGAATTCGCGTGTGCCGAGAATGCGCGCCACCGGTTCGCCGGCGCTGCGGCGCTGCGCATACTGCGTGAGCCGGGAAGCCTCGGCGTCGGTGAGCGGCCGGGCGGCTTGCGCGATCAGGCCGGTCAGATCGAGGCCGAGGACCGCGCCGACCAGGATACGGGCGTCGAGCTCGGCCTCCTCGATTCCCGCCGATCTCAGCTGTCCAGCCAGCGAGCGCCGCGCGCTCTCGATGGATTGTCCGGTGAGGGGATTACTCACGCGTCACGCCGCCACGCCTTGTGCGGCGAGCTGCGCGGCCTGGTGCTCGGTGGTCAGCGCGTCGATCAATTCGCCGAGCGATTCGCCCGCGATCACCTGTGGCAGCTTGTAGAGCGTCAGATTGATGCGGTGGTCGGTGACGCGCCCTTGCGGAAAATTGTAGGTGCGGATGCGCTCGGAGCGGTCGCCGGAGCCGACCTTCTCCTTGCGCTCGGCCGAGCGGGCGGCATCGACGCGCTGCCGCTCGGCGTCGTAGATGCGCGAGCGCAGGATGTTCATGGCGGAGGCGCGGTTCTTGTGCTGCGAGCGGCTGTCCTGCATCATCACCACGATGCCGGTCGGGATGTGGGTGATGCGGATCGCCGATTCGGTCTTGTTGACGTGCTGGCCGCCGGCGCCTTGCGCGCGCATGGTCTCGATGCGCAGATCGTCGTTCTTGATGTCGACATCGACGTCCTCGACCTCCGGCAGCACGGCGACCGTGGCCGCAGACGTGTGGATGCGTCCCTGCGTCTCGGTGTCGGGCACGCGCTGGACGCGGTGCACGCCGGATTCGAACTTCAGCTTGGAGAACGCGCCGCGGCCCTGCACCTCCGCGATGATTTCCTTGTAGCCGCCGACGGTGCCTTCGCTGGCCGAGATCACCTCGACCTTCCAGCCCTGCAAGGCGGCGAAGCGCTCGTACATCCGGAACAGATCGCCGGCAAACAGCGAGGCCTCGTCGCCGCCGGTGCCGGCGCGGATTTCCAGCACCACGTTGCGATCGTCCATGGCGTCCTTGGGCAAGAGCGCGACGCGAATCTTCTGGACCAGCTCCTCGATCTTCGGTGCCAGCTCGTCGCGCTCGGCTTCCGCCATGGCCCGCATCTCGGCATCGGTCGCGGGATCGGCGATCAGCGCCTCGGTGTCGGCGAGCTCCTTGACGGCGGAACGGTAGGCCTTCACCGCTTCGATCAGCGGCGTGATCTCGGCGAGCTCGCGCGTGATCTGCACGTAGCGCTCGGAGGCAAGCTGCCCCAGTGATTCGGCCTCGAGCGAGGCGTGATGGGCGAGCAGGACGTCCAGTTTGGCTTCGGGCAGTGACGACATCGGTTCAGTCTCAAATGGCGGAAAGAGGCGAGGCGGCAGGAAGCGGCGACAGGCCCGCTACAAGGCCAGGCCTTCGGCCTCGGCAAATTCCGTCAGCTTCTGCCGGATCGAGACGCTGCCGGCCGGCGCGTCGAGCAGCGGGCCGAGCATGGCTTCGGCCTTCTTGGCGTCGAGATCGAGCACCATGGCCTTGACCGGGCCGAGTGCGGTCGCCGACAGCGACAGCGAGCGGTAGCCCAGCGCAATCAGCGCCAGCGCGCCGATCGGCTTCGACGCCATCTCGCCGCAGAGCGAGAGCGACTTCTGCGCTGCATCGCACTGGTGCGCGATCTGGCGCAGCGCGCGCAGGATCGGCGCCGACATGGTGTCGAAGCGTTCGGAGACCTTGGCATTGCCGCGATCGACCGCGTACAGGAACTGGAACAGATCGTTGGAGCCAACCGAGATGAAGTCGACTTTCCGCAGCAGCTCGTCGAGCTGATAGAGCAGGGCCGGCACCTCGACCATGGTGCCGATGTCGATTCTTTCAGGCAGCGTGTGGCCGTGCTGGCGTAGGTAAGTGAGCTCGCGCTCGACCAGCGCCTTGGCCGCGTCGAATTCGGCGACCTCCGAGATCATCGGGAACATGATGCGCAGCGCGCGGCCGCCGCCGGCGCGCAGCAGCGCGCGGATCTGGCCGCGCAACAGGCCTGGGCGGTCGAGCCCGAGCCGGATCGCGCGCCAGCCGAGCGCGGGATTTTCCTCGATCACGGCTTCCATATAGGGCAGCGCCTTGTCGCCGCCGATGTCGAGGGTGCGGAAGGTGACGGGCTTGGTGCCCGCGGCATCCAGCACGGTGCGATAGAGCGCCAGCTGGTCGCTGGTGCGCGGCAGGCTCTGGCCCACCATGAATTGCAGCTCGGTGCGGAACAGGCCGATGCCGGCGCTGCCGGTGTCCTCGATATGCGGCAGGTCGATGGCGAGGCCTGCGTTGATCATCAGCTCGACCTTCTGGCCGTCCTTGGTGACGCAGGGCCGGTCGCGCAGCGCCAGATATTGCGCCTGGCGGCGGGCGCGGAAGCGCACGCGCTCGGCGAAGGCCGCTTCGACCTCCTGCGACGGACGCACATAGATCGAGCCGGAGGTGCCGTCGACGATGATGGCGTCGCCGGGATCGGCAATGCCGGGCGCGTTCGGGACTTCGCCGACCGCGGGAATGCCGAGCGCGCGCGCCACGATCGAGACGTGGGAGTTGGCGGTGCCTTCCTCCAGCACGATGCCGCGCAGGCGCTTGCGGTCATAGTCGAGCAGCGCCGCCGGGCCCATCGCGCGCGCGATGACGATCGCGTTGTCGGGCAGCTGCTCGCGTGAGGGCGCGTGGTCCTGGCCGACCAACTGCCGCATCAGGCGGTAGCCGAGATCCTCGAGATCGTGCAGCCGGTCGCGCAAGTAAGGATCGGTCGAGCGCAGCATGCGCGCGCGGGTGTCGGACTGCACGCGCTCGACCGCGGCTTCCGCGGTGAGGCCGGTGGCGACCGCTTCGTGCAGCTTGTGCGACCAGCCCTGGTCGTTTGCGAACATGCGGTAGGCTTCCAGCACCTCGCGATGCTCGCCGCCCTCGGCGACATCGCCGCGCTCCAGCATGCGGTCGAGATCGGCGCGCAGCTTGGCGAGCGCGGTGTCGAGCCGCTTGATCTCCTTCGGCAGGTCCTCGGCGATGTAGTCCTTGATGACGACGCGCGGCTCGTGCAGCACGACGTGGCCGAGCGCGATGCCCTCCGACAGGATGGCGCCGACCTTCTGCGCGGAATGGCGCGCGGCGGGCTCGTGGCCCGGCTGCGCCAGCGCGGAGAGCTCGCCGGAAGCGATCAGCTCCGCCAGCACCATCGCGGTGGTCTGCAGCGCCTCGAGCTCTTCCTCGACATAATTGCGCTTGGCGCGGTTCTGCACCACCAGTACGCCGAGCGTGTTGCCGGCCCGCAGGATCGGCACGCCGAGGAAGGAATGGTAGATTTCTTCGCCTGTCTCCGGGCGGAACGAGAAGGCCGGGTGGCTCTGCGCATCGCTCAAATTGAGCGGCGTCGCCTCGCTGGCGACGAGGCCGACCAGGCCCTCATGGGCGCTCAGCACGGTATGGTGCACCGCCGCGCGGTTGAGACCTTCGGTGGCGTAGAGCTCCAGCGTGTTGTCGATGCGCAGCACATAGACCGAGCACACCTCGGCCACCATGTTGGCGGCGATCAGCACCACGATCTTGTCCAGCCGCTCCTGGGCCGAGACCTGCTCCGCCATGGTTTCGCGGAGCCGTCTCAACAAGACGCGGGGACCTCCCGACGCGCTCCGCATGAACCGTCAATCTCCTCCGTCTGCCAGGGCCGAAAAGGGCCTTGGCTGCTCGCCCAGTATCCAGAAAAACAACAAGTTTGCTCGTCCGGCGCCGGCTCAGGCGGTTGCCTGAGCCGAATCAGCACCGCCTGAACTGGGGCACAGTTTCTGGCAGCCCACCCTGTTCGCCGTATAGCGAATTGGGGCTTGTTTTGCCAAGCAAAACGCCTGCCAAACGCGAAAGTGTGGACACCTCGGCGTTTGCTGCGACCGCTAAGAGAAAATTCGTCTAGGCCTGATCGAGACCGTAGAGCGTGTGCAGCGTGCGCACCGCAAGCTCGGTATAGGCGGCGTCGATCAAAACCGAGAATTTGATCTCGGAGGTTGTAATGGCCCGGATGTTGATATTCCGCCTCGCGAGGGCCGAGAACGCCTGGGCGGCGACGCCGGCGTGGCTGCGCATGCCGCTGCCGATCACCGAGATCTTGGCGACGTCGGTGGCGGTATCGAGCCGCGCATAGCCGATCTTGCCCTTGGCGGCGGTAATCGTGTCCTTGGCGCGGGTATAATCGGCCGCCGGCACCGTGAAGGTGAGATCGGTGGTCTTGCCGTCCTCGGAGACGTTCTGCACGATCATGTCGACGTTGATGTTGGCATCCGCCAGCGGGCCGAAGATCGAGGCCGCAACGCCCGGCTTGTCCTCGATCTGGCGCACCGAGATCTGGGCCTCGTCCTTGGAGAAGGCGATACCGGTGACGACGTGGCTTTCCATGATCTCCTCCTCGCTGCAGATCAGCGTGCCGGGCGGCTGGTTGGCATGCGGGTCGATATCCTCGGGCTTGTCGAAGCTCGAGCGGACGAAGATTGGCATGTTGTGGACCATGCCGAGTTCCACGGAGCGGACCTGGAGCACCTTGGCGCCCTGGGAGGCCAGTTCCAGCATGTCTTCGAACGCGATCTTGTCGAGCCTCTTGGCCTTCGGCACGATTCGCGGGTCGGTGGTGTAGACGCCGTCGACGTCGGTGTAGATGTCGCAGCGGTCGGCCTTGACGGCGGCGGCAACCGCCACGGCCGAGGTATCGGAGCCGCCGCGGCCGAGCGTGGTGATGCGATTGGTCTTGGGCTCGATGCCCTGGAAGCCGGCGATGACCGCGACCTCCTTGCGCTCCTTAAAGCGCTTGATGATCTCGCTGCCGTCAATGCCCTCGATCCGGGCCGAGGCATGGGCCTCGCTGGTCTTGATTGGGATCTGCCAGCCCTGCCAGGAACGGGCCTGGATGCCCATGCCCTGAAGCACGATGGCAAGCAGGCCGGAGGTGACCTGCTCCCCCGAGGCGACGACGGCGTCGTACTCGCGCGCGTCATGCATCGGCGAGGCCTCGGTGCACCAGGCCACCAGCTCGTTGGTTTTGCCGGACATCGCCGAGACGACCACGGCCACCTCGTGGCCGGCATCGACCTCACGCTTCACATGGCGTGCGACGTTGCGGATACGTTCGATGTTGGCGACGGATGTGCCGCCGAATTTCATCACGAGGCGGCTCATGACGACGCGTGCATTCCCTCATAAGGATCAGTATGGTGACCCGCACTGGACGGGCCTGGCGGACACCGACCGCGCGTATACAGAGGGGCGGGGCCGGGGGCAAGCGGGTTCCTGCTCCGGCTAATCCGGGCAATGGGTTAATCGAGGTTATGGCGCGCTATATTGACGAGATCCTGCAACCGGGCGAGCGGGTGCTGTATTCGACCAATGCGCACTGGATCTTTTATTTTCCGGCCATCCTGGCCTGGATCGTGACGCTGGCCCTGCTGATCCTGTCGCGCCAGGCGATCGTCGACTGGCTCGTTCTGTTTTGTCTCGCGGCCGCAGCTGTCGCGGCGCTGGCGGCCCTGTACTGGACCGTCAAGGGCTGGTTCCACCGCTTCACCACCGAGACCGACGTCACCAATCTCCGGGTCGTGCACAAGACCGGCTTCATCAAGCGCCGCACCTTCGAAATGGCGCTGGACAAGGTCGAGAGCGTGGACGTCGACCAGACCATTCTTGGACGTATTCTCAACTACGGCGACGTGACGATTCGCGGCGTCGGCGAGGGCTTCGAGACGATCAAGACCATCGCCTCGCCGCTCGCCTTCCGTAGTTCGATCACCACGCGGTAGGACCGCGCGCAACCATGAGCATGCAGCAAAATACTTCCCTCTCCGCCAGCCCGCAGCCGGGCTCGACCGTCGATGCCGCCGAGATCGCCAAATTCTCGAAACTCTCGGCGGAGTGGTGGGACCCCAATGGCAAGATGGCGCCGCTGCACCGGATCAACCCGCTGCGGCTCGGCTATATTCGCGATGCCGCATGCCGCAAGTTCGAGCGCAATGTGCGCAGCCTCAACTGCCTCGCCGGCTTGCGCGTGCTCGACATCGGCTGCGGCGCCGGCCTGTTGTGCGAGCCGCTGTCGCGCCTCGGCGCGCAGGTTATCGGCGTCGATCCCTCCCAGAGCAACATCGCCGCGGCCAAGCTGCATGCCGACAGGGGCCATCTTGCGATCGACTACCGCTGCACCACGGTCGAGGAGATCGACCCGCGCGAGCGCTTCGACATCGTGCTGGCGATGGAAGTGGTCGAGCACGTCGTCGACGTCGGCGTCTTCCTGAAGCGCTGCGCCGCGATGCTGAAGCCGAACGGGCTCATGGTGGTCTCGACGCTGAACCGCAACTGGAAGAGCTTCGCACTCGCCATCGTCGGCGCCGAATACGTCCTGCGCTGGCTGCCGCGCGGCACCCACGAGTGGAACAAGTTCGTCACCCCGGACGAGCTGACGAAATATCTGCTCGACAACCGTCTCGTCATCACCGAGCAGACCGGCGTGGTCTACTCACCCTTCGCCGACAAATGGTCGCTCTCCTCGGACATGGACGTCAACTACATGGTGGTGGCCGAAGCCATGGTGTGAGGGCTGTAAGTAGGGCGAGCATCGCTCCTATGACGTGGGCGTGATTGACCTGCTTCGCGGCTAACGGCAGGTTGGCCAAAGTCTTCGGCCCCACCCCCGCTCACCACCCCATGTTCACCGTCGCCAGCCTCTGGATTCCCTTCACCATCATTGCTGCGCTCGGGCAGGTCGTGCGCAATGCGATGCAGCGGTCGTTGACGAAGCCGCTGGGGACCTGGGGCGCGACCAATATCCGCTTCCTGTTCGGCTTTCCGTTCTCGGTGCTGTTTCTGGGCGTGGTGCTGGTTGCGACCGGCGATCGTCTCGGCATGCCACCGACGGCGTTCTGGCCGTGGCTGCTGCTCGGGGCGCTCAGCCAGATCGTCGCCACCGGCCTGATGCTGCTCGCGATGAACGACCGCTCCTTCGTGGTGACGACGGCGTACCTCAAGACCGAGGCGATCCAGACCGCGATCTTCGGCTTCGTCTTCCTCGGCGATCACCTGACCTGGCTGAAGGTGCTGGCGATCGTGATCGCGACCATCGGCGTCGTCATCACGGCGCTCCGGCCAGGCGGCGAGAAGAGCTTTGCGGAGCTGAAGCCGACCATCACCGGCCTCGTTGCGGCGGCGGCCTTCGCGCTCTCCGCGGTCGGCTTCCGCGGCGCCATCATCAATGTGCCGGATGTCTCCTTCGTGACCGCGGCGTCGGTCACGCTGGTGCTCGGCCTGTTCGTGCAGACGCTGATCCTGACGATCTACCTGCTCTGGCGGGCGCCGGACGTGCTGCGGGGAATCCTTGGGTTGTGGCGGCCGTCGATGCTGGCGGGCTTCACCGGCGCCTTCGCCTCGCAATTCTGGTTTCTGGCCTTCGCACTGACGGCTGCCGCCAATGTCCGCACGCTCGCTCTGATCGAGGTGCTGTTCGCGCAAGCCGTGGCGTATTACTCGTTCAAGCAGCCGGTCGCGCCGCGTGAGCTGCTCGGCATCGCGCTGATCGTGATCGGCGTGGCGGTGCTGGTGGGGGTTTGATTCTTTCAACCGCCGTCATGCCCGGGCCTGTCCCGGGCATCCACGTTCTTTGTGCCGTCGGAATGGAAGACGTGGATGGCTGGGTCAAGCCCGGCCATGACGAAGAGGAGAGGACGTCAGTTCCGGTCTTCCGGTAGCGTCGGCAGTGGCGAGACCTCGATGCCCTCGTCGATCAGCGATTTCGCTTCTTCCGGTGAGGCCTCGCCGTAGATCGGGCGGTGCTCCTTGTCGCCGTAATGCATCGCGCGGGCTTCGTTGGCGAAGCGCTCGCCGACATTGTCGGCGTTCTTGACGATGTGATCGCGCAGCTCCTTCAGCTTGGCGCGCAGCTCTTTCTCCTGCGCCATCAGCAGCGAGGTCGGACCTGACGGCGCGGCTTCGGGCGCGGGAGCTGCCGTTGCTTCCGGCGGTGGCGTCGCACGCCCGCGGCCCTTCTTGCCGACGATGCGCGGCGCCATGATCGCCTTCTCGACCTTGGCCGAGCCGCAGATCGGGCAGGTCACGAGCTTGCGCTTGACCTGCTGGTCATAGGCCGACGAGCTCTGGAACCAGCTCTCGAAGCTGTGGTCCCGGTCGCAGTGAAGCGCGTAGCGGATCATGCCGATCCTCGCACGAGGTGCAGATGGTCCGGCCCCGCCTTGGGGTCGGACACGCCGAAACGGCGGCCGTGCTGGAGCGAGGGAATCGCGCGGCGCGCGGTCTCGACCTTGGCCGGATCGATCCTGGCCATGACGATGCCGGGCTCGACGTCGCCCTCGGCGAGGATCTCGCCCCAGGGATCGATGATCAGCGAATGGCCGTAGGTCTCGCGCTTGTTCTCGTGCAGCCCGGCCTGGGCTGCGGCGAAGATGAAGCAGCCGGTCTCGATCGCGCGTGCACGCAGCAGCACGTGCCAATGCGCTTCGCCGGTCTTGCGGGTGAAGGCCGAGGGCACGGTGATGAAATACGCGCCGCTCTCGGCAAGCGCGCGATAAAGCGCGGGGAAGCGCACGTCGTAGCAGATCGTCAAGCCCACCCGGCCCCAGGGCAGGTCGGAGATCACCGCGGTCTCGCCGGGCTGGTAATTGGCGGATTCGCGGTAGCTCTCGCCGTCCGGCAGCTCGATGTCGAACATGTGGATCTTGTCGTAGCTCGCGAGCACATTGCCCTCGGGCCCGATCAGGAAGGAGCGGTTGACCGCCTTCTCCGGAGAAAAGCGCAGCGCCAGCGAGCCGACATGGAGATGGATCTTCAGCTCCGCCGCGAGCGCCCGGTAGGCCTTCAGCGAAGTGTCGTCCTCCTCGCTCTGCAGATGCTCGAACAGCGCCTTGCGGTTCAGCTGCATCATGTTGCTGACTTCGGGCGTCTGCACGTAGTCGGCGCCGCTGGCTGCCGCCTGCCGGATCAGCTTGGTGGCCTGTTCGAGGCTCGGCCCCGGCATCAGGCCGGTGCGCATCTGCACCATCGCGGCGGTGAACGTGCGGTTCTCGCTCATGAGCTGGCTTTCACGCCTTCGAGCATGCCGTCGAGCTTGCCTTCGCGGTCGAGTGCGTAGAGATCGTCGCAGCCGCCGACATGCGTTCCGCCGATCCAGATTTGCGGGAAGGTCGAGCCCTCGCCGGCGCGATCGTACATCTCGGCCCGCCAGGAGGGGTTCTTGGCGACGTCGAATTCGGTGAAGGCGGCCTTCTTGCGGGTCAGCAGCGACTTGGCGGCGGAACAATAGCCGCAGCCCGGCCTGGTGTAGATCTCGACAGCAGCGTTCATCTCGTCTGGCGCTCTCATGTCATGAATTCATTGAATTATATGGGACTTTACCTGACCTCCACAACCCGGGCGAAGACCAGCACGTCAACCTGGGCGGCTTTGGCGCGCAGCAGGGCCCGCGCGCAGGCATCCAGCGTTGCCCCCGAGGTCAGGACATCGTCGATCAGGACAATGCGGCGGCCCTGGACGTCAGCCTGACGGTCGGAAGATACCTGGAATGCGCCCTGCACATTGGTGGCGCGCTGGGCCCGCGACAGGCCGATCTGCTGCTCCGTCGCGCGCACCCGGCGCAGCACGTCGCCCTGTACCTTCACGCCGCTCTGCCGCTCGATGATTCGCGCCAGCGCCCCGGACTGGTTGTAGCGGCGGCGCCAGGCCCGCCGCCAGTGCAGGGGCACCGGCACCAGCATGTCGGCGCCGGCCAGCAGTTCGCCGCCCGCCCGTGCCATCCAGCGCCCCATTGCGGGCGCCAGATCGGTGCGGTCCTGGTATTTCAGCGCATGCACCAGCGTGCGCGCGACGTCGTCATAGCGCACCGCCGCGCGGGCGCGCATGTAGGCCGGCGGGCTCGCGATCGCCTCCATCGACAGCATGTCGGGGCCGGGGTCGTAGACGAAGGGAATGCCGAGCCGCGGGCAATAGGGCCGCTCGATGAACGACAGCCGTGCCCAGCACGAGGCGCAAACGCCCTCGCCGTCGACCGGTTCGCGGCAGGACACGCACAGCGTCGGCAGCGCGATGTCGAGCGCGAGCCGAGCTGCCCGCGACAGCACGTGACGGCCGGCCGTCCACGCGGCACGGAAGGGCGCGGCGATGGAGCG
Organism: Bradyrhizobium sp. CFUWI; assembly: GCF_056429085.1. Lineage (NCBI taxonomy): Bacteria > Pseudomonadati > Pseudomonadota > Alphaproteobacteria > Hyphomicrobiales > Nitrobacteraceae > Bradyrhizobium > Bradyrhizobium sp. CFUWI. The sequence goes on from NZ_JBWJZE010000020.1 coordinate 73,591, forward strand.
GGTCGGGGCGGCGTCGGCTTCCATGCGGGGAGGCTAGCGTTCCGCTCGGTGGCGCTCAAGCAATTGTACCGGTCTCGTGCCCCGGACGCGGCGCATCGCCAGGGGCGATGCGCTGCAGAGCCGGGGCCCAGAGAGCCGCACGCACAGATCCATGGGTCCGGCTCTGCGCAGCAGCGCAAGAGCGCTGCAGCGCGTCCGGGACACGAGAGCGTTGCCAGAACGGTGGTCATCAGCGTAACCAGCGGCATGGCTCCGACCCCGCAAATCCCGCCCGCTTTGTTCGATCGCGCCCTGCTGCATGCGCGGCAGCATCGCGCGCAGGCGCAGGGGGCCGTGACCTTCCTGCTCGATCGCGTGGCCGAGGACATGTCGGACCGGCTGGCGGCGGTGATGCGGGAATTTCACGCGCCGGCCGATCTCTGGACGCCCGGCGAGGGGCTTGCGGATTTGCACACGCGCCTGCCCTCGCTCCAGCACATCGCGCTTGACGCGGCTGGCGCGGAGAAGCTGCCTATCTCTCCAGAAAGCCTCGACCTCGTCGTCTCGGCGCTGGCTTTGCAATTCGTCAACGACCTTCCGGGCGTGCTCGCGCAGATCCGCCGCGCATTGAAGCCGGACGGCCTGTTGCTCGCCGCCATGATCGGCGGCGACAGCCTGACCGAGCTGCGCCAGGCTTTCGCCGCGGCCGAGGCCGAATGCGAGGGCGGCGTCTCACCGCGCGTGGCGCCGTTCGCCGATCTGCGCGACGTCGGCGCGCTGTTGCAGCGGGCGGGCTTTGCGTTGCCGGTCACCGATGTCGATCGCGTCGTGGTGCGTTACGCCAATGCGTTCGCCCTGATGCAGGATCTCCGTCGCATGGGCGCGGCCAACGTGATGATCGAGCGGCGGCGCTCGCCGTCGCGGCGCGCGACGCTGCTGCGGATGGCCGAAATCTATGCCGAGCGCTTTGCCGATGCCGACGGCCGCATCCGGGCGACGTTCGACATCATCTGGCTCTCCGGATGGGCCCCGCATGCGAGCCAGCAGCAGCCGCTGAAGCCGGGATCGGCGAAGGCGAGCCTGGCGGAGGCGGTGAAGAAGGCGGGGAAGGAGTGACGTGTGTCCCGGACGCGGTGCGGCACGAAGTGACGCTCCGCAGCGCCGGGACCCAGCTGCGGCTCCTGGGCCCCGGCTCTGCAGCGCTTCGCGCTGTTTCCGGGGCACGGCCTCACGTCAGCAGATCAATCAGATGCGGGATCAGCGGGATATCCGCGGGCGGCATCGGGTAATCGCGCAATCTGTTGGCGCGGACCCAGGCCAGGGCCTGGCCCTCGCGCGCAATCACCATCCCCTCCCAGCGCCGGCAGATGTAGAGCGGCATCAGCAGGTGAAAGGTCTCGTAGCCGTAGCTCGCGAAGGTCAGCGGCGCGAGGCACGGCTCGGCGACGATGATGCCGAGCTCCTCGTGCAGCTCGCGGATCAGGCTCTGCTCCGGCCGCTCGCCCGGCTCACACTTGCCGCCGGGGAATTCCCAGAGACCGGCAAGCGCCTTGCCCGCGGGGCGCTGCGCGATCAGGACGCGCTTGTCGGCATCCACGAGGGCGCAGGCCACCACCAATGTCAGTTTAAGATCGGCCATGCCCGCAATGTCGCTCGCTGAGGTCGTTCGCAAGGATTCGTTAATCCCGTCGAGGGGCCACGTGTCTGGCCTCCCATAAGTCATATTTAATCAACGGTTCCTAGAGTGGGAACATATTTAAACCATTCCGGGCCCGTTTCATGCGCGCTGTGCTTCGCACCACCATCCGCCGATTCGTACGCGACCGGCGCGGCAATATCGCGGTGATCTTCGCACTCGCCTGCGTCCCCCTGATCACGGCGGTTGGCTGCGCGGTCGATTATTCCCGCGCCACGCAGATGCAAGCCAAGCTTCAGGCCGCGGCCGACGCCGCCAGCGTCGGCGCGGTCGCCAAGGCATCGCCGGCCTTCAAGGCGGCGGGCTCGATGAACTCGGACGGTGCGATCCCGGAGGGCGTCACCGACGCGAGGAACATCTTCAATGCCAACGTCGCCAATCTGACCGGCTATACGCTCGACAGCGTCACGCCGACCGTGGTCAAGAACGGCTCGACCGTCAGCTCGACCGTTACGTTCAGCGGCACCATCAAGACCATGTTCCTCGGCGTGATCGGCAAGACGGCGCTGACCGTGACCGGCACGTCGAAGGCGACGGCGAGCATGCCGCTCTATGTCGACTTCTACCTCCTGCTGGACAATTCGCCGTCGATGGGCGTGGCGGCGACGCCGGCGGACGTGACCAAGCTGGTCAACGCGACCACCGGCAGCAGCTTCAAGCCCAACGACCAGTGCGCCTTCGCTTGCCACGACTACAACGACTCCAACAATTACTACAATCTGGCCAAGAGCATCGGCGTGACCACGCGGATCGACGTGCTGCGCAGCGCGACGCAATCGCTGATGGACACGGCTGCCGCGAGCCAAACCTATTCGAACCAGTTCCGCATGGCGATCTACGATTTCGGCGCGGAGTCAAAGACGATCGGCTTGCGTGCGCTTTTCGCGTTGTCCTCGAATTTGTCGAGCGCGAAGACGGCGGCCGGCAACATCGACCTGATGGGCGTCTACGGCAACAACGACAAATATACCAAGGATCAGGACACGCCGTTCAGCTCCATCTTTCCGGCGATCAACAACGAGATCCCCAATCCCGGAAGCGGCAAATCCAACGCGCCCCTGAAGTATCTCTTTTTCGTCTCCGACGGTGTCGCCGACGAAAGCAATACGGGCTGCCTGAAGCCGCTGTCGGGTTCCTCGCGGTGCCAATCGCCGCTCAACGCTTCGCTCTGCAAGACGATGAAGGACCGGGGCGTCAAGGTTGCCGTGCTCTACACGACCTATCTCGCGCTGCCCACCAACCACTGGTACAAGAAATGGATCGATCCGTTCAATGCCGGGCCCTATGGCCCGTCGCCGAACAGCGAGATCGCGCAGAACATGCAGAGCTGCGCTTCGCCAGGGCTGTATTTCGAGGTGAGCCCGACCGAGGGCATCGCGGACGCGATGAACGCGCTGTTCAAGAAAGCGGTCGCCGACGCCCGGATCTCGGGCTGATGTGGTTTTGCGGGTCATTCCGGGGCGATGCGCTAGCATCGAACCCGGAATCTCGAGATTCCGGGCTCTCGCTTCGCGAGCCCCGGAATGACAGCCGCGGAGCCTACGACCTGTAGTCCCCGTTGATCGCCACATATTCCTTGGTGAGGTCGCAAGTCAGCACGCGGTCGCGGCCCTTGCCGAGGCCGAGTGAGACCTTGATCGCGATCTCCGGCGCTTTCATCGCGTCCGACACCTGGGCCTCGTCATAGGACGGATCGCGCGCGCCGTTCTTGGCGACGCGGATGCCGTTGAACGAGATCGAGAGCTTGTCGCGATCGGCCGGCTCGCCGGCCTTGCCCACCGCCATCACCACGCGCCCCCAATTGGCGTCTTCGCCCGCGATCGCGGTCTTCACCAGCGGCGAGTTGGCGATCGACATCGCGATCTTGCGCGCTGAGGCCTTGGTCTTGGCGCCCTCGACAATGATCTCGACCAGCTTGCGCGCGCCTTCGCCGTCGCGGGCGACCTGCTCGGCGAGGTTGGCGAGCAGCTGGTTGAAGGCCTTGACGAAGGCCTTCAGGCGCGGATCGCTGGCGCGGCTGATCTTCGGTGCGCCGTGTTCGGCAGCCGCGCCGGTGGCGAAGGCCAGCAGCGTGTCCGAGGTCGAGGTGTCGCCGTCGATCGTCACTGCGTTGAAGGTGTCCTCGACACCGGCCTTGAGCAGCGCCTGCAAGGCCGCGGGCGCGATCGGCGCGTCGGTGAAGATGAAGGACAGCATCGTCGCCATGTCGGGGGCGATCATGCCGGCGCCCTTGGCCATGCCGTTGATGGTGACCCTGGCCTTGCCGAGCTTGACGGTCGCGGTCGCGACCTTCGGAAAGGTATCGGTGGTCATGATCGCCTTGGCCGCGGCGAGGTAGTCGCCGGGCTCGGCGGTCTCGGCGAGGCGACCGAGCACGCCGTCGAACTTGGTGGCATCCAGCGGCTCGCCGATCACGCCGGTCGAGGCCAGGAAGATTTCGCTCTCGCTGCAGCCGACCGCCTTGGCCGCGATCTTGGCAGTCAGCGCGGTGGAGGCGCGGCCGGTCTTGCCGGTGAAGGCGTTGGCATTGCCGGAATTGACGACCAGGGCGCGCGCCTTGCCGCCCTTCAGCTTGGCGCGGCACCATTCCACCGGTGCCGAGGGGCATTTCGATTTGGTGAAGACGCCGGCGACCGCGGTGCCCTTGTCCATTACCGCCAGCAGCACGTCGGTGCGGTTCTTGTAGCGGATGCCGGCCTCGGCCGTCGCAAGACGGACGCCCGCGATCACGGGCATATCGGGGACGGTCTTCGGGGCGAGGGGAGAGACGGAGGAGGACATCGCGGGGCCTTTTGGACAAATGGAAGCCGTCATGGCCGGGCTTGTCCCGGCCATCCACGTCCTTCAGCACACGTTGATGAGGGTCTTAAGACGTGGATGCCCGGGACGAGCCCGGGCATGACGTCAAACTACTGAAGTGCGAGAGGGAAGTCGATTTACTTCTTCGCCGGCGGCGCCATCTTGCTGTCGGACGGCTTGGCGTCCTTGGACGCATCAGCCGCCGGCTGGTCCAGCCGCTCGACCTTGGCTTCGGTGCGCAGCTTGGCGACATACTCGGCCTGGGCCTTGCGGGTCACATACTGCTCGATCTGGGTCTTGACCTGCTCGAAGTCCGGTGCCTTGCGGTTGCGCTTTTCCTCGACCTTGATGATGTGCCAGCCGAACTGCGACTTCACGGGGTCGGAGACCTTGCCCGGCTCCAGCGCGAAGGCGACGGTGGAGAATTCCGGCACCATCTGCTCCTTGGTGAAGAAGCCGAGGTCGCCGCCATCGGCCGAGCCAGGATCCTTGGACTTCTTCTTGGCCAGCTCGGCGAAATCGGCGCCCTTGTCGAGCTCGGCCTTGACCGCCTTGGCCTCGTCCTCGGTCTCGACCAGGATGTGGCGGGCGCGCACCTCCTGCTCGCCGGTGATCTGCTTGGAGGCCTCCTCGTAGACCTTCTTCATGGCGTCGGGGGTGGTGGCGGCCTTGCCCTCATTGGCGAGCAGGCTGTCCATCAGAAGCCGGTTGCGGGCGAATGCCAGGCGCTTCTTGAACTCCTCGCTGTCGGCGACCTTCTTGTCCTCGGCAGCCTTGCTGACGATCTTCATGTCGATCAGGAACGACAGGACGTTCTCGTCCTTGGTCGCGGGGTCCATCTGGGCGAGGCTCGGCCCGAGCTCCTCCTCGGCCATGGCGACGTCGCTCTTCTTGATTTCCGCGCCATTGACCTTCGCCAGCACCGGATCGTCGGCCGCCCGGAGCGGGCCCGCGAACGCCAGCGACAGCGCCAGAGCAAGGCTGCCAGCCAGGGCGGTCGCAAGGCGGAAACGCTGGCCGGTGGTTACCGGGAACGAGCTGGTCATGGAAAATCCTTATGTTGAAGCAGGGGGCTGCTCGAGCGGGGCGGACACTCGCCCAAGTCAGGGGGGCTTGGCAACGCGAAAAGTCTGTCAAAATGATGAATTAGCCGCAATGCGCCCGCCGTTGACAAGGCCCCGACCGGGCCATATCTCTGGCCGGTCGCGACCATGGCGATGGCGTTTATTTTGCTGCGTTTTTGGCCGTTGAACCCAGGCTTGCCCAATTCCCACCCATATGGCGGACGACCCCGCAGTCCGGGCCGAACACGCCATCAGGCGTCACGGTGAGTTGATAGGCAGGCGGGTGACAACTTTCTCGGGCCCAACGCGGTTAAATCGCGAACACAGGAACTAGGCATGATCGGCGCGCTCGCCCGCAAGTTTTTCGGCTCCGCCAACGACCGGCGGGTGAAGGGATATCAGTCCCGCGTCAACGCGATCAACGCGCTGGAACCCGAGGTTTCCAAGCTTTCCGACGAGGCGCTCAAGGCCCGCACCGCCGAGTTCAAGAAGCAGCTTGCCGAGGGCAAGACGCTGGACGATCTCCTGGTGCCCGCCTTCGCCACCGTGCGCGAGGCCGCCAAGCGCACCCTCGGCCAGCGCCATTTCGACGTCCAGCTGATCGGCGGCATGGTGCTGCACGAGGGCGATATCGCCGAGATGAAGACCGGCGAAGGCAAGACGCTGGTCGCCACGCTCGCGGTCTACCTCAACGCGCTCGCCGGCAAGGGCGTCCACGTCGTCACCGTGAACGACTATCTCGCCCGCCGCGACTCCGGCTGGATGGGCCAGATCTACGGCTTCCTCGGCATGACCACCGGCGTGATCGTGCACGGCCTCGACGATTCCGAGCGCAAGGCGGCCTATGCCTGCGACATCACCTACGGCACCAACAACGAATACGGCTTCGACTATCTGCGCGACAACATGAAGTACCGGCTCGAGGACATGGTCCAGCGCCCGCACTTCTTCGCCATCGTCGACGAGGTCGACTCCATCCTGATCGACGAGGCGCGCACGCCGCTGATCATCTCCGGCCCGCTCGACGACCGCTCGGATTTCTACAACACTATCGACGGCTTCCTGCCCAAGCTCGACAAGACCGATTACGACGTCGACGAGAAGCAGCGCACGGTGACGCTGACCGAAGCCGGCATGGAGAAGATCGAGACGCTGCTGCGCGATGCCGGCCAGCTCAAGGGCGAGTCGCTCTACGACGTCGAGAACGTCTCCGTCGTGCACCACATCAACCAGGCGCTGCGCGCCCACACGCTGTTCACCCGCGACAAGGACTACATCGTCCGCGACGACGAGGTCGTCATCATCGACGAGTTCACCGGACGCATGATGCCGGGCCGCCGTTATTCGGAAGGCCTGCACCAGGCGCTGGAGGCTAAGGAGCACGTCCAGGTCCAGCCCGAGAACCAGACGCTGGCCTCGATCACCTTCCAGAACTACTTCCGCATGTACGAGAAGCTCGCCGGCATGACCGGCACGGCCGCGACCGAAGCGGACGAGCTGTTCGACATCTACAAGCTCGAGGTCGTGGAGATCCCGACCAATCTGCCGGTCGCCCGTCTCGACGAGGACGACGAGGTCTACCGCACCCAGCAGGAAAAATACCAGGCGATCCTCGCTGAGATCGAGCGCGCCAATTCGCGGCTGCAGCCGGTGCTGGTCGGCACGGCCTCGATCGAGAAGTCGGAAGTGCTCGCCGAATTCCTCAAGAAGAACGGCTACAAGCAGATCGACTTCGGCAAGGAGCACGCCCTCGACAAGCTCTATGCGGCGGCCCGCGCCGGCAAGCCGGCGAAGCTGTTCGCCGTGCTGAACGCGCGCTTCCACGAGCAGGAAGCCTATATCGTCGCGGAAGCCGGCGTGCCCGGCGCGATCACGATCGCCACCAACATGGCCGGCCGCGGCACCGACATCAAGCTCGGCGGCTCGCTGGAGATGCGCATCCAGCAGGAGACCGCCGGGATCACCGACGAAGCTGAGAAGGCCAGGAAGATCGAGCAGATCAAGGCCGACATCGAGACCTTCCGCAATATCGTGCTGAAGGCCGAGGAGACCGTCGAGATCGAGCCGGCGAAGGGGTCCAAGCCCGCCAAGACCGTGAAGAAGCCGGGCGGTCTCTACATCATCGGCTCCGAGCGTCACGAATCCCGCCGCATCGACAACCAGCTGCGCGGCCGCTCCGGCCGTCAGGGCGACCCCGGCCGCTCGAAGTTCTTCCTGTCGCTGGAAGACGATCTGATGCGCATCTTCGGCTCGGACCGTCTCGACAGCATGCTGCAGCGTCTCGGCCTGCAAGAGGGCGAGGCCATCATCCATCCCTGGATCAACAAGGCGCTCGAGAAGGCGCAGCAGAAGGTCGAGGCGCGCAACTTCGACATCCGCAAGAACCTGCTCAAGTTCGACAACGTCCAGAACGACCAGCGCAAGGTGATCTTCGACCAGCGCGTCGAGCTGATGAAGGACGACAGCGTCGCCGAAACCGTCACCGACATGCGCCACGCCTTTATCGACGACCTCGTCGCCAAGCACGTGCCCGAGCATGCCTATGCCGAGCAGTGGGACGTCGCAGGCCTGAAGGACGAGCTGAAGCGCGTGCTCGATCTCGACCTGCCGGTCGACGAATGGGCCAAGGAAGAGGGCATCGCCGACGAGGAATTGCTCAACCGGATCGAGACCAGGGCCGACGAGCACATGGCGGCCAAGGTGGCGCAATGGGGTCCCGACGTGATGCGTTACGTCGAGAAGACCATTTTGCTCCAGACCCTCGACCATCTCTGGCGCGAGCACCTGATCATGCTCGACCATCTGCGCCAGGTCATTGGCCTGCGCGGTTACGGCCAGCGCGATCCCTTGCAGGAGTACAAGACCGAAGCCTTCAATCTCTTCCAGGAGATGAGCGCCCATTTGCGCGAGGCCGTCACGGCGCAGCTGATGCGGGTCGAGATCGTCCCGCCGGAGCAGGAAGCCCCGGTCCTGCCTCCGATGGAGGCGCACAAGTTCGACCCCAACACCGGCGAGGACGAGATGGCGCTTGCCAGCGTCACGCTCGGCGCGCAGGCCACCGATGCCACGCTTCGCGACCCCAAGAACCCCGCCAGCTGGGGCAAGGTCGGTCGCAACGAGGATTGCCCGTGCGGAAGCGGCAAGAAGTACAAGCACTGTCACGGACGGTATGCTTGAGGGCTGAGGCCCCCGAGCTGCAGCGTCGCTGAAGGTCCTCAGGGGATCATTCCGCAGTCGAACATCTTGTTGGCGACCGGCGCGGCCACCTTGTTGATGAATTTCACCTTGAGGGAGGGATTGCCCTTCAGGAAGGCAACCGCTGCTCCGATGACTTCTGGCGGGGGCTCTCCCTTCTTTGCTTTCAGATCCTCGCAGCTGGACGTCTTGTATTTTTGGATGACGATTCCCGCGATCATGTCCAGCGGGCCCTCCGGAGGCAATTCGGGAGGCGGCGGCGGCATCTGAGCTGTCGCGGGGGTCGTTGCGATCACCGCGATTGCGACCAGAACCTTCAGCCGTCGCGACTTTCGTGTGGGCCGGATCAAGCGGGTCTTCGAGCGGAGCTCGTCCCACCAGCGCGAGGGACAAGGGGAAGAAAGCGGCACCATGATCTCCATTTAATGAACTATACGGTATAGTATATTTATTGTTCGATGCCGTCAAGCTGCTCGCCCATGTGCGCTCTGCGCGCAAGGTCTCAATCCCGCGGCGCATCTACGCCCAGGTCTTTGCTTTATTCTTGCCCCTCGGGAATCGGAAGGGCGCAGGGAAGGCCGGGTACCGGCTGGCACCCGCGAGCCCCTGTGCAATGATGCGTAGGTAGACGCTCACAGGGGAGACACAGGTGCAGCCCGATAACCGGCCTTCCCTGCGCGATGGTTTGACGGCTTACGTCGCGCTCTCCCCGGGGAGCGTTGCACTATTGCCCCCGTCGCCTCGCAGATCGCTGATATGCGCAACCCGGTCGGGCACGCACACCACCGCGGAGACTTGACGCCAGCCTGCGGGCGCCAGGACCACACGATTTTGCCGTACACAAGCCGCGCTGTCGTACCCGCGCCCGCTGATCGCTCACGGGGACTACCCGCCCTGCGACCGCACCTGGCGCCACCGCCGCCCGCGTCCACCGCAACCCACCCCACGAACCGTGACGATCGCGACCCGCCCCTTCCGGAGGGATGAGATGGCGAGGGAGTATAGGGTGTGTCGCGCTTCGGGTAAAGAGAAATTATGTATATCCGAATGTTCTTGTGGAAAAGGGCTGCATTGCCCCGCGACTTTGGCGCGCAGGGTGCTCGAACCAGATCAAAAGGTCATCTTGGGACCGCAGAATACGTCGTTGGCGTCGTGAAGAGCGCATCTTCAAGAGGTGGAGCGATTTCAAACATCTGCGCATGATTGCGAAAGTGAAAGACGCGCCGAACTCGATATTTGTCGCTTCTCGCTTCAGCAACGTCGACCTCCCGTTTGGTGAGCCAAAACGGCGTGCGTTCGTGTCCGCACGTCGTTTTGATTTCCAGTAGCCGCTCTTGTCCATCGGGTTCAAAGGAACGGACATCGTACCCGTATCCGTCGCCATCCAGGTCGGAGACCCAACGAACGTTATCGGCGAGATCTTCGCGCCCAGCTCGTCGGAGGCGGATGCGTTCGAACTCTACGACGAACTTTTCTCCGGCCTTCCCCAAGTCGCGGTTTCTGGCATCCCGCTCTGCGGGATCAAACTTCCCGACAAGCTGGCGGATCGCAGGCGGAAGCACCTTCGGCGTTGAAACGCCTCAGGTCCATATCGGGCTCCTGATCTTCAGGTGCATCACGGGCCGGCGGCGCACGCTGTATGAGCGCGGCTCAAATCTCATCGCGCTTTAATCACCGGGCAAACGGCTTCGACGCAAATCCCCGGCGGCCCGCCGCGGCTGCTCCAGCGATCACTTCCTAGTGTTGCTGCTTGCGCAGATTTCGGAGGCTCAGTGCTTTCGTCCGGCTGCGCAGGTTGAAGGACTGTCTCACGTCCCGGAATGCCAACGGCGGGATGCGGGATCGTGTCGCGAACGGGAACGCCGCCGGCTAGCCCATCCAATTTTCCGCCACGGCTCTTGTGATCTGCTTCACCTGAAGAGAGCTCAATCTGTGCTTTGATTGAATCACAACACGCGGCAAAAATGGGAGATCGGACAATGTCTGGAATGGGACGTGCGCTGCCGACTGCCTTTTGTGTTCTTGCATTCAGCTTTTACGGCGGCGGTCCTGCCCCTGCGAGCCAAGTGGCCGGATGGTGGGGCGGAACATGGTCTTGCAAAATCGACGGCCGGCCGGCCCGGATGAAGTGGGCCGCCGTGGACGACAGTCAGACAACCTGCGACGGGAACATTTGCAGCAGCACCTCGGGAGCACGCTGGTCGGGCAGCTTTTCAGACAATGGCTCGCGATGGGTGAAGCTGACAAATCCACGCAGCGGTACGCAGGGCGGCCTGTACTTCCAGCACGCTGATGGCAACAAATGGTACCTGGCTAAACCGGTCAGCAACAGGGCCGCGGGCTGGACGACATGGAACCGCCAGCGCTATCCGCTCTCATGCTGGCGATGATGCATTTGTGCGTCGCCCGTTCGGCCTGCGCACGGACTTAAGGGCGAGCCTCGCGCGCTCAATGAGGCTCGCATGCTCCGATCATGTTCAATTCGAGCTGTCGATCAGGCTCTCGAGCAACCGCTTCAATTCGCTGGTCGACTTGTCGCCGTAGCTCTCCAGGATGTGTTCCTCCTGGTCCACCGCGAGCGAGTTGAGCTTCTTGCACAGCACCTTGCCGCGGTCGGAAATGAACATCAGCACCTTGCGGCGGTCGTTCGGATCCTGGACGCGATAGACCAGGGTGTCCGAGACCATGCGGTCGATCATCTTGGTCAGCGTCGGATGGTTGAGCAGCACGGCCTCTGCGAGCTCGCCCATCGAATGGCCGTTGCCATCGGACAGCACTTTCAGGATACGCCATTGCTCGACGGGAACCCCCTCCTTGCTCAACCGCAGTTCCAGCTGCCGGTTGATCTCCCGGTTGGCTTGCGCGAGCAGATAGGCGAGGTGTTCGGTGATCGGGGTGTTTGCTTTGGTCGGTTTTGCCACGGCTAAGACTTCGTCTTGACCCAAATGAGTGAATGTCTTGCAATCAATGCTGCATCTATATGCACTTCAATTGTTGAACTTTCAATATTTTCAAAATAGGATAATTGCCCAACAAAGGGGCGGATGCCGCGGCCGCCCGCAGAATGTGCTTGCAGGTCTGGAGCCAGACAGGAGTTGGCGTGCGCGCGACGGTAAACTTCCCGGCTCACGGCGGTCCGGCGTTGCCGCCGTCTTTGCTGTTCAGGAATCTGTCGTCACCGGCAGCTGACGGTGCGTTGTCGCCGCGCGATCATGCCTTGTTCAAACGGCGCGGCACCAACAAGCTCCGCATCGGCGGCTTCATCTGCTGCACCGGCTCGCCCGGCGTCTGGGGCCCCTGCGCCACCAACAGCGCGCAGCTCGCCGTCGCCGAGATCAACAAGCGCGGCGGCATCCTCGGCCGGGAGATCGAACTCTCCATCTACGACGCCGGCGGGCCGCTGGATGACGTCCTGGACCGCGCCGAGCAGGCGATCGCGTTCGACGAGGTCGATCTCATCGTCGGCCTGCACACCAGCGCGGTCCGCGTCGGCCTGCGCGACGTCACCACGCGTCATCGTATCCCCTATATCTACACGCCGGTCTACGAGGGCGGCGAGCGCACGCCCGGCGTGATGGCGATCGGCGAGACGCCGCGCTGGCAGAGCCGCCCCGCCATCCACTGGCTTGCCGACGTCAAGAAGGCCCGGCGCTGGTACCTGATCGGCAGCGACTATGTCTGGCCCTGGCAGTCGCATCGCGCGGTGAAGACCTACATCAGGGAAACAGGCGGCCACGTCGTCGGCGAAGAGTTCGTTCCCCTCGGCGAGGACAATCACGAGCCGCATCTGGCGCGCATTCGCGCAACCAAGCCGGACGTCGTGCTGATCTCGCTGATCGGCACCGACAGCATCACCTTCAACCGCGCCTTCGGCGAATGCGGGCTCGGCGCCACCACGCTGCGGCTCGCCGGCGCGATGGACGAGACGGTTCTGCTCGGCATCGGCGCCGACAACAGCGAGAACATGTTCTGCGCCTCGGGCTATTTCACCGGCACGGGCGCGCGTGCCAATGACGACTTCCAGAGCCGCTATCACGCCATGTTCGGGCCGAATGCGCCACCGATCGGCTCGGTCGGACAGTCCAGCTACGAAGGCCTGCGCTTTCTCGAAACCGTCGCAAACAAGGCCGGTTCGTTGTCGATGGGCCCGATGCTCGCGGCCGGCCGCAATATCGTCTACAGCGGCGCCCGCGGCCCGGTCACGGTCCGCGACGGACGCGCGCGGATGCCGATGCATCTTGCCGAGGCCGACGGCCTCGATTTCAAGCTGATCAAGCCGCTCTGACCTCGCCCCAGCAATTCCCGAGCAGGCCGGCCCGCAAAATAATACTTGAAAAGGAAAATATTTCCGTTTTGAATGTTCCCGCGAGGCCGCTGACGCGTGCGTCGCGCCGGGGCGGCCACGCCCAACGTTCCGAAAAACTCTCAGGAGAGCGCCGTGACAGTTGTCCTTCCCACGCCAGCCCAGCTTCGCAGTGTCGCCGAGCAATGCGGCCTTTCGCTCACCGATGAGGACGTCGCCTCCTTCCGCGGCCTGATGCAGGGCTCGATCGAGGCCTACAATCTCGTTGCCGCGATGCCGGACGAGTTGCCGGAGGTGAAGTATCCGCGCACGCCGGGCTATCGCCCCTCGGCCGAAGAGAACCCGCGCAATGCCTGGTACCGCAAGTCGACCGTGAAAGGCGCCGCCAGCGGCAAGCTCAAGGGCAAGACCGTGGCGCTGAAGGACAACATCATGCTGGCCGGCGTTCCCATGACCAACGGCTCGTCGACGCTGGAAGGCTATGTGCCCGATTTCGACGCCACCATCGTCACGCGCATGCTGGATGCCGGCGCCGAGATCAAGGGCAAGGTGCATTGCGAGCATTTCTGCCTGTCCGGCGGCAGCCACACCGGCTCCTACGGGCCGGTGCACAATCCGCACAAGATGGGCTACTCCGCCGGCGGCTCGTCCTCGGGCTCGGGCGTCGTGGTCTCGCTCGGCGAGGTCGACATGGCGATCGGCGGCGATCAGGGCGGCTCGATCCGGATGCCGTCCTCGTTCTGCGGCGTCTACGGCATGAAGCCGACCTGGGGCCTCGTTCCCTATACCGGGATCATGCCGATCGAGATCTATGTCGACCATACCGGCCCGATGACGGCGACCGTCGCCGACAACGCGCTGCTGCTCGAAGTGCTCGCCGGCGACGACGGCTACGATCCCCGCATCAAGGCGCCCAAGGTCGAGGAATACACCAAGGCGCTCGGCCAGGGCGTCAAGGGCATGAAGATCGGCATCGTCAAGGAAGGTTTTGAGCAGCCGACCGCGGAAGCCGCCGTCAACGAGAGCGTTCGTGAGGCTGCCAAGCGCTTCAAGGATCTCGGTGCCACCGTCGAGACCGTCTCGATCCCGATGCACCTGTTGGGCGGCGCGATCTGGACTCCGATCGGTACCGAAGGCCTGACCCAGACCATGATGTTCGGCGACGGCTACGGCCTCAGCCGCGGCGATCTCTATTCGACCTCGCTGATGGATTTCCATCGCGGCTGGCGCCGGCAGGCGGATTCGCTGTCCGAGACCACCAAGCTGTTCATGATGCTCGGCACCTACATCAACAACAATTTCGGCCCGCGCTTCTACGGCAAGGCGCTCAACATCTCGCGCCGGCTGACTGCGGCCTACGACAAGGCGTTCAGCGATTACGATCTGCTGCTGATGCCGACCACGCCGATGAAGGCGACCAAGCTGCCGGAGCCCAACGCCAGCCGCGAGGAATACGTTGCCCGCGCGCTGGAGATGATCTCCAACACCGCGCCGTTCGACATCACCCATCATCCCGCCATGTCGCTGCCCTGCGGCATGGTCGACGGCCTGCCCGTCGGCCTGATGCTGGTCGGCCGCATGTTCGAGGAATCCACCATCTATCGTGCCGCCCACGCCTTCGAGCAGGTCGGCGACTGGAAGAAGATGTGAGCGGGGCATTGATGCAGACCGCTGGAAACGCCACGCATGGCTAACGCGTTCGTCGCAGCGTTCGAGATCCTGAGCTTTGGCGCGATCATTGTCTTGATCGTGCTGGGGCTCGGGATCATCGCCAGCATGATGGGCATCTTCAATTTCGCGCAGGGCGAGTTCGTCCTGCTCGGCGCCTACATCACCTATCTCGCCTACGCCAAGGGCATGCCGATCTGGGCCGGCATGGTCGCGGCGCCCTTCGTGGTCGGCGCGCTCGGCTTCGCGCTGGAGGCGCTGATCATCCGCCGCTTCTACGCCGCGCCGATCGTCGCCATGCTCGGCACCTATGCGCTCGGCCTGATCATCCGCGAATCCGTGCGTGGGCTGATCGGCGGCTTCTATCTCACCGTGCCCGAGCCGATCGGCGGCTCGATCGACATCGGGGCCATGCACATCTCGGCCTGGCGCTTCACCATCATCGTCATCACGCTCCTGGTGATGGCGGGCTGCTACCTCCTGCTGTCGCGCACCAGCTTCGGCCTGCGCATGCGCGCGACGCTGGAAAATCCCTCGCTGGCGCGGGCCTCGGGCATCTCCACGCCGCTGATGTACGGCGCCACATTCGCATTCGGCTCCGCACTTGCCGGTCTTGCCGGCGCGCTGATCGTCCCGGTGTTCAGCCTCTATGCCGATCTCGGCCTGCGCTTCCTGATCCAGGGCTTTGTGGCGGTCATGGTCGGCGGGGTCGGTTCCTTCATTGGGCCGGTCGCGGGTGCCGGCGTCATCGGCACGCTCAGCGCCGCGCTGCCGTGGATCATGGCGCCCGTCGTCGCCGATGTTCTCGTCTTCGTGCTCGCCATTGTCTTCATCAAATTCCGCCCGCAGGGCCTCATCGCTGGAAAAGGGGTTTAGTCACATGTTCGATCGCACTCAGCTCTCACGCCGCCGCTTTCTCTCCAATTTCGCCTTTGCGTCCGGCGCGGTCGCAACCGGCGTCGGCAGCTGGGTGATCCCGGCGCCCTGGGCCAATGCGGCCGAAGCCCCGATCAAGGTCGGCATCGCCACCGACCTCACCGGCCCGATCGCCTATGCCGGCAATGCCGACGCCAATGTCGCCAAAATGGTGATCAAGGAGATCAACGCCGCCGGCGGCCTGCTCGGCCGTCCGCTCGAGCTCTATATCGAGGACACCGCCTCCAACGAATCCGTCGCCGTCGGCAACGTGCGCAAGCTGATCCAGCGCGACAAGGTCGACATGGTGCTGGGCGGCATCACCTCGTCGATGCGCAACGCGATCAAGGATCCGATCGTGGCGCGCGGCAAGACGCTCTACATCTATCCGCAGCTCTACGAGGGCAAGGAGTGCACGCCCTACCTGTTCTGCACCGGGCCGACGCCGGCGCAGCAATGCGACGAGTTCATCCCCTGGCTGATCAAGAACGGCGGCAAGAAGTTCGCGCTCCCCAGCGCCAATTACGTCTGGCCGCACACGCTCAACGTCTATGCCCGCAAGGTGATCGAGGCGAACGGCGGCGAGGTCGTGTTCGAGGAATACTATCCGCTCGACCAGGTCGATTTCTCCGCGACCGTCAACCGCATCGTCTCCAACAAGGTCGATGTCGTCTTCAACACCGTCATTCCGCCGGGCGTCGGGCCGTTCTTCAAACAGCTCTATGAAGCCGGCTTCCTCAAGAACGGCGGGCGCCTTGCCTGCGTCTACTATGACGAGAACACGCTCAACATCAACCAGGCCGCCGAGATCGAAGGCCTCGCGAGCTGCCTCGACTATTTCAAGGTGCTGACCAAGGAAAACCCGTTCGACGCCAAGATCCAGGCGGCCTACGAGAAGGACTTCCCCGGCAACTTCCTGTTCGCGGCCGGCAGTGCCGCCACCGGCACCTATCGCGGCCTCAAGCTGTGGGAAGCCGCGGTGAAGGAAGCCGGTAAGATCGATCGCGAGTCGGTTGCCGCCGCGCTCGACCATGCCAAGATCTCCGAAGGTCCGGGCGGACCTGCCGAGATGGTCCCGGGCAAACGCCATTGCAAGATGAAGATGTACACCGCGGTCGCCAAGGGCGGGAACTACGAGATCGTCGCGCGCAGCAGCGGCCTCGTCGATCCCAAGGAATGCTGAGGTGGAATGCTGAAGCCGATGAGTGTGGTAAGAGAAGCCATCGCCACCGACATGGGCGACGAAGCGGACGGTGCGATGGCTGAGGGCGCAGCGGCGGGACAGGCCAAGGACCGCGTCAAGGCAGGACGGAAGATCCTGCCGATCGTCGAGGCCGTAGTGCTCGTCGCAGCGCTGCTCGCGCCATTGGTGCTGCAGGATTATCTCACCGTGTTCGCAACGCGCGTGATCATCCTGGCGCTGTTCGCGCTGTCGTTCGACCTGGTCTGGGGCTATGCCGGCATCATGAGCTTCGGCCAGGCCCTGTTCTTCGGCTCCGCCGGCTATGGCGTGGCGCTGCTCGCACGCGATCTCGACGTCACCAACATCTTCCTGGTGCTGCCGGCGGGCACGCTGATCGGCCTCGCCTTCGCGTTGCTGCTCGGCGGCTTCCTGCTGCTGGGCCGGCATCCCTCCAGCGTGATCTTCGTCTCGCTCGGCACGTTGACCGGCTCCTACGCCGCCGATCGGCTGGCGCGCGGCTGGTATTATCTCGGCGGCCAGAACGGCATCCCCTCGATCGCGCCGATGTCGCTCGGCACTTACGAGTTCACGGAAGGGCCGGCGTTCTACTATCTCGTGCTCGGCATTCTGGTCGTGGTCTACCTGCTCTGCCGCTTCCTGGTGCGGTCGCAGTTCGGCCTCGCGCTCGCGGGCCTGCGCGAAAACGAGCAGCGCATCGCCTTCTTCGGCTACAAGGCGCAGCACCTCAAGGCGATCATCTTCACCATCGGCGGCGCCGTGGCGGGCCTCGCCGGCAGCCTCTATGCCTTCCACGAGGGTTTCGTCTGGCCCAACATGGTCGGAGTCGTGGTCTCGACGCAGGTGGTGCTCTACGTGCTGTTCGGCGGCTCGGGCACGCTGATCGGCGCCGTCATCGGCGCCGTGATCGTCGAGGGCGTCAGCTTCTGGCTGTCGGACAATTACCGCGACATCTGGCCGATCATTCTCGGCGTGTTGCTGCTGCTGGTGATCCTGTTCCGCCCGCTCGGCCTGATCAGCTTCGTGCTCGGCGAGCGCGAGCGCGTCGGCAGCTTCGGCGCCAAGGCGAAGGAGAATCGTGATGCTCCTTGAAGCCGCCGGCATCAAGAAGATCTTCGGCAAGCTCACCGCGCTGGACGGCGCGGCGCTGACCGTCGGCGAGAACGAGTTTCACGGCCTGATCGGACCCAACGGCTCCGGCAAGAGCACCTTGATGAAGTGCATCGCCGGCGCCGAGGTGCCGACGCAAGGCAAAGTCTCCTTCGTCAACGCCGACATCACCGCGTACACGCCGACCGAGCGCGCGCGGGCCGGCATGAGCCTCAAATTCCAGATCACATCCGTGCTGCCGTCGCTGACGCTCTACGACAACATCCTGCTCGCGTTGCAGGCGCAGTCCTCGCTGTTCGACCTCGTGTTCTCGCGCACGCGAGGCGCGCTGCACGACCAGGTCATGACCATGCTCAGGCAATTCCGTCTGGCCGACCGCGCCTTCGAGGCCGCCGCTGCGCTGTCGCACGGCCAGCAGCAATGGCTGGAGATCGCGATGGCGCTCGCCGGCAAGCCGAAGCTGCTGCTGCTCGACGAGCCGACCGGCGGCATGAGCCTGGAGGAGCGCCGCGTCACCGGCGAGCTGCTGCAGCCGATCAAGCAGCATTGCTCCCTCGTCATCGTCGAGCACGACCTCGATTTCATCCGCGACATCTGCGATCGCCTCACCGTGCTCGACCAGGGCAGGGTGCTGGCGTCGGGAACGGTGTCGGAGATCCAGGCCAACCCATCCGTCCAGGAGATCTATCTGCGCCGTGCCTGAATTTTTGGACATCAAGCATCTCGACGCCGGCTATGGCCGCAGCCAGGTCCTGTTCGACGTCACCCTCGGCATTCCCTGGCGCGGCGGTGTCGCCGTGCTCGGGCGCAACGGCGCCGGCAAGACCACGCTGATGAAGACCATCGTCGGCGAGCTGCCGGCGTGGAAGGGCGAGGTCGCCTTCGACGGCCGCGACATCAGCCGCCGCGCCACCCAGGAGCGCGTTCGCGCCGGCATCGGCTACGTGCCGCAGGAGCATTCGGTGTTCGCGCGCCTGTCGGTGCGCGACAATCTCGCCGTCGGCTCGCTCGCCAGCAGCAAGGCCGACGCCGTCGACCACGTGCTGACCATCTTCCCCAAGCTCGGCCAGCGCCTCGACCAGCCCGCTGGCACGCTGTCCGGCGGCGAGCGCAAGATGCTCGCGATCGGCCGCGCCATGCTGGGGGATCCCAAGCTGCTGCTGCTGGACGAGCCGACCGAAGGCGTCTGGATCGGCGTGATCGAGGAGATCACCGAGCGCCTGATCGAGCTCGCCAGGACCATCGCCGTCATCATCGTCGAGCAGCACCTCGACCTCGCGCTCCGTGTCGCCGACTACGCCTATGTGCTCGACCGCGGCCGCGTCGCGCTGCAAGGCGAGGCGGGGCAGGTGCGGGGCAATCCGGAGCTGATGCGGTATCTGGCGCCGTAGAATTTGTGCTGATGAAGTTTGATGCTCTCGCGCCACCTTCGCTGTCATGCCCCGGCTTGACCGGGGCATCCAGTACGCCGCAGCGTCTCGATCGATAACGACGGCCTCTGGAATACTGGATTCCCCGCCTGCGCGGGGAATGACAGCTGAAGTTGGCGCGGCACCGCATCCGCATCTTCAACTGTCAAACAGCCGACGTGACATCGCGATCCCGCGGCGCCCAGCGCCCGGGTCTTGCTTCGCTTCTGGCGCCCCTTGAAATCGGAAGGGCGCAGGGAAGGCCGGGTACCGGCTGGCACCCGCGAACCCCTGTGCAATGATGCGTGGATAGACGCTCACAGGGGGAGACACAGGTGCAGCCCGATAACCGGCCTTCCCTGCGCGATGGTTTGACGGCTTATGTCGCGCTCTCCCCGGGGAGCGATGCACTCTTGCCCCCGTCGCCCTGCGGATCGCTGATGCGCGCACCCGGTCGGGCCGCCACATCACCACAGGACTTGGCGCCAGCCTGCGGACGCCAGGACCACACGATTTTGCCGTACGCGACCCTGCTTCGCCCCCTTGGGCTTCGCAGGGCATGGCCGCGCTGTCGTACCGCGCCCGCCGACCGCTCACGGGGAGACCCCGCCCTGCGATCCGCCTGGGCGCCACCGCCGCCCGCGTCCACCGCAACTCACCCCACGAACCGTGACGATCGCGACCCGCCCCTTCCGGAGGGATGAGATGGCGCGGGAGTATAGGGTGTATCGCGCTTCGGGTAAAGTGAATTATTTTTATCCGAATTTATTGAGTTACGCGATCGAACAGGTGAAATCTATCTTGGGACCACGGAATACGTGGTTGGCGTCATGAAGAGCGCGTTTTCAAGGGGTGGAGCGATTTCGAACATCTGCGCATGGTTCCGAAAGTGAAAGACGCGCCGAACTCGATATCTGTCGCTCCTCTCTTCAGCAACGTCGACCTCCCGTTTGGTGAGCCAAAATGGCGTGCGTTCGTGTCCGCACGTCGTTTTGATTTCCAGTAGCCGCTCTTGTCCATCGGGTTCAAAGGAACGGACATCGTACCCGTATCCGTCGCCATCCAGGTCGGAAACCCAACGAACGTTATCGGCAAGATCTTCACGCCCGGCTTGTCGGAGTCGTATGCGTTCGAATTCCACAACGAACTTTTCTCCGGCCTTTCCCAAGTCGCGATTTCTGGCATCCCGCTCTGCGGGATCAAACTTCCCGACAAGTTGGCGGACCGCAGGCGGAAGCGCCTTGTCCAAATCGGTGAATTGCGGCGGAGCAACGAAGATCACATCGTCGTTTAGTGCCAGCGGTTGCGTATCCGCACTTGCCGGATAGAGAAAGTTTGGCTCCCGTCGGATATTGCGTTCGACGGCCGGCACCAACGCGTCCTGATAGTGCGCGAGAGGTTTGTAACCGTTGATCCACTGCGCGCCGAGCAAGTCCAGAACCGCAGAGATGTTCTGGAGCTTGCGTTCGATCGACCCTTTAGATCGATGGACGGTCGTCATGAGACGACGCCAATTGTCGGCCTTGCTGTAGGGAACGCCCGCCTTTTCGGCGGCCAGCATCCGGAAATAACTGTCGACCACGGCGGAGATTTCAGTCTCCGTCCAAGGTGTTCCTGCAATGCCTTCGACGGGCTCGGGGTCCAAGCTTCTGCCTCTCGAGGACGAAGCGTATCAGGGCATTGGAGAGGCGCAAGGTTGGTCTTGCCAGTGCAGCGGCGACTCCATCGGCGGCGAAGGGCGATCGTGCTGTTAGGTTTGGCTTAATCCGGAAGGCGCGACGTCTCGCCCTTACTTCATCGCCGAGAACCGGCTGTCGAACGAGTTCGACGACACCACCGGCGCGGCGCCCATGATCTGCGTGGCTTCACCCGCACCATCGCTCACCGACGGCTTCAGCACCGGGCGGGTCTGGGCGAGGCGCGTGTCGGGCTTTGCGGGCTCGGCGGGCTTGGCGGCGGCAACGGCCGGCTTCGGCGCGTCCTTCTTGTCGTTCCCCGGCACGAACCGGCTCACGGCGGCTTTGAGCCGCGACGCTGCGGTCGTGGGTGTCGTGGGCGTGGCAGCCGGAGCGACGGATGCGGTGGCCTGCGGCGGCGGTGTGGTCGCCGTGGTGTCGGATGAGCCGATGCCCATCTTGCGCCCGAGATTCGAGAAGAAGCCTCCGGATTTCTCTTGCGATTTCTCCTGGGCGGACTTTTCGGCAGGCTGAGCCGAGGCGACGCGGGTGCTGGTCGCGGGCGCGCTGACGGCGACGACCGGCTCTTGCTGCGGTGCCGGCGTGGACGCCACCGCGTCGAGATTTGGCTTCGGCGGATTGACGTGGCTGGGGATCGTGCCTGGCGCCTTGGCCATCGCCAGCATCTGCAGCGTGGTGCCTTCGGCGCCCTCGGACAGGCCGGTCGAGCCTTCCGGAATCTTGGCGGCGAACACCTTGTTCATGCCGCCGTCGATGCCGGTGTTCATGCGCGCCACCGGCGTGCCCTTGGCGACGAGCTTGGCGTATTCGGCCTCGTCTTTGGCTTGCTTGCCCCGCACGGCGGCGACGATGTCCTCGGGGATCACATAGGCCGGGCATTTTGCCGAGGCGTCGAACACCGGATCGCGCTTGGCGTCCGCCGGCTTCGCCGCGTCGAAGACGTACTTCTTCTCGCAGAAATCGACCTTCGGCTCCTGCCGCGTCACCTCGAAATGATCATAGCCTTCCTTGATCATCTTCCAGAACGGCATGTTCGGATTGTTCCGGTGCTTGGCCATGTTCACCGGGGTCATCTTGAACGGATAGG
Organism: Bradyrhizobium sp. CFUWI; assembly: GCF_056429085.1. Taxonomy (NCBI): domain Bacteria; kingdom Pseudomonadati; phylum Pseudomonadota; class Alphaproteobacteria; order Hyphomicrobiales; family Nitrobacteraceae; genus Bradyrhizobium; species Bradyrhizobium sp. CFUWI. Next base: position 95,714 of record NZ_JBWJZE010000020.1, read on the forward strand.
CCTGCAGCTGGAACGCCTTCTGGCCGCCGAAGAAGGATTCGCGCCCGAGCGAATAGATCTCCGCGATCTGCTCGTCCGTCATGGCGTAGCAGCCGCGCGAGGAGCAGTCGCCATGCACCATCAGCTGCGAGCCGGTGCGGCCCAGCGCCTTGTCGAACGCGTTCGGATAGCCGGTGTTGAAGGAGAGGTAATAGGCCGATTGCGGATTCATCTGGCCCGGATTGATCGAGTAGAATCCCTCCGGCGCCTGACGGTCGCCTTCGCGCACCTTGGGGCCGAGGTCGCCCGACCAGCGGCAGATCGGATAGGTCTTGAGCAGTGCGAACTGGCCCGAGCGGGTCTGCTTCCAGACCTCGAGCTCGGCCTCCTGCTTGAACAGGCGGACCAGGATCGGCGATTGCAGGTCCATGTCCTTCTCGGCCATCGCAGCGATCAGCTTCGGCGGCACCGGCTGGTTGGCCTTGGCGTTGGTCGCGAGCGAGACCTGGTCGCTGTTGCAGCCGGCCAGCAGGCCGCCGGCCGTCATCAGCGCAACCGAAGCCAAGAGCGCGCGAGCAAGCGAACGAGAAATCAAGATGGACCCCACACCGTGCCGGGCATTGATGCGCGAACCCCAATTCGTTTGGCGCATGATCCGACCGGCGAACCGGACCCGTCACCACGGGCTTTTCAGCTCACGCCCCAGCGCTTGTGCCCTGAAGCCATTGATTAAAATTCTAACCTCTGGGTCATGTGGTCGCAACCCGAGCAGGGATCACGAGGGCGTTGGCCCAAAGGTGTGGTCAACAGAGACTTAAAGTGGGCCGGAACTTGGACCATGCGGCCAGACCAGCACAGAGATCGCTGATTTGGGCAAAAAAAGGGTTAATGCGGGGTTACCGGGAAGGCCCCGGGAGGTCTCGTAGGGTGGGCAAAGCGGAAGCGTGCCCACCAACTTTCTCAATCAGGAAGAGATTCGTGGGCACGGCGCTTTGCGCCTTTGCCCACCCTACGGCACCGGAATCGAGCCGAATCAGCCCAGTTTCCGGCCGATATCGAGGAATTTCTGCCGCCGCTGCTTGCGGATGGCGTCGCCGTCCAGGCCCCGCAGCTCGTCGAAGGCCTTGGCGATGGCCTCACCCGTGGTGGCGATCATGGCGGCGGGGTCGCGGTGGGCGCCGCCGACCGGCTCCTTCAGGATCTGGTCGATCACCCCGAAGCGAAGCATGTCCTGGGCGGTGATCTTCATGTTGTTGGCGGCTTCCTGCGCCTTGGTGCCGTCACGCCAGAGGATCGAGGACGCCGCCTCGGGCGAGATCACGCTGTAGATCGCGTGCTCCAGCATCAGGACCCTGTTGGCGGTGGTGATGGCGATGGCGCCGCCCGACATGCCCTCGCCGGTGATGATCGCAACGTTCGGCACGGTCAGCGCCAGGCAGGCGTCGGTCGAGCGCGCGATGGCCTCCGCCTGGCCGCGCTCCTCGGCGCCGATGCCGGGATAGGCGCCGGCGGAATCGGCCAGCGACAGCACCGGCAGGCCGAACCGCTCGGCCATCTCCATCAGCCGCACGCATTTGCGATAGCCCTCGGGCCGCGCCATGCCGAAATTGTGCCGGATCCGGCTCTCGGTGGAATCGCCCTTTTCCTGGCCCATCACGCAGATCGGCTCGCCGCGGAAGCGGCCGAAGCCGGCGACCAGCGCCTCGTCCTCGCCGAACTTGCGGTCGCCGGCGAGCGGGGTGAATTCGGTGATCAGGCCCTTGATGAAGTCGTTGAAGTGCGGCCGCTGCGGATGCCGCGCCACCAGCGTCTTCTGCCACGGGGTCAGGTTCTGATAGAGGTCGGCCAGCGCCTGCGCCGCCTTGTCCTCGATCCGCCCGATCTCATCAGCGATATCCGTGCCGGACGCCGCGAGCGTCCTGAGCTCGTCGAGCTTGGAATCGAGCTCGGCGACGGGCTTTTCGAAGTCGAGATAGCTGCGCATCTGGTCTTGCATCAACTCAGTATAGGGGGACGGGGCTAAGAGGCGAAGCGAGGTCGGGGTCGCGGGAAGAAGTGCAGCGTCTTCAATGAGTTGGCTTGTGCACTCCGGGCAGGGAGCCAAATCATGCATGAGGCCACGGCTCTTTCTGCGGAGATGTGGCCGAAGTCAAGGCGGTTCATGGGTCGCCGTAGCCCGGATGAGCGAAGCGATATCCGGGGCAGGTCGTGCCTTGGGCACAATCCCGGATGTCGCTTCGCTCATCCGGGCTACGAAAGTCCTATTTCTCCGCCAGCGGGTGCAGGTCGCGCACCAGGCTTTTCAGCCGCTCCTCGACCACATGGGTGTAGATCTGGGTGGTGGAAATATCGGTGTGACCGAGCAGGGTCTGCACGATGCGCAGATCCGCACCATTGTGCAGGAGGTGGCTGGCAAAGGCATGGCGCAGCACGTGCGGGGAAACCAGCCGGGCCTGCAGGCCGGAGGCGATTGCGAGCTCCTTGAGGTCGCGGGCGAAATGCTGCCGGGTCAGATGTCCGCTCTCGCCGAAGGAGGGGAACAGCCATTTCGAGGCGGCGAGGCCATTCTTCTTGTCGGCTTTGGCGGCGTCGGTCGCGGCGAGGTAATCCGCCATTGCCTGCCGCGAGGCCTCGTTGAGCGGCACCAGGCGTTCCTTGTTGCCCTTGCCGCGCACCACGATCATGCGCGCATCGCGCTTGGCCGCCGAGCGCGGCAGCGCCACCAGCTCGGAGACGCGCAGGCCCGTGGCGTAGAGCACCTCGAGCAGGCAGTAGAGCCTTAAGGCGCGCAGCCGCTTCGCCGGCGAGGCATCTTCCGCCTCGCTCAATTCCTTGGCGCGACGGAGCATGCGGTCGACATCGGAGATCGACAGCACTTTCGGCAGGCCACGGCCGCGCTTGGGGCCGGACAGGATCGCGGCGGGATCCTCAGCTCGGATCCGCTCATTCAGCAGGAAGCGATAGAGATGCCGCATCGCCGACAGCCGCCGCGCCACGCTGGTGGATTTGAAGCCGCGGCTGTCGAGATCGGCGAGGTAGTCGCGCAGCGTCTGCGTCTCGGCGTCCGCAAAGCTGCGGCCGACGCGGCCCAGAAATTCCGAGAAATCGGTGAGGTCGCGGCGATAGGCGTCGAGCGTATTGGGCCCGGCGCCCTGTTCCGCCGCGAGCATGTCGAGGAACAGGCCGGTGAGCTTGGCGTCTGAGGGCGGGTTGCGCATGCCCGTCAGGCTAGCCCCTATTTCTTGAGAAACTTGTCAGGCGGAATCGTCACCGTCATTTCCCGCGACTTGGGCGTGACGAAGTTGGCCAGCGCGAAGACCACGCCATAGACGATGCCGGCGATCACGGCGACGACCGTCAGGAAGCGGAACAGGCTGGGCATCGGGCAAGATCTCGGGAGAAGGTCCAGACGGGCAAATTAACCAATGAAATCATCCAACATGTTCGCCGTTTCGTGGCAAGAGTCCTCTGGCGAGGCCCCTTCCGGGGTCGTATAGGTGGCCGAAGTGCGCCGCCTTTGGCGGCAGATCGAGCGGGATCCAATCGAGCGAGACATGTCCGACGCCGCGTTGCCGATACCAGCTTCGCCCGAAGCCGACATCCTGTCGGCGCTGAGATCGCGCTCGATCGTGCTCGTCGGTATGATGGGAGTGGGCAAATCCACCATCGGCCGCCGCATGGCTCTCAGGCTCAAGCTGCCCTTCGTCGACGCCGACAACGAGATCGAGACCTCGGCCCAGATGACCATCCCGGAGATCTTCGAGCGCCATGGCGAGGCCTATTTCCGTGACGGCGAGGCGCGGGTGATCGCGCGGCTGCTCGACGGCGGGCCGGTGGTGCTGGCGACCGGCGGCGGCGCCTTCATGCGCGAGGAGACGCGCAAGCGCATCGCGGCAAAGGCGGTGTCGATCTGGCTCAAGGCGGACCACGACGTCATCATGCGCCGCGTGCGCCGCCGCGCCGACCGCCCGCTGCTGCAGACCGCCGATCCCGAAGGAACCGTGACGCGCCTGCTCACCGAGCGCGAGCCGGTCTATGGCCATGCCGACCTCACCATCGCCTCGCGCGACGTGCCGCACGACAGAATCGTCGAGGAATGCATCGAGGCGCTGCGCGCCCATCTTTGCGGCGAACAGGCCGCTCCACCATCTGCCGACGTAGCGAGTGCGTTGAGATGACTGCGCCGTTGAAACATTCCGAGCCCGTCAAGGTCGAGGTCGCGCTGGAGAATCGCGCCTACGACATCGTCATCGGCCGCGGCGTGCTGGCCTCGCTCGGCGAACGCGTGGCGCGTTTGCGTCCCGGCGTGCGCACCGCGATCGTGACGGATCGCAACGTGGCAAAGCACTGGCTCGAACCCGCCGAGGCCTCGCTCGCGGCGAGCGGCATCCCGACCTCGCGCATCGTGGTCGAGGAAGGCGAGATCTCCAAGACCTATGCCGGCCTGGAGAAGGTCAGCGAAGCCCTGATCGCCGCGAAGATCGAGCGCAACGATCTCGTCATCGCGCTCGGCGGCGGCGTGGTCGGCGATCTCGCCGGCTTTGCCGCGGCGATCCTGCGCCGCGGCGTCGATTTCGTGCAGGTGCCGACCTCGCTGCTGGCCCAGGTCGATTCCTCCGTCGGCGGCAAGACCGGCATCAACTCGCCGCAGGGCAAGAACCTGCTCGGCGCCTTCCACCAGCCGGTGCTGGTCATCGCCGACACCGCCGTGCTCGACACGCTGTCGCCGCGCCAGTTCCGCGCCGGCTATGCCGAGGTCGCCAAGTACGGCGTGCTCGGCGACGAGGCCTTCTTCTCCTGGCTGGAAAAGAACCATTCCGACATCGTCAAGGGCGGCTCCGCGCGCGAGCACGCGATCGCGACCTCCTGCCGCGCCAAGGCGGGCGTCGTCTCCCGCGACGAGCGCGAGACCGGCGAGCGTGCGCTGCTCAATCTCGGCCACACCTTCGGCCACGCGCTGGAAGCGGCGACCGGCTTCTCCGACCGCCTGTTCCACGGCGAGGGCGTCGCGATCGGCATGACGCTGGCGGCGCAGTTCTCGGCAAAGCTCGGCATGATCGGCGAGCAGGACGCCGCCCGCGTCGAGCGGCATTTGATCGAGGCCGGCCTGCCGACCCGCCTGCAGGATATCGCCGGTTTCGCGCAGGAAGGACTTGCCGATGCCGACGCGCTGATGGCGCTGATGGCGCAGGACAAGAAGGTCAAGCGCGGCAAGCTCACCTTCATCCTGCTGGAGGCCGTCGGGCGCGCGGTGATCGCCAAGGACGTCGAGCCGGCCCCGGTGCGCGATTTCCTGCAATCGAAACTATCGCAGTGATGGCGGGACCGTTCAGGCCGGCCGCCCGCGAAACGGCGGGGAATGCCGAGGCGGTCGCGAGGCAAACATGAGTTCGATCACGATCAATCTGCTGCTGGCGGTGCTCTTGCTCGCCGCCAATGCGTTTTACGTGGCTGCGGAATTTGCGCTCGTGAAGAGCCGCGGCTTTCGCGTCAAGGCCATGGTCGAGCAGAATCGCTTCGGCGCCCGCCTGTTGCAGACGATGATGGGAAATATCGAATCCTATCTCGCCTGCTGCCAGCTCGGCATCACCATGGCTTCCCTCGGTCTTGGTTGGATCGGTGAGCCGACCGTGTCTGCGCTGCTGAGCCCGATCCTCGAGCCGATCGGCCTGTCGGAGGCCACGCTGCATTTCGTCTCGTTCGTGGCAGGTTTCCTGGTCTTCTCGTCGCTGCACATCATCATCGGCGAGCAGGTGCCGAAAACGCTGGCGATTAGGGAGCCGATGCCGGTGTCGCAGTGGATTGCCTATCCGCTGCATGTCTCCTACCTGGTGTTCTATCCGCTCAGCTGGTGTCTCAACGCGGCTTCGAGCGCGATCCTGCGTCTGATCGGGGTCCAGGAGTTTTCGCAGCACGAGATCCTGACGGATTCCGAGATCGAGGGCTTGGTCGAGGAATCGGCCGTGCACGGCAAGATCGAGAGCGGCGAGGCCGAATACATTCACAACGTCTTCCGCCTTGGCGAGCTGACCGTGTCCGACGTGATGGTTCATCGCACCGCCATGGTGATGATCAACGCCGATTTGCCGCCGGAGGAGCTGGTGCGTGAGGTGCTGGCCACCGAGTACACCCGCATTCCGCTGTGGCGCGAGAAGTCGGAGAACATCATCGGCATCCTGCACGCCAAGGATCTGTTGCGGGCCATCCGCGCGTCGGAGGGCGATACCTCGCGCATCGACGTCACCACCATCATGCTGCCGCCCTGGTTCGTGCCGGAAATGCGGCCGATATCCCAGCAGCTCAAGGCGTTCCGCCGTCGCAAGACCCATTTCGCGCTCGTCGTCGACGAGTATGGCGAGGTCGAAGGCCTCGTGACGCTGGAAGACATTCTGGAGGAGATCGTCGGCGATATCTCCGACGAGCACGACGTGGTGGTCGCCGGCGTACGCCGTCAGCCCGACGGCTCGGTCGTGGTCGACGGCTCGGTGCCGATCCGCGACCTCAACCGCGCGCTGGACTGGCACCTGCCCGATGAAGAGGCAACGACGGTCGCCGGCCTCGTCATTCACGAGGCGCGCTCGATCCCCGACCGCGGCCAGAGCTTCACCTTCCACGGCTTCCGCTTCCGCGTGCTCCGCCGCGAGCGCAACCGCATCACCGCGCTCCGTATTTCGCCGGTGGCACGCGAGGCGGAGCTGGAAGAGGCGAAGCCGAGAAGGGCCGGGACGTCGTTTTAGCCTCACGCTCGGTGTCATCGCCCGCGCAGGCGGGCGATCCAGTACGCCGCAGCGGCTCGGCCTGGCCGCGCCGTCGCGGAGTACTGGATGCCCCGCTTTCGCGGGGCACGACAGCGGAGTTTTACGGCTAGCCTTCCCCCGGCGCCTTGGCCTGGATCGCCAGGGCGTGAACGCTGCCGGAGAGTTCCGCGGCCAGCGCCGAATTTATCATGCGATGGCGCTCCACCCGGCTCTTCCCTTTGAAGGCCGCAGACACGATATAGACGCGGAAATGTGTCTCACCGCCCGGCCGATGGCCGGCGTGGCCCTCATGCAAATGTGACTCGTCGACGACTTGCAGGCTTTCCGGCGTGAAAGCTTCCTGCAACTTGTTGCTGATAGTGTCTCGCATAGCCATTTGTGCCATTCGGGTGCAGAGGTCTCGCCCCGTTGATTGCCGGGTTTTCGGCGAATTGCAATGTCAAGACTTGAACGTTTTTGCATTGCGTAGTCAAAGTCAGCCATGCCGATCGATTCATCAAAATTCTTCGACTCCATCCGCGTCAAGCCGCGGGGCAAGCAGCCGGACGTGAAGCCGCGCGACACCGCCGTCGGCTGCGAGTGGGCCGGGTGTCAGAACAAGGGCGCGCATCGTGCGCCCAAGGGCCGCGAGAACCAGCGCGAGTATTGGCACTTCTGCCTGGCTCACGTGCGCGAGTACAACCAGAACTACAATTTCTTCTCCGGCATGAATGCCGACGCCGTCGCGCGCTACCAGAAGGATGCATTGACCGGTCACCGCCCGACCTGGAAGATGGGCGCCAATGGCGGCAAGAAGGGTGCGGAAGCCGAGATCGACATGGCGTCCGATCCGTTCAGCATGTTCAGTGAGATCAACGGCCGCGCCAGCTGGCGCAAGGGCCCCGAAGCCGCGCCCAAGGCCGAGACGCGCAAGGTGATGAACGCCGAGCGCAAGGCGCTGCTGGTCATGGGCCTCGGCCCCAGCGCCACGCTCGCCGACGTCAAGACCAAGTACAAGGCGCTGGTGAAGCAGCACCACCCCGACGCCAATGGCGGCGACCGCTCCACCGAGGACCGCCTGATCGAGATCATCAAGGCGTATAATTATCTGAAGACGGTGGTGCGCGAGGCCTAAGGCCTCGCGGCACCTTGTGGTGTCGTCCCGGCTTTCGCCAGTCTCGTAGGGTGGGCAAAGCGAAGCGTGCCCACGCATTTTTGCGATCGAGAGAGATGGTGGGCACGGCGCGTTGCGCCTTTGCCCACCCTACGATTTGACATCCGCCCTCAAACTTCGGGCATCGCCCCCACATAGGATGAGCTCGGCCGGATCAGCCGACCGGTGCGCTGCTGCTCGCGCGCATGCGCGGTCCAGCCTGCGCTGCGCGCCACCGCGAAGATCGGTGTGAAGGCCTGGCGGGGGATCGCGAGCGCGTCGAGCAGGATCGCGGTGAAGAACTCCACATTGGTCTCCAGCGGTCGCTCCGGATTCTTCTTGCGCAGCGCGCTGCGGATATAGGCCTCGACCTCGCCGGCGAAGGGCAGGTCGGCGCCGTCCGCCGAGAGCCGCTCGATCGCCGCCTTAAGCACGTCGGCGCGCGGATCGCGCACGCGATAGACGCGATGGCCGAAGCCCATCAGCCGCTCGCCGCGCGCCAGCGCCGCGTCGACCCACGGCTTGATCCGCTCGCGCGTGCCGATTGCGTCGAGCATTTCCAGCACCGGCTCCGGCGCACCGCCGTGGAGGGGCCCGGTGAGTGCGCAATAGCCGGCCGTGACGGCGGCGAACAGATCGGCTTGCGTCGAGGCCACCACGCGCGTGGCGAAGGTCGAGGCGTTCATGCCGTGATCGCAGACCGTGACGAAATAGGCGTCGAGCGCGGCGACCTCGCGCGTTTCAGGCGCGGCGCCGCGCAGCATGCGCAGCGTATCGGCGGCATGGCTGGCATTCGGATCGGGCGCGACCGGATCGAGCCCCTTGGCGCGGCGCACCAGCGCGCCCGCGATCACCGGAAACGCGCCGACGATGGTGGCTTCATGCTCGAGGCCGTGCTCGGCGCGAAGCCCCGCGACCGCCGCGCGAAACCCGTCGATGATGTCCATGCCGCGCGTCGCCGGCAGCAGGTCCGGCAGGCGTGCGAAGGCGCGCTCGCGCGCCGCGCCCAGGCTTCCCCGCACGTTGGCTTCGCTCAGGGTCGTCTTGCTGGCGCCGTTCCAGAGCCGGGCGGTGACGCCCTCGAAGCTCGACTGGCCCGCCAGCCGGCCGACATGCTCCCCGGCAATGATCAGCTCGCCGCGCTCGCCATCGACATGGCTCAGCACGGTTTCGGCCGCGGCAACGCCGTCCAACCCGATCTGGCTCTTGGTGAGGTGGATATTCATGGCCCAAATCTCCTGTTCAGGGAGCACACAAGGTCAGGCCTCTCGACACATTGATCAATCTTGATTACATAAATCAATATGAAAAATTCGGCGCTCTATTTGTCCGCCCGGGAGGCCGCGGCCGAGCTCGCGATCTCGCCGGCCACGCTGTACGCCTATGTCAGCCGCGGCCTGATCCGCTCCGAGCCGACACCGGACTCCCGGAAGAACCGCTACCGTGCCGAGGACGTCCGGGCCCTGAAGGAGCGCCGGGTGCCGTCGCCGGAGCCGCGCGGCCTGCGCAGCTTCGATGCCGATCTGCCGGTGATGGACACCGAGATCTCGACCATCACCGAGGAGGGCGCGATCTATCGCGGCGTCAACTGCGTCGATCTTTCCGAGAGCGGCACGCTCGAGCACGCCGCCACCTTGCTGTGGGACGTCTCCGGGGTCGATCCGTTCGAGCAGGACAATCAACCCGAAATATCCGAGGAGATGGGCGCGATCGGGCAAGCCGCGCGCCGGGCGGCGCCGATCGACCGCGCCATCGCCGTGCTGGCGCTGGCCGCCAGCGCCGATCCCCGCGCCTTCACCCGTGCGCCCGACGGCCGCGCCATGGTCGGCGCGCGCATCGTTCGTCTGCTGGTGGCGACCATGCTCAATGCCGAGCCTTCGGCCGAGCCGTTGCATCAGCAGGTCGCAACAGCCTGGGCGCCAGACAACAAGCACGCGCCCGACCTGATCCGCCGCGCTCTCGTCCTGCTCGCTGATCACGAGCTGAACGCCTCCACCTTCACCGCGCGCTGCGCGGCCTCGACCGGCCTCAACCTGTACGATGCCGTGATCGCCGGCCTGGCCGCGCTGAAGGGTCCGCAGCATGGCGGCGCCGGCGTGCTGGCCTCGCAGCTCGTCAAGACGCTGATCGATCGCGACGTCGAGCCGATGGTGCGCGAGCGCGTCGCGCTCGGCGAACGTTTTGCTGGCTTCGGCCACGGCGTCTACAAGCGTGGCGATCCCCGCGCGCAATCGCTATTGAATGCGCTGTCGCGCGCCGGCGCGCCGCGCAAATTCACCCGCGAGGTGCCGGAACGCATCGCGGAAGCCACCGGCGAATTCGTCAACATCGACTATGCCCTTGCCGTGCTCGTGCACGCGCTGCGCCTGCCCGGGGGCAGCGAGCTCGCCTTGTTCGCAATGGCCCGCAGCGTCGGCTGGATCGCCCACGCCAGCGAGCAATTGCAGTTCGGCAAGTTGATACGGCCAAGGGCCAGGTATGTCGGGCCGGCGCCGGGGCGAAGGGCGGGGGGCGCGACCTAGCGTCGTCAAGTGATCTTCTCCGCCGTCGTCCTGAAGGCCAGGACCCATACCATCCTCGCGGCAGTGGGAGTTCCGGCAAAACTCTCAAGGACCGGGATATCCCAAGACGTCAGCCTACTAACGCAAAGCGGAAGTCTCCGGCCTGAGCGTGACCGGCAGCATTTGACCCCACAAGAGACATTAGCGGGATCGAAATCCCGCAATGCGAGATAGGCCCTACACGCCCCGATCCGGCGACGATGGCCGCGGCACTCGCACTCGCGGTCGATCAGGACGACGCCGACGTAGAGCCGGGCAAGCGTGGCAACCAGCGCGACACGTTGGCGCAATAGGTGTCGTACTCCGCTCCAAATGTCCTACGCAGCGTCGGCTCCTCATAAGCCAGAACGAAAACGTGGAAAGCGATCCACAGTAGCGCGCCGTAGACCAGAAGCCCTGTGTTTCCGAGGATCAGTCCTTGGCCCAGTACAATCGCCACTAGGGCAAGATAGATCGGATTGCGGACATAACGATTGGGGCCGGTGATCACCAAATGTTGCGGTGGTGCGACCGGCGCTGGCGTGCCACCGCCTTGCAACGCAAATCGTGTGAAGGTTTCGACCAACACCGGAATGCCAAACAGGATCAGAACAACGCCGAACCATCGGATAAGCTGGAGATCGAAGAACGGCGCTTGCAGATGCCATCGCGAAATCGACCACGGCACGACACCGGCGACCGTCGTGGGGGCAATCAGAAAAAAGACCGCCGACCCCAGAGCTGCCAAGCCCCTGGTCATGATGTTGCTCCGGCCTCACAAATCCCAGCGTGCACCCGCGATAGCGACGCGGTCGCGATCGGCGGCCTCATCGTAGCGGCCGGCGATTGGGGCGACAAGGATTGACTGGCCCGGGTCACGCTCCTCAAGACCGCTTATGGCCCTTCGGCGAAGTGGCAGCATCGCTCCATGAGGTCCGCTTGTTGAGGCTTGGCGAACAAGATTTGCTCAGGTTGAGCTCTTCGCATTTTGACCCGGAACAGAAGTCGCGTTAGGCGGCGCGAGCCAATCGGTAACCAACGCAGCTTTTGGTCAGCCGCGGGAAGAATGAGTAACCGGACAGCGACAAGAAACTTTATTAGAGCGGTCGCCTGCGCCGCTTGGCCCAGATGCCTCGGACTTTCGATCGCTTGCGGCTGCTTCTTTCAACGGTCTTCGATACGCGAGCACGAAGATCCCGAAGTTCGGCAAGTTGACAGTTGAGCAACCAGACTCGTTGATCCAAAATGACCATACGGTCGTAGATCTGACCACGATTACTCATTGCGAATCCCAAGAAGTGCAACTGCTAAAAACACTCACGTTCGCAAAAATGGCGTTCCGTTGGATGGTAGCATCTTTTCACGTAAAAGATGTGAAACGGCACACATGCCGCAGGCCGTGCTATGGTGACCAGACTGAGCGAACGTCCGAAACTAGGGCCGCCTCAGCGCAATCGTCATAAATACGTCATGTTGGGGCGCAGAACCTTCTTGGGGTGGCCGGCCTTGTCTATGGTGGCATGGCCGCCAGTATGGCGAGTGCGACATGACGGAAAACGCGCAATTGCATGAAGATCGACGCAGCCGATTATTGGAAGCCGCGATCCATGAGATGGCGCGGTTTGAGCGGCAAGAGAGCGAATTCCGCAAGAAGGATCGCGAGGAGCGCGCGGCCGCATTGCGACTTCCTTTGGACAAAATCAATTAGCTGCGTCACATCACCGTCATCTGGCTTTTTTTAGCCTGTAGGCGGCGGGGCCGTCCCCCGTCGTGCTTGCAACCTCCCCGTCCAAGGTGGGCGGGGAGCTTTTTCAGTCCATCGTTTTCATCGGGAATGATCAGGGTGAGCGATCCAGAGAATCTTCCGAAGACTCGGATCGCAGTGACAATCTATCGTCGCCAAACTGGCCAATGAACGTGGGCTTTGTGGTAGTGATCGCGCTAGTATTTGCCCTCGCAATGGTGCGACGCTCACCATAGCGATTCTCTCACGTAGACATTGAAAACCTGTCAACAACGGTTACGGCGTCAATCAAGGAGTCCGGAAATGGCCCGCTGCCGACCTCCGCGCAGAGAGCCGCTTCGTCTGCTTTCGACAGGTAAGCCGATCACGGTGAAGCGACTGCCGAGGGCAGCCTTTGACCCAAAGCGGACATGCAATTTTAGGGAGTATTAACACCTGCCGCGCACGTTGGCGGTGACGATGATCGCGTGTCTAGAGAGTTGCCTTGAGATCGTTTTCGCGAATTGTAGTGATGGTCGTTGTTTCACTATTAGTGCTCACGACCGGCGCGGGCGGATACGCGCGCAATTTCGCGGGACTCTTCGTCCTATTCAGCATGTTTTGGGGACTGCCACTTCTCACTCTCATTTCGTTGTTCCACTTTCTCGACAAGCGCTTTGGACCCCGCGCTCGCTATCCAATAGCAGCAATCGGGCTTTGCCCTCTCGTGCTCGTCCTCTACATTGGTCGAGGCGATCCTACGTTTATGATGGCAGCTGTTCTGTCGGGACTCGCTTGGTCTGCCGCTTGGTTAATTACGTCCTGCAGCCTTGCATCTAAGCCCTCGCAGTCGATCCGAACGGCAAATGGCCAACCAGCAACGTGAAAAAGCACGCCCGCTGTGGTCCGCTTATGGACTGAAGCTGGGTGTAGGCTTGGCCCTTGCCATTCTTGTAGGTCCCTATTTCTACGGATCGCCGCGTTATAGAGCACTAAAGAAAGAGTGTATTGAAACTGGCATGGAGTATTCGGATGCTCCATCGGACGACGATTTGCACCGCTTGTGGATGGCTTGCCGCAAGATAGGCTTCGGTGCTCCGTTGTGAAAAAGAGGCAAGCGAACTAGGTCGGCTGTTGGGCCTTGGCCGACTAGCCATGGCCAACTTGCCATGTCTGGTTTTGAAGACTGATCGGGCATCGGCACGGGCTGATTGAGTTGAGGACACGCCCGAATGGCCCTGGCTTTCGCCAGGACGACCATCAACTGAGCGTCATGCCTGCGACTTCGCCGCCGCGACGCCATTGCGGCGGTGACGGATCCACAGGGCCAGACCCGCCACGATCGCAACGCCCACGACGGTCAGCATCCAGATGTGCTTGCCGACATGCCCATGAAGATGCAGCCCGGCATATTCGTGCAGGGCCGAGACCGCCAGCACGCCCGGCAGTACATGGGCGGGCGCCCAGGCCAGAATGGCCGGGATGTTCACCGCGTAGAATTTGGCCGGTGCCATGCCGAGCGCGCCGGCGGTCACGGGGACGAAGGCCCGGACCGGCGGCACGAAGCGGGCGAAGAACACGGCCCAGGTGCCGAAGCGGTTGAAGAAGCTCTCGCTCTCGGCGACCACGCGCGGGTAGTTGGTCAGCGGCCAGGTGTTTAGAATCTCGCGCTGGCGCCGGTGCCCGATCCAGTAGGCCGAGCCGTCGCCGAGCACGGCGCCGAGCGCGGCCGCCAGCAACACCCATTGCAGCTTGAGTTCGCCGCCCGGGACCAGGGCGCTCAGCGCCAGGATGATGGTCGAGCCGGGGATCACCGATCCCACCACCGGCACGGCTTCGAGCAGCGCCGCCAGGAACAGGGTCAGATAGCCCAGCCACGGATGGGCCGAGACGAAGGATATGAGCGGATCGAGAAAGGACGTCACGTCGTCTCTGGCGGGCTGGAGCACGGGGCTTGCGACCCTACATAAGTAAAGGCATGCGGCCAAACTGCCATTCGCGTGGGCGGTCCCCGCGAACCCGCCCGAATTTGGGCGTGATTCGCAAGGCAGCCCTCCAAAAACTGCGTTCCTTGCCTATCTAAATGAAAAGACAACGGAACTTTGATTGGCGGGCGGGCTTCTGCCGGCCACTTGACTCTGATAGGTTGAGTTTCAGCACCCAGCCGCAGCCAACGTGCGAATAACCGGTTTCGGGACCGCCCGGGACCTCGGAGGATTGATGACGACCGCCGCCATGTCCAAAGTTGAGGAAGTTTCCGGTCTGCCCGACATGAAGGTGTCGGTGCGCCAGGTGTTCGGGATCGACAGCGATCTCGAAGTGCCGGCCTATTCCGAAGTCGATCCTCATGTGCCCGAAGTCGATTCCGACTATCGCTTCGACCGCGCCACCACGCTCGCCATTCTCGCCGGCTTCGCCCGCAACCGCCGCGTGATGGTGACCGGCTATCACGGCACCGGCAAATCCACCCATATCGAGCAGGTCGCGGCCCGTCTGAACTGGCCCTGCGTGCGCGTCAACCTCGACAGCCACATCAGCCGTATCGACCTCGTCGGCAAGGATTCCATCGTGGTCCGCGACGGCAAGCAGGTCACCGAATTCCGCGACGGCATCCTGCCCTGGGCGCTGCAGCACAACGTCGCGCTGGTGTTCGACGAATACGACGCCGGCCGCCCGGACGTGATGTTCGTGATCCAGCGCGTGCTCGAAGTCTCCGGCCGCCTGACGCTGCTCGACCAGAACAAGGTGATCAAGCCGCATCCGGCGTTCCGCCTGTTCGCCACGGCGAACACGGTCGGTCTCGGCGATACGTCGGGCCTCTATCACGGTACCCAGCAGATCAACCAGGGCCAGATGGACCGCTGGTCGATCGTCACCACGCTGAACTATCTCAGCCATGACGAGGAAGTGGAGATCGTGCTGGCCAAGGCCAAGCACTATCGCACCGGCGAAGGCCGCGACATCGTCAACAAGATGGTTCGCCTTGCTGATCTGACCCGCAACGCCTTCGCCAACGGCGATCTGTCGACGGTGATGAGCCCGCGCACGGTGATCACTTGGGCGGAGAACGCCGACATCTTCGGCGATATCGGCTTTTCGTTCCGGGTCACCTTCCTCAACAAGTGCGACGAGCTCGAGCGTCCCCTGGTCGCCGAGTTCTACCAGCGCTGCTTCAACGCGGAGCTGCCGGAATCGGCGGTCAACGTGGCGCTGAGCTGATCTCTCACGGTGTGTTGTCCCGGCGAACGCCGGGACCCATACCGCGTGATGTCTCGATTGAAACGACGCTGATAGTTTCCTGACACAAGAGCGGCCGGTGGTTATGGGTCCCGGCGTTCGCCGGGACGACAGATAGGGTCAGATGACCACCTCCAACTCCAAATTCCGCAGCAGCAAGGAAGCACCGACCGAGCCGTTCAAGCGCTCGGTCGCCTCCTGCCTGAAGGCGATCGCCAAGACGCCGGAGCTCGACGTCTCCTTCGCCGCCGAGCGCCCGGGCCTCGCGCCCGGCAAGGCGCGGCTGCCCGAGCCCGCGCGCAAGATGACCAAGCGCGATGCGGCGGTCGTGCGCGGCCATGCCGATTCCATCGCGCTCAAGCTCGCCTGTCATGATGCCAAGCTGCATCGCAAGCTGATGCCGGGCAATCCGCAGGCACGCGGCGTGTTCGAGGCGGTGGAGCAGGCGCGGGTCGAAGCGATCGGCGCGCGCCGCATGGCGGGCGTGGCCAAGAACCTCACCGCGATGCTCGACGACCATTTCCATCGCGGCAAGTTCGACGAAATCACCGACCGCGCCGACGCCCCGCTCGCCGACGCGCTGGCGATGCTGGTGCGCGAGCGCCTCACCGGCATGGCGCCGCCGACCGCCGCGAAGAAGATGGTCGATCTCTGGCGGCCGATTCTCGAGGACAAGATCGGCAAGCGGCTCGACCGGCTCGATAGCGTCGTCGAGGACCAGACCCGGTTCGGCGATGCCGTGCACGACCTCTTGTCCGCGCTCGAGCTCGGCGACGAGCGCAACGCCGACAGCGAGGACGATGACGACAACGATGAGAACCAGGACGGCGACAACGACCAGTCCGGCGCCGAGGGCTCGCCCGATTCCGATGCCGCGCAGGAGATGAGCGCCGACCAGGCGCAGGCGACCAGCGAGGAGATGAGCGAGAGCGCGATGGAAAGCGCGCAGGCCTCGACCTCCGACAGCTTCGACGACGGCGAGCTCGGCGACGACGAGACGCCGGGCGAGGCGACGCGGCCGAACCAGCACGGCAAGAACGAGCCGCGCGGGCCGGAATATCACGCCTTCGCGCCCAAGTTCGACGAGGTCATCGCCGCCGAGGACCTCTGCGACCATGACGAGCTGGAGCGGCTGCGCGCCTATCTCGACAAGCAGCTCGCGCATCTGCAGGGCATCGTCGCCCGCCTCGCCAACCGGCTGCAGCGCAAGCTGATGGCGCAGCAGAACCGCGCCTGGGAGTTCGACCTCGAAGAGGGCATTCTGGACCCCGCGCGCCTGTCGCGCGTCGTCACCGATCCCTATCATCCGCTGTCCTTCATGCACGAGAAGGAGGCGACGTTCCGCGACACCGTGGTGACGCTGCTGCTCGACAATTCCGGCTCGATGCGCGGACGGCCGATCACGGTCGCCGCGACCTGCGCCGACATCCTCGCCCGCACGCTGGAGCGCTGCGGCGTCAAGGTCGAGATTCTCGGCTTCACCACGCGCGCCTGGAAGGGCGGGCAATCGCGCGAGGCCTGGCTTGCCGCCGGCAAGCCGGCCAATCCCGGCCGCCTCAACGATCTCCGCCACATCATCTACAAGTCGGCGGATGCGCCGTGGCGTCGTGCGCGGAAAAATCTCGGCCTGATGATGCGCGAGGGGCTGCTGAAGGAAAACATCGACGGCGAGGCGCTGGATTGGGCGCACAAGCGCCTGCTCGGCCGGCCCGAGCAGCGCAAGATCCTGATGATGATCTCGGACGGCGCGCCGGTCGACGATTCCACGCTGTCGGTCAATCCCGGCAATTACCTCGAGCGGCACCTGCGCCACATCATCGAGGAGATCGAGACCCGCTCGCCGGTCGAGCTGATCGCGATCGGCATCGGCCATGACGTGACGCGCTATTATCGCCGCGCGGTGACGATCGTGGACGCCGAGGAGCTCGGCGGCGCCATCACCGAGAAGCTCGCCGAGCTGTTCAGCGAGACCGCCACGGCGCCCACGCAGGCACCCGGCCGCCCGCGGCGCAAATTGCATTCGTGAGCACGCATTCATCCCGCCGCAGCTTTCTTCAGTACGCAGCGGCGGGATTCTCCACTCTCGCAGCCTCCCGCATCGCGCTGGCGCAAGCCCCCGCCGAGCCGCCGCCGCGCGCGCTTCAGGTCGAGAACGCCGTCACCGACCCCGTCAGCGTCGAGGTCAATGCGCGCCCCATTCCCAATTTCGAGCCGCGCGACCGCACCCGCACGCGCTTCGGTTCGCTGGAGTACCGCAGCGGCCTGGTGCTGACCTCGCCCTATCGCGGCTTCGGCGGCTTGTCCGGCATCCGGCTCGATGCCAGGGGTGAGCGCTTCCTCGCGGTGTCCGACCAGGGCGGCTGGTTCACCGGCCGCATCCGCTATGCCGACGGCAAGATGGTTGGCCTCGACGAGGTCGAGGCCGCGCCGCTGCTCGGTGCCGAGGGCCGGCCGATCACGGAAAAGCGGCTGTGGTGGGATTCGGAATCGATCGCGCGCGACGGCAGCCTCGTCTATGTCGGGCTCGAGCGCGTCAACCAGATCCTGCGCTACGATTTTGCCAGGGGCGGCACGCGCGCGCGCGGCGAGGCGATTCCGGTGCCGGCGGGCGTGCGCAGGCTGCCGTCCAACAAGGGGCTGGAGGCGCTGGTCGTCGTGCCCAAAGGCAAAGACCATAGCCTGCCGCTGGCGGGCACCCTGATCGCCTTCTCCGAGCGCGGGCTCGACGCCGACGGCAATCTCACAGCCTTCCTGATCGGCGGCCCCACGCCCGGCCAGTTCAGCGTGCGCCGCACCGAGAAATACGATATCAGCGATGCCGTGCTGCTGCCCTCCGGCGAGCTTCTGATTCTCGAGCGCAAGTTCTCCTGGTTCACCGGCGTCAACATCCGCATCCGCTCGATCCCGCTGAAATCGATCGCGCCCGGCGCGCTGGTCGACGGCCCCGCGCTGTTCGTCGCCGATCTCGGCCACGAGATCGACAACATGGAAGGCATCGACGCCCACGTCACGCCCGAGGGCGAGACCGTGCTGACGCTGATCTCCGACGACAATTTCTCGATGCTGCAGCGGACGCTGCTGCTGCAATTCACGCTGGCTGAGTAGGGCACCAATCCCTCCCCGTCATTGCGAGCGCAGCGAAGCAATCCAGGATCCTTCCGCGGCGGCAGACTGGATTGCTTCGCTGCGCTCGCAATGATGACGTGGAGGTAGGCTCGCATCCAGGGACTAGGCGCAATGCGTGCCGCCACTACCCGCCATTCCCTACGCGCGGCTGGCAATCCGCACCTCGCTCACTAAACTCCTCCCATTGCCCTCCCACCTTCGGAACTCCCCCGCATGAGCGTCCTGTTTTCCCCGATCGAGCTGCGCGGCCTGACCTTGAAGAACCGCATCGTGGTGTCGCCGATGTGCCAATATTCGGCCGAGGACGGCGTCGCCACTGACTGGCACTTCACCCACGTCAACAATCTCAGCCTGTCGGGCGCTTCGATGTTCTGCATCGAGGCGACCCATGTCGAGGCGATCGGCCGCATCACGCCGGGCTGCCTCGGGCTCTACAGCGATGCCTGCGAGGGCGCGCTGCAACCGATCCTCGCCTCGGTGCGCAAGCATTCCTCCACAGCCATTGCGATGCAGCTCGCCCATGCGGGCCGGAAAGCGAGCAGTGCGCGGCCCTGGGACGGCGGCCAGCTGATTCCGATCGAACAGGGCGGCTGGCAGACGGTGGCGCCGTCGGCGGTGCCGCACAAGGAGGGCGAGGCCGCCCCGCTCGCGCTCGACGCCGTGGGCCTGAAACGCATCCGCGAGGCCTTCGTCGACAGCGCCAGGCGCGCCGCGCGCCTCGGCATCGACGCCATCGAGCTCCATGGCGCGCACGGTTATCTCATGCATCAATTCCTGTCGCCGATCTCCAACAAGCGCACCGACGAATATGGCGGCAGCCTGGAGAACCGCATGCGCTTTCCGCTCGAGGTGTTCGATGCGGTGCGCGCCGCCTTCCCGCACGACAAGCCGGTCGGCATGCGGGTGTCCTCGACCGACTGGGTCGAGGGCGGCTGGGATCTTTCGCAGACCATCGCATTCGCCAAAGCATTGAAGGCGCGCGGCGTCGACTGGATCGATGCCTCCTCCGGCGGCGTCTCGCCGCTGCAGAAGATTCCGCTCGGTCCCGGCTATCAGGTGCAGTTCGCCGAGGCCATCAAGCGCGAGACCGGCCTTGCCACCATCGCCGTCGGCCTGATCACGGAGGCGAAGCAGGCCGAGGAGATCGTCGCATCCGGGAAGGCCGACATGGTCGCGCTCGCCCGCGGCATGCTCTACGACCCGCGCTGGCCCTGGCACGCCGCCGCCGAGCTCGGCGGCGAGGTCGAAGCCCCGCCGCAATATTGGCGCTCGCAGCCACAGACGCAAAAGGCGCTGTTCGGCAAGACCACGTTCGGGGCGCGGTAGCTTCTTCACCTCTCCCCGCTTGCGGGGAGAGGTCGAATTCGATCGCAGATCGAATTCGGGTGAGGGGGTACAGGTGCGGCTACAATCTCACGTGTGGAGAGAGGCCCCTCACCCCAACCCTCTCCCCGTAAGAACGGGGAGAGGGAGTTCGCGCGCTATATCCGTAACTCTCCTCCGAGCTTCCACACTCCCCCAATCTGGCCTAACCTCTGCGCAGTCAATTCCTCGCGGAGGCCCGCCATGCGTTATCCCGTCCGCAAAACGGCTCACATCTTCGAGCGTGTCGGCCTTGCGATGGCGGGCGCCGCGTGCGGGCTGTTCGTCGGCGCCTATGTCGGCTCGGCGATCCCGGCGCTGACCACGCAGGGTTTCCTGCTGCTGATGATGCTGCTCGGCGGGATCGGCTTCTATCTCGGCATCGACACGCCGCAGATGCCGTTCGACGATGCGCACAGCCAGATCGACGCCGCCGAACTCATGAGCTCTGCCGGCACGCTCTGCGCCACGCTCACCGCCTTCGTCTCCGTCGCCGTCATCGTGCTCCGCCTCGATCCGCATGTGGGCTGGACCTGGCTCGTCTTCGCCGGCTGGATCGCCGGCGTCGCCATGCAGATCGTGGCGGGAGCAAAGGCCAGGATGCGGAAGTAGTTTCATTGTAAGAGACGATCGCGCCCCGCACTCGCTGCGTTCCCTCCCCGCTCTTGTCCGCCGAAGCCTCGGCGAAGGCGGATGTGGGGGAGGGCTAGGGAGAGGGGTAGCCACACGGCGAGCTCTATCGAACGAGGCGAGACTTTATTGCCGCTTCTTCGCCTATGACCGACACCTTTTGCTGGGCCACCCCTCTCCCCAACCCTCCCCCACAAGGGGGGAGGGAGCCGAGCGGAGTGTGGGGCGACGTTGTTGCGAATGCGTCCGCGCTCAGCGCAAGCAGCCGCCTGGCCTAAAACACCACGCCCACGCGCGTGCCGCGCTTCCAGGCGATGCGGCAGCGCTTCTTGGTGTTGACGTGCAGCAGCTCAAAGCGGTCGGGGATGTTGACCTGGCCGCCGAGATCGACGCAGGCGCCGCCGGGCGAATAGTCGATCAGCGTGCAGGGGATCACCGGCGCGCGCGCATCGGTGATGATCTTGGCCTGGCGCGACACCAGCCCGGCCGGCTTCACGCGGGCATATTTGCGTGGGAATTGCGGCACCGTCTCCTCCAGCCTCCGCAAGGTTTCGCGGCGTGTTCGAGGGACCATGATGGAACGCAGATGATGCCGATCCAGCTAAGGCGCGCGGGAGAATTTTAATGAAAAGTGTCGGCGAAGGAAGAAAGCAAAGGTAGCGGGCCACCCTCTCGGCCGGGGCAATCGCATAGGGGAGCGATCTCGCCCGTGGCCATCCTTCGAGACGCCCGCCGTTGGCGGGCCCTCAGGATGAGGACCGGGTGTGCGGCATCTGTTTCGACGAGCACCAATGCTGCTTAGCCTCATCCTGAGGAGACCGCTGAAAGCGGTCGTCTCGAAGGACGAGGCGTGCGCTCAGGATCCCGCAAGGCGGGATATGCGATAGCCCTGCCCCCAGGAGGGAGAGAGAGCGCGCTCCCCATCACCCCGTCACGCTCTCCCCCGCCGCCAGCTCCACCCCCGGGGCCACCGGCATCGGCACCGTCACATAATCCTTCGGCAGATTCACCGGCCGATAATCAGGCTCCACCGCCATCCGCTTCAACACGCTCTCATGCACATGCGCGCCTTCGGGAATGGGGCGCGGCTCGCAATCGGGGATGTAGAAGCCGAAAAACACCTTCCGCTCCGGCCACTCCCGGTACGTCGCGCGCTTCGGAAAGAACTCCAGCAGCCGCCAGCCCGCCGTCATGGAATTGTGCAGCATGCCGGTCTTGCCGGTATAGGCCGGCTCGACGTATTTGAACGGCGAGTTCTTGCGCTGGATGCCCCAGGCGAGCTGCTTGATCGTCGCCGGGTTGAAGTTCAGCCCCGCCTTCTCCGCCTCCGCGATCATCCACAGCAGCGGATATTTGGACTCGCCGCTCTCGGCCTCGGCATAGCCGCCGCCGACGTCGCAGTGCACGCCGGCGAACCACACCTGCAGGATGTCCTGCGGCACCTTCTTTTCATCGGGCACGTAGCGGTTGCTCCAGAACTCCTGCGGCTCCTCATATCTGTTCAGGCGGAACATGCGGCGGCGCTCGTCGATCGCGATCGCCTGCCGGAAGATCCTGACGCTCGGGTTGCGCCGCGTGAAGGCGAGCTCCTCCAGGCTGAACAGGAAGAAGAAATTGTCGCGCCGCGGCACGATCACGCTCGCCACGGTGTCCCACACGCCGATGAAATGGATGGTCGGCCAGCGCGTCGAGGTGATGCGCGCGAACTGCGCGGCGAGGTCGAATTCGTCCTTCGGCAGCGGCCCGCTCTCGTCGAACGCGACGTCGCTGAGATCCTCGACGTCGTTGCCGCGCCCGGTGCCGGAATATTGCTTGTAGGCGACGAGGCCCGAGCCTGCGAGGTTCGCCTGCTCCGGCCTGATCAGGCCGATCTTGTGGATCAGCCCCGCCAGCACGCGAACAGTATAGGCCCCGCGCGAAAAACCGAACAGATAGATGCGGTCGCCCGGCGCGTAATGCTCGACCAGGAAGCAATAGGCCGACAGCACGTTGTCATCGAGCCCGTAGCCGGTGGCGAGCCCCAGCACCAGATTGATATTGGCTTTCAAGCGGTGCCACGTCGTCGGCTCCGTCACCGTGCCGACCCCGGGATCGTAAAACACCATCTGCCGCGGCTGCGTTCTGTCCGTCTTGCGCAGGCAGCGATACAGCTTCAGGACGTTGGAGATGTTCTCCGAAATCTCGTTGCCGGTGCCGTCACAGCAGATGACGAGGTTTTTGGGGGCTGGGTGGGGG
>NZ_JBWJZE010000021.1:0-114343 GCF_056429085.1 Bradyrhizobium sp. CFUWI
TGAAAGCCGGAGTGTGGTTCCGCCGTGCTCGTCTGCTCATCGTCTCTCCTGATTCGCGGGTCAATCTTGCCCGCCGTCAGGCAGAAACTCCACTTATCGCGCTGTTCAGATTTGCGGGACCAGCTCACTGTAACGCCAGACGACGCGCGGGAGTTTTCCAATCGTGAGTGTCAGCTGAATTGATCGGCCGAGCCTCGTTGGATGCTGTCGGATCGACTCCCGACCAATGCTAGCATGAGGTTCGCTGGAGACCTCCAGCGAACCTCAGGCAGCTTGGATTGATGGGCCTTGAAGCGAAACAACGCCTGCCGCCGCATCGGCGGAGGCGGAGGATGCCGCTGATTGGCTTTGCTCAGCTTCTCTCTAGGGTCATCAGCTTCTCTCAGAAGCGGGCCTCGGCGGCCATTGCCGTGAAGGTCAGCTACGGGGCCAACTGGCGACATGACGCGAATATGAAAGAAGGTCCGACAAAGCGCGACGGCCCCGCCGACGCAGCGTCAACTGGGGCCGTCGATGCTCCGGATGGGGGGCAAAGGGGGGCCGGAGCAAACTGGCGGTTAGCGACCGCGGACACCTACGCGCAACTACCGGGTCCGCCGTCGTCTCACCAGCCAGTACACGCCGTATCCAACGGCGAGAATAGGAAGACCGGCGCCCGCAATCGGTCCGGGGGCTCCCCTCACTTGGCCGGGCGCGTCGGAACAATTCCCGTTGCCGTTGCAAGCCGATGCAGATGGCATGGTCATCGCCAGAGACAACGCAAATGCTGCTGCGGAAAGAACGCCCCAGGTTATCTTCATGGATGTTTTCCTCTTAGGCCCCCGAGGCGCCGGTATTTAAATATATTTAAAAATTATATCTCAGTTACAAATTAATACAAGAGCCGGTCCCGGCTTCAAACCGAGGGGATCGTCCGAAAACCTGCGACTTGGTGGCGCGGTAAAGATCCGCAGCGGGTCAGGAGCTATTACAAGCTGCGCGTTAGAACCCGCTCTCCGTTTGCTAGCATCGCATCAGTCTCATCGAAGCCGATCGAACGATAGAAGTTCAATGGACCGCCATCGCCGATCACGACGCTCGTCTGGATTTGTCGGTACCCAGAATCGCGGAGAAGATCGATGAGCTGCGTTATCGCCTGCTTTGCGTATCCCTTCTTTTGGTGTTTATGGTCGATCATGAACCGCCAGAGATAGGCAACTTCCGTCTCATCGGATGGCTTCCACATCACGAAGCCAACCGGTACCTCGTCTGCGTATACTGCCCTGAAGATGGCTCGCGGCTCGAAATACGCCTGCGCTATTGAGAGTGCATTGGGGGCGACAAAGCGCTTCTGCTCCTCTCCTGTTTCCAAGGCGCAAATTGCCCGCACGGTTGCGGCGGTGATCTGGCGGAGGGTTATAACGGACATAGCGGGAGTATGCCTCATTGAGCGGACCTCAACGAGGTGCGCCGCTACTTCGCTGCTGGGCCAGAACCGGGCATCAGCAGGGCGTTGCCAAAGTCATGGTAGCTTGTCGGCGACGATAGACCGACACACCATTTTTGTTTTGCGTTGATCGCGGCGAACGGCACCACTGACTAGAAGGCAGGTAGCCACGTCAGCTTTTGGGGTCAACAGCGCCGGTTTGACTGGTACTAGATCACTTCCGGTCTGCTCCGATCAGCAGACGGTATCTGAGGCGAACCCCACTGCGCCATCGGGCCAGAAGCGGAAGAAGTACAGTCGAAGCTTACCTGCAACCGGATCGTAGCTTGCACCATGGTCGATCGTCGTGTCCCTTAGCACTACACCGGCGATCTTCCGCTTCAAGCTGGGCATGCTGACGGTGCTGGCGGGGAGCTGCGCGGCGGGTGTCGGGCTCAGGCTGGCGGGGGTGATTTAGGAAGAGGAGATCGCCGCTACGCATCCCACCTTGCATGTCCCGGGTGATCGATGGCCCGGCTCGGGTTCAGGCTGCGGTGTCCAGCTGACCAAGCGCTGCCTTGATGTCCTTGGCAGGCGGCAGCCCGAACAAGCGCCCATATTCTCTCGTGAACTGCGAGACGCTTTCGTAACCTACCCCGAAGGCCGCGCTGCTCACGTCAGAGCCCTCCGACAACATCATCCGACGCGCCTCGATGAGCCGCAGCTGCTTCTGAAATTGCAGGGGACTGAGCGATGTCATCGCCCGGAAGTGCTGGTGAAACGAGGACGGACTCATGGCAGCCGCTTCCGCCAGGCGTTCGATGCGCAGCGGCCTTGCATAGTCGGAACGAATGATCGCGACGGCGCGCGCGATGCGTTGCGCGTGGCTGTCGGGAACCCCGAGAGCCCTGATCGCCGCGCCGTGTCGACCCGCCAGCAGCCAATAATGGATTTCGCGAACGAACTGAGATTGCAGAACCGGCAGGGATGACGGACGCTCAAGCAGCCGCATCAAGCGGAGCGCGGCATCGGCAACCTCGGATTCGGTCGGATCGACGCGAACGGGAATGCCTTGCTGCTCGGGAGCAGGGTTCATCTCCAGGATCAGGCTCGCGATCACCGCCGGGTCGAGTTCAACGACCAGGGACAAATATGGGGCCTTTGCGCTGGCGCGGGTAATCTGGCTGACAGTCGGCACATCCGCCGAGATCAGGAGCGACTCCCCCGCGCCGAAATCGAAGCTGTGCGATCCCGTCGTGACGCGTTTGCGACCCTGCAGGACGAGCGCAACGAGCGGCCGGTTGATCGCGTATTGGAGCTGGCCCTGCGTCAGTGCCCGTATGGCCGTAAGGCCCGGGACCGGCGTCCTGGCAGCGCCATTCTGGTCTGAATGCAAATCCGCATAGCGGCGAACGGTTTCGAGCAAGGTCGTCGTCATTCCGCGAATTTATACCAGCCGCGGGCTTCGGCAACCGGACATGGCCGGACTGCTCCAACTTTGGGCAAGTGAATTGATCGTTCAACGCAGCGCCGGCCCGGCCTGAGCGAGGCTCCCGGCCCTTCGGAGGAATAGGCAAAAAGGCTCAAGGATCCGGCAACTCGAATGCTGCGGTGCGTGCCACCTTCGCCGTGCCAACCGAAGGAGACATCACATGGCTAAAATTGCAATCGTCACCGGTGCGAGCCGCGGCCTTGGCCGCAACATGGCGGTCAACATCGCGCGCAAGGGCAGCGATGTCATCATCACCTACCGGAGCCGTGCGGATCTCGCGGAGAGTGCCGTTTCCGAGATCGAGGCGCTGGGACGCCGGGCCGTGGCCTTTCAATTGGACAGCGCCGACGTCGCCAACTTTCCCTCCTTCGCGCGAAGCCTCGCCCAGACGCTGAAGGAGACATTTGGTCGCGAGAGCTTCGACTACCTCGTGCACAATGCCGGCGACGGCCTCTTCGCTCCGCTCAGCGAGACCACCGAGGCTCAGTTCGATCAGCAGATGAATCTGCATGTCAAAGGCGTATTCTTCCTCACCCAGGCCTTGTTGCCACTGATGGCAGACGGTGGCTCGATCGTCACCATCGGCAGCGGCTTGACGCGCGTCACCTATCCGGGCTTCGCGGTCTACACCATGGCGAAGGCTGCCGCTGACATGATGGCGGTCTGCATGGCCAGGGAACTTGGGCCGCGTGGCATCCGCGTCAACAGCGTTGCGCCCGGCGCGATCGAGACCGACTTTGGTGGTGGCTTGGTGCGCGACAATCCCGACGTGAACAAGCAATTCGCCGCCATGACTGCGCTGGGCCGCGTTGGCGTCCCGGATGATATCGGTCCGATGGTCGCGAGCTTGCTGAGTGAGGACAATCGCTGGGTTACGGGGCAACGGATCGAAGTATCAGGCGGCCAGACGATCTGAACGCCGAACATTGCCTTACGACATGCAAGGGTCGCTGCAAGAGCTTGCGGCGGCCTTGGTCGGCCAGGCTCTATGCGGCCCCGGGTCCGTTTCGTGTCCGCAAATATTGGTTGGTGAAGAGATCGGAACCGGAATTTCGCACGACAGCTCGTCACTCGGTGCACGGTGCCCGTCGGGCAAAACAGCCCGGTCAGTTTGAGCACACCGCCTGTCAAGCTCCATCGCGCAAAATATTCCACTTTACCGAAATTCGGATTTATCGTACAAACCGGTCACCCTGGCCCGAGACGAGGGGCGGATCGCGATCGTCACGAACCGCGGGCTGGGCAGCGATGGACGCGACGGCGTCGGCGCAACGGGCGTTGCAGGGCGGGACACCGTGAGCAATGGCCTGCCGCGCATACGACACGGCGCTGACAGCGTCTTCGCATGGCTTCGGGGGCGAGCACACGCCACCCCTCGGAGCGACATGCGAGGACGTGCGCGGACGGAGAAGTCGTGTGGTCCCGACGCCCGGGGTTCTGGCGTCAAGTCTTGCGGTGATGTGGCGGCCCGACCTGGCCCGCGCGTCAGCCAGCCGCAAGGCGACGGGGGCAATAGTGCAACGCTCCCCGAGGAGAGCACGAAGGACACCGTTAAAACCATTCGCGCAGGGAAGGCCGGGCGACCGGCATCACCTGTAGTCCACCCCGTGTGCATCTTCTGTCGCGCACGGACTCGGGTGCCGCCGGCGCCCGGCCTTCCCTGCGCCCTCGTCTTTCTCGAGGGCGTGCCGTGAAGCAAAACTCGGGCGAGACGCGCCGCGGGAAGGCGGTGCTGCGTCTGCTGTTTGAATGTGAATTGGAGAGCGGCAGCCCCACCCCTTGCTCCGTCATTGCGAGGAGCTCGCGACAAGATTGCGAAGCTATTTTGCGCTGATGCGACGAAGCAATCCAGACTGCATCTGCGGAGAGATTCTGGATTGCTTCGCTCCGCTCGCAATGACGCGGAGGAGCCGCGAGCACCACACTCGGTGTCATCGCCCGGCTTGCCGCCTTCGCTGAAGCTTCGGCGTGCCGAGCGTCCGTGTAGGCCTCGGCGTAGCCTTGGCGGAGCCGGGACCGGGCGATCCAGTACACCGAGACCAACGTGATTGAGAAGATAGGCCACGGCGTACTGGATGCCCCGGTCGAGCCGGGGCATGACACCATCCTTGTGGCGCTACCGCATCATCATCCGCGCGATCGCCTCCCCGATCACCACCGTGGTGAAATGCGTATTGGCGCGGCAGTCGGACGGCATGATCGAGGCGTCGGCGACGCGCAAGGAAGCGATGCCCTTCACCGTGCCGTCGGGGTTGACCACACCGTCGGCGTCACCAACGCCGCTCATGCGGCAACTGCCGGCGGCGTGCTGGATGTCGCCGGTCTCTCGGCGCAGCACCGCGTCGAGCTCGCGGTCCGGGAGGCTGGCGGCCTGCGGCAGCGTCAGGTCGGTGTCAGCGAGCCGGATCCAGTCGGCGATGCCCGAAACCGCCGGCTGGGACGTGATTACCGCAAGGCGCTTCACCGCGTCCATCATGCGCAGCATGTCGCGGGGATTGGCCAGCATGTTCTCCTCGACGACAGGATCGATCGCGGCATCGGGCGAGGCCAATCTGAGCGTGCCGCGGGAATACGCGTTGAACAGCCCGGCGCCGATCGCGCCCGGCACGCCGATGCCGCGATGATTGAAGGCGATCAGGATCATGTCGCGCTTGCCGCCGTCGGCGAGCCCGGAGGAATAGGTCACGCAGCAATTGGTGTGACGGGTGTCGGGATCGGTGGGGCGGAGATCCTCGCGGAGCTGGATCGTGGCGCGAAACAGCGGGTGATCGAAGAAGTGCCGGCCGACCGGCAGGTCACGCGCGACCGCAATGCCCATCGCCTTCAACTCCTCGGCCGGCCCGATGCCCGAACGCAGCAGGATCGCCGGGCTGTGGATGGCGCCGGCGCAGAGCACGATCTGGCGCGCGCCGATCTCGTGGGTGCCCTGCCCGTCGATATGAACGCGGACGCCGGTCGCGCGGCCGTCGCTGATCAGCACGCGATCGACCAGCGCATGGCCGCGGATCTCCAGATTGGCGCGGCCGCGCGCCGGCTCGAGATAGCCCTCATTGGTGCTGATGCGGCGCAAGTCGCGGCTGTTGATGGGATAGCAGGCGACGCCCTCGCCGTCCGGGCCGTTGAGGTCGGCACACCAGGGATAGCCGCTCGCCAGCGCCGCATCGCGCAAGCCGCGATCGATCGGTCCCCATTTCTCCGGCGGCGCGCGATAGACCGGCAACGGCCCGCCGCGGCCGTGGCCCTCGGCGTCGCCGAACTCCAGGTCGTCCTCGATCACGGAGAACAGCGGCATCACCTCGCTGGCCGACCAGCCGGTGCAGCCATTGGCGGCCCATTCGTCGAAGGCATCGGCAACGCCGCGGATGGCGATCTGGCCGTTCATCATCGACGAGCCGCCGAGCCCCTTGCCGCGCCAGTAGAAGCGCGGCTCCTGACCGGCGACCCGGCGCGACAGAAGATCAGGCCATTGCCATTTCTCCTGGTACTCGCGCTTGTGGATGATCGGGATCGGGTTCGGCGTCCTCACCTCCCACGGCGCCTCATCGGCGCGCCAGTCGCGGCCCGCTTCGAGCAACAAAACGCGCCGTGCGGGATCCTCCGACAGCCGCGCCGCAACCGCAGCGCCGGCGGAGCCGCCGCCAACAACAATGACATCGTACATCGCGCTACTTCTCGACATTCCAGAACACCGGGATGGCGGACGGTATCAGACCGCGCAAGGTCGCGCGATAGGCGGCCGGCTGCGCGAACTGGCCCCAGGGAATTCCGGGAGCCTGATCGTACATGACGGCCTGGATCTCGCCTGCGATCTTCTTGCGGTCCTCCTCGGCCGGCGCCTTGGCGAAGGCTTCCATCAACGGCGTGATGCGCGCATCGCATTGCCAGCCGGTGAAGTCGGCGCAGTTGAAGGCAACCATCACATTGGTCAGCGGCGAGCCCAGATCGAAACCGCCGGCGTGAACGCCGTAGACGCTCCAGCCCTCCTTCTTGGCGCGGCGCGCCAGCACGCTCGCCCAGTCCATCACCTGCAGATCGACGTTGAAGCCGGCGGCCTTCAGCCGCTCGGCGAGCACCTGCGCCGAGACGCGCGGGGCTTCGAGATCGTTGGCCTGCATGACGACGACGGGCTCGCCGGCATATTTGGTCGCCTTCAGCGCGGCCTTCGCCGCCTCGATCGAGGGCTTCGCCGCCGCCTCGGTGCCGGCCTTGCTTTCATAGGTGGTGCCGCAGGTGAAGAACGTCGCGCAAGGCGTGGCGTATTTGGCATCCAGCCCGAGCGCATCCAGCACTTCGCGCTGGTCGACCAGCTTCCACAGCACGCGCCGGATCGCGGCATCGTCGAACGGTTTGGACGCGGCGTTGAGGCGGTAGGCGCCTGCGAACATGTTGCCGCCGGTGAAGTTGACGAGCTTGACGCGGGAGTTCTTCTCCAACTGCGGCAATAGATCGAACGGGGCGTATTGCATGAAGTCGACTTCGCCGGCCTGCAGCGCGGAGGCTGCGGTCGCACCGTCAGGAATGACGCGGACCTCCAGCGTGTCGAAATTGACGCGCTTGCCGCCGGCGAGGAAGTCGGCGGGCTCGGGGCGCGGTACATAGTCGGCGAACTTCTTCAGGATCATGCGATCGCCGGTGCGGTGATCGGCCTTGCTGTAGACGAACGGGCCGGAACCGATGATCTCGGTGATGCGCTGGTCGCCGGGGGTCTTGGCGATGCGCTCGGGCATCATGAAGGCGACGGGGCTGACGGGATTGCCGAGCGCGTCGATGACGAGACCCGACGGCTCCTTCAACGTCAGCACGACAGTCTTGGCATCGGTGGGTTCGAGCGACGCCGTGATCGCGAAGATGCGGCGGCCGAGCGCGCTGCGGGTGCCCCAGCGGCGCAGCGAGGCCACGCAGTCGGCCGCGGTGACCGGCTGGCCATCATGCCACTTCAGGCCATCGCGCAGGGTGAAACTGTAGGTCAGGCCATCGGGCGAGACTTTCCAGTCCTGCACCATCTGCGGTTTGATGTCGCCCTTGGAGTCCTTCGCAAACAGCGTATCGAACACCATGTAGCCAAACGTGCGCGAAATATAGGCCGTGGAGAAATGCGGATCGAGGGTGACGATTTCCGCCTCGAGCACCGCGACGAGATTCCCCGCCGCATGCGCGGGCGCCGCGGCCAGCGCGAGGCCGAACAGCGCGGGCATCAAAGACTTGAGTTTGAACATTGGTTTCTTCTTGCCTTGGCGAAACGGATACGGTCGCCAGCAAAAAGCAATGTTCGTGCCCACACGGCAGAAGCACGTATGCGCACACGGCTATCAGCCGCGCGTTTGCGGCTACACCGTCGGTGTCATCGCCCGGCTTGACCGGGCGACCCAGTATTCCAGAGATCCTGCGATGATACGGAAAGGCCGCGGCGTACTGGATGCCCCGGTCAAGCCGGGGCATGACACCTGTTGCGTGGCGACGGGCTGCGCCCTACCCGATGCCCCGGCCGAACTTGTTCGACTTCGGGAAACCCTTCGGCGGCAGGCGGCCGGCGTCGGCGCGGGTGCCTTGCCACTCGCTGAGCTCCTTCATGGTCGCGGAGAATTCGCGGCCCGCGGAGTCCTTCCAGGTCAGGCCGGCCTTGGCCTCGAACACGGTCACGTCCGAGAGGCCGCCGTCCTTGTACTTCTGCAGGCGCACGCCGCGGCCGCGCGCCATTTCCGGCACCTGGTCGAGCGGGAAGACGAGCATCTTGCGGTTCTCGCCGATCACCGCGACGGTGTCGCCGATCACCTCGGCGATCGCGCGCGCCTCGTTCGGCATGTCGACGTTGAGGACCTGCTTGCCCTTCTTGGTGGTGCCGACGCAATCGTCCTCGTTGACGACGAAACCCTGGCCCTCGTGGCTCGCGACCAGGAATTTGCGCCCGCCCTTGTTGACGAACAGCGCGACGGGCGCGGCCTCCTGCTCGAGGTCGATGAACAGGCGGATCGGCTCGCCGTGACCGCGGCCGCCCGGCAGCTTGGCGACGTCGAGCGTGTAGAACTTGCCGTTGGTGGCGAGCAGCAGCAGCTTCGAGGTCGTCTCGGCGAAGAAGGCGAAGCCGAGCTTGTCGTCCTGCTTGAAGGCGAGCCCCGAGAGATCCTCGACATGGCCCTTCATGGTGCGGATCCAGCCCTTGTCGGAGACGACGACCGTCACCGGCTCGCGCTCGACGAAGGCCTCCTCGATCGCGGCGAGATCGTGCTCGGGCGCGTCGGCAAAAGTGGTGCGGCGCTTGCCGAGCGGCGTCTTCGGCCCGAACATGTCGCGGACCTTGCCGACCTGCTCGCCGACCTTCTTCCACTGCTCGGCCTCGGAGGCGAGCACCGCGTTGATGCCCTTCAGCTCGTTGCGGAGGTTCTTGTCCTCGGTGCGGATCTCCATCTCCTCGAGCTTGCGCAACGAGCGCAGGCGCATGTTGAGGATGGCTTCGGCCTGCACCTCGGTGAGCTTGAACGCCTTCATCAGCTCGGGCTTCGGCTCATCCTCGGTGCGGATGATCTTGATCACCTTGTCGATGTTCAGATAGGCGATCAGGAAGCCGCCGAGCACTTCCAGCCGGTGCTCGATCTGCGCCTTGCGGTAATTGCTGCGGCGGATCAGGACGTCGCGCAGATGGTCGAGCCATTCGCGCAAGGCCTCGGCAAGGCCCACGACCCTCGGCACCTTGCCCTTGATCAGCACGTTGAGGTTCAGCGGAATCTTGTTTTCGAGCTCGGTGAGCCGGAACAGCGATTCCATCATCAGCGCCGGATCGACGTTCTTCGACTTCGGCTCGATCACGATGCGGACGTCTTCGGCCGACTCGTCCCTGATGTCGCCGACCAGCGGCAGCTTCTTCTGGTCGAGCAGCTCGGCGACCTTCTCGATCAGGCGCGATTTCTGCACCAGGAAGGGAATCTCGGTGACGACGACGACCCAGGTGCCGCGCGCGCCCTCCTCCTGCTCCCACCTCGCCCGGACACGGAACGAGCCGCGGCCGGTGGCGTAGGCCTCGGCGATCGCCTGCTTGGAATCGACGATGATGCCCCCGGTCGGGAAGTCCGGGCCCTTCACCCACTTCAGCAACGCCTTGGATTTCGCGTCGGGCTTCTCGATCAGATGCAGCGCGGCGTCGCAAAGCTCGGCGGCGTTGTGCGGCGGGATCGAGGTCGCCATGCCGACCGCGATGCCCTGCGCGCCGTTGGCGAGCAGGTTCGGAAAGCCGCCGGGCAGCACGACCGGCTCCTTCGACTGGCCATCGTAATTGGCGCGGAATTCGACGCCGTCCTCGTCGATGCCGTCGAGCAGAAGCCGCGCGACGTCCGTCATGCGCGCTTCGGTGTAGCGGTAGGCGGCCGGGTTATCGCCGTCGATATTGCCGAAATTGCCCTGGCCGTCGACCAGCGGGTAGCGCGAGGAGAAATCCTGCGCGAGGCGCACCATGGCGTCGTAGATCGCCTGGTCGCCGTGCGGATGGAACGAGCCCATCACGTCGCCGACGATCTTGGCGGATTTCTTGAAGGCCGTGCCGGGGTCGAGCCGGAGCAGGCGCATGCCGTAGAGGATGCGGCGGTGCACCGGCTTCAGGCCGTCGCGCGCGTCGGGCAGCGCGCGGTGCATGATGGTGGAGAGCGCATAGGCGAGATAGCGCTCTTCCAGCGCTTCCCGCAGCGGCACCTCGTGAATTTCGGCCGGTTCTTCCGGCGGAACGATTCGTTTTCCCATGCCGCCCGGTTAAACCGTGGAAGGGAATCGGGCAAGGATGGATTGGTTCCCTGTGGCGGGCTAGTGCCCTGCCCAGCCGGCTGTCACGGTCTGGGTCTTGTCCTGGGCCGGTGCCGGCGCATTGGTCAGGCAGCGCCGGGCGGCCTCGATTTCAGCCTCCGTCGCCCCCTTCGACCGCGCCCATGTCTCTGCGGCGGCAGCGGAATATTTGGCCACATAGTACCGCACGACAGTGCAGGACGCCCGGCGAAACGCGCCGGGTTGCGGCTCGGCGGCCATGGCATCGGGCGCGAACGCGAACAGCGCCGCGGAAAAGGCGAATCCCCTGATCAACATTTAGGCTGTCCCCGTTGTGGAACCCAAGGGCGAACCCGATGACCCCGATTTCGTTCCCGTGGAACTCCCTGTGAGAGGGCAAGGCAGAGTCCCGTTTCGCTCATGGCGCGGGAATCGCGGCCCTCGCCTGTTGCCGGATCAGGGCGTTGATGAAGCCCGCGCGCGCATCGGAATGGCCCTGCCCCCGCGGCTCCAGCACGTGACGCAGCAGGAACAGGCCGGTGAGTCGAAATCCGTCCTGGAGATCCTGCTCGGTCAGGTCGCTGGCGGTTTCGCCCTGACGCAGAAACGGCGGCAGGCGCAACAGGCGGTCACGCCAGGGCTCGCCCGCGCTGCGCGACACCGCGCCGCCGGATTTCGGCGAGACGTAGATCAGCTCGGCGGTCTCGCCGGTCACCGCACAATTTTCCAGCGCCAGCCCGAAGCCGAGCTCGGCGAGCATTGCCAGCTCGAAATGGATGAGGTGCACGGCCGCGCCCCCGATGTCCTCGAAATCGTCGAGCGAATGCTCGAGCAGCGCAAATATCTCCTCGTGCGGATCGCGCTCCGGCAGCAGGCGCGCGATCGAGGCGAGATGGGTGACGCCGTAGACGCCGTGGGACGATCCGAGCAGCGTGGCCGCGCGCAGCTTCAGGCCCTCGATCGTATAGGTGCCGAGATGCTCGTCGAGCCGCGCCCGCCAGACCGCGCTGACGCTGTTCCCCGGCTGCAAAAGCGGCCGCATCCGCGAACTGGCGCCGCCGCGCACGAGGCCGAGATGCCGGCCGTGCGCGCGCGTCAGGAGCTCGACGATGGCGCTGGATTCGCCATGCCGCCGCACCCCCAGCACGATGCCTTCGTCGGTCCATTCCATGGGGGAAAGCTTATCGCATTTCGAGCGGCTGTAGGGTGGGCAAAGCGAAGCGTGCCCACCAATTTGATCGACGGCGCACGATGGTGGGCACGGCGCGCGCAGGCGCGCCTTTGCCCACCCTACGGCACCGTGTAAGTCGCTACGCGTTGAACCAGCCCTGTGCGTCGCCGGTGAACGAGAAATACAGGCCCATCGTGGTCAGCGCGCAGGAGACGATCTCGATCGCGCTGTCGAGCTCCAAGCCCCTCGCGCCGATGATCTGGCCGAGCGAGATGACCGACAGCACGAGCGCGGCCGCCAGCACCCAGCGCGGCCAGTTCTTGCGTCCATGCGCGGCCAGCCGGACGAAATAGAGAAGGAGCAGGATCATGCCGCCGGCGAGCAGGGTCCCCATCATGATCATCTGCTCGGTCATCTCGGCATTGGGCGTGCGGTCCTGCGCCGCAACGGACAAGGCGTCCAGCATCAACGATGCGTAGAGCAGCGCTTCGAAGCGCCTGACGTTGCTGGGCACGCTCATCGGATACCGATCTTTTCTTGGTTATTCTCTCGGAAAGTCCAGACCCATCTCGCGGTAGCGATCGGGATCGTCGCCCCAGTTCTCGCGCACCTTGACGAACAGGAACAGATGCACCGGCACGTCCAGGATCTGCATCAGCTCTTTCCGCGAGTCCGCGCCGATCGACTTGATGGTGGCGCCGCCCTTGCCGAGCACGATCTTGCGCTGGCTTTCGCGCTCGACGAAGATCGTCTGCTCGATCCGCACCGACTTGTCCTTGCGCTCCTCCCACTTGTCGGTCTCGACCGTGGACTGGTAGGGCAGTTCCTGGTGCAGCTTCTGATAGATTTTCTCGCGCGTGATCTCGGCCGCCAGCTGCCGCATCGGCGCGTCCGACATCTGGTCCTCGGGGTAGAGGAACGGACCCGGCGGCACCATCTCGGCGAGCGTCCTGCGGAGATCGTCGACGCCGTCGCCCGAGATCGCCGCGATCATGAAGGTGCGCGCGAACTTCATGCGCTCATTGGCGGCCTGCGCCAGCGCCAGCAGCTTCTCGCGCTGGACCAGGTCGACCTTGTTGATGACGAGGATCTTCTCGTGATTGACGCTGGCGGCCTTGGTGAGGATCGCCTCGGCCTCCTCGTCGATGCCGGTCTTGGCATCGAGCAGCACGCAGACGAGATCGGCGTCATGCGCCCCGCTCCAGGCGGTGGAGACCATGGCGCGGTCGAGCCGCCGCTTCGGCAGGAAGATGCCGGGGGTGTCGACCAGGATGATCTGCGCGTTGTTCTCGATCACGATGCCGCGGATCAGCGCGCGCGTGGTCTGCACCTTGCGCGAGACGATCGTGACCTTGGCACCGACCAGCGCATTGACCAGGGTGGACTTGCCGACATTCGGCGCGCCGATCAGCGCAACGAAGCCGCAGCGCGTCGCAACGGGCGCCTCGCCGCTTGCTTCAGCCGTCATTGCTGCCGCCGACGCCTTCGCGTTCAATCATCACCGAAGCTGCTACCTTTTCTGCCGCGCGCTTGCTGCCGCCAATGCCCTCGGCCGGCGCGAGGCCCGGCAGGTCGACGGCGACGCGGAACTGCGGATCATGATGCGGGCCGGTGCGCTCGACCTCGCGATAGACCGGCGTCGGCAGCCCCTTTCCTTGCGCCCATTCCTGCAGCACGGTCTTGGGATCGCGCAACGGACGGCGCGGCTTGTGCATGCGCTCGGTCCAGTTGCGCCTGACGAACTCGGACGCCGCTGCGTAGCCCCCGTCGAGGAAGACGGCGCCGATCACGGCCTCGCAGATGTCGCCGAGGATGGATTTGCGCAGGCGGGCATCGGCGCTAGAGCCGACCGAGCCGAGCTTGATGTCGTCGAGCAGGCCGAGCGACTTGGCGACGTCGGCGCAGCTTTCCTTGCGCACGAGCTCGGCAAGACGCTTGGAGAGCTCGCCCTCGTCGGCGTTCGGGAAGGCGTGATAGAGCATGTCGGAGACGACGAGCCCGAGCACGTGGTCGCCGAGGAATTCCAGGCGCTGGTAGCTGTCGCCGCGCTTGCGCCCGGACTTCAGCGCCGAGACATGCGTGATCGCCTGCATCAGCATGTTCGGGTCGGTGAAGCTGTGGCCGATGCGCGCCTCGAGCGCCGCGTTCGCATCGGTGCCCTTGGCCTTGCTGCTCCGCGCCCGCTTCTTCTTGGCAGGCGTCTTCGGTGCAGCTTCGCTCTCAGGAGCGGCTTGCGCCTCGGTCGGTTGGATGGCGATGTCCTTGGCTTCGTCTTTCATCGGACGATTTTGAAGAAGCGATTCCAGCGTACCGCCCACGGCCAGCGCCAGACCATCCAGGCATGCTCGCCTTCGGCGATGGAGAAGAAGATCATCTGGGCGCGGCCGATCAGATTCTCCTTCGGCACATAGCCGACCTGGCCGAGAAAGCGGCTATCGGTGGAGTTGTCGCGGTTGTCGCCCATCATGAAGAAATGGCCTGACGGCACGGTGTAGACGTTGGTGTTGTCCACGTAGCCGTTGTCGGCGCAGTCGAGCGTCTCATAGGACACGCCGTTCGGCAGTGTTTCCTTCCAGCGCTTCACCCGGGAGATGCCGCCGCCTTCCGAGCCGCAGGGCTCCTCGCCGACATATTCGCTCATCCGCTGCCGCTCGACCGGCGCGTCGTTGATGTAGAGCAGCCCGTCCCGCATCTGGATGCGGTCGCCGGGAAGACCGATCACGCGCTTGATGTAATCGGTGGAATCGTCCTTCGGCAGGCGAAACACGACGATGTCACCGCGGTCCGGGTCCGAGCCCCAGATCCGCCCCGAGAACAGCGGCGGCGAGAACGGAATCGAATAATGGCTGTAGCCGTAGGAATATTTCGAGACGAACAGATAGTCGCCGACCAGCAGCGTCGCCTTCATCGAGCCGGACGGGATGTTGAAGGGCTGGAACAGGAAAGTTCGGATCACCAGCGCGATCAGGAGAGCATGGATCACGACTCGGATCGTTTCGCCGACGCCGCTCTCAGTTTTCGTTCCCGAAGTCACGCTCATTGCTCTCTCAATTCCGGCCGGCGATCACAGAGCGCCCTCCTCCCGCGAACGGCCCTCCGGTTCGCGGCGCAAGGAGATTGTCCTGATTCTGACAGTGAGGGCCAATTCCGGCGTAAAGCCGAACTCGCCCAAGCTGATTTGCGTCCGCGGACTTTTAGACGGTTGTCGGAGGCCACGCAATCAAGGATCGCATCAAAACTGGGTAAGATATTGATTTACAACGAAGATCACAAAATCCGCGACGTCGCGTCAGGGTTTCGGCAGCGGGACGGCGGAAATGATGACGAAGGCCTGCGCCAGCGGCCAGTCGTCGGTGATCGACACGTCGATCCGGGCCTCGAACCCCTCCGGCGTCAGGGCCTGGAGCCGGGCCAGGGCGCCGCCGGTCAGCTGCATGGTCGGCCGCCCGCCCGGCAGGTTGACCACGCCCATATCGCGCCACCAGACGCCGCGCCGGATCCCGGTGCCGAGCGCCTTGGAGCAGGCCTCCTTGGCGGCGAAGCGCTTGGCGTAGGTCGCCACCACCATCTTCTCGTTCTTGGCGCGGCGCTCCGCCTTGGCCCGCTCCGCCGCGGTGAAGATGCGGTCGAGGAAGCGCTCGCCATGGCGCTCGATCACCTTGGCGACGCGGGTGATGTCGATCAGGTCGGAGCCGATGCCGATGATCATGCCCGGCTCCGGCCGCGATCCATCGCCGCGCGCATGCTGCGCACCGTCTCGGCCAGCCCCACGAACAGCGCTTCGCCGATCATGTAGTAGCCGATGTTGAGCTCCATGATCTCAGGCAGGGCCGCGATCGTCTCCGCCGTTGCATAGTCCAGCCCGTGCCCGGCGTGGACCTCGAGCCCGGCAGCCTTGGCCAGCTTCACTCCCGCCACGATCCGCTGCCATTCGGCCTCGGCCTTGGCGGTGTGGCCGTCGACCACGGCGTCGCACCAGGCGCCGGTGTGGATCTCGATCACGGGCGCACGCAGCCGCGCTGCCATCTCGATCTGGGCGGGATCGGCAGCGATGAACAGGGAGACCCGAATGCCGGCATCGCTCAGCCGCGCGATACAGGGCGCGAGCGCGTTGTGCTGGCCGACCACATCCAGCCCGCCTTCGGTGGTCACCTCCTGCCGGCGCTCCGGCACCAGGCACACCGCATGCGGCCTGGTGGCGAGCGAGATGCGCATCATGTCGTCGGTCGCCGCCATCTCGAAATTGAGCGGC
This sequence comes from Bradyrhizobium sp. CFUWI, assembly GCF_056429085.1. Classification (NCBI taxonomy): domain Bacteria; kingdom Pseudomonadati; phylum Pseudomonadota; class Alphaproteobacteria; order Hyphomicrobiales; family Nitrobacteraceae; genus Bradyrhizobium; species Bradyrhizobium sp. CFUWI. The sequence goes on from NZ_JBWJZE010000021.1 coordinate 16,067, forward strand.
TTGGAGATCTCGGCCTTCAGCCGCGCCATGTCCTCGTCGCGGATGTGCCGGCGATCCTCGCGCAAATGGGCGGTGATGCCGTCGGCGCCGGCCTCGATCGCCAGCAGCGCCGCCCGCACCGGATCGGGATGGCGGCCGCCGCGCGCGTTACGTACGGTTGCGACGTGATCGATATTGACGCCGAGGCGAAGCGGAGAAGCAGGCATTTCAGAGCTCATGAAATCGGAGGGACCGGCGCATGCGAGATGCGCCTATCCATTAACACGTTCGACTTTGGCGACGACCGCCTTGGCGCGCAGCTGGGCCAGGATCGCGCTCAAATGCTTCAGATCGTAGACTTCGAGATCGATCGTCGTTTCCGTGAAGTCCGGTGAGCGGCGCTGCATGCTGATGTTGTCGATGTTGCCGTCGTGCTCGGCGATCACGGTCGCGATCTGCGCCAGCGCGCCGGGCTCGTTGACGTTCTCGACCTTGATGCGCGCCGGGAAGCGCTGCGGTGCGGAATCCTCGATGTCCCAGCGGACGTCGAGCCAGCGCTCCGGCTCCTCCTCGAAATCCTTCAGGGCCGGCGCCTGGATCGGGTAGATCGTGATGCCCTCGCCCGGCGTGACGATGCCGACGATGCGATCGCCCGGCACGGCGCCGCCGTTCGGCGCGAACTTGATCGGCAGGTCGGAATTGATGCCGCGGATCGGAATCGCGACCGGGCTGCGCGGCGGCTCCGACGACTTCTCCTTGAGCTTGGCGGCAAGCCCCTTCCTGACGCCGTAGCGCGCGATGCGCTCCTCCTTGTAGTCGGGGTACATCGCACGTGCGACGTGGGAGGCCTTGATCTCGCCGCGCCCCACGGCCGCCATCACGTCCTCGATCGAGGTCCGCGCGAGCCGCGGCAGCGCGCCCTTGAGCTTGTCGTCGGCATATTCGATCTTGGCGCGCTCGAACAGGCGCTCCACGATGCGGCGGCCGAGACCGGCATATTGATCGCGCACCGCGGTCCGCGTGGCGCGGCGGATCGCGGCGCGGGCCTTGCCGGTGACCGCAAGCGTCTCCCAGGCCGAGGGCGGCGCCGATTGCGCTTCCGAGGTCAGCACCTCGACCTCGTCGCCGTTCTGCAGCTCCGAGGACAGCGGCGCGAACTGGCCGTTGATCTTGCAGCCGACCGCGCTGTTGCCGACGTCCGTATGCACGGCATAGGCGAAGTCGATCACGTTGGCGTGGCGCGGCAGCGCGATCAGCTTGCCCTTCGGGGTGAAGCAGAACACCTGGTCGTGGAACAGCTCGAGCTTGGTGTGCTCGAGGAATTCCTCCGGATTGGCGCTTTCCGAGAGGATGCCAATGGTGTGGCGCAGCCAGGCGAACGCCGTGGACTCGCGCTTGAGGAATTCGGTCGGCGAGCCGACGCCCTCCTTGTAGAAGACGTGCGCGGCGATACCCCTCTCGGCGATCTGGTCCATCGCCTCGGTGCGGATCTGCAGCTCGACGCGCTGGTTGCCGGGGCCGATCACCGTGGTGTGGATCGAGCGATAGTCGTTCTGCTTCGGTGTCGAGATGTAGTCCTTGAAGCGCCCCGGCACCACCGGCCAGGTGGTGTGGACGATGCCGAGCGCGCGATAGCAGGACTCGATGTCGTTGACGACGAGGCGGAAGCCGAAGATGTCGGACAATTGCTCGAAGCCGACCGACTTGCGCTCCATCTTGGTCCAGATCGAGAACGGCTTCTTGCGGCGGCCATAGACCCGCGCCCCCAGGCCCCTGTGGCGCAGATTGTTGGAGAGCTGGTCCTCGATCTCGCCGATCAGATTGCGGTTGCGTTCGGCGAGCGCGTCGAGGCGCTGCATCACCACCGAATAGGCTTCGGGATCGAGGGTGCGGAAGGACAGATCCTCCAGCTCCTCGCGCATTTCCTGCATGCCCATGCGCCCCGCGAGCGGCGCATAGATGTCGAGCGTCTCCTCGGCGATGCGCCTGCGCGATTCCGTCGGCACGAAGTCCAGCGTGCGCATGTTGTGCAGACGGTCGGCGAGCTTGACCAGAAGCACGCGGACATCGTCGGCAATGGCCAGCAACAATTTGCGCAGATTCTCGGCCTGCTTGGCCTCCCGCGACACCAGCTCGAGCCGCTTCAGCTTGGTCAGGCCCTCGACCAGCGCGCCGATCTCCGGCCCGAAAATCTGATCGATCTCGGCCCGCGTCGCCTCGGTGTCCTCGATCGTGTCGTGGAGCAGCGCCGCCACGATGGTGGCGTCGTCGAGCTTCAGGTCGGTGAGAATCGCCGCGACTTCGAGCGGGTGCGAGAAGTACGGATCGCCCGAGGCGCGGGTCTGCGAACCATGCGCCTTCATGGCGTAGACATAGGCGCGATTCAGCAGATCTTCGTTGGTGTTGGGATTGTAGGACCTGACGCGCTCGACGAGGTCATATTGACGCATCATGCGTGCGCGGGGCTTGGCCGGGCGCGCGACCGGCGCAGTCGGGGCCACGGCAACCGATTCGGTTGCGGCCTGCATCTGCGTGGATCTGCGGCGCCGATATACCATGCCGTCCTGCCTTCAAACGGGCCTGGGCCGACCCGTTGTATACATCCTAGCTCCGATCGCGCTTGTGTCCGATCAATTCAGTGACAGGACACAGCGCCAATCACAACGCTATGGTAACCACGAAAACGTCAACAAAAGCAAAGGCCCGAACAACGGTTCGGGCCTTGATAAGATCACAAGAAGTCGACGATCGCGATGGACGATTTACTCGTCCTCCTCGGGCTGCTCCTCGGGCGGCGCAAGGCCTTCGAGACCCTTCAGGAGCTCCTCTTCGGTCATGCGCTCGACGGCGACTTCGGTATCGTCCGCATCGACGCTCGCACCCGCGGAACCGATCAGCGGCACCGTATCCGGCTCCGGCTCGTCGACCTCGACGAACTTCTGGAGCGAGTGCACCAGCTCCTCGCGGAGGTCCTCCGGCGAAATGGTCGTCTCGGCAATTTCGCGCAAAGACACAACAGGGTTCTTGTCGTTATCGCGGTCAACCGTTAGTTGTGAACCGGACGAGATCATGCGGGCACGGTGGGCGGCCAGCAGGACCAAGTCAAACCGGTTGTCGACCTTGTCGATACAATCTTCTACGGTGACGCGAGCCATGGACTGTCGCTCCGTTGTGGGTGGGACGAAATATGTGGATGATTGGGGGTAGTTATAGGGACCGGGCCGGTTTCGCAAGGCCAATTTGTGATTTGGCCTCGCCAAACGGCTCTGCTACCCCCACATTGGGGCTGGGATGGGTGATTTCCCGGGCTGCCATCGAGGGCAGCGCCGGGTGTATGCAAGTCCGCCATAACTATACCTTGATTGCCCCGACTTCTCCGGATTTGCGGTTTCGACGGGTTTCAGCGGCACTCTAGATACGCGCGGCTTGCTGTCGCCGCGCCAACAATAAAACGATCAATCACGAACACTACGCGAGCAAACTGAATGTCACCTTCTCCTACCAACAAGATCGCGCTCTTCATCGACGGGGCCAATCTCTACGCGACGGCGAAAACTCTGGGCTTCGACATCGATTACAAGCGCCTGCTGAAGGAGTTTCAGGGCCGCGGGACGCTGCTCCGGGCGTTCTACTACACCGCCATCATCGAGGATCAGGAATACTCCTCGATCCGCCCGCTGATCGACTGGCTGGACTACAACGGCTACACCGTCGTCACCAAGGCGACCAAGGAGTTCATCGACGCCTCCGGCCGCCGCAAGGTCAAGGGCAACATGGACATCGAGCTCGCCGTGGACGCCATGGAGCTCGCCGAGCACATCGACCAGATGGTGCTGTTCTCCGGCGACGGCGACTTCCGCTCCCTGGTCGAGGCCGTGCAGCGCCGCGGCGTGCGGGTCACGGTGATCTCCACCATCGCCAGCCAGCCGCCGATGATCGCCGACGAGCTGCGCCGCCAGGCCGACGTCTTCACCGACCTCGTCGAGCTGCAGTCCAAGCTCGGCCGCGATCCGTCCGAACGCCCCGCCCCGCGCGACCGCGGCGAGCGCGAGGCCCGTCACCACGCCCCGCAATTCCTCCAGCGCGCAACCACGATGGCGCCGAGGGGCGATGACGACTTCGAGGAGTGAGGCGGCCCGGCCAAGCCGCCAGCTTCCCACCGTCGTTCCCGACCGCGATTGCCCGCTCTGTCCGCGCCTGGTTGCCTTTCGCGAGGCAAACCGCGCGCGCGAGCCGTTGTGGCACAATGCGCCGGTAGCCCCCTTCGGCGACATCAAGGCGCGCCTCCTGATCGTCGGCCTCGCGCCGGGGATGCAGGGCGCCAACCGCACGGGACGGCCGTTTACCGGCGATTATGCCGGCGACCTGCTCTACGCCACCCTGCTCGAATACGGATTTGCCAAGGGTACCTATCAGGCGCGTCCCGATGACGGCCTGAAGCTGATCGACTGCCGGATCGCCAATGCGGTGCATTGCGTGCCGCCGCAGAACAAGCCGCTGCCGGCCGAGATCAACACCTGCCGGCAGTTCCTGGTCGCCAATCTCGAGACGATGCCCAGGCTGCGCGCGATCGTCGCGCTCGGGCGAATTGCGCACGACAGCGTGCTCAAGCCGCTGCAGCTGAAGGCCTCTCAAGCCCCGTTCGGCCATGGCGCCGTGCACCAGGCCGGCGCGTTCAAGCTCTACGACAGCTACCACTGCTCGCGCTACAACACGAACACCGGCGTCCTGACGCCGGACATGTTCCGCAGCGTGTTCGCGAAGGTGAAGGCGGACCTCGATTGAAGGCGGACCTGGATTAGAGAGCAGCTGGGGCACCGGCAATGTTGAACCCGTCATCCTGAGGCGCGAGTGGCGCGATGCGGAGCATCGCGCCGGGAGCCTCGAAGGATGAGCGGCCGGGATGCAGCCGGGCCGTCGTCCTTCGAGGCTCGCCCTGCGTTGCAGGACGAGCACCTCAGGATGACGGGGACGGACTTAGGTGCGCGGCATCGCTCCCATCATTGGCTGGCCATAGACCTGGCCCCATGCGGGATACGCTTTACGTCCTGACCGGATGGGCCCTCAGCCAGTCCAGCACCTCGCCGGCATTCCGGTCGGGCGGGAACACCGGATAGAAGACGCGCGTGATGCGTGCGTCGTCGACGATCAGCGCGAGGCGCTTGATCAGCGTCAGGCCCGCGACCTCCATGGTCGGCAGCTTCAGTGCCTGCGTGAGCGCCAGCTTCTCGTCCGACAGCACAGGGAACGGCAGATGCAGCCGTGAGGCCATCTCGGTCTGGTATTCGTTGCTCTGGGTCGAAAGGCCGAACACGTGGGCGGCACCGGCGGCCTTCAGCTCGGCGAACAGATCGCGGAACGCACAGGTCTGCGGCGTGCAACCGCGCGCACCGGGGATCATGTCCCAATCGTCGACCAGCGAGATCTTGCCGGGCTCGCCGGTGCGCGGATAGGCGAACACCACGGTCCGGCCGCGCAGCGCCGACAGCGTCACCGAGGTGTCGTTGGTCGCGAGCAGGCCGATCGGCGGCACCACCATGCCGGTGAGATGCGCGGCCGCGCCGTCGTCGACGGGCGCGGGAATCTGGCTCCAATCGACCTCGAGCAGGTTCCGCTGGGTCATCTCGTCAGCCCCTCGCCCGCATCAGGCGCCCCTTCTCCCGGCTCCAATCGCGCTTCTTCTCGGTCTCGCGCTTGTCGTGCAGCTTCTTGCCCTTTGCAACCGCCAGCTGCAATTTGGCCCGGCCACGCTCGTTGAAATAGAGCTTGAGAGGGATCAGCGTCATGCCCTCGCGGTCGACGGCGCCCATCAGCTTGTTGATCTGCCGGCGATGGAGCAGCAGTTTTCGCGGCCGCTTGGGCTCGTGGTTGAAGCGATTGCCCTGGAGATATTCGGGAATGGTGGCGTTGATCAGCCAGATCTCGCCGTCCTTGGAATCGGCGTAGGATTCCGCGATCGTGCTCTTGCCGTTGCGGATCGACTTGACCTCGGTGCCGGTCAGCGCAATGCCCGCCTCGATCGTGTCCTCGATCGCATAGTTGAAGCGGGCCTTGCGATTTTCCGCCATGACCTTGATTGGACGTTCGTTTTTATCGGCCATGAGAGGACAAACCCGATCGAGATGCGCAGCAAAGCTAACAGTTCGGATGAAGCGCGCGCGTCACTTCTTGAGGAGGTCGCGGATCTCGGTCAGCAGCTCGACCTCGGCCGACGGCTTCAGCGGCGCGGCGGGCGCTGCCTCCTCCTTGCGCTTCAGCGTGTTCATGGCGCGGATCACCAGGAACAACACGAAAGCAACGATGATGAAGTTGATCGTCAGCGTCAGGAAGCTTCCATAAGCAAGGACGGCGCCTTGCTTTTTCGCATCCACTAAGTTGGTGGCGGTAACCGCCTTGGACAAGGGGATGAAGTGGTTCGAGAAGTCGAGGCCACCGGTGACGGCGCCGATGATCGGCATGATGACGTCGCCGACCAGCGACGTGACGATGGAGCCGAAGGCCGCGCCGATGATGACGCCGACCGCGAGATCGACGACATTGCCCTTCATGGCAAACTCGCGGAATTCCTTGAGCATCCGCCTGCCCTTGTCGTCGACGCTCATGAACGCGTTCCTCGGTCGGCCGGCGCCTCAATTGAGCAGGCCGGCGTGAACCATGGCGCTGCGCACGGCCACCCGCGTCGGCTCGGAAACCGGGACCATCGGCAGCCGCAACGTCTCGTCCAGCTTGCCGAGCAGCGACATCGCGTACTTGATCGGCGCCGGGTTGCTCTCGATGAAGAGGTTGTTGTGCAGCGGCATCAGCTTGTCGTGGATCGCGAGCGCGGCCTTGGTGTCGCCCTTCTGCCAGGCGGCATGAAACTCCGAGCACAGGCGCGGCGCGACGTTCGAGGTCACCGAGATGCAGCCGTGGCCGCCATGCGCCATGTAGCCGATGATGGTGGCGTCCTCGCCGGAGAGCTGGTTGAAGTCCTCGCCCATCGCCGCGCGCTGCTGCGACACGCGCACCATGCTGGCGGTGGCGTCCTTGACGCCGGCGATGTTCTTCAGCTCCCACAGCCGCTTCATGGTGTCGACCGACATGTCGATCACCGAGCGCGGCGGGATGTTGTAGATGATGATCGGAATCCCGATCGCGTCGTTGATCGCCTTGAAGTGCTGGTACATGCCTTCCTGGGTCGGCTTGTTGTAGTAGGGCGTCACCACCAGCACGGCGTCCGCGCCCGCCTTCTCGGCGTGCTGGGAGAGCTCGATCGCCTCCTTGGTCGAGTTGGAGCCGGCCCCCGCGATGACAGGCACGCGGCCCTTGGCTTCAGCGATGCACCACTCGACCACCTTCTTGTGCTCGTCGTGGCTGAGCGTCGGGCTCTCGCCGGTGGTGCCGACCGGGACTAGGCCGTTGGTGCCCTCCGAGATCTGCCAGTTGACCAGCGAGCGGAACGCGGCCTCGTCCAGCGAGCCGTTCTTGAACGGCGTGACCAAGGCGGTGAACGACCCCCGGAATTTCGTCTTGGCTGCCATGGACTTCCTCCGTACGCGGCTATCTCTTGAGCAAGCGCCATTCATATCGGGTCTATCCCGCCGGTAAAAGGCCCGCTGCCGTGTGACGCACCGTTTAGGCCGCGATTTTGCCGCGGTGATGGTGCAAATCGGTCCGAGGTAAGCCGCTGTTGGTATTTTGTCCGCATATTCAATCAAATACAGCTAGATCTTGAGCCACTTGACTGATTCGGGGCGACAATACCCGTGACCTCATTCCCTCGTGCCGCCTGGCGGTCCACCGGACTGGTCCTGTGCCTGATGGCAGGGCTGTCGGTGGGATGTGCCGCCCTGGCCAAGTCCAATGAGACGCCTGCGGAAGCCGCAAAGCCGGCTGCCAAGGACGCCGCGACGGGCGCGTCCAAGGGAACCAGCAAAGGATCTGGCAAGGACGCCGCCAAGGACTCGGCCAAGGACTCGGCCAAGGACACAGCGAAGGGCGCGAGCAAAGGCGCCGCTGCCGCGACGGCCAAGGACGCTGTGAAGAAACCGGCCAAGGATGCCGGCAAGGATGCTGGCAAGGACGCTGGCAAGAGCGCCGGGAAAGACGCGGCGAAGGACAAGCCCAAACCTGCCGCAACGCCTGCCGTAACGCCTGCCGCAGCGGCGCCTGCGCCGAAAGCGCATCCGGCTGCCAGCGGTTCGCCTCCGAAAACAGCTCCCGCGCCGGCCGTGACGGCCACCGTCAGACCTTCCGCTCCTCCCCCGCGCCCCGCGGTGGCCCCCGTGCTGGCTCCGGCGACCCGCCAGCACGCCGCGCCGCGCAAGCCGGTCGTCCCGGCCGCGGTCGCGGCGACGTCGTCGACGTCGCAGGGCGACAAGGAGACGCTGGAGAGCGTGATCGAGCTGGTGCGCAAGCGCAAGGCGGCTGACGCCACCAATGCCGCGGCCGGCATCTCGGATCCGGTCGCGCGCAAGCTCGCGGAATGGATCATCCTGCGCAGCGAGGACAACGGCGCGAGCGTGGAGCGCTACCGCGCCTTCCTCTCCGCCAATCCGAGCTGGCCGTCGCAGACCTTCCTGCGCCGGCGCCTCGAAGCTGCGATGTGGGACGACAGGCGCGACGATTCCGTGGCGTGGTCGTGGTTCGAGAACGAGTCCCCGATCTCTGCCAAGGGCCGCTTCACGCTCGCCAAGGCGATGCTCGCGCGCGGCGACCGCGCCAACGCCGAGCGGCTGGTGCGCGAGGCCTGGCGCAGCGATCCGATGTCGGAGGACACCGAGAACAACGCGCTCGACCAGTTCGGCGCCCTGCTGACGCCGGGCGACCAGAAGGCGCGGATGGACACCCTGCTCTACGGCAGCGAGAACGAGGCCGCGCTGCGCGCCGCCAAGCGGCTCGGCGCCGGCTATGTCGCGCTCGCCAAGGCCCGCATCGCCGCCGTCAAGAAGGCGCCGAACGCGCGCGCGCTGCTCGACGCGGTGCCGCGCGAGCTGCACAGCGATCCCGGCTTCCTCTTCAGCAAGATCCAGCTCTTGCGCCGCGAGGAGAAGTTTGCGGAAGCGGCCCAGCTGATGCTGTCCGCGCCGAAGGACCCCGGCCGGCTGCACAATCTCGACGAATGGTGGATCGAGCGGCGTCTCCTGGCGCGCAAGATGATCGACACCGAGGAATTCCGCAGCGCCTATCTGATCGCGCGCGATGCCGCGCTGCCCTCGCGCGACATCTACAAGACCGAGCAGGAGTTCACGGCCGGGTGGATCGCGCTCCGCTTCCTCAACGATCCCGCCGCCGCCGCGCAGCATTTCGCCCGCATCGGCGTCGGCAGCGTCAATCCGACCGCGCTGGCGCGTGCCGGCTATTGGCAGGGCCGCGCCGCGGAAGCGATGGGTCGGCAGCAGGAGGCGCGCAACGCCTATGCGCGCGCTGCCGAGCAATCGACCAGCTATTACGGCCAGCTGGCGCGCGCCAAGCTCGGCCTGCCGCAGATCGAGCTCAACAGCCAGCCGCGCGGGCGCGGCGCCGAACGGCTGGAGATCGTGCGCGCTGCGCACCTGCTCTACGAGCTCGACGAGCGCGAGATGGCCGTTCCGATGCTCGCCGACATGGGCGAGAACGGCGATCCCGAGGCGCTCGCCGGCCTCGGCGAGCTCACCCAGCGCTACAATGATGCGCGGGGCATGCTGCTGCTCGGCAAGGCTGCGCTCAACCGCGGCCTGCCGTTCGACTTCTACGCCTACCCCGTCAACGGCATTCCGCAGTTCACGCCGATCGGCCCGGAGGTCGAGCGCAGCATCATCTACGCCATCGCGCGGCAGGAGAGCGCCTTCAATCCGTCGGTGGTCTCGCCGGCGCAGGCCTATGGGCTGATGCAGGTGACGCCGGACGCCGCCCGCTACGTCTGCAAGCGGCACGGGGCCACTTACGATCTGGGCCGACTGAAGAACGATTCGGTCTACAACGCCACGCTCGGCTCGGCCGAGCTCGGCGGACTGCTCGAGGATTACCGTGGCTCCTACATCATGACCTTTGCTGCCTACAACGCCGGTCGCGGCAGCGTGAAGAAATGGGTCGAACGCTACGGCGATCCGCGCGACCCAAAGGTGGATGCGGTCGACTGGGTGGAGCTGATTCCGTTCTCCGAAACGCGCAACTACGTGCAGCGGATCATGGAGAACCTTCAGGTCTACCGCGCCCGCTTCGGCGGCGGCACGCGGCTGCAGATCGAGGCCGATCTGCGTCGCGGCACCGCACGCGTGGAATAGCACGCGTCGATGGAGCAGACCCTGTCCCGAAGGATGATCCGGGAAAGTGCGCCGCGGTCTTCCGGACCATGCTCAAGCGACAATCCGAAGCGATGACGACGGTTCATCGTCATCGCTTCGACGTTCAGGTCGCGGTGCGGCAGGCGTTCGGCATGATTCCATCACGGTCCGACCACGTTGCGGTATGATTGGAACCGGCATTGCCGCCCATCGATTGTAGGCTCGAAAAATCTGGAGACCTGTCATGTTGCGCATAGTCGGTGCATTCGCGATCGCGGCCGCGATCACTCTTCCGGGCGGTGGCTCGGCGGCCTACGGCAAGAACCGCCAGAATCCCCAGCCGCAGGCGGAGGCCATTCAGGATCGGTATTGTCTGCAGGGGCGGCGTTGGGGGTATCCCGGCAACTGCCAGTTCTCCACTTACGCCCAGTGCATGGCGACGGCGTCGGGCACGATCGATTCCTGCGGGCTGAACCCGACCTATGCCTTCCGGGAGTGGAAAGGTCCACGCTAACGCATGATCCGGAAAAGTGCGCAGCGGTTTTCCGAAAAGATCATGCTTAAACAACAGCCTAAAGCGCGATGACGATCCATCCTAATCGCATAGCGCTTTAGTCGTCTGATCGCCCCTTATCGAGAGTGCGCAGGTCGCGCTCGGACCCCGCCCCCTGACCTCAGGACTCGATCCTCACCACATCCTGTCGGGGGCGGCTCGGCGGTGAGGTTGGCGGACTGAAGTCGGCTGGGACCAATATGGGTTCGTCATGCACATCGCCGGCAGTCCCAGCGCAGAAGCCTTGCAATCCTCCCACGACCGATAGCTACAGGAAATCCGGCTGCTGCCGCCCCACTCCCATTGCTGGAGGCATACTGGGTAGTTGGGGTTCCAGAGTTCGGCAGCCGCCGGGGAGAATACCGGAGTAACCACGGCAACCATCGATATCGCGGCGAGCACGCTCAGCATCCGTCTCCAGATCGTCGAAATGTTCATGGTCGGAAGCTCCCTTTGACGCGCTATCGAGCAATCCACCATTTAGGTGCTCGGTGCACGGCCCGCAAATAAAAACCCCGGCAGTTTCCTGCCGGGGGTCTCGGTCACTCGGAAGATGATCTGAGAAGCTGCGCTGAGCGTGGAGCAACAGAGCTGGAGGCTGCCCTGGTCTTCAGCTCATGCGTGGCTGCAGGCTTGGCAACCCGTCGCCTTTGCCGTGTTGGCGCCCGAAATCGTGCCCGAGTATTTATGGTCGAGCCAGACGCAGCTCACGTCCGGAAGCGCGATGCTCTGTTTTGTTCTGCAGAAAAATGAAAACCCCCGGCAGTTTCCCGCCGGGGGCTTCTGGTTTAATCGACAGGTCGATTAGAACGTGCGCTGAGCGCGGAGCAGCAGGTTCAGCGAGCTCTGATCCTTCAGCTCGTACACTGCAGCCGGCTTCGCGGCGGTCAGGACCGCAGTGTTCGCACCGCTGATCGTACCGGAGTACTTCTGATCCAGACGCGAGTAGCTCAGGTCGGCCGTGAACGCGAGGTTCTTGACCGGGCTCCAGACGGTGTTGATGCCGATAACCGCGAAGTTGAAGTCCGGGTTACAGGTCGCACCAGCCGACGGGCCGAGAGCAGCGAAGTTGCCGCAGATCAGCGCCTTCGCATTCGTGCTGTAGCTCAAAGCACCATAACCGCCGTAGATAGCGCTGATCCAGTTCGGGCTCCAGTTGTGGGTGTAGCCACCGCGGAAGCCCCAGCTCTTCGTGGTCTCGATGCCACCGCCGGCAGAGCTGAACACGCCGTCAGAGATACCGGCGAAACCGACGCTCTGGTAGGCACCAGCCACGCCCGTGCCGCTGTACATGAAGAATGACTGCGGGAACAGGATCTGGAAGTTCTCGCGGGACATGCCGTCGGTGTAGACCGCCTGCAAGTTGATCGAGTCACCCGCACCGGTCGGGATGTTCTTGATCGACAAGGCGCCCTGCACAGCCCAGCCCCACTTGTCCGACGGGTGACCCGTGGGTTCCGTCGTGCCGTAGTAGCCGGCATGCAGCTCATGCGCAGCAACCGAGAACTGGGCAAGACCCCAGGCCTGGTCTACGCGGACCGCGCCGACGATGTCGGGAGAGCGCGTTCCACCCCAGCCGTTGTTGCCGTAGACGCCCTGAACAAACGTCGCAGCATTGGCAGCGTTGATGTTCCAGAGGTTGCCCTGGCCGTTGGACTGAGTGGTCGGCTCTTCGATCGCGATCGAAGCGGTGATGCCCTGGCCGAAGTCAGCGGTATAAGCGGCCTGGTTGATACCGGTCACGTGGTTGGAACCGCCCGGAATGGTATCGGGACCGCCAGCCGGATAGCTCTGCCACGGAGCATCGAAGATCGAGACGGTGCGGCCGAAGGTGAAGCCAGCGAACTGGATGAACGCATGGTAGAGGCCGAGCGACGGGTTGCCGGTCGAGAAGGCCGCCGGATTGCTGCCAGTGACGTTCGCCGTATCATAGCTGAAGACCGTGTCAGCGTAGGTACGAACAACGCCGTATTCGGTCGCCGTGCGGGTATCGATATTGAAGTCCAGACGAGCGCGGCTGTAGTAGTAGTTCGTCAGGCGGTTGTTCGAGCCACCGTTCACGGTGCTCTGGCTAAACCTGAAACCATAGTCACCAGCGCCGCCGATGATCATGTCAGCGCGCACGTAGCCACCCAGCTTGATGCAGGTGTCGGTGCCCGGGATGTAGTAGAACCCGGCTCCGTACAGCGAGCAGATCCTCACGTATTCGACCGCCTTGGCCTTCACGGGCAGATCGGCTGCTTGAGCTCCGCCCACGGCGATCAGACCCGCCGCTGAGCCGAGCAAAAGGCTCTTAACCAACTTCATGTTAAACCTCCAAGTTGCTCTCCAGGGAAGGTTACTGACCGGACGGCCAATTCCCCAACCCCCTCCAAATCACCGCTTTGGGCTCCTTCGCGTCTTCGGACACACCCGCATGAACGCGAGGGACTTAAGCGAATGACCTAAACGGGACGACCTCGGGATGCCCCCCTCCGTCGCTCAGTCACAATTACCGAACGTCCTTGCACACACAACAACAGAACGCTTCGAAACGGGACGATGGAGCTGGTTTTCCGCCGGGTGTTGCACAAATAACACGCAGATGTGATCGCGGCGCCGCTGCAACATATTGGTTTTGTTGTTCTTTTTGAAGCGGTTCCGTTTGCCGCCAAGTTTCCTCACTTGAGACGGCGGAGGCCGGGCACCGCGCGATGCGGCGTCGGACGGGGCCCGAATCGTAGAATCGGACCGAGACTCAAAGGCCGGAGATGCAAACACCCCGGCGCGCCGCTCCGCCCCCCGGCGAGGGCTGCGGCAATCCGGCCACGCCCTGGCGACGACTCTATATAGAAGGCCTTCTTAGGATGGCGCCCGACGGCAAACCGCCCGTTTCCAAAATCGCTGGGAATATTCGAGCGAAAACACACGCTTCCAAATTGACCGGCCGGAGCAATTAGATGCATAAGGCTCGCACCGGAGAGGTGGCCGAGTGGCTGAAGGCAACGCTTTGCTAAAGCGTCATACGGTCTCAAGCTGTATCGAGGGTTCGAATCCCTCCCTCTCCGCCACCGCTCAGACCAGAATCACTCGAGGTCAGCGTTCTTTCACCTCAAAGCGACCGTGAAGCCGTGCGGAAGCCCTGACGCGAGGATCGGCGCGGCTTCATCAGCCCGATTCGCACTGACTCTATATGTGTGCGTCCGCGCCTAGCGGTGGAACCGCCAGATCCGCCAATGCGAGGGCGAAATCAGCACGGCCTCGTCGGCCCAGACGTTGAACCAGATGCCGGACCTGCGCCGGCAGGGGAACGACCAGGGCAGAATCCCCGTCTTGTGCAGACGTCCGAGTTCCAGGTCGCACTCGTCGGGCGCGATTTGAATCGGCAGCCATCGTCCATTGGTGTCGGGGTCGCTCATGCCGCTCGGTCTTACGTGGCGGCACGACGAGGAAAGTTGATTCAGCGCAACCCAGCCCACCCGTGCGAACCCGGGTGTGGATGCGATCCTCAATTCAGTGGGCGGAAATCCACGCCCGCGCCTCGCGCTGTGCGACCGAGATCTCGGCATCCGACATCTGACCGGCAACTTCCTGGCGCAGCGCCACGGCGTCCTTGCGGCCCTTCAGCGCGGCGAGATTGAACCATTTATGTGCGGCGACGAGATCGACGATGCCGGAGCGGCCGCTCGCCCAATAGATGCCGCGCTCGAACAGCACGTCCGACAGCGCGCTCGCGTCGATCGGCGTTGCCGTCTCCAGATCGAAAGTACCCTGAAACATAACGCATCCCCTTTGTTCTTATGCCGCCTCGTTCCCCCGAGCGCGGCTCCCGTCCAACTCTGATGTGCATGACCCTTCCCGGGATCGTGCATCGTTCAACTCGTCCCCAAGGCTTCTTGCCCAAGGCTTTCTTGCCCAAGGCTTCTTGCCCATTGCCGTTTGCCGGCTTGTTGGAGGCGATGATGGCGGGCAAATTTGAATGGCAGTTTAAGTATCGCGATGAAGCAGACGTAAACGCGCCCGCGCGGCGCGCACGCGGGGATTCAAGAAGTCCCTGATTCGCAGGCACTTCTGCGATTCGTCAGAGTTCGTTTACCGCGGGATTTTGGGACATCGATAACCATCGCGCGCGGTGGCGCGCATCGTGTGGCATCCGTCTCGCTCTCGGCACCCGCGGCCCGGCCGCGCCAGGGCTTCGCCGGCCTTGCGGTCCTGGGACGCCGAAGCTTCGGCGAAGGCGGCAGGCCGGCAACCAGCATTCCAGAGAGGGTATGGCCGACCAGATGGCCCGGTCGGAGCCCGGTGATGACACTGGGAATGGAGAAGCGGCGGGCAAGCAGCGCGCAATCAATCCGCGGCCCCTCGCCTGCTCCAGGGCTGCGCGGCCATGGCAGTGCGATCGCCTCGCGTGTCAGATCGGCAATGTCGGGAAAGGGAATGCCGGCAATACCCCGGCCTCAGGGGAACGAGGGCGTCGGCGAACACGTCAGGACCAGATTTCACGTTGACCCGAAGGCCGCTTGTGAAATTGCGGAGCCCCTTTTTTCGGAGAACCGCACCGAACGAAGAAAACTCGTTTCTTCTGCCGGACCGTCAAAGCGAACGATCCGACCGTTGACCTGATGTCTCGCCGACACCCTCTATCGTCGATCAGAACCTCCAGGAGGCGCTGATGACGTGCCGGCTAGGAGCCGGCAACTTCAGAAGCGAAGTTACTTCTTCTTCTTCGCGACCTTGCGGGTCTTCTTCGCAGTCTTCTTCACTGCGCTCTTCGCCTTCTTCGCCTTCTTCGCTTTCTTGGCCATGTTGCCCTCCGATGTGTGAGATGGCTTTAATCGCTGCGTGCACTCGGGGATCGAATGCACTTCATCCCGAATACACCAACACAAAGAAAAAAACAGCGTCTCGCTTAAAGAAGTGTTGACGACGCAACGCGCGTGCGCTTGGCGAGCGCGACGCAAGCGCACCGCCCGACGCGAGCGATCGACCGCAGCGAGTGCTCGCAACATCGATGTTCGCGGCATATGCGATTGCAGAAAAACACTATGCAGCAAGTATTTTTCTGCACGCGCGCATCGCGCGCGATCGTCGCGATGACGGACGTCGGCAATCCCGCGATCACCTCGCAAAGGCGCTTCGCGGACTCTGAGTCGCGAATTTTGGCAACGAAAATATTTTCATGATTAACGGCGCCAGCGCTCGTCGAAGCGTGCGCGAGCCGCCGTTTTGCGCGAATCGCGGGACGGCGATTCGGTCGTCACGTCGCGGCTGATCGGGATGAAGTTTGCCGCCGAGGATGCGTGCGAACGTCGCATCGAGGAACGAAAACGAGGTGACGAGACTTGTCCGTCACCTCGTTCGAACGCGCCGGCGTCAGACGCCGAGCTTGGACTTGAGCAGGTCGTTGACGCTCTGCGGGTTGGCTTTGCCGCCGGACGCCTTCATCACCTGGCCGACGAACCAGCCGAGCGATTGCGGCTTGTCCTTGACCTGCGCGGCCTTGTCGGGATTGGCCGCGATGATGTCGTCGACAACCTTTTCGATCGCCGAAAGATCCGTGACCTGCTTCATGCCGCGGCTTTCGACCAGCGCGCGGGGATCGCCGCCTTCCTGCCAGACGATCTCGAACAGATCCTTGGCGATCTTGCCGGAGATCGTGCCCTCGCCGATCAGGTCGACGATCGCAGCCAGCTGCTCGGCGCTCACCGGAGCGCCCGTAATATCCCGGCCTTCCTTGTTGAGACGGCCGAACAGCTCGTTGATCACCCAGTTCGCCGCCATCTTGCCGTCGCGCGTACGATTGCCGAGCTTGTCCAGCACGGTCTCGTAAAACACCGCGCTCTCGCGCTCGGCAACCAGCACGCTCGCATCATAGGCCGACAGGCCGAAGTCGGCGACGAAGCGCGTCTTCTTCTGGTCCGGCAGCTCGGGCAGCTCAGCCTTCAGCTCATCGACGTAGCCTTGCGAGAACTCCAGCGGCAGCAGGTCGGGATCGGGGAAGTAACGGTAGTCATGCGCCTCCTCCTTGGAGCGCATCGAACGCGTCTCGCCCTTGTTGGGATCGTACAGCCGCGTCTCCTGATCGATCTGGCCGCCGTCCTCCAGGATCTCGATCTGGCGCCGCGCCTCATACTCGATCGCCTGGCCGATGAAGGTGATCGAGTTCATGTTCTTGATCTCGCAGCGGGTGCCGAGCGGCCCGCCGGGCTTTCGCACCGAGACGTTGACGTCGGCGCGCAAGGATCCCTTCTCCATGTCGCCGTCGCAGGTGCCGAGATAGCGCAGGATCGAGCGCAGCTTGGTCACATAGGCCTTGGCCTGCTCGGCGTCGCGGATGTCAGGCTTGGAGACGATCTCCATCAACGCCACGCCGCAGCGGTTGAGGTCGACATAGGACATGGTCGGCGACTGGTCGTGCAGCAATTTGCCGGCATCCTGCTCCAGATGCAGCCGCTCGATACCGATGGTGGCCACCTTGCCGCCGTCCAGTTCGACAACGACCTCGCCCTCGCCGACGATCGGCGACTTGTACTGGCTGATCTGGTAGCCCTGCGGCGAGTCCGGATAGAAATAGTTCTTGCGGTCGAACACCGAACGCAAATTGATCGCGGCGTTGAGGCCGAGCCCGGTTCGGACAGCCTGCCTGACGCACTCCTCGTTGATGACGGGCAGCATGCCCGGCATCGCCGCATCGACCAGCGAGACATGGCTGTTGGGCTCGCCGCCGAATTCGGTCGAGGCCCCCGAGAACAGTTTCGACTGCGAGGTGACCTGGGCATGGACCTCCATGCCGATCACGACTTCCCAGTCGCCGGTCTGGCCTTTGATCAGTTTTCCCTGTCTGACTGACGCGCTCATGCTTTTCCATCCCCGAGCAGCGCGGAAACCATCCGCTCCCACTCCGCTTCCAATGAATCCTTTGCCGCTGGCCGGCCAGCCTGGCGGTACCAATAGCCGGCATTGCCGAGATCGCCTTCGACGCGGTGCAAATATGCGTGCACCCAGGCGGCCTCGCGACCGCTGTCGTCCTGAACGATCTTGTGCGCGCGGTCCCAATCGCCCTTGGCGGCCCACCAGAGACCTCTGAGCGGCGCGTTCAGATCCGGCGCAGGCGCCGCGCCGTCGAGGCTCGCGATGAAGGCGGCGACATTCACCACCACCTCGTCGGCGTGAAGCGGCCGGCGGCCTGCTCGATCACCTCGCCGAGCGAGAACAGCGTCTCCTCGTCGAAGGGACGGCCGATCAACTGCAGGCCGAGCGGCAGGCCCTGGCCGTCCTTGCCCGCGGGCACGGCGATGCCGGGCAGGCCCGCCATGTTCACGGTCACCGTGAAGATGTCGTTGAGATACATCTCGACCGGATCGGCGCCGCCCTTCTCGCCGATGCCGAAGGCGGCCGAGGGCGTCGCCGGGGTGAGGATCGCGTCGACACCCCTCGCGAAGCAATCCTCGAAATCCTTCTTGATCAGCGTGCGCACCTTCTGCGCGCGCAGATAATAGGCATCGTAATAGCCGGCCGAGAGCACGTAGGTGCCGATCATGACGCGGCGCCGCACTTCCGCGCCAAACCCTTCCGCGCGGGTGTTCTCGTAGAGCTCGATGACGTTCTTGCCCTGCTCGCGCAGGCCGTAGCGGACGCCGTCATAGCGCGCGAGGTTGGAGGACGCCTCCGCCGGCGCCACGATGTAATAGGCCGGCAGCGCGTACTTGGTGTGCGGCAGCGACACCTCGACCAGCTCGGCGCCCGCCGCCTTCAGCCAGGCCGCACCCGCTTCCCAAAGTTTCTCGATCTCCGCCGGCATGCCGTCGAGACGATATTCCTTGGGGATGCCGATCCTCATGCCCTTCACGGACTTGCCGATCGCAGCCTCGTAATCCGGCACCGCGATATCGACCGAGGTGGTGTCCTTCGGATCGTGTCCGGCCATCGAGCGCAGCAGCATCGCGGCATCGCGCACGCTGCGCGCGATCGGGCCGGCCTGGTCGAGCGAGGAGGCAAAGGCGACGATGCCCCAGCGCGAGCAGCGGCCATAGGTCGGCTTGATGCCGACCGTCGCGGTGAACGCCGCCGGCTGGCGGATCGAGCCGCCGGTGTCGGTCGCGGTCGCGCCCATGCACAGCAGCGCCGCCACGGCCGAGGCCGAGCCGCCGGACGAGCCGCCCGGCACCAGCGTCGTGTTGCTGCCCTCGCGCCGCCAGGGATTGCCAACCGGACCGAAGCACGAGGTCTCGTTGGCCGAGCCCATCGCGAACTCGTCATTGTTGAGCTTGCCGAGCATCACGGCGCCGTCGCGCCAAAGCTGCGAGGTGACGGTCGATTCGTAGGTCGGCACGAAATTGCCGAGGATCTTCGAGCACGCCGTGGTGCGCACGCCCTTGGTAGCGAACAGATCCTTGATGCCGAGCGGGATGCCGGCGAGCGGGCCCGCATCGCCCTTGGCGATCCTCTCGTCCGCGGCCTTCGCCATGCTGCGCGCCTGGTCCGGCGTCTCCATCACGAAGGCGTTGAGCACGCGCGCGGCCTCGATCGCGCCAAGGTGCGCGTCGGTCAGCTCGAGGGACGTGAAAGTCTTGTCGGCGAGACCCTTGCGGGCCTCGGCGAGCGTCAGCGATGTCAAATCGGTCATTTATTGATCGGGCTGCAGAAGAACGGAGACAGGGTCTTGTCGTTGGCCGGGTCGTCTTGCATGACGTTTTTCTTGGCAGCGGCATTCGCGGCGGCCTCGATCTCGTCGAGCACGGCATTGACGGCGACATTGGGATCGGCGGCCTTGCCCTGCCGCTCCATCTTGTCGAGGTAGTTCATGTAGGCCTGATAGGCCTTCTCATCGTCGCAAAGCAGACACATCGGACCACGTCCTAAGACTCTTTGTTTGACGCGTTTTCTTCACGCGAACCGGCTTCCACTTCGCTCGATAGCGCCATGCTACTCGACGACCTTCGGCACCAGGAAGAAGTGGCCTTCGGTCGCGGGCGCGTTGGCGACAATATCGTCGGCGATACCGCCGTCGTCGACCACGTCCTGCCGCTTCCTCATCTGCATCGGGGTGACCGAGGTCATCGGCTCCACGCCCTCGACATTGACCTCCGAGAGCTGCTCGACGAAGGCGAGCATGGCGTTGAGCTCGCCCTGAAGATGCGGAACCTCGTCCTCGGAAACCGCAATGCGCGCCAGATGCGCGATGCGGCGGACGGTAGCGGCGTCGACGGACATTATATAAGGCCTCTCACGGCAAAACCCATGTGCCGTATAGCAGAGGCCGCTTTTGCGCCGCAACCGGCGCTAGCGCATGATCCGGAAAAGTGTGAAGCGGTTTTCCGAAAAGATCATGCGCAAACAAGAAGCTGGAGGCTTATCCGGCCAGCGCTTTCAGCCGAGCCAAGGCCGATTTGGCGAGATCCCGGGTCAACTCGGCGGCGGGGACCTCGCGGCCGAGCGCAATGGCCTGCCCGGCCCAGAGATTGGTGAAATCCACCCTGCCCTGCTTTTCGGCAGCCGCCTTGAGCGGTCCCAGCGCGGTCGCCGCATGGGGAAAGGGCGGCGCATCCGGCGACACCGGGCCAGTCTCGCGCATCAGGCGGTTCTGGACCCCGCGCGCCGGCCGGCCGGTCATCACATTGGTGATAACGGTGGATTCATCTCCCGCCTCGGCGAGCGCCTTACGGCCGCCCGCGCTGACCTTTGATTCCGGACAGCGCAGATAAGCGGTGCCGATCTGCACGCCGGAGGCGCCGAGCGCAAAGGCCGCAGCGATGCCGCGACCGTCGGCGATGCCGCCGGCCGCGATGACAGGCACCTTTACGGCATCGGCGACCTGCGGCACCAATGCGAAGGTGCCGGGCTGCTCGGCGATCTTGTCGGTCAGGAACATGCCGCGATGGCCGCCCGCCTCGGCGCCTTGCGCGATCACGGCATCGACGCCGCGCTGTTCGAGCCAGACCGCCTCCTTCACCGTCGTCGCCGACGAGATGACGAGGCAGCCCGCAGCCTTCACCCGCTTGAGCAGCGCCTGCTCAGGCAGGCCGAAATGGAAGCTGACGACTTCCGGCTTCAGCTCTTCGACGACCTCGCAGAAGGCGGCATCGAAAGGTGCCCGGTTCGCCGCTGCGATCGGCGCCGCGGGATCGAGACCATGCTCGGCGTAATAGCCCGCGAGCCGCTGCTTCCAGCGCGCTTCGGCCTCGCCCGTCAGTTCGGCCGGTGTGTGGCAGAAGAAGTTCATGTTGACCGGCGCCTTGACGCGCTGGCGGATCAGACCGACCTGCTCGCGCGCCTTCTCCGGCGCGATCATCGCGCAAGGCAGCGAGCCCAGCGCGCCGCCCTGCGCGGCCGCAATCACCAGCTCGGCATCCATCACACCGGCCATCGGTGCCAGCACGATCGGGAATTCGGTCTTGAACAGATCGATCAGTCGACGGTCAGGCCACATGGTTGTTCTCTCTCGGTCTTTTAACCCTCCCCTGGAGGGGGAGGGTCGGTTCGCATGCAGCGAAGCGAAATGCGAAGCGGGGTGGGGTGATCTCTCCACACGGGCACCGCCTCAATGGAGAGACTGTCACCCCACCCCGCTCGCGCTTCGCGCGATCGACCCTCCCCCTCCAGGGGAGGGTAAAAACTCTACGCCGCTATCACAGAGTTCCGCCGTCCTTCCAGCAACTGTTCCGCCTCGGCCGCGATCCGCTCGACGATCTCGGCCGCCGGGGGAATATCATGAATCAGGCCGACCGCCTCGCCGGCGATGACGGCCGCGACGTCGAAATTGCCGGCCGCTTTCGCCGCGGCATAGTCCACGGCAACTGCGGCGACATTCTGCATCAGCTCGACCTCGCGGCCGATCCAGCGCCGGGCGTGATCATTGATCAGGCACCGCCCGGTGAAGGGCGCCGGCCAGACATTGTTGCGCGAGAGATCGAAGATGATGCCGCGCACAGTGGAGCCGCTGTTTGCCGCGCAGATGCGCCGCTTGGCCTCCTCCGCGCCGTCGGCCTCCTGGCTCGCATAGAAGCGCGTGCCGAGCAGCACGCCGCTCGCGCCCAGCATCATCATGGCGGCGAGCCCGCGCCCGTCCGCGATGCCGCCGGCCGCGACCACCGGCACGCGGCCCGCGGCAAGATCGACGATCGCCGGCACGAGATCGACGGTGGTCCGCGAGGCGCCATGCCCGCCCGCCTCCGTTCCCTGCGCGATCAGGGCATCGGCACCGGCATCGAGCGCCTGTCGCGCCATCGTCTCGTCCTGCACCTGGCAGATCAGGCGTGCGCCGGCGGACTTGATCCTGGGCGCGAACGGCGCGGGATCGCCAAACGACAGCATGATCGCCGATGGCTTCGCACCGAGCGCGATGTCGAGAAGATCGGGCCGCTTGGCGAGGCTCCACGTGATGAAGCCGATCCCGAACGGCGCACGCAGTTCGGCGAGCTTCGCAGTCTCCTGCTCCAGCCACGCTCGCTCGCCGTAGCCGCCGCCGAGAATGCCGAACCCGCCGGCGCGGCTCACAGCCGCGACCAGGCGGCTGCCGGCGACGACATCCATCGGCGCCAGCAAGATCGGATGTGCGATCTCCAGCAGCGTGGTCAGCGACGTCGTCATCGGCATGGCTTCTCCCCGATCTGGACAGCGAGACTAGGCACGACTAGCATTCTTCAGAAATGAATTGTTGCGAACGCTGCCATCTCGAAAGCGAAACGACGCCATGGAACTCAGCGATCTCCAGACCTTTGCCAGTGTGGCCCGCACCGGCGGCATCACCCGTGCCGCGGAGGAGCTGAATACGGTGCAGTCGAACGTCACCCAGCGCGTGAAGGCGCTGGAGGCGGAGATCGGCACGCCGCTGTTCGAACGCCACAGCCGCGGCATGACGCTGACCGGCGCCGGCAAGCGCCTCTTGCCTTACGCGCAACGGATGGCCGCGCTGTCGCGCGAGGCCGTGCTCGCTGCGCGCGACGATGGCGAACCCAAGGGACCGCTTGCGATCGGCTCGATGGAAACGACGGCAGCGGTGCGGCTGCCGCCGCTGCTCGCCGATTTCCACCGCCGCTTTCCCGCCGTGCGGCTTTCCTTGCGCACCGCAACCACCGCCGACCTCGTCGCAGCCGTGCTCGAAGGCACGCTCGACGGCGCTTTTATCGCCGGTCCCATTGCGCATGCCGATCTCACCGCGACGAGCGCGTTCCGCGAGGAGCTGGTGCTGGTTAGCGCGCGACGCTGGGCTTCGCTTGCCGAGCTGCGTGCCGGCACTGCGGAATCCGGCCCGACCGCGCTGGTGTTCCGCACCGGCTGCACCTACCGCCAACGGCTCGAGCAGATCTTCGTCGACTTCGGCTGGCCTTCGGCGGCCCGCTTCGAGCTCGGCACGCTCGACGGCATGATCGGCTGCGTCGCCGCCGACATGGGCGTGACGTTGCTGCCGCGTGCTGTCGTCGAGCGCAGCGCCATGAATGGTACCGTCTCGATCCACGCCTTGAGCCCGTCGCATGCGCGCGTCGAGACGCTCTTCATCCAGCGTCGCGCCGGACATCAAACCAGCGCGCTTCAGAGTTTCGCGGGCTGCCTGACCAACGGCGAGGACGTCATCGCGGCCTGACGCAGACGCCGCGTTCCACGCGACGAAATTCGTCACAAATTCATCACGCTTGAATCGGTTCGCGAGGGTCGGTCGTTGTCGCCGATGGCTCGAAAAGCTTTGAAGCGCGCGACGGTTCTACGTTAGGATGCGTGACTGGCCGGCGCGAAACCATAACGAAGCCAAACATCGGCAAGAACATCGGGAGGACTATCGATGCGCAATACGCTCGTGTTGTGCTGTGTCGCTGCGTTGTCGGCGATATCAGGAACTGCAAGCGCACAGGACTGGACCAAGTCGAAATGGGGGCCGAACGACGAGATCGGCGCCGCCAACTACATGACGCCTGAGCTCGTGGTGAAGGCGGCATCGCTGGTGAAGACCGGCAAGACCTACGCCCTCGGCATTCCCGTCACGCCGCAAACGCCTGCCTATCCGCCGCGCACCTACAAGATCACGGTGGTGCAGCCGGGACAGGCCGGCAGCGCGGGGCTTGGTCCGAACAAGGCCACCTATAACGATGACATCCTCGACACCTGGGTCGGCATCGGCAGCCAGCTCGACGGCCTCGGCCATCTCGGCATCGAGCATGTCTATTACAACGGCAACAAGCTTGCCGACTTCGCCGATCCCAACGGTCTGAAGAAGCTCGGCATCGAGAAGGTGCCGCCGATGGTCACCCGCGGCGTGCTGCTCGACATGGCCGCCTATTTCAAGACCGACGTGGTGAAGGAAGGCACGGCCTTCAACGTCAAGGAGATCGAGGAAGCCGCCAAGCAGCAGAACGTCGAGATCCGCCAGGGCGACGTCGTCATCTTCCACACCGGTTGGCTCAGCCTGATCGGCAAGGACGACAAGCGCTACTCGGCCGGCGAGCCCGGCCTCGGCGTCGAAGGCGCAAAATATCTCACCGGCAAGGGCGTCGTCGCGGTTGGCGCCGACACTTGGGGACTCGAGGTGCTGCCTTTCGAATCCAAGACCGTGTTCGAGGTGCACCAGATCCTGCTCGCGATGAACGGGACCTACATCCTCGAGAACATGGACACGGCCGCGCTCGCCCGCGACAAGGGTTATGAATTCCTGTTCGTGCTGGGACAGCCGCGCTTGACCGGCGGCGTGCAGGCCATGATCAACCCGATCGCGATCCGCTGACGCCGAGGCGGGTCCGGAAGACCGTCGGGTGAGGGTCATGCGGTGTCTCTGCGCCGCTGCCCTCACCCGATCGCGCGCCGGTTTCGCACCGTACGAGAAAGCTCCTATTTGAGCCGGATATCCTCATAAGATTCGATCCGCCGCGGGCCGACCGCGGTCGCCTCGTGCGAATCCACATCCGTGAGATTGCCGAAATCGAGCTTGGTCAGTTTAGCGAGGTCCGCGATCGAGACCTGAAACACGCTGACGTCCTCCTCCGACATCCGCTCGCGTAGATCCACCTCCTGGATGCGGTCGATCTCCATGACCAGCTTTCGCTGGCTCATCAGGAAGGCCGCCGCCTTGAGCGCGTCGTCGTCCTCGTTGCGCCGGATCAGGATCTTCCAGAAATATTTCGGGATCTGGACGCCGCCGAAGCTCGGATCCTTGTGCGGCCGGCCCGCCGGATTGGGCAGATCGGACCCGTCGGCGTCCGGCCCGTCGAACACCGGACCGTTCATGACGATGCCCTTCTCCTCGCCTTCGAGCAGGACATCGCGCGTATAATCCTCCAGTCCCGCCCAGAGCTGCTTGCCCTGGTTGAAGGAGAAGAACTGCGGCGAGCAATTGGTGAAGTGAAAGGAATCGTCACCATGCTGCTTGGCCGCGGCGACGGTGTCGCCCCAGGTCGCGTCCAGCCGGCGCACGAGATGACCGCGGTCGAACGGATTCTTGCTGCGATCCGCCTCGAACGTGGCCTGCTTGCGGTAGTACTCGTCGCCGATCTGGGCCTCGTCGTCGATGCGCGGATCGCGCAGCCAGGAATCGCCCTCGCGCTTGCCGACGTCCTGCTGCTTGCCGCCGTCGATATTGACACAGCTGAAGAAGGCGAGCCGGCGTTCCTTGTTCATGACGACGCTGTAGTTGAAATATTTCAGCTCGGATTGCCGGGAGCTTCCCTTGAGCATCGCGACCCTCGATTTGAGGGAGGCCGGAATCTTCGGCAGGGGCACCGAGAATTTGCCGGTGCCGAGGAAATTCGCCTTGTATCCGGGACGCGATTTCAGCGTGCTCTGATCGATATGCACGGCCTCCATCGGCAGCCCGTTGTTCGCGCTGATGTGCGGCAGCAGGCCGGCCGGTCGGGTGATCAAGGGCGCGCCGCCATTTGCTGTGCCGCCGTTCGGCGCCCCTCCGTTGCCTCCCGCAGGTCCCGGCACGGGTGCGAGCGGCGCGAATGGGATTTCCTTTTTGAACATCGGCAACGGCACGCGGATCGGGACCACCAGCGAGGTCCCGTCGAGGGACTGCTCGACCCAGACATTGGCGCCGAAAGCAGGCGCGGCAGCCGGCGCCCGGACTTTCGCGATCTCTTGCCGCATCGGCGGCTCCTCCTCGTCCAGGACCGGCTTGATCAGGGGATGGGAGCCGACGGCAACCTTGAGATCGGCGACGATCGCGCTGATACGGATGCCTTCATTGGCGATCCAGTCGATCAGGGATTCATCCATCGACGGCTTCCACACCTTGCCGTCCTTGGTCAGGGTGCGGCCCTGCGCATCCTTGCGGGGAATGCCGCTGTGGTGCAGCGCGACCACCTGCCAGAACCGGTTGAACGCCGGCGAGCCCGACGAGCCCGCCGTCGTGTCGGTGTTGTACCAGAGGAAGTCGCCGACATATTTGAGCAGCTTGTTCTCGCGGACGCAGACCTGCTTCATCTGCCCGCTGGGATGCTGGATGATGGTCAGGTACTCGCCGGGGTCCGCCTTGCCGGGCGCGGCGCTGAGCGGCAGCCATCCGAAGTCTTCCAGCTCCTCCCCGCCTGACAGCGAGGTCGGCGCTACCGCGACCACCGAAAAATCCAGCCTGTCGTTGGTGTAGAAGAATCTGCCCGGCTCGAAGCCGAACCGCACCGGCACGCGCTCCTGTCCCGAGACGTCGAGCTCGTAGTTGAAATCGCCGATCGAATTGGCCGCGTCGGCCGGCTTGCCGAAGACATGATGGTTGGTCAGCAGCAGGCCCGGCCCGATCAGAAAGCCCGAGCCATAGCCGAGCAGGTTCGACTTGAGGTCCCTGAGCTGGATGCGGCAGACCGAGCGCGAGGCGGCGGTCCCCTTGGCGAGATAATTGATGCTGTCGAGATCATTGCCCTGGATGATCCGCTCCAGGCCGATCTCGGCCTTCTCCATGTCCTGCGTCTCGGCCAGCAGCTGGCGCTGGCGCACGCGCATCTTTTCGACGGACATCTCGATCGGACCGTCGCCCAATTTCCGGTTCAAGGCTTCGGGTGAGAACTCGGCTTGCTTGAATCGCCTTTCTGAGCCCGCGATCAGGCTTGGCTTGATGAGCATCATGACCTCTCAATGAATGGGCGAATATTGGACGTGGTCGGAGCGCCAGAAAATTTGCGCCAAGGTTGCAGCGCGGGCCGGAATGCCGGCCGCGGCCGATCGTTCTTGAAAATCGGAGGATTCACCCCCACACTACCTTAAACCTGCATATCTATTGGCACGCAACCACACGGCATCATGCCATGGTCTGCACGTCATCAGTGTGAGATTTCCCACAAATCAACGATGCGCTTGTGCCTTACTACGCACGCGCTTATTCCCGCGGGACGGCCCAAAGCGCGACGCGATTAGGATGAATCGTCATCGCGCTTCAGGTTGTTGTTTAAGCATGATCTTTTCGGAAAACCGCTGCGCACTTTTCCGGATCATGCTTTAGGGCCTGAGCTGCCACCGCCGCAGCGCCACGACGGCCCAGATCGCTTCGACCAGGCCGAACGGCCAGGCGCCCTGGAGAAAGCCGTAGGCCGAGCCGAGCGCGCAGGACGCGGCGAACAGCAACACGTACCAATGGCTGCGATCCTCCAGGGCGTAAGTGAGCAGCATCGCCGTGACGGCGAACAGGCCGAATAATGTCAGCGCATCCATTGTTCCGGGTTCACTCCGCGGCGCGGCGCATGATATGCGCTATCCATGCCGGCTCTTATCCTGCCTCTCGTCGATGCTGCAACCCACTGGCCCGCGCGCGGCGCGCTGGTCGGGCTCGACCTCGGCACCAAGACCATCGGCGTTGCCGTGTCCGATCCGGACCGGCGGCTGGCGACCGGCGTCGAGACGGTCCAGCGCGCGCAATTCAAGCGGGACGCCGCCCGGTTGCTCGCGATTGCGGCGGAGCGCAAGGCGACCGGATTCGTGCTCGGCCTGCCCATCAACATGGACGGCAGCGAGGGTCCGCGCGCGCAATCCACCCGCGCCTTCGCCCGCAACCTTGCCGGCCTGACCGCGCTTCCCATCGGCCTGTGGGACGAGCGCCTCTCGACCGCGGCGGTCGAGCGCGAACTGATCGGCATGGACGTCAGCCGCGCCAAGCGCGCCGAGGTGATCGACGAGCACGCCGCGATCTTCATCCTGCAAGGCGCGCTCGACCGTCTCGCCAATCTTCGCGCCAGCCCGGGACCGGACTGACCCATGGCCGTCGTCATCGCGGCGCTGCTGCCAGTCTTCATCCTCATCGTGCTCGGCATCGTGCTGAAACGCAGCCTGATGCGGCTCGACACGCAATGGCACGGGCTGGAGCGGCTGACCTATTTCGTGCTGTTCCCGATGCTGCTGATCCAGACCCTGGTGAAGGCGGACCTCTCCAGGGTGCCGGTCGCCGGCGTCGGCGGCGCGCTGCTGCTGTCGGCGCTGGCGATGTCGCTGCTCTGCCTCGCGCTCCGCCCTGCCCTGGCGCGGCTCGGCATCGACGGTCCCGCCTTCACCTCGATCTTCCAGGGCGCGACGCGCTGGCAGACCTTCGTTGCGCTGTCGATTGCCGCCAATCTGTTCGGCGATGTCGGGCTGGCGCTCGCCTCCGTGGCGATGGTGGCGATCATCCCGCTTGTCAACGTGTTCAGCGTCTCGGTGCTCGCTCGTTACGCATCGCCGGAAAAGCAATCCGGCCGCGCCATCGTCGTGACATTGGTGCGCAATCCCTTAATCTGGGCCTGCATCATCGGCCTTACTGTCAATGTCACCCACCTGCCGCTGCCAAGGCTCTGGCATGAGGTTGCAGACGCGCTCGGCAGTTCCTCCCTCGCCATCGGCCTGCTCGTCACAGGCGCGGGGCTGCATCTTGAAGGGCTCTTCCGTCCAAGCCTCGGCGCAGCCGTTGGCGTCGTTTTCAAGCTCTTGCTGATGCCCGCGCTCGCGATGGGGCTCGGTCTCTGGTTCGGGCTTTCCGGCAACAGCCTCGCGATCGTGGCGATCTGTTCGGCGGTGCCGACCTCGTCCAGCGCCTATGTCCTTGCCCGCCAGATGGGCGGCGACGCCCCGCTGCTGGCGCAGATCATCACGCTGCAGACGATGCTGGCGGCGATCACGATGCCGATCGCGATCGCGCTGGCGGCCTAGCTCCCCAGCCACATCGTCAGCACCACCGCGGTCAGATTGTTCAACGCGTGCAGCACGATGGTGAGCCAGAGCGAATTGGCACGATAGCGCATGTAGCCGAACCACAGACCGATGCAGAAGACTTCGGCCAGAAAGTACAGGTCGTATTGCAGGTGCACGATTGTCCAGACCAAGGACGACAGCAGGATCGCGCCTGATGCCCGCAGGAAGCTCGCCGACCAGCCGCGGTAGAGGAAGCCACGTGCCAAGACTTCCTCCGACATCGGCGCGGCCACGCTGAAGGCGAACAGAAGTAGCAGCGCCGCGCCCTTGTCGCGGCCCGATTTCAACAGATCGGTCATGAAGCCCGGCGTCGCCTCGCGGCCGAGCGCGCGCGACATCGTCTCCCAGACCAGCACGATCAGGATGAGGCCGACGGCGCCGAACAGCAGCTGCTTCCAGGACGGCCAGTGCAGCGCGAGATAGTCGACGAAGGAAGCCTTCTTGATGGCAATGGCGAGCCACACCGCCAGAAGTGTCGCCGGCAGGCCCATGATGACCGAGAGCGCGAGCGTCTGCGGCTCGCGGCCGACGAGCTGGATCGAGGCGAGATCCATCGGCAGGCCGCGCTGCGCCGCCAGCAGGACGACGGCGCCGATCTGCCCGACGAACATCGCGACGAAAATGATGAGGCCCCACAGCGCCGTGCCCCAGAACTTCCAGACGCGTGGCGTCGCCGGCGTCATGGTCAGCGGCGGATGGTCGGGATTGAGGGAATCCATCAGTGGGCTTTCGTTAGGAAAACACCGTCATTCCGGGGCGGTCCGAAGGACCGAACCCGGAATCTCGAGATTCCGGGTTCGCCCTTCGGGCGTCCCGGAATGACGGAATAACAATCACGGCAGCGCCCGCTCCAGCAGCGTACGGACCTCGCCGCTCTCCAGCTCCACGGCGCCGTACATGCTGGCGTGGCTGGTTGCGAGCCGGCTCGCCGCGAACAATTCGGCATTGCGCGGCGACACGCCGTTCAGCGCCGCGGCCGCGGCCAGCA
This sequence comes from Bradyrhizobium sp. CFUWI, assembly GCF_056429085.1. Lineage (NCBI taxonomy): Bacteria > Pseudomonadati > Pseudomonadota > Alphaproteobacteria > Hyphomicrobiales > Nitrobacteraceae > Bradyrhizobium > Bradyrhizobium sp. CFUWI. The sequence goes on from NZ_JBWJZE010000021.1 coordinate 45,945, forward strand.
GCGCCAGCTTCTCGACGGCAAGCCGCGCGACGCGCTCGCCGTCGGCGCGCCGAAAAGTCTTGCTGATGAAGCTGGCCGCCTCCCCTGCCCCCGGCAAGCCCTTGGTCTCGGCCGCAAGCGCTTGCAGCACGGCCATCGCCGGCTCCGGCTCGCGCGAGAGCGCGCGGAGCACGTCGAGGCACATCACGTTGCCGGAGCCTTCCCAGATCGCGTTGACCGGCGACTCCCGATAGTGCCGCGCCAGGATGCCGTCCTCGACATAGCCGTTGCCGCCGAGGCATTCCATGGCTTCATAGAGGAACGGCGGCGCGCTCTTGCAGGTCCAGTATTTGATCGCGGGCGTCAAGAGCCGCATATAGGCCGCCTCCGCCGCATCGTGCGGGGTGCGATCGAAGGCGCGGCAGAGCCGCATCACCAGGGCCGTGCTGGCCTCGACATGCAACGCCATGTCCGACAGCACCGCCTGCATCAGGGGCTGGTCGGCCAGATGCTTCTGGAACACGCTGCGGTGACGGGCGTGATGCAGCGCGTGCGCCAGCCCCGAGCGCATCAGGCCGACCGAGGCGATCGCGCAATCCTGCCGCGTCAGCTGCACCATCTGGATGATGGTGCGGATGCCCTTGCCCTCCTCGCCGACCGCTTGCGCATAGGCGCCGACGAACTCGACCTCAGAGGACGCATTGGAGCGGTTGCCGAGCTTGTCCTTCAGCCGCTGGAACTGGATCGCGTTGACCGATCCATCCGGTGCGAAGCGCGGCATGAAGAAGCAGGTCAGGCCCTGCTCGGCCTGCGCCAGCACCAGGAAGGCATCGCACATCGGCGCCGACATGAACCATTTATGGCCGGTGATGCGATAGGCCTCGCCATCGCGCACCGCGCGCGTCATGTTGGAGCGCACGTCGGTGCCGCCCTGCTTCTCGGTCATGCCCATGCCGAGCGTCATGCCGCGCTTCTGCCACCACGGTGCGAAGCTCGGATCGTAGCTTTTGGTCGACAGCACCGGCATCACCTTGCCGAGCAGGTCCGGCTGCATCGCCAGCGCACCGACGGAGGCGCGCGTCATCGTGATCGGACAGAGGTGGCCGGTCTCGACCTGGGCCGCCATGTAGAATTTCGCCGCACGAATGACCTCGGCAGCATCGCCCGCCGGCTTGCCGTTCGCAGTCCACGTCGAATTATGGACGCCGGCATGGGCGCTGTGCGCCATCAGCTCGTGATAGGCCGGGTGAAACTCGACCTGGTCGCGGCGATTGCCTTTGGCGTCGAAGGTGCGCAGCTTCGGCGTGTTCTCGTTCGCGAGGCGCCCGCGATCGGCCATCGCGGCCGAGCCCCATTGCTTGCCGAACTCGGACAGCTCGCGTTCCGCCGCCGCGCCGCCATTGGCCTTCACCGCCTCGACCAGCGGCCGGTCCACGGCGAACAGGTCGATATCCTCGAACGGCGGTGACTGGTTGAAGACCTCGTGGGTCGCAAAGCTCGGCTGGGTCATCAAGTTTCCTCGGCGCGAAATCAGTTCCGTCGCGGCTGGATCGGGAAATCATAGGCCGCCCCGCCGGCCCCAGGCAGGGAAAAATGCCACCACTCCTTCGAATAGTTCACAAAGCCTTGCCTGGCCATCGCCGCCACCAGCCGCTTGCGCCAGCTGCGTTGTTCCGCCGTGATCGACGGTGCCGCGGTATGGCCCTTTGCGTCGGTGCAGTCGTAGCCGGTCCCCATATCGACGCTGCCTTCGGGCGCGCGCGCTTCGACCGGCGCGGTGCAATCGGCATAGGTCCTCGACGGGTCGAATCTTGCGGAATTGTCAGCCTTGAGATCGACCAGCGTCAGATCGAGCGCCGCGCCGGTGGAATGCTGCGAACGGCTTGCGATGTAACCGAGGCGGAACAGCTCTGTCTTGGGGATCTTGGGATTGTAGCGCCGCTCGGCGGCGGTCTCGTGACCGTTCTGCGACCACTTGACCATGTCGAGCGAGGCCCGTGCCGGCCGGTAGCAGTCGAACATCTTGAGCGAGAGATTTTGCGCGGCCAGCTCCTGCTGCACCGCCTTCAGCCGCAGCCCGACCTCCCGCTTCACCACGCATTCACCGGCATTGTAGCCGGCCAGCGGCCGGCCGACGAAATTGTTCGAGGTGGCGTAGCGGATGTCCTGGATGATGGTTGGATCGATCTCCCGCAGATAGACGAAATCGCCGGGCAAGCCCTGCGCCCGCGCCGGCGCGAGCACCGATATGGCAAGCAGCACACCGAGCGCCGCACGCGCCGCGATCCCTGTCCTTGCGGTCATTGCACCGGATCCGAGCTGACCAGAAGTTTCGTGATCGCGGTGTCCGTGTATTTGTTGCCGGCCCAGACGTCGTCGATGATCAATTGCATCCAATGGGCCGTCACCGCCGGCCGCAATGTCAGCAGTTGCGCCGACAGCCTGTCCTCGAGAATGAAGACCTGCGACTCGCCGCCGGAGAACAGCACCCGGATCTGACGAACCCTGTTGTTCTTGGAAAAGATGTCGGAGTTCTTCTGGTAGCCGTTTTGCACATGGATCGACTTGACCCGTCGCGGGGTGTCGAACTCGACTGTGATCCATTCGCCGATGCCGTTGCCGGCTGCACCCTCGACCCAGGCCGTCCCCGTCGAGGCGTCGAACAGGTTCACCGCGCCATATGAATTGCCGAATTGCGGCTTCAGCATCGAGCTGACGCAGTAGGTCTCGAAGCCGCTGCGGGCGCAGCTTTCACCCGCCGCGGACGGACGCGGCGGACGCATCGTCGCGCGCTCCGCGACCGCAGGCTTTGCCGGCGGCTTCACCAGCATGCCTGCCACGCGCGGCGTCGACGGTGCCGCCTCCCAAAGATAGATTCGCCCGCCGAGCGTCTGGTCGTAATAGGCCGGCGTCTGCTCATGCGGCGCCGGTTGGCCGCCATTGTCCGTCGCGGTCAGCGCCAACGCCGCCACGCGCTCGCGTACCTCGACCGCGAGGTCGCCGAGATGCAGCTCGGGCCGCCTCAGCTGCTCGACGAAGATCCGCGTGAACACCGAATTATTTGCGGCATCGTTACTGCCGAGCTGGTCGAGCGCGGTCTGGCCGATCCCGGCCGAATAGAGCGTGAAGATCCCGCGCGCCGGCCGCGCATCCGCGAGCCCCCGCGTATTCCCGATCGAGCGGCCGGCGGCGCGCGGAAACGGATTGTCACGGCAGGCGTCGATGACGACGAAGGCGACCCGCACTGATTTTGCCTGGAGCTCTGCGATCAGGTCGGGCTCGGCGATCGAGGCCCCGCGCACCCGCCCTTCAGCGCCTTCGCTCACGGCCGGAACATCGCTCGGCACCAGGTAGTTCACCCCCGCGATCGCCACACCGTGCCCCGCATAGAACACGGCCGCCGTGTCGCCCGGCTCAAGTCGCGCAGTGAAATCGGCGAGCCGGTCGATCATGCCCTGCCGGCCGAGATTGGTCCCCAGCACGATCTCGAACTGGAGTGCCCGCAGCGCGTCGGCGACGCTGGTCGCGTCATTGGCCGCCTTCTTCAATTGGCGGTCCGGCGGCAAGTTCGGATAGCGGTCGTTGCCGATCACGAGTGCCACGCGCTTCTCCGCCAGCGCCGGGGTCGCCATGCCGACGAGGCACACGGCCGCCAGCGCAGCAACATTGCGCGCCAGTCGATTAAAATACCGCATGCTCGTCATGAGCCGGCCCCTGACCCAACGAAGGGACGAGTCTAGCGCAAAGCGGCAGCCCCGAACACAGGCCGGCGGCGCCCTGTTGCCGGTAAAGCGCCGTGGATAAGTCCGCAGGCCGGATTTGCAGCTTGCCCCACCCCCCATCCCCCCCTATAGCTCTGCTTTTAATGACATCGAAATCGACCTTCGTCCTCGGCCACCGGCATTTGCTGGGCATTGAGGGCCTTTCCGCGGCCGACATCACCGGCCTGCTCGACCTGTCCGAAGAATATGTCGAGCTCAACCGCCAGGTTGACAAGAAGCGCACCGTCCTGCGGGGACGGACGCAGGTGAACCTCTTCTTCGAGGCCTCCACCCGGACCCAATCCTCGTTCGAGCTCGCGGGAAAGCGGCTCGGCGCGGACGTCATGAACATGTCGGTCTCCTCCTCGTCGATGAAGAAGGGCGAGACCCTGATCGACACCGCGATGACGCTGAACGCGATGCATCCGGACATCCTGGTGATGCGCCATCACGCCTCCGGCGCGGTGGAACTGCTGGCACGCAAGGTTGACGGTTCCGTGATCAATGCCGGCGACGGCGCCCATGAGCATCCGACCCAGGCCCTGCTCGACGCGCTCACCATCCGCCGCAACAAGGGCCGGATCGAAGGGCTGGTGGTCGCGATCTGCGGCGACGTGCTGCATTCGCGCGTCGCCCGCTCCAACATCATCCTGCTCAACACGATGGGCGCCCGCGTCCGCGTGGTCGGCCCCACCACGCTGCTGCCGCCCGGCATCGAGCGGATGGGCGTCGAGGTCGCCCGCGACATGCGCGAGGGGCTCAACGGCGCGGACATCGTCATGATGCTGCGGCTGCAGCGCGAGCGCATGAACGGCTCCTTCGTGCCGTCGTCGTCGGAATATTTCCATTATTTCGGGCTCGACCAGAAGAAACTCGCCTACGCCAAGCCGGACGCGCTCGTGATGCATCCCGGCCCGATGAACCGCGGCGTCGAGATCGACTCGATCGTGGCCGACGGCGCGCAGTCCCTGATCCGCGAACAGGTGGAGATGGGCGTCGCGGTGCGCATGGCGGTGCTGGAAGCGCTCGCCCGTAACCTGCCGAACGCGTGATGCCGATGCTGATCGATCGCCGCCCCATCCTGCTCGCCAACGCCCGCGTCGTTGATCCCTCCAGGGATTTCGACGGTGTCGGCGACGTCCTGATCGCCGACGGCACCATCCGCGAGACCCGCCGCGGCATTGGCGCGGCCGGCGTCCCCGAGGGTACCGACATCGTCAATTGCGCCGGCAAGATCGTCGCACCCGGCCTGGTCGACATGCGCGCCTTCGTCGGCGAGCCCGGCTTCAGCCATCGCGAGACCTTTGCCACCGCGAGCCAGGCGGCCGCGACCGGCGGCATCACCACCATCATCTGCCAGCCCGACACCTCGCCGGTGATCGACAATTCGGCGACCGTCGACTTCGTGATGCGCCGCGCCCGCGACACCGCGATCGTCAACATCCAGCCGATGGCGGCACTCACCAAGGGCATGCTCGGCCAGGAGATGACCGAGTTCGGCCTGCTCAAGGCCGCGGGCGCCGTCGCTTTCAGCGATGCCGCCAGAAGCGTGACCAATGCGCAGGTGATGCGCCGCGCGCTGACCTACGCGCGCGATTTCGATGCGCTGATCGTGCACTTCACCGAGGACCCCGATCTCGTCGGCGAAGGCGTGATGAACGAAGGCGAGTTCGCCTCGCGCCTCGGCCTGATGGGTATCCCGAATGCCGCCGAGGCCGTCATGCTCGAACGCGATATGCGCCTCGTCGCACTGACCGGGGGCCGCTATCACGCGGCTTCGCTGAGCTGCATCGACTCCCTCGACATCCTCCAGCGTGCCCGCGACGCCGGGCTCGCCGTCAGCGCCTCGGTCTCGATCAACCATCTGGCGCTGAACGAGAACGACATCGGCCCCTACCGGTCGTTCCTGAAGCTGTCGCCCCCGCTGCGCAGCGAGGACGACCGCCGGGCACTGGTGGCCGCGGTGGCCTCCGGCCTGCTCGACGTCATCATGTCCGACCACAATCCGCAGGACGTCGAGGTCAAGCGCCTGCCGTTCGCTGAAGCCGCGCCCGGCGCCGTCGGTCTCGAGACCATGCTGCCCGCCGGTCTCCGCCTCGTGCACAATGGCGAGCTGGACCTGAAGACGTTGATCCGGGCGATGTCGACCCGTCCGGCCGAGCTGCTCGGCCTGCCTGGCGGAACCCTGCGCGTCGGCAGCCCGGCCGACGTCATCGTGATCGACCCCGATGTGCCCTGGGTGGTCGATCCCGCCGACCTCAAATCGCCCTGCAAGAACACCCCGTTCGACGAGGCCCGCTTTACCGGCCGCGTAGTGCGCACCATCGTCGGCGGCCGGACGGTGTACGAACATATCTGACGTCCGCGATCCCGCGACATTGAAATCCAGTCTTCGGAGAGGCCGCCATGGGGCTTGAAGCATTTCTGCCGGTGGCCTTCGTCATCGGCTACCTGCTCGGCTCGATTCCGTTCGGCCTGGTTCTGACCAGGCTCGCCGGCACCCAGGATATCCGCGCGATCGGCTCCGGCAGCATCGGCGCCACCAATGTGCTGCGCACCGGGCGCAAGAGCCTTGCCGCCGGCACCCTGCTGCTCGACGCGCTCAAGGGCACCGTGGCCGTCTTGATCGCCGGCTATATCGCAGGGCCCAACGCCGCCATGATGGCCGGGCTCGGCGCCTTCCTCGGCCATCTCTTCCCGGTCTGGCTCAAGTTCAAAGGCGGCAAGGGCGTCGCGACCTACATCGGCGTCCTGCTTGGCTTGTTCTGGCCCGGCATGGTGGTGTTCTGCCTGCTCTGGCTGGCGACCGCCTTCACCACCCGCTACTCCTCGCTGTCGGCACTGGTGGCGGCGTTCATCACGCCGATCTTCCTGTGGTGGTTCGGCCACCTCGCGCTCGCAGCATTGTTCGCGGTGCTGACGCTGCTTCTGTTCTACGCGCATCGCGAGAACATCAAGCGGTTGCAAGCCGGCAAGGAAAGCCGGATTGGCGAGAAGGCCTGAATCCGGAAAAAGTACGGATATCGCCGCACATCCTTCGCATTATATGCCAAATCCTGTTCGCAACTCCCGCACCGCTCGGTGCAGACAGTAGCGAACGGGTTCCATGCCTGTCATCCTGACACAGGAAACGGCGTTAGGCGGTTGCTCAGAATGAGCGAGATGATTGTCGGCGCGCATGACGGGGTTGGTTCGCTCAGTGCTTCCGGCAGCGCGGCGAGCCGGCTGCTGTCGGCGACCAATATCTGGTCCGACGCGCCGCCGCCGGCCTCCGCGCCCGTTTCGCCGCAAGTGGCGCAGCCTGAGCCCGCCGCGCAAGCGAGCGCGCCGCGCGACGTCGTGGTTACCAAGGCTGCACCGGTCGCGCTCCCGCAGGCGCGTTCCGGCCAATGGCCGCCGCGACGATTGTCGCTGGCGCTGCAGGGCGGCGGCACCTTTGCCGCCTTCACATGGGGCGTGCTGGAGCGGCTGCTGGAAGAGCCGATCGAGATCGACACCATCAGCGGCGCCAGTGCCGGCGCCATCAATGCGCTGCTGCTCGCTTGCGGTCTTGCCGAAGGCGGCCGTGAAGGCGCCCGCAGCCGGCTGAACCGGTTCTGGGCCCGGCTGATGCACGAGGCCTCGTTCCGCTCGCTGATGCTGCTCGGAGGTTTCTCGCCGGCGGGAAGCTCGGTCGCGTTCGGCCCGACGCTGCGCTCGGGCCAGTTCGATCCGTTCGATCTCGATCCGCTGCGGCTGGCGCTGTCGCGCGACATTGATTTCACTGCGCTGCAAGATCCAAGAGCACCAAAGCTGCTGATCGCGGCGACGCGGATCCGCGACGGCCAGCAGCAGATCTTCCGCAACGACGCCGTCACCGCCGACGTCGCGCTGGCCTCGACCTGCCCGCCGCTGGTTCACTGCGCCGTCGAGATCGACGGAGAGGCATATTGGGACGGCGGCATCGGCGGCAATCCGCCGCTGCTGCGGCTGGTACAGCAGACGACGACGTCCGACGTCCTGCTCGTCCAGGTCACGCCGGCACGCGACAGCTATGTGCCGATCACCCTCGCGGCGATCGACCGCCGGCTCGACCAGATCGCGGCCAACGCCGCGCTCAATGCCGAGATCGCGGCGATCGCATGGGCGCAGTCCCACGCAGCCTCTTCGCTGCGGCTCACCAGGATCGCGGCGGAAGACTCCGTTGACGGCCTGGCGCAGCGTTCATCGACCGATCTCGGCCGCGGCTTCATCCGGCTGCTGCACCGGAGCGGTCGCGCGGCCGCCGAGCGCTGGCTCGGACACGATGCGGTCGGGACCGAGGCCCCAAGCGTCTTGCCCGCTGCCGAGCCGGCGCTGCTCTGATTTGCGCCTCAGGCGTCCGAACCAGACGCGGCCCGGGGTAGCGGCTCGATTGCCATGCGATAGCCGACGAGGCGCGCCACGGGCGCAAGCGTCGCGAACAGCAGCTTCTGAAGCCAGATCGGCACGCCCGCGAGATAGAGGTGATCGCGATAGGTGTGGAGCACCAGTGCAATCAGGAGAAAGTTCGGATCGCCCGCGCTGGAGAACCACGCAGGTTGCTTCGCCGTGAGCGTTGCGAAATTGGCGAAGAAGCGCAGATGCTGCTGCGCCGGCATGAACGAGACCTCGAACTCGGCGTTACCGTCGCCCGCATTGGAGAAATAATGCGGTCTGCCGCGTGGCACGGTCACGCTGCCGCCGGCGTCCACCAACTGCTCACGCCCGTCGATGACGAACTTGATGCGTCCACTCTTCACTGCAAAGTGCTCGTCCGCGCCGGGATGCACGTGCACGAGCGCGTTGCCGCCGCCAGAGCCGCCCTTTTCGAGGATCACACCGAAACGTGCGACGTCGCGGTTGTCGAGCAGTCCGGAGAAGACGAACGTCTCCTTGTTGAAGGCATTGCGCAGCCGGGTGCCGCGGGCGAATTCTGTCGACATGTTTGCGTCTCCTTGCGAAGTCTGGAGACGCGCTGTTAGCGGCCTAGGTAATGAACGTATTGTAAAAATCCGACGAGGCGAGTTCGTCATTCCACCCCTGCCATCTGTCGGCCGCAACACGCCGGCAGAAAACCTCCGGCGAGCTTCCTGCGAAAGTGCGAAAGTCGCGAATCAGATGCGCTTGGTCGGTGAATCCACACGCATGCGCGACATCGGCCCAATCGGCGCCGGTCCGGCGCGCGGCGATCGCCTGCAGCATCCGCTCGATCCGGGCGAACCGCTTCGCGCACGCACCGGTCTCGGTCTTGAAGCGACGCTGAAGGCTGCGTTCGCCGACATCGAGGCAATCGGCGAGCCTGCGCATCGAGATCGCCGGATTCCGCCTGATAGCCCGCATCGCCTGTGCAACCAGCGGATCGAGCCGTGACGGCCTGCGCCTCTGCTCGAGAAAGCCCTGCATGCAAGTCACGCGCGCAGCCGCGCTGCCAGCCCCGGCGAGGCGTTCTTCAAGACATGCAGCAGCGTTGTCGCCGAAGATGTCTGAGATTTCGACGCTGGCATCGAGCAGCTCGGCAGGCTTGACCCCGAGGACGCGATCGGCCGCCTCGGGCTTCAACCGCACCAGCACGACACCGACCGGACCACTCGGCTTCAGCGCCGCCGCGCGCGTGTGCATGCCTTTGACGGTGCGCTTGTAGACTCCGCGTTGCGAGGCCATTGGCGATCGATAGTGCACGATCAGCACCGGCGACGTCGCCGGCAGCACCTTGATCGTTCGCGCGCAGGCGGTCGCGGCATCCGCGAGATCGACGTCACAAAGCGTCTCGACGATCTCGCCGAGACTTTCGCGCGCAGCGAAGAATTGCGGGCCGCGCGGACCCTGTCGGTGTGGAAGAGCCATGAATTCAGTTGGTCGTCCGAGCGGCGGCGCAGTTGCCTCCGCCGCGTTCACATACAGTTGAGGGCACGTTCACGCTCACGCCCGCGCCAGCGCGTTCTCCAGGAACCAGGCCGTCGCGAGCGCGCGGGCGTCGTTGCCGAAGCGTGCGATCACCTGCACGCCGATCGGCAGGCCGCCGACTTTCAGCACCGGCACGTTGACGCAAGGATTGCCCATCAGCGTCCAGAGCCGGTTGTAGCGGGGATCGCCTGTGGTCGCGAGCTCCTTGGCCGGAGCGGTGCCCGGCGCCGAATAGGTCAAGAGCACGTCGACGCCCTCGAACAATTCGCCGAGCTCGCGGCGGCCGCGACGGCTGATCCGGCGCGCCTCGTCATATTCCTTCGGCGTCAGATGGGCCGTCGCGTCGAGGCTTGCCCGCAGCATCGGCGCGATCTCGTCGTGACGCTCGGAAAATTCCCAGGCCAGCGCGCGATGCGCCTCGAAATCCTGGACGATGGGGTGGATGCGCCAGGCCTCCTGCACAGCCTCGGGCAGATCGATGGCCTGCACGCTGGCACCGGCGCGCTCCGCGGCCTTGATCGCGGCCAGCAAGCCCTGTTCGGCCGCCGGCTCCACGCTGCCTGCGAACTCCTGCCTGACCACGCCGATCCGCGGCGCCTTCGCCGGAACGATGCCGGAAAACTCGGTACGGCCCGTCATCGCCAGGAGTCCGCGCGCGAGATCTTCCGCGCGGGCGCCGAACAGGCCGACCGTGTCGAGCGCCCACGAATAGCACTTCACGCCGACCGTCGGCAGCATGCGGAACGACGGCTTGATCGCAGCAGTCCCGCAATAGGCCGCGGGCCGGATCACCGAGCCGCCGGTCTGGGTGCCGAGCGCCAGCGGGATCATGCCGGCGCCGACCGCCGCCGCCGAGCCCGCGGAGGAGCCACCCGGCGAATGACCTGTATTGTGGGGATTGAGCGTCGGCGTCGGATCGCGCGAGGCAAACGCCGTGGTCGTGGTCTTGCCGATGATGGTAGCGCCTGCCCGCTTCAGCATCATCACGACCGGCGCGTCAGCGCGCGGCTGCCAGCCGCGGTAGATCTCCGAACCCATCTCGGTCGGCATATTGGCGGTGTCGATGATGTCCTTGATGCCGACCGCGATGCCGCGCAGCGGGCCGGAAGCCTGCGCTGTTGCCGCCTTGTCGTGGCGGACAAAGGCGCGGACGTCCTTCTCCCGCGCCTCGATCGCCGCATGCGATTGGGCGATGGCGGCATCGGGCGACAACTCGCCGGCTTCGATGCGGTGCTGGAGGTCGGCGAGTGAGATCATGGCAAAATCCTTCTTATTGGCATCGCTTTTAGCATCGGCGCGAAGCCACGCAAGCGCACGTCGCTGTTGCGCAACGCCCTCAGGTTGTTCCATGCTGGGGCTACAAGGAGCCGCCGTGGACGCCATCAATCCGAGCGTGGAGCTGACCGAGGCTGAGCGGATCGACCGCCTGCGGCTGATCCGCTCCGACAACGTGGGCCCGCGCACCTTCCGCTCGCTGGTCGACCATTTCGGCACGGCGCGCGCCGCGCTGGAGCGGCTGCCCGATCTCGCGCGCCGCGGCGGTGCGCAGCGATCGGGCCGCATCTGTAGCGCCGATGAAGCCAAGGCCGAGCTGGCCGCGAGCCGCAAATTCGGCATCGCCTGGCGCGCGCCCGGCGAGGACGGCTATCCGGCCCGGCTGGCGATGATCGACGACGCACCGCCGCTGCTCGCCGTGCGTGGCGATACGAAAACCCTGATGCGGCCGATGATCGCCATCGTCGGCTCGCGCAACGCTTCCGGCGCCGGGCTGAAATTCGCGGGCCTGCTCGCGCGTGAGCTCGGCGAGGCCGGCTTCGTCGTCATCTCGGGCCTCGCCCGCGGCGTCGATCAGGCCGCGCATCGCGCCAGCGTCGAGAGCGGCACGATCGCGGTGCTGGCCGGCGGGCATGATTGCATCTATCCGCCCGAGCATGGCGATCTGCTCACGGCGGTGCTCGACCACGAGGGCGCTGCGATCTCCGAGATGCCGCTTGGCCACGAGCCGCGCGCCCGCGACTTCCCCCGCCGCAACCGCCTGATCTCCGGCGCCTCGCTCGGCGTCGTCGTGGTGGAGGCGGCGCACCGCTCGGGCTCGCTGATCACCGCGCGCATGGCGGCCGAACAGGGCCGCGAGGTGTTTGCGGTGCCGGGCTCCCCGCTCGATCCGCGCGCCGCCGGCGCCAACGACCTGATCAAGCAGGGCGCGACCCTCGTCACCGAAGCTGCCGACATCGTCAACGCGGTGCAGCCGATCATGGAGCGGCCGTTGATGCTTCCTGCGGGCGAGCCCGACAGCGAGCCGTTCGAGAGCGATCCGCAAGGCCACGACCGCGATCAGATCACCGGCCTGCTCGGCCCGGCGCCGGTTACGATCGACGATCTCGTGCGGATGTCCGGCGCCTCGCCCGCGATCGTGCGCACGGTGCTGCTGGAGCTGGAGCTGGCCGGAAAGCTCGAACGCCACGGCGGCGGCCTGGTGTCGCTGCTGTAGAGCCGTGCCTCGAACTCCCGTTCACTGAGGATTCGTCATTCCGCGGCGCGACGAAGTCGCAAGCCCGGAATCCATTCATCCATCTACGCTGGGGCCAAATGGATTCCGGGCTCCCTCGCTCCGCTCGGGCCCCGGAATGACCGAGAAGATCGTCGGATGTGCGCTATAGCGCACCGGCAATGTTGAACCCGTCATCCTGAGGCGCGAGTGGCGGGATGCGGAGCATCGCGCCGGGAGCCTCGAAGGATGAGCGGCCGGGATGCAGCCGGGCCATCGTCCTTCGAGGCTCGCCCTGCGTTGCAGGACGAGCACCTCAGGATGGCGGTGACAGACTTAGCTAGCCGTTATTGCGCCGATCGAATTGCGTACGTGCAGCCTCGATCTGCGTCAGGTGGTCCATCGCCCACTGCCCGAGCGCCTTCACCGGCTCCGACAGCCCACGGCCGAGATCGGTCAGCTCATAGTCCACGCGCGGCGGAATCGTCGGAAAGATCGTGCGCGTCACCAGGCCGTCACGCTCCAGCCCACGCAGTGTCAGGGTCAGCATCCGCTGCGAGATGCCGTTGATCATGCGCTTCAGCTCGTTGAAGCGCTTCGGCCCGTCGCCGAGCATCATGATCACCAACACGCTCCATTTGTCGCCGACACGAGACAGCACGGAGGCCACCCCGCGGCAGTCGGCATGATCAGGATCCGGCCGACGCGAGGCGGTCAAATCGGTGTGCGCAGGTTTCAAAGATGTGCCCATGGCCCAAAAAAGTGCGTTCTTGCGGGAGTTTCGATAGTCACTCATGTAGTCCTGGTTACAAACTTATACCATGGTGACCCCAAAATGAAACTGCTCCATCTCGACTCCAGCGTCCTCGGCCCCCAATCCGTCTCCAGGCAGGTCTCCGCTGCCATCGTCGACCGTCTCAAGCAAGCAACGCCCTCGCTCGAAGTGGCCTATCGCGACCTGACCGAGACGCCGCTTGCCCACCTCTCCGGCTCTCATCTCGCCGCCGCGCAAGGCGCGCCCGCGCCGGCGGAACTCGGACCCGACCTTGCCGCTAGCGCTGCCGCGCTCGACGAGTTTCTTTCTGCCGACATCGTTGTGATCGGCGCGCCCATGTACAATTTTACGATTCCCAGCCAGCTCAAGGCCTGGATCGACCGCATCGCCGTGAGGGGCAAGACGTTCAGCTACGGCCCTAACGGACCGCAGGGCCTCGCCGGCGGCAAACGTGTCATCATCGCGATCTCGCGCGGCGGCTATTACGGCGCGGGCTCGCCCGCCGCGGCGCTGGAGCACCTGGAAACATACTTGCGCAGCGTGTTCGGGTTCATTGGGATCAGTCCCGAATTCATCGTCGCCGACGGCATCCAGGTCGGGCCGGAGCATCGCGAGAAAGCGCTGGCCGGCGCCCTCCACGCCGCCGCAAGCCTGCGCGCCGCCTGAGGTCGCAAGACGCAGAATTCGGCCGGCGCAATTGCGGACGCGGCGCCGGCCGATTCAGATTGTGGCCGATTTGATCAGCCGCGATAGATCGGCGCGCCGCTTGGAGAGGCCACCGCGCCGCCGTCGACGAAGATCTCCTGGCCCTGCACATGCGCGGCATCGTCGGAGGCGAGGAACAGCACCGTCTTCGCTACGTGATCGGTCTCGCCGATGCGGCCGAGCGGCGTCGACAGCGCGATCCGCTTCTCGAACGCCTTCTCGGCTTCCGGCGTCGCGGTCGCAGGCCCCCAGATCGGCGTGCGGGTCGCGCCGGGCGCCACGACATTGACGCGAATGCCGCGCGGCGACAGCTCCGAGGCCATGATCCGCGCCATCGCCCGCACACCGGCCTTCGCGGCGCCGTACGCCGCGTAACCGGGAATGCCGAGCACCGAGATCACCGAGCCGTTGAGGACGATCGAGGCGTTGTCGTTGGGATGGGGCAGCGCCGACTGCACCGTGAAGAACACGCCGGTCAGGTTGGTGCTGATGACCTTCTCGAACACGTCAAGCGTGGCCGAACCCAGCGGCGTGCCGCCGGCGATGCCGGCATTGGCGAACACGATGTCGAACTTGCCGAACTTATCGGCACCCTGCCTGATCGCGGCTTCGGTCGCGGCGATGTCGGTGGCATCGGCGGCGAGCGCGAGCGCGTTCGGCCCGAGCTGCTTCGCCGCACTCTCCAGCGTCTCCTTGTTGCGCCCGGTGATCACCACCTTGGCGCCTTCGGCCACGAACAGTCTTGCGGTCGCAAGGCCGATGCCGCTATTGCCGCCGGTGATCAGGGCCGTCTTGTTCGTCAGTCTCACGCTCGCCTCCAATGGTTGCATCATAAAACTAGATTGCGATCTAGGGCACATGGTTTTATGATGCAACCACACAAGCGCGTGATCGGCGTTTGGATCGTGCGAACGCGACAGGACCGGAACGATGGTGAAACGAACGAGCTTCGAGGGCGATTCCTGCCCGATCGCGCGCTCATTGGAGGCGATCGGCGATTGGTGGTCGCTGCTGATCATCCGCGAGGCGCTGTTCGGCCTGCGCCGTTTCGGCGAGTTTCAGAGCAAGCTCGGCATGGCCAAGAACATCCTGTCCGTGCGGCTGCGTTCACTGGTCGATCACGGCATTCTGGCCACCGCCCCCGCCTCCGACGGCAGCGCGTATCAAGAATATGTGCTGACGCCGAAGGGCCGCGGCACCTTCCCGATCCTGGTGGCGCTGCGGCAATGGAGCGAGGAGTTCGACGACCACCCCGAGGAGATCGCGACCATCTTGGTGGATCGCGAGAAGGGCCGCCCGGTGAAGAAGCTGGAAATGCGCGCGGAGGATGGGCGCCTGCTCAGTCCCGCCGACACCACGCTGAAGCCGCGGCCGGCGCGACGGCGGTCGGCCTGATTGCGGCGACGAGCTGCCGCCACAGCGTCAATGCCAGCGGGGCGAACTCTGGCTAGCATCCGACCAGGGTAGCCCTGCGAACCATTTTCAGGCGATCGGCGCGTTGGCGCCGGCCGAACTCTGCCTCGTAGTTCAGATCATAAACGCAGCCGACCTTCATGGCGGCAAAGTCTGCATTCCGCTCGATAGTGTAATGACCGGAAGGCTCCGTCTTGAGATGGACGCGACCGGGCTCGAACCAAGCTTGATCGACGCCGCGATAGATCACCCGATCGGTCCAGCCGACGGTCGCAAACCAAAGGATCAAGCCTCCGATCAATGCCACCATGATCACGAGGCCACGAACATCGTTGCGGAGCTTGTCCGCAAGGCTCGAGGGATTGAAGGCGTTCTTCACATTGGCTTTGTCGTCGGTAGAACGCGATAGTTCACGCCAAACCATCCAGCCTTGTCATGACAGCTTGCGCTTGCTCCGCAGCCTCAAGTGCTCGTCGGCCTCGAGCTTGGTCATGCCCAACAGATAATGCAGCACGGCGAGCTTGTGCCGCTCGGCGAGCTTGCGTAGCGCCCCGACCTGCTCGGCGATGAAGGCGACGGCCTCGTCCGCGCCGCCCTCCCCCGGTTCCTCGTGACGCGAGCCTCGCGGCGCGCCGACAGCGGCGCGTGCCCGTTTCTTTCCCGGCCTAGTCACCAGACCCCACCCGAATCTATGCTCCACGCGACATTACGCCGACATCGGCCGCAACTCCAAGGTGGTGTTTTACAACTTTTTCGATATGAAACTTTTCCCATTCGGCGGGCCTTCGACACCCGTCGATTTGACAGCGGAGGCCTCACCACCCATGTTCGGGTCGAAACGGCCGACCCGAATCCTTTCGTTTTCGGCCTCAGATTTTCCCGTAAGTTACTGGAACTGCATGAATATCGTCATTGTGGAGTCGCCGGCGAAAGCCAAGACGATCAACAAGTATTTGGGCTCGTCCTATGAGGTTCTGGCCTCGTTCGGCCATGTTCGCGACCTGCCCGCGAAGAACGGTTCCGTCGATCCCGATGCCAATTTCAAGATGATCTGGGAGGTTGACCCCAAGGCGGCCGGCCGGCTCAACGACATCGCCAAGTCCCTGAAGAACGCCGATCGCCTGATTCTCGCCACCGACCCTGATCGCGAGGGCGAGGCCATCTCCTGGCACGTGCTGGAGGTGCTGAAGGAAAAGCGCGCGCTGAAGGATCAGAAGATCGAGCGGGTGGTGTTCAACGCCATCACCAAGCAGGCGGTCTCGGACGCCATGAAGCATCCGCGCCAGATCGACGGCGCGCTGGTCGACGCCTATATGGCGCGCCGTGCCCTCGACTACCTCGTCGGCTTCACCCTCTCCCCGGTGCTGTGGCGCAAGCTGCCCGGCGCCCGCTCGGCCGGCCGCGTGCAGTCGGTGGCACTGCGCCTCGTCTGCGACCGCGAGCTCGAGATCGAGAAGTTCGTCGCGCGTGAATATTGGTCGCTGATTGCGACGCTGCTCACCCCGCGCGGCGATGCGTTCGAGGCCCGCCTCGTCGGCGCCGACGGCAAGAAGATCCAGCGCCTCGACATCGGCACCGGCGCGGAGGCCGAAGACTTCAAGAAGGCGCTTGAGGTGGCGACCTACGCCGTCACCGCGGTCGATGCCAAGCCGGCCCGGCGCAATCCGCATGCACCCTTCACCACCTCGACGCTGCAACAGGAAGCCAGCCGCAAATACGGCTTTGCGCCGGCGCACACCATGCGGATCGCCCAGCGGCTCTATGAAGGCATCGACATCGGCGGCGAGACCACCGGACTCATTACTTATATGCGTACCGACGGCGTGCAGATCGATCCGTCAGCGATCACCCAGGCCCGCAAGGTGATCGGCGAGGATTACGGCAACGCCTATGTGCCGGATACCCCGCGCCAGTACCAGGCCAAGGCCAAGAACGCGCAGGAAGCCCACGAAGCGATCCGCCCGACCGACATGTCGCGCCGCCCCGCGAGCATGAGCCGCAGGCTCGATGCCGATCAGGCGAAGCTCTATGAGCTGATCTGGAAGCGCACCATCGCGAGCCAGATGGAATCGGCCGAGCTCGAGCGCACCACTGTCGACATCACCGCGAAGGCAGGCTCCCGCACGCTGGAGCTGCGCGCCACCGGCCAGGTCATCAAGTTCGACGGCTTCCTGGCGCTCTATCAGGAAGGCCGCGACGACGAGGAGGACGAGGATTCGCGCCGCCTGCCCGCGATGAGCCAGGGCGAGGCGGTGAAACGGCAGAGCCTGTCGGTCACCCAGCACTTCACCGAGCCACCGCCGCGCTTCTCCGAGGCCTCGCTGGTCAAGCGCATGGAAGAGCTCGGCATCGGCCGCCCCTCGACCTACGCCTCGATCCTGCAGGTTCTGAAGGACCGCGGCTACGTCAAGCTGGAGAAGAAGCGCCTGCACGGCGAGGACAAGGGCCGGGTCGTGATCGCGTTCCTGGAGAGCTTCTTCAGCCGCTACGTCGAGTACGACTTCACCGCGGGCCTCGAGGAGCAGCTCGACCGCATCTCCAACAACGAGATCTCCTGGCAGCAGGTGCTGAAGGATTTCTGGACCGGCTTCATCGGCGCCGTCGACGAGATCAAGGATCTGCGCGTCGCGCAGGTGCTCGACGTGCTCGACGAGATGCTCGGGCCGCACATCTATCCGCCTCGCGCCGACGGCGGCGACGTCCGCCAGTGCCCGAATTGCGGCACCGGCCGGCTGAATCTCAAGGCCGGCAAGTTCGGCGCCTTCGTCGGCTGCTCGAACTATCCGGAGTGCCGCTACACCCGCCAGCTCGCCGCCGATGGCGAGGCCAGCGCCGACCGTTCGCTCGGCCAGGATCCTGAGACGGGGCGCGATGTCTGGGTCAAGGCCGGCCGGTTCGGACCCTACATCCAGCTCGGCGAGCAGAAGGATTATGAGGAAGGGGAGAAGCCCAAGCGCGCGGGCATCCCGAAAGGCACCTCGCCCGCGGATGTCGATCTCGAGCTCGCGCTGAAGCTCTTGTCGCTGCCGCGCGAGATCGGCAAGCATCCGGAGACCGGCCAGCCCATCACCGCCGGGCTCGGCCGCTTCGGGCCGTTCGTCAAGCACGAGAAGACCTACGCCAGCCTCGAGGCCGGCGACGAGGTGTTCGACATCGGCCTCAACCGCGCGGTGACGCTGATCGCGGAGAAGGTCGCCAAGGGCCCGAGCCGCCGCTTCGGCGCCGATCCCGGCAAGGCGCTCGGCGATCATCCCACCCTCGGCACCGTCACCGTGAAGAGCGGCCGTTACGGCGCCTATGTCACTGCAGGCGGCGTCAACGCGACGATCCCGGCCGAGTTCGAAAAGGACACCGTCACGCTCGCCCAGGCGATCGCCCTGATCGACGAGCGCGCGGCCAAGGGCGGCGGCAAGGGCGGCGGCAAGGCGAAAGCCAAGAAGGCGGCCAAGCCGGCCAAGGCCAAGAAGACTGCAGAGAAGGCCGCGGACGGCGAGGACACCCCGCCAAAGCCGAAGAAACCGGCCGCGAAGAAGGCGGCCAAATCGAAAACCGAATCCATCAGCAAGGCGCGCGCCGCCGTGCCGTCGACGGCAAAAACGTCGCCGACCAAGGCCGCCGCCACCAAGGCTCCGGCCAAGAAGAGTGCCGGCAAGACTTGAGATCAAGAATTAGAGGTTAAGTGAAACGCAAGAATGACCATGGCTTTCCCGACCGGCAAGCCATCGTCGCCTTCATCAAGGCAAATCATGGAAAGGCCGGAACCCGCGAAATCGCACGCGAGTTCGGCCTGAAGAACGCCGATCGCGCCGAGCTCAGGCGCATGCTGCGCGAGCTCGCCGACGACGGAATCGTTAAGAAGAAGCGCCACAAGGTGTCCGAGCCGGACGCGCTGCCACCCACGCTGCTTGCCGACATTACGGGGCGCGACGCCGACGGCGAATTGATCGCCTCCCCCGCCGAATGGGACGAGGTCGAAAGCGGCGAGCCGCCAAGAATCCTGATCGAGATGCCGCGCCGGCCCAGGCCCGGCACCGCCGCTGGCGTCGGCGACCGCGCGCTGTTGCGCATCGAGCCGACAGGCGAGGACGACGGCCCGGCCTGGCGCGGCCGTATCATCAAGGTCATCGACAAGGCCAAGAGCCGCATCCTCGGCGTGTTCCGCGAGCTTCCCGAAGGTGGCGGGCGGCTCGTGCCTGTCGACAAGAAGTTCGCCGACCGCGAGCTGAACATCGCCAAGGCCGATACCGCCGGCGCGCAGGACGGCGACCTCGTCAGCGTCGACATCGTCCGCTCGCGCGGTTTTGGTCTGGCCTCGGGCAGGGTCAAGGAGAAGCTCGGCTCGGTCAAGTCGGAGAAGGCGATCAGCCTGATCGCGATCTACGCCCACGACATCCCGCTGCAATTCTCCTCCGCCGCGGAGCGCGAAGCGGAAGCCGCCGAGCCTGCGAACCTGAAGGGCCGCGAGGACTGGCGCGACGTGCCGCTCGTCACCATCGATCCGCCGGATGCGAAGGATCATGACGACGCGGTGCATGCGCAAGCGGACGACGATCCCAACAACAAAGGCGGCTTCATCGTCAATGTCGCCATTGCCGATGTCAGCTTCTACGTGCGGCCTGGCTCGGCGCTCGACCGCGACGCGCTCGATCGCGGCAACTCGGTCTATTTCCCCGACCGCGTCGTGCCGATGCTGCCCGAGCGCATCTCGAACAATCTCTGCTCGCTGGTGCCGGGCGAGCCGCGCGGCGCGCTCGCGGTGCGCATGGTGCTCGGCCCCGACGGCCGCAAGCGCTCGCACAGTTTCCACCGCATCCTGATGCGCTCGGCAGCGAAGCTCGCTTACGCGCAGGCGCAGGCTGCGATCGACGGTCGGCCCGATGACACCACCGGCCCCCTGCTCGATCCGATCTTGAGGCCGCTCTATGCCGCTTACGCCTGCGCCAAGCGCGCGCGGGACGAACGCGATCCGCTCAATCTCGATCTGCCCGAGCGCAAGATCCTCTTGAAGAGCGACGGCACGGTCGATCGCGTCGTGGTGCCGGAGCGCCTCGACGCGCACAAGCTGATCGAGGAGTTCATGATCCTCGCCAACGTCGCGGCCGCGGAAATGCTGGAGAAGAAATCGCTGCCGCTGATCTACCGTGTGCACGACGAGCCGACGCTGGAGAAGGTCCACGCGCTCTCCGAATTCCTGGAGACGCTCGACGTTCCCTTCACCAAGTCAGGCGCGCTGCGCCCGACGCTGTTCAACCGCGTGCTGGCCCAGCTCGAAGGCCACGATTATTACCCGCTGGTCAGCGAGGTGGTGCTGCGCGCGCAGGCTCAGGCCGAATATTCCTCGGAGAATTACGGGCACTTCGGCCTGAATTTGCGGCGCTATGCGCATTTCACCTCGCCGATCCGCCGCTACGCCGACCTCGTCGTGCACCGCGCGCTGGTCCGCGCGCTGGGCATGGGCGAAGGCGCCCTGCCCGACAGCGAGACGCCGGAAACCTTGAGCGAAGTCGCCGCGCATATTTCGGTGACCGAGCGGCGCGCCATGAAGGCGGAGCGCGAGACGGTCGACCGCCTGATCGCGCATCACCTCGCCGATCGCATCGGCGCCAGCTTCCAGGGCCGCGTCTCCGGCGTCACCCGCGCCGGGCTGTTCGTGAAGCTGAGCGAGACCGGCGCCGACGGATTGATCCCGATCCGATCCCTCGGCACGGAATATTTCAACTATGACGAGAGCCGGCACGCGCTGGTCGGCACGCGCAGCGGCACCATGTACCAGCTCGGGGACGTCGTCGATGTCCGCCTGATCGAAGCCGCCCCCATCGCGGGCGCGTTGCGCTTCGAGCTGCTGTCATCATCCAGCGAGACCGCGCCACGCCAGCGCCGGCCGCTCGGTGCGCAGCGCAAATCCTCCAAGCCCCATCCCGGACGCAGTCCGGAGAGAAAACGCAAGCCGGCGAAGCCGAAATCCGGCAAACCCGGGAAGGGCAAGGGAAAGAGCAAGGGCAAAGGCAAGAAGGGCAAGGCATGGTGACGATGAGCACGGCCCCAAAGATCTGGACGCGCGAGACGGGTCTCATCGAGAAGCGCGACGTCTTTGCGGCGATGAGGCGCGGCTTTCGCGGCCGTTGCCCGCGCTGCGGCGAGGGCAAGCTGTTCCGCGCTTTCCTGAAGACGGCCGACAATTGCGCCAAATGCGGTCTCGATTTCACGCCGCATCGCGCCGACGATCTGCCCGCCTATCTCGTCATCGTCATCGTCGGCCACATCGTGGTGCCGGCCGTCTTGTGGATCGAGACCAATTACACCACGCCGGTCTGGATCAGCTTCGCCGCCTATCTGCCCTTCACCTTCGTTGCCTCGCTCGCGCTGCTGCAGCCCGTAAAGGGAGCTGTGGTCGGCTTGCAATGGGCTCTGCGCATGCACGGGTTTGACGAGACCCCTCCGGATGGTATTCCGCCGGTGTAGGCAGAATAAGCAAGAACGGTCTGGGTGAGGACATGACGGATATTGCGCACGTCGCGGAGAAGGCAAAGGTCCACGAGGAAAAGGAAGCCGATCACCATCCCTATTTCCGCCCGAAGGATGCGGCGACCCTGATCCTGGTCGATCGCAGCGGCGCCGTTCCGAAAGTGCTGGTCGGCAAGCGCCACGACAAGGTGGTGTTCATGCCCGGCAAGTTCGTCTTCCCGGGCGGGCGCGTCGACAAGGCCGATTATCGCGTGCCCTGCGCGGCCCCCATCACGCCCGAGCTCGAGGCCAATCTGGCCAAGGGCAGCCCGAAGACCCCCGCCTCGCGCGCCAAGTCGCTCGCCATTGCCGCGATCCGCGAGGCCTGTGAGGAGACCGGGCTTTGTCTCGGCCGCAAGACCGAGGGCAATCTGACGAAGCTCGATGGTCCGTGGAAGCCGTTCGCCGATGCCGGCCTGCTACCCGATCCATCCAGCCTGTTCCTCATTGCGCGCGCGATCACCCCGCCCGGCCGCGTCAAGCGCTTCGACACGCGCTTCTTCACCGCGGATGCTTCCGCGATCGCTCACCGCGTCGACGGCGTCATCCATGCCGATGCCGAGCTGGTCGAATTGATCTGGGTCGAGCTCGGTTCGAAGCCGCTCGCCGACCTGCATCCGATGACGCGCAACGTGCTCAACGAACTCCACAGCCGCCTTGCCGCCGGCCCGCTTCGCCACGACGCGCCGGTGCCGTTCTTCCATTTCTACGGCGGCAGGATGCAGAAGGATATTTTGGGCTAGGCTCCGGCGCCAAGCCCTCGTTCGTCATTCCAGGGCGCGGCTCTCTCGTCATTCCGGGGCGCGCGCAGCGCGAACCCGGAATCCATTCATCCACCGTCTCCGCGGTCCGATGGATTCCGGGCTCGCCGCTCCGCGGCGCCCCGGAATGACGTGCTGAGAGATCTGCAAAAAACAAAATAATCTTCCCGCCGCTGCCGATGGCGCGGCTCCACGGCATGCCTATGTCTTTCCGAGCGTCACCAAGAATGGACCCCGGGCGATGGCACAACGGCAACTCAAGCTTGGCGCGTTCATGCGCCCGATCAGCATCCACACCGGCGCCTGGCGCTATCCCGGGGCCTGGCCCGACGCCAACTTCAACTTCCCGCACATCAAGCAGCTGATCAGGAAGCTCGAGGCCGGCAAGTTCGACGCCTTCTTCATGGCCGATCACCTCGCCGTGCTGAACATGCCGATCAACGCGCTGAAGCGCAGCCACACCGTCACCTCGTTCGAGCCCTTCACGCTGCTGTCGGCGCTCTCGGCCGTCACCGAGCGCATCGGCCTGATCGCGACCGGCTCGACCACCTTCGACGAGCCCTATCACGTCGCGCGGCGCTTCGCCTCGCTCGACCATCTCAGCGGCGGCCGCGCCGGCTGGAATATCGTCACCACCTCGAATCCGGACGCGGCGCTGAATTTCGGCCTCGACGATCACATGGAGCACGCCGAGCGCTACAAGCGCGCCCGCGAGTTCTACGACGTCGTCACCGGCCTGTGGGATTCCTTCGCCGACGATGCCTTCGTGCGCGATGTCGAGAGCGGTCTGTTCTTCGATCCCGCCAAGATGCACACGCTCGACCACCACGGCAAATATCTGAAGGTGCGCGGCCCGCTCAACATCGCCCGCCCCGTGCAGGGATGGCCCGTGATCGTGCAGGCCGGCGCCTCCGAAGACGGCAAGCAGCTCGCGGCGGAGACGGCGGAAGCCGTGTTCACCGGCGGCGGCAGCCTTGCCGACGGGCAAAAGCTCTATGCCGACATCAAGGGCCGCATGGAGAAGGTCGGCCGCGACCCCGAGCATCTGAAGATTCTTCCCGGTGCCTTCGTCGTGGTCGGCGACAGCGTCGATGAAGCCAGGGAGAAGCGCGCTTTGCTCGACAGCCGCGTGCATTACGACAGCGCCATCGCCTCGCTCTCCGTCATCCTCGGCACCGACGCCTCCGGCTTCGATCCCGACGGGCCCCTGCCCGAGATCCCCGAGACCAATGCCAGCAAGAGCGGCCGCCAGCGCATGGTCGATCTCGCCAGGCGCGACAAGCTCACCGTGCGCCAGCTCGCCCAGCGCGTCGGCGGCTATGGCGGGCTGTCCTTTGTCGGCACCGCCAAGACCATCGCCGACCAGATGGAGGAATGGCTGGTCGGGCGCGGCTCCGATGGATTCAACATCATGTTCCCGTTCCTGCCCGCCGGCCTCGACGATTTCGTCGACAAGGTCGTCCCGGAGCTGCAACGGCGCGGGATTTTTCGGAAAGAGTATGAAGGGGCCACTTTGAGGGAGAATCTGGGCCTGCCGCGGCCGAAAAACCGGTTCTTCGAGGCCTGATCGGCCCGATTTGGGTGCTTTTCGGGGTGTAAAACCTTGACATCAGGCGGTTTCTGGCTAGGTTGCCGGCCAACGCGGGCCGTTTGGCCGGCTCCAGATTCCCCTGATATTCTGAGGTTCAGAACATGGCCAAAGCGGTCACCATCAAGGTCAAGCTCGTGTCCTCGGCCGACACCGGCTTCTACTACGTCGCCAAGAAGAATTCGCGCACCATGACCGACAAGCTGGTCAAGAAGAAGTACGATCCGGTCGCGCGCAAGCACGTCGAATTCCGCGAAGCCAAGATCAAGTAAGATCGCGGGACGTTGAAGACTTTGACGGGGCCCTCTGGGCCCCGTTTTCATTTTCTCCGCTGCGTGTCCCGGGCGCGCTGCAACGCGCAAGCGTTGCTGCGCAGAACCGGGACCCCGAGGGCGACACGGCACACTGCGGAGACATCGACCCCGGCTCTGCAGCGCACCGTCGACGTGACGCTGCGCTGCGTCCGGGGCACGAGAGCGGAAAATTGACGGCGGCTTGCTCTCCGCGTCATTGCGAGGACTCTCGCCGCGGAAATCTACTTCTTCGCCTCTTTCCTTTTGACGTCGATACCTGCGATCGCGGATCAGTCGGCCCTTGTCCCGATCCTGGTTTGGGCGGCCGCGGTGCTGCTCATCGCCTTTGCCGCCAACAGGAACAGGCGCTCTGCGGCCACCGCTTGTGCTGAAGCACCTATCTGAGGACGCTCGGACTCATCACCTACCCGCTCTATCTCACGCACAACGTCCTGGGCGCTGCAATCATCCGCGCCCTGGTCGATGCCGGCCTGGACGCGACCTCCGCCGTTTGGGTCGCGCTGGGCATGCTTGTCCTGGTCTGCTGGTTCATTTGCGCGAAGATCGAGCCGGCCATCAGGTCGGCGCTGATGCAATCCCTCCCATATTTCGGCAAGCTGCCGCAGAGGCGGCCGGCAACGCGCCGCCCGGCATTGGCCCGGGGGCTGCGTCTTCCGCTGCCCGTCCCGGCGAAGGTGAACGTCGCGGCGTCGTAATCGGTGTTCATCTGCTGAAACCGCGTCGCTCGATGTCGACGATGGCCATAACCGGTTGACGCAGATCAAAGTGATGTTGGCAGCACGCTGCAAACTTGCTGACCATGCAGACTACCGGGCCAATGACCCCACCTCACCGTGAGCGGACGGCGTGGGCGTGGATCTGGAAATCCGCCGTATCCGGACTGAGCGGCAGCACCGCTTCGACCGCGCTCATGTACTTCAAGGCAAAGGCCGGAATCCTGCCGTCGTTCCAGCCATATGAGCACTTCCAGATGGCGGCAGCGAACTTGATCGGGCACGACATCCATCCAAGAGTTCTTTGGCTGGCCTCGTTCTTCAACGGGTCGACTGCCGTCGGTCTCGCCTTCGGCTATCTCTATCGGTACTTGCCAGGAGGCAGTGGCGCCTCAAAGGGGATGGTTTTCGGGCTTTGCGGCTGGCTGATCATGAACCTGTTCGCATTTCCGCTGGTCGGCCTCGGCTCGTTTGCAACCGCCTTAGGACTAGGGCTTTGGCCGGCAGCATTTTCGCTGGCGATGCTGTCGACTTACAGCGTTACGATGGGATTGATCTACGGTCTGCTGGATCGATCCGAGAACAAGGAATGATAGTGGCCCAATCGGCTCGCCCATGACCATCTTTGGCAAAGTGTAAGAAGCCAATTTGCGTCACATCAAGCAGCTGCCGGCAATGGTCGACCACGTTGCGGCGAGAGATCGCTTGGAGGATTGGCCATGCTGCCATTTACACAGCATCAATTTCTTGCGGTGTTCTCGGATTACAACGAAGCTATCTGGCCGAGCCAGATTGTCGCGTACCTGCTCGGCGGCATGGCCTTTCTTCTGTTGTTTCGGCAAACGGCGAGATCGAGTCGCGCGATCGCGGTTGTACTCTCGGCGATGTGGATATGGACCGGCGTCCTCTATCATGGGATCTGGTTCTCCCAGATCAACAAGTCTGCATATCTGTTCGCCTTGTTGTTCGTGATCGAGGGAGGTGGCCTGCTCCTGGCTGGCGCATACGGACATCAGTTGCGCTTCGGCTTCCGCCGCGGTGCCGCAGCCTGGATCGGAGCGTCACTGGTCGGCTATTCTGCGATTGTCTATCCATTGATCGGTATGGCCACGGGTCATGACTATCCTGCGGTTCCGGTATTTGGCGTCACGCCCTGCCCGGTTGCGATCTTCACATTCGGCATGCTCCTATTGACCATTGGTCCGGTGCCGCACTGGCTTCTTGTCGTTCCTGTCATCTGGTCCTTGATCGGCGGCAGCGCCGCCATACTGCTCGCCGTGCCGCAGGATTGGCTCTTGCTGGTGAGTGGGCTCGTCGCCGCTCCTCTCATCGCTATTCGTCGCGTCGATGTTCAGTCGGCGTCAACATGAAGTCCGCTTCGGGTCCACAAGCGGCCGATCCTGACCAGGCAGCGTGGCGTCCGCTCTGGCTCCCGAGCTGACGAAAAGCGATCACACGTTCCGCCTACGCCGTCCGCAGCACGGGCGCCGGCGGCTGCGACGGCCTGACCAGCGCGAACGCGACCTGCACGATGCCGCCGGCAAGCCCCAGCGCCACGCCGATGCGCCAGGCCATGGTGTAGGAGCCGAGCGCGTCATAGAGCACTCCTCCTCCGTAGGCGCCGAGGAAGCTGCCGATCTGGTGGCTCATGAAGGCGAGCCCCTGGATCATCGCCTGCCAGCGCAGGCCGAACATCTCGGCGACCGCGCCCGCGACCAGCGGGCCGACGCCCATCCACAAAAAGCCCATGATGGCGCCGAACAGCAGCGTCGAGAACGGCGTCGCCGGCAGCGTGAAATACCAGGCGAGCGCCAGCGAGCGCAGAATGTAGATGCCGCCGAGCAGTGCCAGCTTGTTCCAGCGCTGGCCGGCCCAGCCGAAGAACAGCGAGCCCAGCACGTTGAAGCCGCCGATCATGCCGAGCGTCTGCGCGCTCAGCATCGGATCGAGGCCGCAGATCGCCAGATATGACGGCAGATGCGTGGTGAGGAACACCAGTTGCATGCCGCAGACCAGATAGGCGCAGGTCATCACCACGAAAGAGGCGTTGCCGAACGCCGCCTTCGTCGCCGCCGCCGCGGTCGCATCGACGATGTCGTCGGCGGCGGGCTTGGGCAGCGGGACCTGATCGACGCGGCCGGCGTACCAGGCCGCAGGGATCATCAGCACCGACATGACGACGAAGCCGGCAAGGCCGATGCGCCAGCCAAACCCCTCGTTGAGCATCTGCCCGATCGGCGCCGACAACAACGCGCCGAGCGAACCCGCCCCGGAGACGATACCGAGCACGGTCGAGCGCACCGTTTCCGGCACCGCACGCGCCGCCACCGACATCGCGATCGCAGCCGCGGTGCAGGCCAGCGACGTCCCGATCAGCACGCCGGCGCCGACCATGATGCTGAAGAGCCCGTTCGCGGTCGCCATCAGTGCGAGCCCCGCGATATACATCAGCGCGCCCGCGATCATGATGGCACGGAAGCCGTAGCGCACCGTCATCGCGCCGGCGAGCGGCTGCAGAAAGCCCCAGGCGAGGTTCTGCACCGCCAGCGCCAGCGTGAAATCCGAGATCGAGATGTGGATGTCGTGCGTCAGCGGCTGCATGAAGATGCCGAGCGACTGCCGCAGCCCCATGCTCAGTGTCAGCATGATCGAGGCGCCGATCAGGATCGGCAAGGTCGGACGCAGGACCTGCAGCAGGGGCATTCTTCTTCTCCCTTTTGGGCACGGCGCACATGCCGCCGTCTGCTTTTGCCGCTGATTTTGGTTACACAGACCTGTGTACTTAGGCTATGATCGGCAGGTGCTGTCAAGCGAACAGGACGCTTTCTGCTGCATGGCTCCCCCGCCCGCCCCACAGACGATGAAAGAGCGGATCCTCCAGACCGCCGACAAGCTGTTCTATCTGCAAGGCATTCGCGCGATCGGCGTCGACACCATCGCGGCCGAGACCGGCATCAGCAAGCGCACGCTCTACAATCACTTCCCCTCCAAGGATGCGCTGATCGCGGCCTATCTCGAGCGCCGATTCGTGCACGCATCCCCTTCCGACAAGCCGCCGGCCGAGCAGATCCTCGCCACCTTCGATTCGCTGGAGCGGCGTTTTGCGGCCAAGGATTTTCGCGGCTGCCCGTTCGTGAACGCGGTCGCTGAGCTCGGGCCTGCCGACCGCGCCGTGAAGAAGATCGCGATCGCCTTCAAGGAAAGCCGCCGCCTCTGGTTTCGCGACCGCCTGAACGAGCTCGGCGTGGCTGATGCGGACGCGCTCGCAACGCAGCTCGTGCTGCTGGTCGACGGCTCGATCGCGCAGGACCTCGTCCGCGACGACCCCGCGATGGCGCGCGCGGCGAAGGACGCGGCGAAGGTGTTGTTGCGGAATGCGGGGGTGGATGTGCCGGCCGACGCAGTGAAGGCTGCGACGACGCAAAACAGACGTCCACCACGCTGACCATCGTCGCCGCATCGGACGGTGTCATCACCCGCGAAAGCGGGTGATCCAGTATTCCAGAGCCGATTGTGATTGAACCGAGAAGCCGCGGCGTACTGGATTCCCAGCTTCTGCGGAGAATGACAGCGGAGCTTGGGGGACCGTCGCGATCCTACCAACATGCTCCTGTTTTGCCCGACGGGTCAAAGGGCGCGACCAGCAGCGCAAGGCCATTTCGCCACCCGCGTAACCCATTGATCCCGCTCGCGCCGGCTACTGTGCATGGGGTTGTTTTCGCAAATCTTGTGCGAGCGGCCTCATGCCGCCTGCGACACCACGCGGTTGCGACCGTCGTGCTTGGCGCGGTAGAGCGCGGTGTCGGCGCGCTTGAGGACGTCGGCGACCGCCTCGCCCTTTCGCTCCAGCGTGGTGAGGCCGATCGAGATCGTGACCTCGATGCGCTTGGCGCCCTTGTGGATCGCGAACGGCTCGCCCGCGATCGAGCGGCGCAGGCGCTCGGCGACCATGCCGGCGACGTGCAGATCGGTCTCCGGCATCACGATGACGAACTCCTCGCCGCCGTAGCGGCAGGCGAGATCAATGCCGCGGATCGACTTGCGCACCCGCACCGCGAATTCGCGCAGCACGTCGTCGCCGGCGTCGTGGCCGTAATTGTCGTTGATCGACTTGAAGAAGTCGATGTCCAGGATCATCAGCGCCAGCGGCTTGCCGCGGGTCGCGGCCTGCTCGGCGAGCGTTGCCAGATGGCTCTCCATGTAGCGGCGATTGTGCAGGCCGGTGAGCGCGTCGGTGATCGCCATCTCGATCGAGTTCTGCACGTTGTCGCGAAGATGATCGGTGTAGCGGCGGCGGCGGATCTGGGTGCGGGCGCGCGCCAACAGCTCGGTCTTGTCGATCGGACGCAGCAAATAGTCGTTGACGCCGATCTCGAGGCCGCGGAGCAGCCGCGTCGCGTTCTCGGGGTCGGCGATCGCCAGGATCGGCACGTGGCGCGTGCGCTCCAGCGAGCGCGCCTGGCTGCAGAGGCGAAGGCCGTCGAAATTGTTGAGGTCGAGGGAGACGATCAGCAGGTCGTAATTGCCCTCGGCGGCGTGGAACAGCGCCTCCGTCGGGTTCGGCTCGACGTCGATCGTGTGCTCGGCGGCGAGGATCGTCGCCAGCCGCTCGTAGGAGGACTGGCGGTCGTCGACCAGGAGGATGCGGCCGCCCTTGCCGGTGTCGGAGACGGCGCTGCGCTCCGGCGCCTGCATGCCGATCTCGAGCGAGGTGATGGCGCGCATGCGCAGCTCGTCGGTCATCATCTTCAGCCGCGTCAGCGAGCGCACGCGCGCGATCAGCACGACGTCGGAGACGGGCTTGGTCAGGAAATCGTCGGCGCCGGCCTCGAGGCCGCGATTGCGATCGGAAGGACTGTCGAGCGCCGTGACCATGACGACGGGAATGTGATGCGTGGCCGGGTCGGACTTGATGCGGCGGCAGACCTCGAAGCCGTCCATGTCAGGCATCATCACGTCGAGCAGGATGATGTCGCATTCGGCGCGATGGCAGATCGCCAGCGCCTCGGTGCCGTTCGAGGCGGTCATCACGTCGAAATATTCGGCGGAAAGGCGGGCCTCGAGCAGCTTGACGTTGGCAGGAACGTCGTCGACGACCAGGATACGCGCAGACACTGTGAACTCACTTCCTATCCGATAAAACGCCGGACCGTCTCAATGAATTTGCCGACCGAGATCGGCTTGGACAAATAAGCCTCGCAGCCGCCCTCGCGGATGCGTTCTTCGTCGCCCTTCATCGCGAATGCCGTGACCGCGACGACGGGAATGGAACGCAGCTCCGGATCGTCCTTGATCCAGCGCGTCACCTCCAGCCCGGAGACCTGCGGCAGCTGGATATCCATCAGCACCAGGTCGGGCCGCATCTTGCGAACGAGGTCGAGCGCCTCGTAGCCGTTGCTGGTGCCGGAGGTCTGGTAGCCGTGCGCCTCCAACAGGTCGCGGAAGAGCTTCATGTTGAGCTCGTTGTCTTCCACGATCAGGACGGTCTTGGCCATCCCGCCCTCCCGATTGGTCCGAAGGACCGGTCCATGTGACGCCTCAGACGCCGCTTTCCGGCGTTTCGAAAACTGGATTCAAACTAGCCTCAGATTCGCTTGAGTTTCGTTAAACCCGAGGGTCGACTTTCTGCGATGTGGTTTCCAGCTGCTTGTCTGGGGTCGGAAGACTCAGAGGCGAGACTCGGGCATGATGCAAAGTAGACACCGAAAGTTAACGGAAAGGCAAATTGTCCCCTTGAAAAAGCCTGTTCACAACCCCCGCGAAGTCGCTGAAATCGTTGCGATTCAGGCTCTGTCCTTCGTTGCGAGCGAACCCGAGCGGCTGGGCCTGTTCCTGGCTGAGACAGGGGTCGGTCCGGAGACCCTGCGCAATGCCGCCGCGGACCCCAATTTCCTGCTCAGCGTGCTCGATTTCGTGATGCGCGATGACGCCACCGTGAAGGCCTTTGCCGGCTCCGTCGAGCTGCATCCGACCAACGTCGCCGCAGCGCGGCAGGTCCTCGGCGACGCGCTCGGCGACCCCTCCTGGGAGCGCGACGTGCCGTGACCGTCCCCGACCCGGCCGGGCCCCGCTGCTTCTGCCGGGATTGTCTGGCCGATCTGGGTATGGGGGTGCGGCGCTGCTCGGCCTGCGGTTCCCCTCGCCTCGTCCGCCACCGGGCACTGGCGGGCCTGACCATCGCCCATATCGACTGCGACGCCTTCTACGCCACGGTCGAGAAGCGGGACAACCCCGACATCGCCGACAAGCCGGTCATCATCGGCGGCGGCAAGCGCGGCGTGGTGTCGGCCGCCTGCTACATCGCGCGCACCTATGGCGTGCGCTCGGCGATGCCGATGTTTCGGGCACTCGAAGCCTGCCCGCATGCGATCGTGATCCCGCCCGACATGGCGAAATATGTCCGGGTCGGCCGCGAGGTGCGCCAGGCCATGCAGGCGCTGACGCCGCTGGTAGAGCCGCTCTCGATCGACGAGGCCTTCCTCGATCTCTCCGGCACCGAACGCGTCCACGGCATGATCCCGGCCAAGGTGCTGGCGCGCTTTGCCCGCGAGGTCGAGCGCGACATCGGCATCTCCGTCTCGGTCGGCCTGTCCTGCAACAAGTTCCTGGCCAAGATCGCCTCCGACCTCGACAAGCCGCGCGGCTTTGCCGCGCTCGACCAGGAGGAGGCGCGCGCGATGCTGGCGGACAAGCCGGTCGGCTTCATCTTCGGCGTCGGCCCCGCCACGCAGGAGCGCCTCGTTCAGCGCGGCTTCCACATCATCGCCGATTTGCAGAAGGCCGACGAGATCGAGATGATGCGGAAGTTTCCGAGCGAGGGCCGCAGGCTGTGGCGGCTCGCGCGTGGCATCGACGACCGCCGCGTCGAGCCTGACCGCGGCGCCAAGACCATCTCCAGCGAGACCACCTTCGAGAGCGATATCCGCGATTTCGCGACGCTGGAGAAGATCCTGTGGCGGCTGTGCGAGAAAACCTCGTCGCGGCTCAAGAGCGGCGAGCTCGCCGGCTCGACCGTCACGCTGAAGCTGAAGACCGCCGATTTCCGCCAGCGCACCCGCTCGCAGTCGATCGCCGCCCCGACGCAGCTCGCCGCGAAGATCTTCTCGATCTGCCGCGAGATGCTGGCGAAAGAGATCGACGGCACCGCTTTCCGCCTGATGGGCGCCGGCGTCAGCGCGCTGCGCGAGGGCTCGCCCGCCGACGACACCGACATGCTCGACCGCCGCGCCGCCCACGCCGAGCGCGCGGTGGACAGCCTGCGCAAGAAGTTCGGCAGCGCCGCGGTGATCCGCGGCATCGCCTATGAGGGCCCGGAGAAGGCGCCGGAGTGATCGCCGGTCGGCCCGCGCTCTTGGTTACAGCCCGTTCAGCCGGTCTCGCAATTGATGGTCCGTTTCGTGGACGAGATCGAGCAGACCGAGATAGGGATCTCCGGCGATCTCGAGCACGGCGGCAAAGGCTGGCTCCGTTTTTGCACCCTGCGATCTCAGCCGAGCGACGGCGCTGCGCAGGCGACCATCGTCGAGTGCCAGAAGCCTTCTTTCGATCTCGAAGTGCAACCATCCCGGCTGCTCGTCGACCGGTCGTTGCGCTCCGAAAATCTCGAACGGCCACCCGCCCCACACGAAGCGCGCAACCAATGGACGCCCCGCAGACGTCCATTGATAGATCAGGAAATCAGCGCAGGAATGATATCGCCGCCAAATCGTCTCGGCAAAGCCGACGGGATCAAAGGCGTGGCAGACGACATCCACGTCGCTGCCCGACACGGCAAGTCCGAGGGGCAATGTGCCGACCACGCGCGGGTCGAACGCACGAAGCGTCTCCAACACCCCTGAACTTTCAATCGCAGCTTCGTAGTCCATTGCAGTTCGTGTAGCACCGGTTACTGTCGCAGGATTGCGAAATCATCCGCGGAAGGCAACGCGCCATGCCAGGTGAGCTCGATCTCGGCGCATTGTTGAGCAACATGAAGCCGGACCTGCATGGGGACATCTTCGTGTTCTGCACCATTCCGCACGACGAGCCCCTTCCGACCGCCACTTGCCTGCTGACGTTCCGCGAGCATGAAGGCACGACACTGGTGATGCGGCGTGAGGATGCCGAGCGTGCCGGACTGCGCTACGACTTCGCCTCGCGCCTGATCACCCTGACGGTTCACTCCGCGCTCGATGCGGTCGGCTTTCTGGCGGCCGTCACCTCAGCTCTGGCCGAAGCCGGCATCAGCGTGAACGCCGTTTCGGCCTTCCATCATGACCATCTCTTCGTGCCCGTTGACAGGGTGGACGTAGCGATGGCAGTTCTACAAGAGCTGTCAGCAGAGTAGGATGGGTAGAGCGCAGCGAAACCCATCAAGCTCTTTCCGGGCGAGAGGATGGGTTTCGCTGCGCTCTCCCCATCCTAAAGTCAGTTCAATCCGCGACCGCAATGGCCTCGATCTCGATCAGCCATTCCGGCGCTGCGAGCGCGGAGACGCCGACAAGCGTGGATGCCGGCGGCTCCATGCCTTCGAAGAAGGCCGAGCGGGCCTTGCCGATGATCGGCCGCAGCTCCGGCTTGTAGTTCACGACGAAGGTCGTGATCTTGACGATGTTCGAATAGCTCGCGCCGGCCGCCTTCAACGCGTGGCCGAGGTTCTGCATCACCTGCGTGGTCTGCGCGGCGATATCCCCCTCGCCGACGATCCGTCCCTCCTCGTCCACCGAGACCTGGCCCGAGATGTAGATGGTGCGTGCGCCTGAGGCGGTGACGACGTGGGAGTAAGCGGGATTGTGATGCAGGCCGCTGGGGCGGAGATGGTCGAGCTTGGGCATGGGCTGGCTCCCTGAGGTTTTTGGTTGGGAGAGAGCGTAGCTGGAGAGAGAGCAGAGAGCCAGTCCCGTCATTGCGAGGAGCTCTTGCGACGAAGCAATCCAGAATCTCTCCGCGGAGAGACTCTGGATTGCTTCGCTACGCTCGCAATGACGGAGGAGAGAGATCTCGTGGGGTGGGCAAAGGCGCATAGCGCCGTGCCCACGATCTTTCTCAATGGCAACAGATGGTGGGCACGCTTCCGCCATCGCTCTTCGAGCTATGGCGGACAAGTCGCTTTGCCCGCCCTACGGCACCGCGCGCGCGGGGAAATCCCCCTCAATTGCAGGGCTTGCTGTCCTTGACGTCGAACTTGCCCATCGCACCGGAAATCACGAAGTCGTTGTAGTCGAGCACGAGCTGGCGCGAGACGCCGTTCTCGTACAGCTCGAACGCCATCGCATAGACCGGCGTCTGCTCGCCCTCCTTCTGCTGGGCGTCGCGGTCGAAATAGCTGACGGTGACCGGCCAGCGCTTGAGCGATTTCATGTGCTCGTCCGACGTCGACGGATCGGCGGAGGTGGGACGGTCGGCGGGGATCGGCTGGCCGATCACGGTCAGCGTGTTGTAGACCTTCTGGCCGTCGTCGGAGCCGTCATAGACCGAGAGCTCGAGCAGCGATTTGCCGTCCCTGGCGGCGGCGATGATGCGCTGGATCTGCTCGGTCGGGAACACGATCGTGCCGTCGAGGGTAAAACTCTTCGGCGCCGGCAGCTTCAGCTTGACGTTGATGTGGTCGCCGTCGCGCTCGGCCGTGCCGTCGACCCGGCCGGCATCGGCCTCGTTCATGCGCGTCTCGATCTTGAAGCGGTAGCTCTTGCCGGCGGCGTCCTCCCAGGAATTGGAACGGAGGTCGCTGAGCGTGACCTTGCCCTCGCCGCTGTCGAGCTCGGACACCTGGCGGAATTCGGACGTGTAGCCCTCGCACGCGCTTCCGGTGAAGTTGTAGAGGATGCGGCCGCGCGCGCTGTTGACCGAGTTGGAGCGCGATTTCACCAGGCTGAGGTCATAGAGCGCCTGGTGCGGCAGGAACGGACCGTTGGCGGCCTGCGCGCCCCCGCCGAGGCCGAAGCTGGCCGCCGCGAGCGCCATCACACCGAGCGAAGTCCGGAAAAGGTGCACCATGTCTATTCCTTGGGGACGCGTCCTTGCGAAGCGCAGATTCGACATTTTAATGACCGTTCCATTGCGTCGCAACTGAGGCCGTTTCACGTAAAGTTGCGGCCCTCGCGCTGAACCTGCTGGCCGACCTCAACAAAATACGGCCCCTTCCGGTTGCTTGCATGTGGCGGCCCGATGGGCGAAACAGGGCGCGCCCGGCCACTTTTGCGGACGCGCCGGGGCGAATGGATTTTTTGGACAACGAGGTCGGACATGGCGGGCACGGTCGAGCAGAAGCTGGCGGAACAGGGCATCAAGCTGCATGAGGCCCCGACCCCCGTCGCCAATTACGTCCCGTTCGTGCGCACCGGCAACCTGCTGTTCGTCTCCGGCCAGGTCTGTTTCGATCCCGCCGGCAAGCTGATCGCCAAGGGCAAGCTGGGTGCCGGCGTCTCCATCGAGGACGGCGCCGCGGCCGCGCGCGGCTGCGCGGTGAACCTGCTGGCCCAGGTCAAGGCGGCGCTCGGCGATCTCGACAAGGTGGTGCGCGTGGTGCGCCTCGGCGGCTTCATCAACTCGGCGCCGGACTTCCTGGACGGGCCGAAGGTGCTCAACGGCGCCTCCGACCTGATGGTCGCCGCCTTCGGCGACAAGGGCCGCCATGCCCGCACCACCGTCGGCGTCGCCTCGCTGCCCGCCGATGCCGCGGTCGAGGTCGACGGCGTGTTCGAGGTCGCCTGACGCGACATGCGCGCGCCTGATTGGCTGACAGCCCGGCCGGTCGCCCATCGCGGCCTGCATGACATCTCCCGTGGCATCGTCGAAAACATGCCCGGCGCGGTGCAAGCCGCGATCGCAGGCAATTTCGCGATCGAGGTCGACATCCAGCTCTCCGCCGACGGCGAGGCCATGGTGCATCACGACCATGCCCTCGGCCGCCTCACCGAGGCCACCGGCGACGTGATCTCGAAGACCGCGGCCGAGCTGAAGGCGATCAGGTTCAAGGACACGCCCGAGCGGATGATGTCGCTGTCCGACCTTTGCGCCCTCGTCGCCGGCCGCGTGCCGCTGGTGATCGAGGTGAAGAGCCATTTTGGCGGCGACCGCAAGCTGGTGAAGCGGATGGCCGAGGTGCTGGCGTCCTATGAGGGGCCAGCCGTCGGCATGTCCTTCGATCCCGACCAGGTGCTGGCGCTGCGCGAGCTGTTGCCCTCCCGTCCGCGCGGCATCGTCGCGCAGCGGACCTATGAGGACGATTACTGGGCCAGGCTCACGCGGGAGCAGCGCGACAGCATGCTGTACCTGCGCCACGGCTTTCGCACCCAACCCCATTTCGTGGCCTTTCGGGTCGACGACCTGCCGGCCCCCGCCCCCTGGATCGCCCGCAACGCCTTCGGCTGCGCCCTGCTCGGCTGGACCGTCCGCACCCCCGAGCAGCGGACCCGGGTCGGGCAGTACGCGGACCAGATGATTTTTGAAGGGTTTGTGCCGTAGGGCTTGGCTCCCTCCACCGTCATTGCGAGCGCAGCGAAGCAATCCAGGATCCCTCCGCGGAGAGATTCTGGATTGCTTCGTCGCAAGGGCTCCTCGCAATGACGGCGGTGGTGGCCGCTCGACCTGCGCCTCCCCACCCCCTTGAAGTCGCTGGTGCAATGCACGATCTTGGGCCCGATGGCATCATCCGAAATGACCCTGGAGGCTGTACCGTCCATTGGCGAGGTCTCGCCCGGGGATTGGGACGCCTGCGCCAATCCCGGCAAGGCCCTTACCGAAAAGGCC
The DNA here is from genome assembly GCF_056429085.1 of Bradyrhizobium sp. CFUWI. NCBI lineage: Bacteria > Pseudomonadati > Pseudomonadota > Alphaproteobacteria > Hyphomicrobiales > Nitrobacteraceae > Bradyrhizobium > Bradyrhizobium sp. CFUWI. The sequence goes on from NZ_JBWJZE010000021.1 coordinate 82,580, forward strand.
TGCAACGGGCATGGCCCGGGAACCTCATCTCTCCCTTCAGGCGATTCCCTCGGCCTCTCAAGACCTGCCTATAACCCCTTCGTCTCCCACGCCTTTCTTTCCGCAATTGAGAAATCGGGTTCGGCGACCATCCGCACCGGCTGGGGCCCGCGGCATCTCGTGGCCAGGATCGATGGCCGCGTCGCCGGAATCGTGCCCTGCTATCTGAAATCGCATTCCCAAGGTGAGTACGTCTTCGACCGCGGCTGGGCGGACGCTTATGAGCGCGCCGGCGGGCGCTATTATCCGAAGCTCCAGGTCTCGGTTCCCTTCACCCCGGCGACGGGTCCGCGGCTCCTGGTCCGCGACGGCGTCGACCGCGAGCGGATCATGGATGCACTGGCGAGCGGGCTGGTGGCCCTGTGCGGCGTCAGCAAGGCCTCCTCGGTGCACGTCACCTTCGCGCGCGAGGCGGAATGGAAGCTGCTCGCCAAGCACGGCTTCCTGCAGCGCACCGACCAGCAGTTCCACTGGCACAATGAGGGCTTTGCGAGCTTCGACGATTTCCTGGCGACGCTGAACTCGCGACACCGCAAATCGATCAAGCGCGAGCGGCGCGATGCGCTGGCCGCGGGCGTCACCATCCACTGGCTCACCGGCAAGGACATCACCGAGGAGGCCTGGGACGCCTTCTTCGAATTCTACATGGAGACCGGCTCACGCAAATGGGGCCGGCCTTACCTGACGCGGGAATTCTTCTCGTTGATCGGCGAGACGATGAGCGAGGACGTGCTGCTGGTGATGGCCAGCCGCAACAATCGCTGGATCGCGGGCGCGATCAACTTCATCGGCTCGGACACGCTGTTCGGCCGCAACTGGGGTGCGGTCGAGCATCATCCGTTCCTGCATTTCGAGGTCTGCTATTACCAGGCGATCGACTTCGCCATCAAACGCGGCCTCACGCATGTCGAGGCCGGCGCGCAAGGCGAGCACAAGATCGCGCGCGGCTACCTGCCGCGCACCACCCATTCCGCCCACTTCATCGCCGATCCGGGCCTGCGCCGTGCCATCGACGACTACCTCAAGCGCGAGCGCGCCTATGTCGCCGAGGCCGGACGGGAGCTCGCCGAGCTCGGCCCGTTCCGCAAGGGCGCCGACGAGGCGCCTTGACGGTTTGCCGTTGCTGGTGACAGTAAGCGCAAAATTCCAGGCGCAGAGTTCTCGGGAGCCGCCAACATGACAGCCTACGACACCAACAACATCTTCGCGAAGATCCTGCGCGGCGAGCTGCCCTGCTACAAGGTCTACGAGGACGACCACGTGTTCGCCTTCCTCGACATCATGCCGCGCGTCCCCGGCCACACGCTGGTGATCCCGAAAGCCCCTGCCCGCAACATTCTCGACATCGCGCCCGACGATTATGCCCATGTCGCCCGCGGCGCGAAGAAGATCGCACTCGCCGCGATGAAGGCCTTCAAGGCCGACGGCATCACCGTGCAGCAGTTCAACGAGCCCGCCGGCGGCCAGGTGGTGTTTCACCTCCACATGCACGTGATGCCGCGCCACGACGGCGTGGCGATGCTGCCACCCGCCAGCCGCAAGGAAGATGCCAAGGTGCTGGAAGAAAACGCGGCGAAGCTGATCGCGGCGTTGAAGGCGGGGTAGCCCCACAGCCTCCGTCATTGCGAGGAGCCCTTGCGACGAAGCAATCCAGGATCCCTCCGCGGAGGCAGTCTGGATTGCTTCGTCGCTTCGCTCCTCGCAATGACGACGGAGTTGCGTGCCTATTCCGTCTCGAAATCGCCCTGCTGCGGCGCCGCCAGCGGGGTGAACTCGCACCGATCCGGCTTGATGTCGATCAGCGGCGTATTGTCGAGGCAGTCGAGCCCGCGCACCAGGATGGCGTTGCCCTCGATGCCGACCAGCTTCACGATCGACGTGCCGATCGGGTTCGGCCGCACCGGCGAGCGCAGCGAGAATGTGCCCCGTGTCTTGTCGTTGTTCTTCGGACTCTGCAGGATGATGTCGCGGCGTGACTGGTCGAGCCAGTAGAGCACCTCGAGATTGCTGTAGAAATCGACGCCCTTGATGGCTGGCACGAACGGCTCGAAGATCTCGAGACGGCAGATCGGGCCATCCTGACGCCCCTGCCGTGGCGTTTCCATCCGCGAGGTCCAGGGCGTGCGGATGCGGCCGATGAAGATCAGGCCGGCATCCTCCGCGGGCGGGAGCTCGATGGCGACCTCGCCCTCGCGGAGCTCGTTCTTGCGAACCATATTTCCAATTCCTTGCTGTCGAGCCGTGTTTTAGCCCAACCACCACTTGCCGGCCAGCATGAAGACTTCGCCGGTCACGACGCCCGCAAAGATCGAGCGGCGCGTCAGCAGGAACACGACGAGACCGGCCGCCACCGCCCCATAGCGCAGACTATCAGGCACGCCGGCCAGCGCGCCCGGCGGCTCGACCACGATCTGGGCGATGACGCCGGCGAGGATGGCGGTGGCGACCGCCCGCACCCAGACCAAGAGCTCGGAGCCTTCGTCGATGCCGCCGCCGAACCACAGGCCCAGCATGCGCCAGATCTGGTTGGGAACGACGCCGGCGACGAACAGCACCGCCAGCGCATGCCAGTCGCCGATGAGCTGCGCCGCGCTCATGCGCGCACCTCCCGCCACCAATGCACGCCATAGGCGATCGTGCCCGCCACCACCCCGCTGACCAGGATATCGACGCCGGAGCTCAGCTTCGCGGCCAGCGGATACAGCACGATGCCGAGCACGAGCGCGACGACGTCGGCAACCTCGCGGCTGTTGCGCGCGGTCGAGAACAGGAAGGACAGCGGCGTCAAGAGCAGGATCGCCGCGCCGAGCGTCTGCGTCAGATTGGCGGCGAGGAAATAGCCCACCGTGTTGGCAACGAGACAGACCGAGACGAGGCCGCAGCCGAGCCCGTGAACGAAGGCGATGCGCCGCTCGCGCGGCACCAGCGGCAGGAAGCGGTGGCATTCGACCCACAGCGTCACCGCGGTGAGATGCGCGGCAAAGACCAGTTCGCGCCGCTTGGTCGTCGGCGTGCGCATCAGCGGCAGCACCGAGACCACCATCGGAAACAGCCTGATAGCGCTGACGGTGACGGCAATCGCCGACTGGATGATGGTGGCCCCGGAGCCGAGCGTGGTGATCAGGATGATCTGCGCCGGCCCCGCCCAGACGAACAGCGTCGAGGCGAGCGCCCAGAGCAGGCTGAAATGGGTGTCATGCGCGAGCGCGCCGATGCCGAGATAGGTCACGAACAGCACGATGGTGAGGATCGTCTGCGTGATCGAGCGCAGGCCCCAGCCGAAGGCAAGCCAGGGGCTATTCCATTGCGGGGAATCGAGCGGGGGAAGCGCCACGGGAGCTTTGGTCGGGGTTACGGAATCGTGCCCGCATAACGGGCAATGGGGGCATCCGCGTCAAGGAAGCCCGCGGCGGGGCTGGCATGCGTAGCACCCGCACCCTCACCGTCATTCCGGGGCGCGCGAAGCGCGAGCCCGGAATCCATCGGGCCGGAGAAATTGCCGTGCGATGGATTCCGGGCTCGCGCCCAAGGGGGCGCGCCCCGGAATGACGGAGCGGAGCTACCCGCTCACACCCCTGTTCCTCAGCACGAAGCACGCCCCGCCGGCTTTCCGGATCCGGTTGCACAAATCATCCGCCTCGTTGCGCGTCTCAGTGCCGATGCGCACCTGGTAGAACGCGCGCGTGCCGCGGCTGCGCATCACCGAGGATAGCAGGCTCGGATCGCGCTCGCCGATCACCGCGCTCAGCCGCGTCACGGCACGCGAGTACATCGCCAGCGCCCTGTTGCGGTCGAAGCCGGCGGCGAGCTGGACGCCCCAAGCCTTGGCGGCCGCAAGCTCCACGTGCTGCTCGAGCTCGGCGACGAAGGCATTCGGTGCGCGCTTCAATAGCGCCATCAGATCGCGGCAGCTCGTCGGCGGTGAGCTTGGCGGACCCTTGCCGGTCGCTCCTGCCTTGGCCCAGGCATCGACGCTGGTGCCGGTGATGGCGTAGACGTAGTTGCGGGTCTGCTCCGGCATTCCGCCGGTCCCGGCGAGCCATTCCTGCACGCGCCGCGGGCCGGCATTGTAGGCCGCCGCGGCGAGGCCGAGATTGCCGAACTGGTTGCGCAGCTCGCTCAGAAATTCCGCCGACTTCGGCAGCGCCTGCACCGGATTGAACGGATCGAGCAGCCCGCGCTCGCTTGCCGTGCCCGGCATGAACTGCGCGATCCCTTGTGCGTGCTCGCCGCTGCGCGTCATGGGGCCGACCGCGTCGGCCTGGAAACGGCTCTCCTGCCAGATCACCCGGGCGAAGAATTCCAGCGGGAGATTGGCATCGCGCGCCGCCGCCTCCACGATCAGGCAGATCGATTCCCGCGTATCGCTCTCGCGGGCGTCTTTCGGCTGCTCCGGCGGCTTCGCCGGTTCCTCGGCTTTCGGAGGCACGTCAGGGGCCGGCGCCTCCTCTGCCAGCGCCGGCGACAGCACGAGGGCCTGGCACAAGACAGCGATAACCCGAGCTATTTGCATGGCATCGACGTGACAGGACAAATCGGACCTTGACTTGGAACCCCAGCCAACTAGCAACAGACGGCAGTATCAACGCAGGTCCGGCCCGATGGTGACAATCTTTTTTGATCTCGACGGCACCCTCACGAACCCGAAGCCGGGGATCACGCGCTCGATCCAGTACGCGCTGGCGCGGCTGGACGTCGCGGTGCCGAGCGAGGACGAACTGACCTGGTGTATCGGACCGCCGCTGCATGCCAGCCTGAAGAAGCTCACCGGAACCGACGAGCTCGCCGACCGCGCATTGCTGCTCTATCGCGAGCGCTTCAGCGATATCGGCCTGTTCGAGAACGAGGCCTATGCCGGCATCGTGGACACGCTGACGACGCTTGCCGCGACCAACCAGCGCATGTTCGTCGCGACCAGCAAGCCCGCGGTCTACGCCAGGCGCATCGTCGATCATTTCGGCCTGAATCCGTATTTCGAGCGCGTGTTCGGCTCCGAGCTCGACGGCACGCGCGTCGACAAGCGCGACCTGCTGCGCTATGCGCTGGACGAGACGAAGGTCGATGCCGGGAGCGCGATCATGATCGGTGACCGCAGCCATGACGTGGTCGGCGCCCGCACCAACGGCATGACGGCAATTGGCGTGCTCTATGGCTATGGCAGCGAGGCCGAGCTGAAGGACGCCGGCGCGCATCACATCTGCGCCGCACATCCCGAATTGCTCGGCCATTGTGTGGCTTGACGTAGGCCGTCTTTTCGCGCGGCGACGATCAGCTCGCCGCCGCGGCGATGTCCGTAGGCTCGACGGTATCGGCCGGCAACGCGAACTGCTCGACGCGCTGGTACCGCTTCTTGTTGAGCAGCAGCCGCGTCACGTCCGGGCGCGAATAGTGACCGGCCGGGTCAGCGGCATTCTTGGCGACGCCGATGGCGCCGAGGTCGATCTCCGCGATCAATAGCCCCTCCTGGTCCGGCGCGAGCTTGTCGCCGATCTGGCTGCCGTCGGGGCCGTAGATCGCGGCGAAACCGCCGCCGGCATGGAGCAGCGCGTGCTTGTCCGGCCGGTCGCAGAGCTCGTCGATCATCGCCTGCGACACCGTCGCGCAAGGCGCCAGCACGAAGCATGAGCCATCCACCGCATAGACGCGCGAGGCGGCATTGTTGACCTCGGCCCCGAGCGCCGGCGCGAAGGGATCGTAGAGCGAGAAGCTCGGCCAGGCCGCGACATGCACCTGCTCGTTCTGGGCGTACATCGCGTATTTCGACAGCGGCTGCAGATGCTCCCAGCAGCACAGCGCGCCGAGCCGGCCGATGTCCGGCCGCGCGTGCACGGCAAGGTCGCTGCCGTCGCCCTCGCCATAGACAGTGCGCTCGGCATGGGTCGGCCGCAGCTTGCGGCGTTTGGCGATGGTCTCGCCGTCGGGCCCGATCAGCCATTGCGCCAGATAGAGGCTGCCGCCGTCGCGCTCGGACAGGCCGATCACGGCGGTGAGCTTGGCCTTGCGCACGGCATCGCGCAGCCGTTCGGCCTGCGGGCTGTCATAGGCCAGCGAATTGTCGAAATAGCGCTGCACGAAGCCGCGGCCGATCGCCCAGGCCGGCGAGTCCATCCAGATATGCCAGGGATAGCCGGGAATGAAAGCCTCCGGGAAGGCGATCAGCTTGGCACCCTTCTCGGCGGCCTCCCTGATCAGCGCGACCGACTTGTCGATCGAGGCGTCGAGGTCGAGCCAGGCCGGCGCCGCCTGCACCACCGCCACCTTGTATTTCGGATGTTCGATGCCCATTGCCGCCTCCCTGGCCGGTTGATCGGAAGCCATCTCCGATGCACTCTATTGGACCAAAGCGGGCGATCGAGCGCTCGACCGCGGCGGAACAAAAACTCGACCGGGCGGAATTCCTGCCGGGTACGGGATTTGCCTCCGGTCAGGCTGGGTCCGTCCATTGGCGGTTTTGCTGGACGGGAAAAGGGAGGCTTTCCAGATGCCAATCCAGTTCACGACGGACGGCAGCCCGGCCCATCGGCGGCTCTCGCTCTGGCAGGACATCGTCTGCGACGTCTTTGTCGGGCTCGACTGCAAGTCCGATCTCGGCAGCGCCTTTCGCGGCTCGGTCACGCAAGCTGCGCTCGGCAAGGCCGTATGCTCCGAGGTTTGCTCCGATCGTCAGCATGTGTTCCGCACGCCCTCTCGCATCGCGCGCTCGGACCAGGATTTTGTTCTCATTGCACTCGGCAATCGCGGCAGCGGTGGTGTTGTGCAGGACGGCCGGGAGACCGTGATCCATCCCGGCGAGTTCGCACTCTATGACACCACGCGTCCGTATGAGCTGAAGTTCAACGACGCCTTCACGCAGACCATCTTCAAGGTGCCGCGCGAGATGCTGCGGCGGCGGCTCGGCGGCACCGAGACGCTGACGGCGATGTCGTTCGGGGCCGACGCGCCGCTCGAGCGGCTCGCCTATGATTTCATCTTCCGGCTTTGCCAAAGCGCGGACGGGCTGGCCCCGGACACCGCCGCCGCGCTGTCGGAGCAGGCGGTCGATCTGCTCGCCATGGCTTTGAGCGAGCGGCTCGGCAGGACATCGCTGCCGTCCTCGACCCACCGCTCGGCCCTGCTCTACCGGTTGAAGACCCACATCCGCGCCCACCTCGCCGATCCCGACCTTTCATTGTCGGAAACCGCGGCCGCGCTCGGCATTTCGCCGCGCTACGTCAACGACCTTCTCGCCGACGAGAACACCTCCTTCCAGCGCCATGTTCTTGCCCAACGCCTCGCCCGATGCCGGCGCGACCTCGCTTCGCCCGTGCTCGCCCATCGCCACATCAGCGAGGTCGCATTCGGCTGGGGCTTCAACGACCTCTCGCATTTCGGCCGCGTCTTCCGCGAGCATTTCGGAATGTCGCCGCGCGACTTCAGGCAGAGCCAGTTGCGGCACTGACACCCGTCAGCCATTACCTTAAGCCTTCGTCTCGGACGAAGGCAATGCTCGCCAAGTCCCGATTGTCTTGCCACCTCGCGTGCCTCAGGCTGGCACGCATGAGGACTCAGTCAACAATAAGCGGATCGGAACTACTGCTCAGCGTAATCGCGATCCGGCTCGCGGTGTTGGTCGTGGTAGGCTGGAGCCTGACGCTCTTGCCGCGGCAGGTTCACAACAGCGAAACTGCTTGCTTCCCCTCACCCTCGGAAAAGTTCGAGGCGCAAGCAACAGCGAAGTTGACCGGCTCGCGCCTCGCCGATACTGGGTTCGATGACATGCGCCTGCACGATTAGGGCGTGAGCGCATCGCTGGGAGACGCCACCCGGGCCTTCATTGCCTCACTCATGGGAAGCTGGAGGTTTTGTCCCTTGGGCGGGATCGGCGCCTCGAACCACTTGGCATAGAGCTTGTCGAACGCACCGGATGCCATCTTCTCCTTGATCGCGGCATCGACCAGCGCCTTGAACTCCGGATCGTCCCTGCGGATCATCAGCCCGTAATAGGACGGCGCGTAGGTCGCCACCAACATGCGGAACACCTTGGGATTGGACGCGTTTGCGACCAGCCCGGCGATCAGGATGTCGTCCTCGAACCACGCTGTCGCTCTTCCCGTTTCCAACATCAGCAGCGACTCGGCATGGTCCTTGGCCTGAACGATCATCACATTCAGCTTCTGATCGTCCATAATCTTCTTGGCAACCGCGAAATTCAGCGAGCCCTGCGTGATGACGACCGTCTGCCCGTCGAGGCCTTTCGGCTCAGTCACCCCCGAGGCGGCGGATACCAGCCAGCGCGGCGATGCCACATAAGTCGCAACGGAAAACGCGACCTGCTTCTGCCGCTCGGCGGTGTTGGTCGTGCTGCCGCACTCGACGTCGATCGTGCCGTTCTGAAGCAGTGGAATGCGGTTGGACGCATTCACCGGGACGTAGTCGATGCCCAGTTCCGGCCGCCGCAGCGCGATCCTGATCTTGTCGGCCACCGCTGAGCAGAGATCGAGTGAAATCCCGGTGGGCTTCTGATCCGATCCAAGATAGGCGAATGGAATCGAAGCCTCGCGATAGCCGAGGGAGATCTTGCCGACCTCCTTGATCTTGTCGAGGGTCGGACTCGCGGCCTGCGCTGCCGGCAGCTGGAACAGGGCGAGCGACGTGGCGGCAAGAACGAGCTTGGACGAACGTCTGCGGATCATGTCAGCCTCCGGACTGTGCTCAAGCGGCGGGGTTTCGCGACAGCTCGTCGAGGCTTTCCCGCAAGGCGCGATCCAGGATATCGACGGCGCGGTCGATCTCCTCGGACGAGACGGTGAGCGGCGGCGCGATACGCCATACCGATCCGCGTTCGGGCCGGCGGCGTATGTTCATGCTCAGCCCGTATTCGAAGCACTTCTTGGTCGTCAGCCCGCCGAGCTGATGAGCCGCGCGCCGGCTGTTGCGATCGGTGACGAGCTCGACGCCGAGCAGAAGGCCCATGCCCCTGATGTCGCCGATCTGCTCGTATTTCTGCTGGAGCCCTTCGAACCGGCCACGCAGATAGCTGCCCATGACGTTGGCACGCTCGACGAGCTTCTCCTCGGTAATCACGCGGAGCACCGCGAGCCCGACCTCCGCCAGCAGCGGATCGGAGACGTGACTGGTGTAGTAAGTGAAGTGATCGTCGTGCAGTTTTCTCTCGATCGCTTCGGTGGTCGAGACCGCCGCGAGTGGCAGCCCGCCGCCGAGCGTCTTCGACATTGTCATGATGTCGGGCACGACGCCGAAATATTCCGATCCTGTCTTCTTGCCGATGCGCCCAAACGCGGTCTGGGCCTCGTCGAAGATCAACAGCATGCGGCGTTCGTCGGCGGCCTTGCGTAGCGCTTCCATGAAGGCTTTCGGCGGCACCAGCACGCCGCCGGCGCTGATCACGGGCTCGGCAATGATCGCAGCCCCCCGGCCGCTCGACTGCATGTCGAACATTTTGAGCGCGAGCTCAAGATTGGCGAGCGCGGATTCTTCGTCGCTGCCCTTCGCGATATAGGGCCGATAGGCGTTCGGCTCGGGGATCACGAACACGCCGGGCGGCGGCACGCCGTAGCCTTTGCGATCGCTCGCCATCGAGACCGAGGCCGCGCCGCCGGTGATGCCGTGCCAGGAGCCGCCGAGGACGAGCACCTCGTAGCCGCCGGTGTACATCTTGGCCATCCGAAGCGCGACTTCGGTCGCTTCCGAACCGGTGTTGATGAAGATCGAGCGCTTGAGGTCGCCGGGCAGCCAGTCCTTCGCCAGCACCTGGGCAAGCTCAGCGACGACTTCTGGTATCATCCCGCTGAAGAGATGGAAGGCCTTCTTACCCGCCCGCTCCACCGCCGCGACGATGGCGGGATGGTTGTGGCCGATCGTCGCGCACATCTGCCCCGAAGTGAAATCGAGATAGTCGCGCCCGTCGCTGTCGGTAACGATCGTCCCCTTCGCGGAGGTGAAGAGGTTCTGGAACACGTCTCCGCCGTATCGGACCAGAAATTCATCGGCTGCATGTTTCAGCGCTGAAGTCATGGGGGTCTCCTCGGGCAAGCGGCATCCGCCGCACGGCTCCGCGGCGCGGTGATGCGGAGTCCGCTCACCGGTCTCGGGTCGGGTTTCGGGCACGAAGCTGTTGCGTCGCGGCGTTCGCGGTACGAAACTTGCCCGTGCAACAGGGAAATTCGTACCGGGCAGGCATGATGGGCGCCAGTTCAAAAAACTCAGCAGCCGATGAGCTGGAGTCAACGGAGCGGTCGCGAATGCCGCCGCTCAAGGCACTGTCAGCGTTCGAGGCAGCCTCGCGTCACGGCAGCTTCAGCCGCGCCGCCGAGGAGCTCGGGGTCACGCCCTCGGCAATCAGCCACCACATCCAGAAGCTCGAAGACTTCCTTGGCGTTCGCGTGTTCTCGCGACATGCCGGCCGCGTGGTGCTGACCAATGCCGGTCGGCTCTATGCCGGCGAAATCGAGCGCGCGTTCGGTACGATCATGGGCGCGACGCGGCTGGTAGCGCCGCAATCGCAGCGCAATCATTTGTTCATTGCGAGCGGCCCGAGCTTTGCCGCCAAATGGCTTCAGCCGCGGATCGGCAATTTCATCGGCCAGCATCCGGAGATCGGGATCAGACTGTCGACAATCGCCGACTTACGCGACCTCGAAACCATCCGCTTCGATCTCGCCATTGCCTATGGGCGCCCGCCGGTTGTGAACGACAGGCAGATCGAGCCGCTGCTCGCCGAGCGCTTGCGGCCGCTCTGTAGCCCACGGTTGATCGAACAGCTCAATCTGTGCGAACCCGCCGATCTCGCCCGCGCCACGCTGATCCATTCCTCCAACGCGCTGACCTGGACCGACTATCTGCGCAAGGTCACCGGCGCGAGCATCAAGCCGCGCCATGAATTGTGGTTCGACCGCTCCACCATGGCCATCGACGCGGCGGTCGAAGGTCTCGGCGTCGTGCTGGAGAGCGAAATTCTCGCCGCCGAGGAGCTCGACAAGGGCACGCTCGTTGCCGTTCCACCAGCCCGAATTCGAAGTGGAGACGGTCTCCTACTATCTCGTGCGATCTGCCGAGGCGAAGGGGCGCAGCCATGTCGGCGCGTTCGAGGCCTGGCTGCGCGCAAAGATCTCGGCAGCGAACTTGCAGACGACAAGCGTGGCCTAGCAAATACGAACCGCGCAAAGCAGAGCCGCCATGTGCACGCGCAATGGTGCGAGGTGCCCGCTTGCGCTAGCTTCGGCACCAAGGCCGCACCGATCAACCGGCGGCCAGCCGAGGAGCATATCGATGGAATACCGACGCTTGGGCCGGTCAGGCCTCATGGTGCCCGCTCTCAGCCTTGGCACCGGCACCTTTGGCGGCGTCGGCCGCCTCGCTGCGTGGGGGACCACGGACGCGACCGAAGCGCGGCGCCTCTTGGACATCTGCCTCGAAGCCGGCGTGTCGATGTTCGACACAGCGGATGTCTATTCGCTCGGCGAATCCGAGCGCGTGCTCGGCGAAGCCATCAAGGGCCGCCGCGACAAGGTGCTGATCTCGACCAAGGCCACCTTCCGCTTCGGCGACGGCCCCAACGACATCGGGTCGTCGCGGCACCATCTGCTCACCGCCATCGACGGTTCGCTGCGCCGGCTCGGCACCGACTACATCGATCTGTTCCAGCTTCACGGCTTCGACGCCTTCACGCCGCCCGAAGAGGTGCTGTCAACGCTCGACGTGCTCGTGCGCGCCGGCAAGATCCGCTATGTCGGCGTTTCGAATTTCTCGGGCTGGCACCTGATGAAGTCGCTCGCACTTGCCGACAAGCACGGCTTTCCGCGCTACGTCGCCAACCAGACCTATTATTCACTGATCGGGCGCGACTACGAATGGGAGCTGATGCCGCTCGGCCTCGACCAGGGCCTGGGCGCGGTGGTCTGGTCGCCGCTCGGCTGGGGGCGCCTCACCGGCAAGATCCGCCGGGGGCAGCCGAAGCCCGAGGTGAGCCGCCTGCCCAAGACCGCCGAGTTCGGCCCGCCCGTGCCCGACGAGCACGTCTATCGCGTCGTCGAGGCGATCGACGAGGTAGCGAAGGAAACGGGAAAGAGCGTGTCGCAGATCGCGCTGAACTGGCTGCTGCAGCGTCCCACGGTGTCGACGCTGATCATCGGCGCGCGCAACGAGACGCAGCTCCGCGAAAATCTCGGCGCGGTCGGCTGGTCGCTGACCAAGGACCAGATCGCAAAGCTCGATGCGGCGAGCAAGGTGACGCTGCCCTATCCCTATTGGCACCAGAGGACGACGTTCACCGACCGCAACCCGCCGGCGGTGTAGGACCCTTGAGCTGCATCAAGCACGCTGGCGTCGGCCGTGACACAGTGCGGCCGTCGCGAGGCCACGATGCGTCGATTCGCCATGAAGGCTCTGTTCACGGTCCTCAGTCTGAGCCGCGCCGCACCGGCATTGCTGGCCGTTGGCGTTCTATGGAGCACCGTGAGTCAAGCCCTGGACGCTGACCAGCGGCGCGCGGAAGCATTGCTGCAGCGGATGTGCGCGGAGTGCCATGCGGTCGGCAGGACGGGCGCGAGCCCACATGAGTTGGCACCGCCTTTCCGGAAGCTGGGTGAGAACAAGCTCTATGACCCCGGTTTCACGCAGCGCCTCCAGGACGGCTACAGCAGCATTCACCGCGCCATGCCGACGGCCCGATTCGGCCGCGGCGACGCCGAGGCCGTGGTAAGCTACCTCCGGGCGATTCAGGAGCCGCGGAAGCCGAAATAGGAGCCGAAGCGGCCGCCGCCTTGGCTGGAACCATCCCGGGTCGGACCAAGTTGCGGACCAGCAACCGCCTCTCAACCGAACGCGGCTCACGATGTCGTCCACCACGATCGAGCATGTCGACGGCCTGCCGCAGCCGCAGCGCAACCAGGCGGTGCTGACGATTGCGCTCGGCATCATCATGGCGGTGGTCGACAGCGCCATCGCCAATGTCGCGCTGCCGACGATCGCGGCCGACTTGGACGCGAGTCCGGCCTTCTCGATTTGGATCGTCAACGGCTACCAGCTCGCGATCACGATCTCGCTGCTGCCGCTGGCCTCGCTCGGCGAGATCGTCGGCTATCGCCGCGTCTATCTGGTGGGGCTGGTGCTGTTCACGCTGGCGTCCGCATTGTGCGCGCTGGCGCATACGCTGCCGCTGCTGACGGTGGCGCGCATCATCCAGGGCTTCGGCGCCGCCGGCATCATGAGCGTCAATGCGGCGCTGGTGCGCTTCACCTATCCGCGCAATCTGCTCGGCCGCGGCATCGGGCTCAACGCGCTCGTCGTCGCCTTCTCCGCCGCAATCGGCCCGACGCTCGCCGCGGGCATCCTCGCGGTCGGAAGCTGGCCCTGGCTGTTCGCCATCAACGTGCCGCTCGGCGCGGTGACGCTGTTGATCGGCCTGCGCAGCCTGCCGCATACCAAGCCCGCCGGCCGTTCCTTCGACTGGCAGAGCGCGGGCCTTTCCGCGATCACGTTCGGCGTCGGCATCGCGGCGATCGACAGCGTCGGTCATGGCGAGGCCGCGATCACCTGCCTGATCGAGTTCGCCGTCGCCATCGTCGCCGGCGCGCTGTTGATCTGGCGCGAAACCCACATGACCTCGCCGCTGCTGCCGGTCGATCTGTTGCGCATCCCGGTGTTCGCGCTGTCGATCGCGACGTCGATCGCCTCGTTCTGCGGGCAGATGCTCGCCTTCGTCGCGATCCCCTTCTACCTCCAGAGCCGCTTCGGCTATTCGGCGGTGCATATGGGGCTCCTGATCACGCCATGGCCGATCGCGCTGGCGTTCGCAGCGCCGCTCGCCGGCCGCCTGGTGGAGCGTTATCCGGCCGGCCTGCTCGGCGGTATCGGGCTCACGCTGTTCGCCTGCGGCCTTGCCGCGCTGGCCTTGTTGCCGGCGGCCCCGACGCCGTTCGACGTGATCTGGCGCATGGCGCTGGCGGGCGCCGGCTTCGGCCTGTTCCAGACCCCCAACAACCGCACCATGATCGCCGCCGCCCCGCGCGAGCGCGCCGGCGGGGCCAGCGGCATGCTGGGGACGGCGCGCCTGCTCGGCCAGACCACCGGCGCTGCGCTGGTGGCGCTGCTGCTCGGCCGCTATCCGGTCGAAGGCACCAGGCTGGCCCTCCTCGCAGGCGTCGGATTTGCACTCTGCGGCGCGGTCCTGAGCATGCTGCGGCTGTCCCCGGCCGGCGCGCGCGGCGCCGAGCACGTCCGCGTGCAGGACGATCAGCGCCTGCGCGGCGACTGACGGCATCCACCTTCCGGTCCCTGCCATTTCCGTGCACAACCCCTGCGTGACTTAACTATCCAGACCAATGACCTATTGCCCTCACGCTCCGGTTGCGCTTGATAGACGCGGGGAATATGGGGCAGTTCATGCGTTTATTGGGAATTGTGGCGCTCGGCGTCATGCTGGGCGGCTGCGCGTCTGTCACGCGCGGCACGACCGAGAACATCAGCATTTCATCGACACCTTCGGGCGTGGAAGCCGTCGTGAGCGGAATGGAGGTTCCGACCACCTGCACGACGCCCTGCGCCGTGGTCGTCAAGCGGAACGCCGACCTTTCGATCACCTTCCAGAAGGAAGGCTATGAACCGCAGATCGTGCCGCTCAGCCGGGACATACCGACGTCGGGAGCCGCCGGCTTCGCCGGCAATCTCCTGCTCGGCGGCGTCATCGGCATGGGCGTCGATGCCGCGACGGGGGCGGCAACCGATCACAAGCCCAATCCGGTCATCGTGACGATGCAGCCGTCGGCCCCTGCCCGCGGCGCCCGGCCAGCCGGCCCCCGCAAGCCGCGTCCGCCGGCGGCGACGCCCGAAGCCGGAACGTAAGGGCCGCACATCGCTTCAGAAACAAAAAGGCCGGCTTTACCAGCCGGCCTTTCGATTCCTGATGCGGCAGATCAAGCCTTGACCAGCGGGCCCTTCGAGATCGGCCCCTTCGAGCCGCCGGGACCGCCCGGCTTGGACTTGCCCGGCGGGCGCTTGCGGGCGCCGGGCAGCTTCTCCTGCTTCGGCGTGACCGGGCCCTCGACGAATTCGAAGCCGATCTTCTCCTTGGTCTCGTCGGCCTCGTCCTTGACCAGAACGACGCGGACGTGACCGCCGCCCTTGAGCTTGCCGAACAGCACCTCGTCGGCCAACGGCTTCTTGATGTGCTCCTGGATCACGCGGGCCATGGGCCGCGCGCCCATCTGCTCGTCGTAGCCGTGCTGGACCAGCCAGGCCTTGGCGGGCTCGGACAGTTCGATGGTGACGTCGCGATCGCCGAGCTGCGCTTCGAGCTGAAGCACGAACTTCTCGACCACCGTGCCGATCACCTCGACGCTGAGATGGCCGAACGAGACGATGGCATCGAGACGGTTGCGGAATTCCGGCGCGAACTGCCGGTTGATCGCCTCGTGGTCGTCGCCTTCCCGCTTCGAGCGCGTGAAGCCGAACGCCTGCTTGGCGAGATCGGACGCACCCGCGTTCGTGGTCATGATCAGGATCACGTTGCGGAAGTTGACCTGCTTGCCGTTGTGATCGGTGAGCCGGCCGTGATCCATGATCTGGAGCAGCACGTTGTAGAGATCGGGATGCGCTTTCTCGATCTCGTCGAGCAGCACCACGCAATGCGGATGCTGGTCGACGCCGTCGGTCAGGAGGCCGCCCTGGTCGAAGCCGACATAGCCGGGAGGCGCGCCGATCAGGCGCGACACGGTGTGCCGCTCCATGTATTCGGACATGTCGAAGCGCAGCAGCTCGACGCCGAGGCTCGCCGCAAGCTGCTTGGCGACTTCGGTCTTGCCGACGCCGGTCGGACCCGAGAACAGGTAGCAGCCGATCGGCTTCTCCGGCTCGCGCAGGCCGGCCCGCGCCAGCTTGATCGAAGCGGCGAGCGACTCGATCGCCTTGTCCTGGCCGAACACGGTGCGCTTCAGCGTCTGCTCGAGATGCTTGAGCACCTCGGCATCGTCCTTCGACACGCTCTTCGGCGGGATCCGCGCCATCGAGGCGATCGTGGTCTCGATCTCCTTGATGCCGATGGTCTTCTTGCGCTTGTTCTCGGCAACCAGCATCTGCGCCGCACCGGACTCGTCGATCACGTCGATCGCCTTGTCGGGCAGCTTGCGGTCGTGGATGTAGCGCGAGGAGAGCTGAACGGCAGCTTCGATCGCCTCATTTGTGTACTTCAGCCGGTGATAGTCCTCGAAGTACGGCTTGAGACCCTTGAGGATCGCGATCGCGTCCTCGACCGTCGGCTCGTTGATGTCGATCTTCTGGAAGCGCCGCACCAGCGCGCGGTCCTTCTCGAAGTGCTGGCGATATTCCTTGTAGGTGGTCGAGCCCATGCAGCGGATCGTGCCCGAGGCGAGCGCGGGCTTGAGCAGGTTCGAGGCATCCATCGCCCCGCCCGACGTCGCACCCGCACCGATCACGGTGTGGATCTCGTCGATGAACAGGATGGCGTTGGGATGCGCCTCGAGCTCCTTCAGCACCTGCTTCAGGCGCTCCTCGAAATCGCCGCGATAGCGCGTGCCCGCGAGCAGCGTGCCCATGTCGAGCGAGAACACCGTGGCCGCCGCCAGCACCTCCGGCACCTCGCTGTCGACGATGCGCTTGGCGAGGCCTTCGGCGATCGCGGTCTTGCCGACGCCGGCTTCGCCGACGAACAGCGGGTTGTTCTTCTGCCGGCGGCACAGCACCTGGATCGCGCGGTTGATCTCGGAATTGCGTCCGATCACCGGATCGATCTTGCCGTCGCGCGCCTTCTTGTTGAGGTTGACGCAATAGGTCTCGAGCGCCTCGCCCTTCTTCTTGGCATCCTCGCTGCCCTTGGCCTCGGCCTCCTCGTCGACGCCGCGAACCGGGCGCGCCTCGGAGACGCCCGGCCGCTTGGCGATGCCGTGGCTGATGTAGTTGACGGCGTCGTAGCGCGTCATGTCCTGCTCCTGCAGGAAGTACGCGGCATGGCTCTCGCGCTCGGCGAAGATCGCGATCAGCACGTTGGCGCCGGTCACCTCTTCACGACCGGAGGACTGCACGTGGATGACCGCGCGCTGGATCACGCGCTGGAAACCGGCGGTCGGCTTGGCGTCGTCGGCGCCATCGGTCACCAGGTTCTCGAATTCGGTCTCAAGATAGTTGACGAGGCTCGTACGGAGCTTGTCGAGATCGACGCTACAGGCGCGCATGACGGCGGCTGCATCGGAGTCGTCGATCAGGGAGAGCAAGAGATGCTCGAGCGTCGCGTATTGGTGATGACGCTCGTTTGCGATCGCCAGCGCACGATGCAGGGATTGTTCAAGGCTTTGGGAAAAAGTCGGCATTCGCGTCCTCTATGGCCCCCACCATCATGGTCGTGATCGCCCGGTCAGGCAACAACAACCTTTGTCACATATAGTTATACAAGACCGCGGCGAAAGACCGGTTCCGCGACTCGGCGACTCCACACTTTGGGACTTTTTGATGCAAAACCCGTTCCGATTGGGCGGCAGCGGCGCCGGCGCGGAATTCCGTCGTTTTGCCGACTGCGACACGCCTCGTGCGCACCGGCGTCACGCGACGCTTACATTGCGACCGACACAAGGGTCGGCATCAGACACACCGTCTACTTCTTTTCCATCACGCATTGCAGCGGATGCTGGTGCTTGCGGGCGAAATCCATCACCTGCGTCACCTTGGTCTCGGCGATCTCGTAGGTGAACACGCCGCACTCCCCGATACCGTGATGATGGACGTGAAGCATGATCTTGGTCGCGGCCTCGATATCCTTGTTGAAGAACTTCTCCAGCACATGGACGACGAATTCCATCGGCGTGTAGTCGTCGTTCAGGATCAGCACGCGGTAGAGGTTCGGCCGTTTGGTCTTGGGCTTGACCTTGGTGATGACCGACGTGTTCGGGCCCGACGGGCTGCCCGAACGGTTCTCGTCATTGCTCATGCGAGGAGCGGAGGCAGCGGCTGGCGCGGACAGGTCGAGTCTGGAAGTCAATTGCGGCATGGCTCAGGCGTTCAAAATTCCCCACGGAAGCGAATGGCGGTCACCGCGCGACCCCGCCCTTCGGAGCCTGGCGCA
Organism: Bradyrhizobium sp. CFUWI; assembly: GCF_056429085.1. Classification (NCBI taxonomy): domain Bacteria; kingdom Pseudomonadati; phylum Pseudomonadota; class Alphaproteobacteria; order Hyphomicrobiales; family Nitrobacteraceae; genus Bradyrhizobium; species Bradyrhizobium sp. CFUWI. The sequence continues at coordinate 100,689 of NZ_JBWJZE010000021.1, forward strand.
GGCGCGCCGCCTTGTTGGATCGCCGCTCCCGACAGATCCGGCCCAAGCCGGATCGTTCGCCAGCAATATGGGCCTGCCCCCGGCCCGCCGCAAGCGTGCAAAGGTCCCACCGACGGCCGCGGCAGTCCCGATTCCCGGTCCGGGCGATCCGGGGCAAGGTTAATCAATCCGGACCGGTTTGACAAAAATTTATGCCCGTACCGCTTAGAATCTGTTGACCAGGAACCAAGCCATTTAACACGATTGCGACGTTCCCCCGGGATACCCCGGTCTTCTACGGTGCGATTTACCAAGCCTTCAACGGCGTGGCGCGAAATCGGGCAAAACCACCGATCTCGGGGCTCGTCATGTTTCGCTCGCCGCTCGTCAGCCTGATTGGCCGACAGTTCGCCCGCTTCGCAGCGGCCGAGCAAGGCAATATCGCCATGGTCTTCGCGATCGCCCTGATCCCGGTGCTGAGCTTCGTCGGTGCCGCGATAGACTATAGCCGCGCCGTCCAGGCCCGCACATCCATGCAGGCGGCCCTCGACTCCGCCGCTCTGATGCTCTCCAAGGATCTGTCGACCGGCACCATCACCGCCTCGCAGCTCGGCACGAAGGCGCAGGCCTATTTCAACGCGCTGTTTACAGCTACGTCCGCCCTGCCCTCGGTCAGCGTCGCGGCCACCTATACGGCGAGCACCAGCATGGGCTCAACGATCCAGCTCACCGGAACTGGCACCTACACGACCACCTTCATGAAGATCGCCGGCTTTCCGACGCTCGACGTCGGCACCACGTCCACCAGCGCCTGGGGCAACGTCCGCATGCGCGTGGCCCTGGTGCTCGACAACACCGGCTCGATGGCCAGCGACGGCAAGATGGAGGCGATGCAGACGGCCGCCAAGAATCTGGTCGATCAGCTCAGCGCGCTCGCCAAGAATCCCGGCGACGTCTACATCTCGATCGTCCCGTTCGCCAAGGACGTCAACGTCGGCGCCGGCAACTACAACAAGAGCTGGATCGATTTCAGCGATTGGGATGCCGCCAACGGCAGCTGGAGCTGCACGTCGGGCAATTCCAACAATTGCAACAAATGGAAATGGACGCCGGCGAACCGCGATACCTGGACCGGTTGCGTGGTCGATCGCGATCAGGACTACGACACCAAGAACACCACGCCGACGAGCGGCAATGTGGGGACGCTGTTCCCGGCCGATCAGTACTCCTACTGCAGCACGGCCAGCTGGTCCTACCTGCAACCGATCATGCCGCTGAGCTACGACTGGGCCGCGCTCAAGAGCCGGATCGATGCCATGAAGCCCACGGGTAACACCAACCAGGGCATCGGCCTCGCCTGGGGATGGATGACGCTGTCGACCGGCGATCCCATGAACGCGCCGGCCAAGGACACCAACTACACCTACAAGGACGCGATCGTGCTGCTTTCCGACGGTCTCAATACGCAGAACCGCTGGTACAACAACGCCGCGCAGATCGACGCGCGGCAGAAGAAGCTGTGCGACAACGCCAAGGCCCAGCCTTCCAACATCACGATCTACACGGTGCAGGTGAACACCGGCAGCGATCCGACCTCGAGCGTGCTGCAATATTGCGCCAGCAGCGCCGACAAGTTCTACCTGGTCACGTCGGCCAGCCAGACCGTATCGGTGTTCAAGGACATCGGCACCTCGCTGTCGAAGCTGCGCGTGGCGCGCTGACTGATCGACCGCGAGCAAACAAAAAGCCCGGCTGGTTGAGCCGGGCTTTCGATTCCAAGATGTCCTGAAAACGTTACTGGGCGGCCGGGGTGAACTTCGACACGATGGTCTCGACCGGCTTGAACGCCTGCTTGGCGAGGTCGCTGTAGAGGCCGGCGATCTTTTGCGATTCCGCAACGAAGGTCTCGTAGGCGGAACGGGCGAAATCGGTCTGCGCTTCCATGGCCTTGTCCAGCGACTTCACGCCGGAAAGCTTCTCGACGAAGGACTTGGTGTCTTCGAACGACTTCTTGGTGTAGTCGCCATAGGCACTGGCGATCGCCTGGAAGCCGTGCTGCACCGAGGTCGCGGAAGCAACGCACTGCTCGAACTGCTCTTTCCCGTAGTTCTGAAAGTCTTCAACCTTGAACATTTCGGAATCCTTTTCCCTGGCTTTCGTCGGAAGCCCCGGCTCCCTGACTGTGCCCATAATTAGTGCAACGCACAAATAAGTCAAGAATATTTGTGCGACGCACAAAATTCGACGCAAATCGAGGAGATTTCCGGGGTTTCCCGCAAGGTTTCCTTAAGCTTTTGGAAACCGCGGCCCCCTACCCTGATTCCCGGACGTGTTCAGCTTCCGAAGGCGGTCGAAAGCCGTTTGAGAACATCACCTTAGCCAGAATAGCGGCTCAGGTCCAACGTCCCCCGCGGCGAACACCAGCGGAGGGACAGCCTGAGCAGGTAATGATCCCGGGTCCGTTGGGCACAATTTCGCCTCACGAGCCGGTGATCTAGTCAGAAACGGGGACGGGGTTCCATGCTTCGTAAAAACTTGTCTGCCTCGCGCTTGGCGCGGGTTGGCGTTTTTGGGCTTCTCACCATCACCAGCGCGGTCATCTTCACCATCGATGCCGCCGAGGCACGGCGCCATCGCCGGCACCACGCGCACCATCGGGTGCAGCGCGATGTATCCGAGAGCTCCAGCCCGAAATTCGCGTCCATCATCGTCGACGGCAATTCGGGTGCGGTGCTGCAGGCAACCAGCCCCGACGCAATCCGCCACCCCGCCTCGCTGACCAAGATCATGACGCTCTATCTGCTGTTCGAGCGCCTCGAGTCCGGCAAGATGAAGCTCGACACCGAGATGCCGGTGTCCAAGCACGCGGCCGACCAGGATCCGACCAAGCTGAACCTGCGTGCCGGTCAGACCATTCGTGTCGAGGACGCGATCAAGGGTCTCGTCACCCGCTCCGCCAACGACGCCGCGGTGGTGATCGCGGAAGCAATCGCCGGCGACGAGGACGACTTCGCCCAGATGATGACGCGCAAGGCACGCGCGCTCGGCATGTCCAAGACGGTGTACCGCAACGCCAACGGCCTTCCCAACGACGAGCAGGTCACGACCGCGCGCGATCAAGCCACGCTCGGCCGTGCCATCCAGGAGCGCTTCCCGCGCTACTATCGCTATTTCGCGACCTCCACGTTCAACTGGCGCGGACAGTCGATCCGCAATCACAATCACCTGCTCGGCAGCGTCGAGGGCGTTGACGGCATCAAGACCGGCTACACCCGCGCCTCCGGCTTCAACCTCGTCACCTCGATGCGCCGCGGCAACCGCCACCTGATCGGCGTCGTGCTCGGCGGCCGCAGCGGCGGCTCGCGCGATGCCATCATGCGCAACCTGCTCGCGGAAAATCTCGACAAGGGCGCGACCGTCCACACCGTTGCCGCGGTCACCGAGCGCAACGGCGCCGATACCGCGACCGATGTTGCCGCCGCCTCGGATACGCCGCCGGCCCGTCACGCGCCGCAGGTCCAGGCCGCCGCCGCTCCTGCTCCCGAATCTGCCCCGTCTCGTCTTGCGGCCCGCCTGTCGACGCTGGCCGCCGCGACGGCCGCGGTGCCCCCGGCCCCGACCAAGCCGGAAATCAGCAAGCCTGAGGTTCGGCCGACGGAATCCAAGATCGAGCCCGCTCCGCTCACCAATGGCGTGATCTCGAGCCAGCCGCTCTCCATCATTCCCGGCTCGTCCGAGCCGATGAAGCCGGTCCGGGTCAAGACGGTTCAGGTCAAGGCCGGCCCCGTGAAGGTCGCCTCCGCCGCCCCGGCCCCGGTCCAGGTCCCCCCGCCGGTCACCCATGCCGTTCCGTCCCGCTCCGACGTCGCGGAAACCTCCGGCGCCGTCGTCGCCCGGGCCGACCTCATCAACAAGCCCGAGATCGTCAGCCAACCGGAAGCGCCGAAGGCCGAGATCGCCCGCACCGAGCTGCCGCGGCAGCCGGCCGGCTTCGGCACCGGCAACGGGATCCTCGGCGTGCTGCCGGCCGCAACGGCCGCCGCGCCCGCCCCGGCCGCTCCGAAGCTCGCCTCCGCCGATCCGATGCCGGTCCAGATGAGCTCCACCACCAAGCCTGCCGTCACCCACAGCGGCTGGATCGTCCAGGTAGGCGCGCTCGAGAGCGAGAACGAAGCCCAGCAGCGTATCGACGCCGCGCGCAGCTCGGCCCGCGGCCTGCTCAGCAAGGCCGATCCGTTCACCGAGCCCGTTGTCGCCAAGGACAATCGCAAGCTCTATCGCGCCCGCTTCGCCGGGCTCGAGCGCGACCAGGCCGAGGCGGTCTGCCGCACCCTGAAGCGCGCCGAGATTTCCTGCATCACCGTGCGCAACTGATCTGGCTTCCCGTTCCTGACAAAATGCCCGCGCCTTGCGCGGGCATTTTCGTTTTGGGCACGGGTTCGTGATGCAGACACGGTGGCGCGATCGCGACAAGGCCGTTCCGCGACAACCTCTCGTCAAGACTTTACGGTTAAAACTTTACTCAACGGGATCGACCACGCCGGAATGGCGGGCATCGGGGCGACGGCAGACAGAGCAAGCGGAGCTCACACGGTACGGGCGTTTGTGGCGTGGTGCCGGAGTTAGCCGTTATGCGTACGAAGCAGAGTATCCTTGGCCTCGTTTACCCGGGCAGCGAGATAGTTCGAGCCCCCCTGGTCGGGATGGAGTTTCTTCATCAGGGACTTGTGCGCCCGGGTGATGTCGTCACGCCCCGCGCCCGGCTGCAGGCCAAGGATCTGATAGGCCTCCTCCGCCGTCATTTTGCCGCTCGCCGCCGTGCGGCGCTGCCCCCCTGCCGCATCGCCCTGCGCGTTCTGACGCCAAGCGGGAAACCGGCGGTCCAGATAGCTTTCAAGTAAGGCCACGCTCTCGGCGTCGAAGGTCGGGACCATCGCCAGCAGGCTCGGAAGATCGAACTCGCCGAGATCGCGCCCGGCGTGAGGCCCGGCGACGATCTGTCCGCCGAGCTGGCCGGAATCGTGGTCGAGCCGCATATCCAGAAATTGCGAGCGCACGCGCGAGCTCTGCCCTGACGCGGGCGCACCGCCGCCGAACAGCCCGCCGATATTGCCGAAGCCGGCGTTTGCCAGCGGGCTCCAGCCCAATAGCCCGGCGCCGAAAATCCCCAGCGGAATCGCCACCGCCAGTTCGCCGCGCAGGCCCGTGAACGCGGCGACCGCCAGCGCCAGCACGCCGCCGCCAAATCTGATAGCGCGCGCCAGCACCGCCGGGTTGGCGGAGCGGAACATCTGGAGCAGCAGGTAAAGCGTGATAACGGCTACAGCGCCGGCGAGCAGAGTCATGGCAGGAATATAGTCGCCCTCGCGGCAAAATGCATGGCACACGCCGCGCCACGAGCCGGGACGGCGCTATTTCATCTGACTGATCAGCTTGGCCGCGCCGCTCGCGGACGCCGCCAATTTCAACAAGGCCGCGCGACCGCCGGCGGCATAGGCCGCGGCTGCCCGCAGCAGCTCACGCAACTGCGCGGCCGCACCTGGATCGAACCGGCACCAGGCACCGCCGGTGAGGCGCGCAATCTCGCGAAAGGCCTGCTCGGCGACCGCGTCATGACCTTCCTGAAACACGAACACGGGCACCTTGAGCATGCCGAGCTCGCCGGCCTTGGCGCAGAGCTCGTCGACGTTCTCCTCCATGGCATCGCCGACGAAGACGACGGCCCGCACGCCCGACGCGATCGCTTCGCGTCGCGCCTCCGTCAGCACCTTGCCGATCTGGGTATCGCCGCCGCGGCAATCGATCTTGCTCATCAAAGCCGCAAGCCTGGTACTGTCGGAGATCCACCCCGTGGTGCGGCACTCGTTCAGACCGCGATAGTAGACCAGCCGGATATCCAGGCTGCCGAGCGCCGCGGTCTCGCGAAACATGTCGGCCTGAAGCGCGCAGGCCATGTCCCAGGTGGGCTGCCGGCTCATCGTCGCATCCAATGCGAAGATCAGCCGCCCCTTCGCGCCGGGCGCATGGGGTGACAGCGCTCGCGCCTTGGCGACGAAAGCGGCGATGTCATCCGCGGTCGACGTTCCGGCCTGCGGCACCGCGCCGCCGGCTTGCGCCGGGACGGCATCGCCGCCGCGCGGCTTGATGGGTTCGCCCGACATCTCTTGACCCTTACGTGGGCGGTTAATGTGGTCAGCGCGGGCGTGCTGGTCAATGTGCAAAGCCCCCGCGGACGGAGCCGGCGGGGGCCTTGAGAATGAGACGGACGACGAAGGGCGTCAGCTCTTGACGCATTAGCCCTTGGCAGGCGCCATCAGCGCGACCGGACCAGGCTCGAGGACGTTGGGCGGCGACGATTGCGTATCGACCGGCGCGATCTCGCTATCGGTCGCGCTCAGGAATTTGTCGAGCATAGTCTGGATCGAGCTCTTGGCCACATCCGGACCAGTGTCGCGCATGTCGTTATGCTGGAATTCGGTCTTCACGACCTGGATGCCCGCCTTCTCGCATTCCTCGTCGGTCGGGATCACGCCCGCATCGGCCTTGAACTGCGGATCCTGCGAGCGGAACGAGAGGATCTTGAACTTGCCGGCAGTGACGAAGGGCACGCGCAGATTGTCGAGCGTGACGACCTTCTTGACCTCATCCGGATATTGCTTGGCGAAATACATCGTAATGTCGCCGCCCATGGAATGGCCGACCATCGTCACCTTGGCGTAGTCGGCATTGGGCTGAACCTTCTTCAGCTCCTGCATGGCGAGATGGATGTTGGCAACGCCGCGCAGGATCTGCGGCAGCCGGCCGACATAGAGCTCGCCGGGTTTGGTGACCATCGGGGGATCGGTCGGCAAATCGTGCTGCGGGCTGACGACCATGTAGCCGCGCGCAGCGAAGATGTTGGCGAGGAAGCCGTATTCGGTGTTCTTGACGGTATTGCCGTGGTTGATCACCGCGACCGGCAGCGTGATCATGCCGGCATTGGCCTGCATTTCCTTGTCGCGGCGCACCGCGATTTGGACGGGCACCGGACGGTTGTCGCGCGAGGCGTCGTAGAAGGTGATGGTCTCGTGCTTGATCGCCCACTTGCTCGCCGTGAAATAGGCGATGCCGCAGAGAGCACTGACCGAAACCAAAACGGCAATTCCACGCTTCATTTTCGTCCTCAGCCTCAGGCGCTTGTGGCCTGAATCCCTGTTGAAAATCGTGTTCTCCGGGGCTCTCCGTCCCCTTGTCGCCTATCGCTAATATATGTCACAGGCGCGTGACAGGAAGGCCAAATATTGTGAACCTGCAGCCCTTTCGTTGTGCGGCGCACACGTTTTCTGAGCACCCTGTTATCCCGCCGCTACGTCAGGATGCAGCTTACCATCCGACGCAACCGGACCCGGTCGGGTTCAATTTCACGGTAAACGCAGAATAAAAACGGCCGAGCGCGATCGCGGTTCCAGAGGAATCCGGCGCGGTCAGATGATGGGAAGTAGCGGTATACCGCCTCAGGCGCCCAGGATGTCGTGGACTTCGAGCGGCTTGTCGACCTGGTTGAACCACTCGGCCCGGTTCGCGGCGCGGCGGCGGCCGCGCTCGTCGAGCGGCAGCTTGAGCTGACGCAGCAGGCTCGTCACCTCTTCCCGGGCGGTGAGATGGCCGAGATTGGGCCGCATGCCGAGCGTGGCCTCGTCGATCTCGTCGAGGGCGGTCAGGCCGCGCGGGAAGAATTCGCGATAGACGACGCGCTCGGCGAAGCCATCGACGTAGCGGAAGCCGAGCCGCAGCGACAGATCCTTCAGCCCCTCGGCGACCAGCTGCTTGTTGCGCGAGCCGAGCATCGACAGGCGGTTGCGCACGACGATCCAGTCGGTGGTCGAACCGTCCAGCTGGCGGCGCTTGCGCCGGACGTCGCGCACCATCTCGGCGTAATGGCTCTCGCCGGTCACCGCGTAGCTCGCGGGATCGACGGTGCCGAGCACGTCGAAATCGAGGAAGCTGTCGTTGATCGGCGTGACCAGCGTGTCGGCCATCGAATGCGCAAGCCGCATCAGGTAGCTGTCGGTGCCCGGCGTATCGATCACGATGAAGTCGAAGCTGCTCTCGACTACCGAGACCGCCTCCATGAACTGCTGGAACTCGGAATTCTCGTTCTCGGCGATCTGCATGGTCTCGCCGAGCTTGATGCAGCGATGCACCGGCAGTTCGAGGTCCAGCTTGGTGCGGCGCGCCCAGGCGGCGCGGTTGTTGATGTAGTGGGTGAAGCTCTGCTGACGGCAGTCGAGGTCGATGGTGGCGACGCGCTGGCCCGCCTTCAGCAGCGCAACGGCGATGTGCAGGGCGGTGGTCGACTTGCCGGAGCCGCCCTTCTCGTTGCCGAGCACGACTACATGCGCCGAGCCGGATTGGCCTTGGCTAGCCTGCACAAGCATGGCGATCCTCAACACCCCTGATGAATATCTTCGAGTTGGCCGCGTCTGCGGTCAAGTGAAATGCGTGACAGGTCATGCAAATCGTATTGCGCCGTTCTTCATCATGAATCGCGGCGCCAATCTTCGTCTGTGATCCAGCCCATAATGCCGCGATGTCGTGCGCGGCCTTGCGCGGGATGCTGTGCCGCATCCGGGTGCATGGCGTCCATGATCGCTGCTTGTTAAGGTTAGTCCTCCCGGGCGCAGATCGCGCCGCACCGATTCCCAACCCTGCCGAGTCTCGATGTCATCAAGCCCCTTGATCGCCCGCACGGTCCCAACCTTGCGCCGCGCCCTCGACAATCTTCGCAAGCGAAAGGCCACGATCGCGCTGGTCCCGACCATGGGGGCCCTCCATGACGGGCATGTGTCCCTCGTCCGCCTCGCCAAGCGGCGCGCCAGCCGCGTCGTCGTCTCGATCTTCGTCAACCCGACCCAGTTCGCCCCGACCGAGGATTTCGGCGCCTATCCGCGCACCTGGAAGGCCGACATCGCCAAGCTCGCGGCCGAGGATGTCGACATCGTCTGGCATCCGGACGTCAAGGCGATGTATCCGGAGGGCTTCGCCACCCGCATCGTGCCGGAGGGGCCGGCGCTCGCCGGCCTCGAGGATCGCTTTCGCCCGCATTTCTTCGGCGGCGTCGCCACCGTGGTCGGCAAGCTGTTCACGCAGTGCCGGCCGGACTTCTCGATCTTCGGCGAAAAGGACTTTCAGCAATTGCGGGTGGTGACGCAGATGGCGCGCGACCTCGACCTCGGCGTCAAGGTGATCGGCTCGCGCACCGTGCGCGAGCGCGACGGACTCGCGATGTCCTCGCGCAACGTCTACCTGTCGGCCGAGGAGCGGCAGACCGCCCCCATGCTCTACCGGGCCATGAAAGAGAGCGCGCGGCGGATCAAGGCCGGCGACGCCATCGCGCCGGCGATGGCCGGCGGCGCCGAGATGATCAAGGCGGCGGGCTTTGCGCTGGACTATTACGAGCTCCGCCATGCCGAGACGCTGGCACAAGTCGCCTCGCGCAAGGACGGCCCGTTGCGGATCCTGGTGGCGGCCAAGCTCGGCAGCACCCGGCTGATCGACAATATCGCGGTTTAGAGCAGCCCCAGATCGCGCAGTTCGCGCCGCATCGGCTCCGGCATCGCCGCGATCGAGCCGGCGGCGGACCTGCCGAGATCGGGCGGCACGGAATCCTCCGTGAGATAGCGCCAGCCCTGGAACGGGCGCATCGGCCGCGGCGATACCGAGATCACCTTCGGCTGCATCACGATGCGGCAGCGCCCGATACCGTCCTTGTCGCGGAACGGCTCGATGCCGATGATCTTTTCCCGCGCGGCGATCTCGCCCTTGATCACCCAATAGAGCGACCCGCCGGCGAGGATCTCGGCGTCGCGCTTGGGCACCATGCGGGTGATGTGGATGTGGCGTTGCGGCAGACCCTTCTTCTTGGCGGTCTGCATCCGTTCGGCGACCCACTCCTTCAATTCCTTGACGGAGTCGCAGCCGACGGCGAGCTTGATCAGATGTAGCGGCATGGCCCAGCATTAGCCGGGCAACACCGCATTTGGAATGCCGAACTATTCGTTATCCGCAGCCGCGGGAGCCGCCGCGGTCGCCGGCGGAGGCGCGAGCGGAACCGGTGCTGCGGTGGCCCGCGCAGCCTTCGGGGCCGGCGGCCGCTTCGCAGCAGGCGCCGCAGGCGCTGAAGCCTGTGCCGAGGCAGCTGCCGGCGCGCGCGAAGCGGCCGGCGCTGCCGCCGCGTTTGCCGGCGGCGCGGCCTGCCGCGCCGTCGCCGCGGGCTCCGGATTCATGATGCTGACCGGCGGCGTCGACGAGGAGCTCGGGAACTCGGCATTGGTCGGCTTGCCCGTCGGCATCGAGGGCGGCAGACCCGCGAGCGCCGCATTCGGCGGCAGCGCCGCTGCCGCCGCCGTCGCCGGCGCATTCCAGGTCGGCGCATGGCGCGCGACCAGCACGTCGTAGAGATGGGAATCCATGTTGGCAGCGACCTGCTGCTGGTCGGTCAGCGAGCGGAACGCGGCACACTCGAACTGGGTACAGCCGTCGCGCACGACCAGCACCTGCGCCACCAGGCCGTAGCGATCGCGCTCCAGCGCCTTGCGCAGCGCTTTGATGTCCGCCGTCAGGCTCTTGTCGGCGGTCGCGGCATCGCCCAGCGCCATCAGCCGGTCGATCCGGGCCGCGGTGTAGGACACGGCCGCGGCCACCGCATCCGGCGAGCCGAACAGCGCCCTTTCGCAGCCGATGGCGACCGCATCGCCGGCGAGATCGTCAAGGCAGGACAGTGCCGGCAGGCTGGCGACGACCGCGCCCGGCGCGCGCGCCTCGGCCGGCGCGTCCGAGCCCAATGGGCCATAGACGCGCACGGTGGCAGCTCCGGCGATCGCAATGGAGAGCAGCGTGATCACGGTCAGGGCGCCGTTGGCAACCGATCTGTCGGCGCGCAGCAACGTGATCAGCAGGATCAATCCGAAGAATCCCGCAGCGGCCAGCGTCATCCACATCGGAAGGGCCGGTGAGCGCCAGATTTGGTCGAGCGAAGTGGCCCAAGCCCAGTTCATGCGCGACGTCCCCTCACGCGAGCAGAGAGCGAATGGTCAAGCGAGCACCGCTAATCGGCAACTGCCCCGGCCCACCTTTTGGAGGTGAAGCGGGCCTTTTGACGGCGGCAGGACACTATTCGCTGATGGCAGCAATGCGGGATGCGTCAGCCTTCAGGAGCGCGAGCTGGCTTCAGGACAGCGCGAGCTGGCTTTCCTTGGCGACGCGTTCGAAGGCTTCGGTCGAGCTCTTGATCCGATATTGGCAATCGTCGCCATCGGTCGGCAGCAGACGGATGATTTCATACGCGCCGCTGGCGGCGGGGCGCGCGACGTTGCTGGCCGTGAACAATACGCGCGTTCCAATCGGGAATTTGTGCTTCAACACCCTCTCCATCACTCCAAACAACGCCTGCCTCGCCCATGGTCCCACTACGACGGCCGGCCGGAAACCCATGTACTTTATAGCACGCGACCCGTGGTTTTGGCCAGCGCCATGCCTGCATGGCAAGCGCGTATATTTTGCAGTCTTTTCAGAATGATAGGACCGGAACCGGCGGGCCGATGATACCGGCGGGGGCCGCTCGTTCAGACAGCTTGTCGCAGCCCCTGACGCCATGGCCCCCGGTCAATTTCCGGCCATGCGCCGCCGGCCGCCACAGGGGCCAGCGGGTCTCGGGCAGCCCCCGGCGCTCAGGCGTCCTCGAACTTGGCGATGACAAGCGTTTCGGCCAGCCCGTCGCGGGTCCATTCCTGGAACGCCGGCAGCGCTATCATCGTCTCCATGTAGGCCTTGGTATCCGGCGCAACCTCGATCGCGTAGGTGCGCAGGCGGTGCACGACCGGCGCGTACATCGCGTCCGCCGCGCCGAAGCGGCCGAACAGGAACGGCCCCGCCCCGTAGCGCGTGCGACACTCGCGCCAGATCTCCTCGATGCGGGCGACGTTGGCCTTGGCCTCCGCGGACAGCGCCACGGGGCGGATCGGCCGATGCAGGTTCATGCCGCATTCGTTGCGCAGCGCCACGAAGCCGGAATGCATCTCGGCGCACACCGATCGGGCATGCGCGCGCGCGGCGACGTCATCGGGCCACAGCTTCACTTCCGGATAGCGCTCGGCGATGTATTCGATGATGGCGAGCGAATCCCACACCGTGACGTCGCCGTCGACCAGCACCGGCACCTTGCCGGCGCGGCTGAAGGACAGGATCTGCTCCTTGTCCGCGGGATTGTCGGTGTAGAGCGGAATCAGCGTCTCCACGAACGGAATGTCGTTGGCGCGGAGCGCGAGCCAGGGCCGCATCGACCATGACGAGTAGTTCTTGTTGCCGATGGCGAGTTTCAGCGCAGCCATGTCATCAGTCCTTCCAGAGACGTCCTCGAGCGAGCCGCTTTTAACGCCATCACCTGCCGCCAATCAATCGTTGCCGCGCCGGCCCACGCGTGGCAATCGTTGCCGTCCGCGCCAGGAGACAGACATGAGCAGGCACTGGGTCGACATCGCCGCCGTCGGCTTCTTCGTCATCGAATGGCTGGTCTATGCCCTGACGCTGGAGCATTCGGCCTACGGCCGCGACAGCCTGTCGGCGCGCATGAACCGTTATCGCGAGGTCTGGGTCCGCCGGATGCTCGACCGCGACACCCGCATGGTCGACATGCAGATCATGACCTCGCTGCAGAACGGCACCGCCTTCTTCGCCTCCACCAGCCTGTTCGCGCTCGGCGGCGCGCTGGCGCTGCTGCACGCCACCAACGACGCCATCACGATTCTGAGCAAGCTTCCGGTCGATCTCAGCACCTCGCCGGCGATGTGGGAACTGAAATGCGTCGGCCTCGTGCTGATCTGCGTCTATGCCTTCTTCAAATTCGCCTGGGCCTATCGCCTGTTCAACTATGTCGCGATCCTGTTCGGCGGCATGCCGGCGGCGGACCAGCGCGACACGCCAGCGGCCGAAGCCCACGTCATCCGCACCTCGCGCCTGTTCGAATCCGCCGGCCGCCATTTCAACCGCGGCCAGCGCGCGTTCTTCTTCGCGCTCGGCTATCTCGGCTGGTTCGTCAGCCCATGGGTGCTGTTCGTCACCACCGCCGCCGTTGTGGTCGTGACCTGGCGCCGGCAGTTCGCATCCAGCGCCTGGATGGCGATGGCCCCGGAGGTGGACGCAGATCAGGGGATGAAGCGCGGTCATTGAGGCGCCGGTGTCCCGGACAAGCTGCACCCCCCTCGGCGTTGCGGCGCAGAGCCGGGACCCAGGGCGACACGGCACAATGCCGCGACATGGGCCCCGGCTCTGCAGCGCACCGTCGAAGGGACGCTGCGCTGCGTCCGGGGCGCGAGAGCTGAGTGTGGCGCACATGCTCTCTCCCCGTCATTGCGAGGAGCCCTTGCGACGAAGCAATCCAGACTATTACTGCGGACACATTTCTGGATTGCTTCCGCCTTCGCCAAGGCTTCGGCGGACAAGTCGCTGCGCTCGCAATGACGGAGGATGAGGCGATAGCTGGTTCTCCAAGTGAGGCTGTCATTCCCCGCGAAAGGCGGGGAATCCAGTACGCCGCGGCTTCTCGGATTGATCGCTGGCGTCTCTGGAATACTGGATCGCCCGGTTGAACCGGGCGATGACACCGCGTGTGTGGCGACGGGCATACGTTCTCGCTCTCG
>NZ_JBWJZE010000022.1:0-109245 GCF_056429085.1 Bradyrhizobium sp. CFUWI
AGCCTTGACGGCAGCACACCGGATCAAGCCTACTTCACCCCGCTGCCGCTCCGCACGGCAGCCTAACCCCGGCAGAGGCTCCACTTATCGACGCGGATATTCTGTTCAGACAACCGGGGCCAGCTCAGATCTCGTCATAGGTCTGATAGCCCGTGACCTTGGCACGCTTCAGATGCGCGATCGCGCCGCGCATGGTCGTGGTGGCGTTGACGGCGGCGACCTTGATGCCGGGCTGGTCCAGCGTCGCAAAATTGGTGACGGCCGAGCCCGCCTTGACGATGTAGGTGGCGTCCGCGACCTCGTAGATCGGGCCGAACAGCATCTTGGTTTCGCGCTCGGGATCCCTGGGCAGCCAGGTGACGTCCCATGTCCCTTTCGACGCGGCGTCGGTGATCTGTCCGGAATTCTGGTGCACGACATATTCGACGGGGACGCCGAGCTGGGCGGCCATCGCCTTGCCGAGATCGACCGGGACGCCGGCATAGCCGGCTTCGGTCTTGGTCGACCAGAACGCGCCACCCGCGGGGCTGATGGCGATCGCGACCCGCAGCTTGCCGGTCGGTGCGATCTCGTCCGTCAAGCCGTCTGCTAGCGCGGGCATGGCGAGCATCGCGGCAAGAACGAGGCCGGCGCGAGCCGACCGAAATGGCGTTGGCATGTCATGGTCTTCCCACCTTTTCTTCTTCCCGACCGCTGCGTTTGTCGCGCGCGGCCTTCGAAACAATTCTGGTCGATCACGCCCTCGGTGAAAAGCGGCTTGTCGTGATAAACCTGTCAAAGGCCACATCGCTCGTTGCAGGGCAAGGCCGGTGACTGCCATGGCTATGGTGTTCCACGGCCAGTCTTTTATTGCTAGCCTGCCGCACCGACAGACAGAATCGGGGGCTACCGAATGACCGCAACGAATCCCGCCACTGCCGCGCGACGCAATGGAGCGTGGAGGCATATCGGGCGGGTCCTTTCCGCTGCGGCGTTCGTGGCCTTGCTCGCCGGCTGCGAGGACAAGAACACGTTCGTGGCACCACCGCCGCCCAAGGTGGACGTGGCAACGCCCGTGCAGCGTCCAGTGACGCGCTACATCGAGGCCACGGGCAACACCGCGCCGATCAAGAGCGTCGATCTGGTGGCGCGGGTGCAGGGCTTTCTGCAATCGATCGACTATCAGGACGGCACCTTCGTCAAGCAGGGCACCCAGCTGTTCACGATCGAGCCGGAGACCTACAAGCTCAAGCTCGAGCAGGCGCAGGCGGCCGAGATCGGCGCGCAGGCCTCGGTCCGGCAGGCGGAAGCCGACTACAAGCGGCAGGCCGAGCTGGTGCAGCGCCAGGCAGTCTCGCAGGCCACGCTCGACACCTCCACGTCCAACCGCGACAATGCCCAAGCCAATCTGCAGCAGGCCCAGGCCAATACGAAACTCGCCGAGGTCAATTACGGTTACACCAAGGTGACGGCGCCGTTCGACGGCATCGTCAGCGCCCACATGGTCTCGGTCGGCGAACTCGTCGGCGTTTCCTCGCCGACCCAGCTCGCCACCATCGTGGCGATGGACCCGATCTACGTGAACTTCACCGTCAACGAGCAGGACGTGTTGCGCATCCGCGCCGAAGCCACCCGCCGCGGACTGACCCCCGCCGACATGAAGCAATTCCCGATTCAGGTGGGACTGCAGACCGAGACCGGCTATCCGCACGAGGGCAAGCTCGACTACGTCTCGCCGACGCTCAATCAATCCACCGGAACGCTGGCGGTGCGCGGCCTCATCGCCAACGACAAGCGGGTGCTGGTGCCGGGCTATTTCGTCCGCGTCCGCGTACCCTTCAGCCAGGAAAAGGACTCGCTGCTCGTTCCCGACGCCGCGCTCGGCAGCGACCAGGGCGGCCGCTATCTGCTGGTGGTCAACGGCGACAATGTCGTCGAGCAGCGCAAGGTGCAGATCGGGCCGCTCGACAACGGGCTGCGCGTGATCGAAAGCGGCCTGAAGCCGGACGATCGCATCGTCATCGCGGGGCTGCTGCGGGTGATCCCGGGTCAGAAGATCGATCCGCAGGTGACGAAGATCGAGCAGCCGCAAGCCTCGAGCAAGTAAGGGGCCAGCCATGATCTCAAAGTTTTTCATCGAGCGGCCGGTCCTCTCGAACGTCATCGCGCTGTTGATGATCCTGATCGGCGGCGTCGCGCTGTTCAACCTCGCCGTCGCGCAATATCCCGACGTCGTGCCGCCGACCGTGCAGGTCACCACGCGCTATCCCGGCGCCAGCGCCAAGACCGTGATCGACACCGTGGCGCTGCCGATCGAGCAGCAGGTCAACGGTGTCGAGGACATGCTCTACATGCAGTCCTACAGCGGCTCGGACGGCACCTATACGCTGACGGTGACCTTCAAGATCGGCACCGACCTCAACTTCGCGCAGGTGCTGGTGCAGAACCGCGTCTCCAGCGCGCTGTCGCAATTGCCCCAGGCGGTGCAGAACCAGGGCGTCACCGTGCAGAAGCGGTCGACCTCGATCCTCTTGTTCGTGACGCTGACCTCGCCGGATTCGCGTTACGACAGCCTCTACTTGAGCAACTACGCCACCATCAACATCCGCGACGAGCTCTCGCGCCTGCCCGGCGTCGGCAACGTCACCGTGTTCGGCGCCGGCCAGTATTCGATGCGGGTCTGGCTCGATCCGAACAAGCTGCAGGTCCGCGGGCTGGTGCCGCAGGACGTCATCCAGGCGATCCAGCAACAGAGCCAGCAGGTCGCCGCTGGCCAGGTCGGCGCGCCGCCGACGCCGCCGGGACAGGCGTTCCAGTACACGCTCAACGTCAACGGACGGCTCGATGACACCAGTCAGTTCGAGAACATCATCGTCAAGTCCGGCAGCAGCGGCGACGTCACGCGGGTGCGCGACGTCGGCTGGGTCGAGCTCGGCGCGCAGACCTACAGCCAGATCTTCTCGCTGAACAAGCAGCCGGCCGTCGGCATCGGCGTGTTCCAGTCGCCCGGCGCCAACGCGCTCCAGGTCGAGCAGGCCGTCGAGAAGAAGATGGCCGAGCTCGCCAAGCGGTTTCCGGAAGGCATCAGATACGACACGCCTTTCGACACCACCAAGTTCGTCGAGGCCTCGGTGCACGAGGTCTACATGACCCTGATCGAGGCCGGCCTGCTGGTGCTGGTCGTGATCCTGGTGTTCCTGCAGGACTGGCGCGCGATGCTGGTGCCGGCCACCACCGTGCCGGTCACCATCATCGGCGCCTTCGCCGCGATGGCGGCGCTCGGCTTCACCATCAACATGTCGACGCTGTTCGCGATCGTGCTGGCGATCGGCATCGTGGTCGACGACGCCATCGTCGTGGTCGAAGGCGCCGCGCACAACATCGAGCAGGGCATGAACGGCCACGATGCCGCGATCAAGGCGATGGACCAGCTGTTCGCGCCGATCGTCGGCATCACCCTGGTGCTGATCTCGGTGTTCCTGCCGGCCTCGTTCCTCGCGGGGCTGACGGGACGCATCTATTCGCAATTCGCGCTGGTGATCGCGGCGACCGCGCTTCTGTCCGCCATCAACGCGGCGACGTTGAAGCCGACGCAATGCGCGCTGTGGCTGCGGCCGGCGGTGCCGCCGGAGCAGCGCAATTTCTTCTATCGCGGCTTCAACGCGGTCTACGACCGTGTCGAGCGCGGCTACACGCGGCTGATCACCTTCCTCGTGAGACATGCCACCGTCTCGGTCGCGTTCGCGCTGCTGATCATCGGGGCCAGCGCCTACGGCCTGTCGCGGGTGCCGACCGGCTTCCTTCCGATCGAGGACCAGGGCTATCTGATCGCCGCCGTGCAGCTGCCCGACGGCGCCGCCTTGGAGCGGACCCAGAAGGTGCTCGACAGGGCCAGCGAGATCATCAAGGACACGCCCGGCGTGGCGCAGGTCATCACCATCGCCGGCATTTCCGCGCTCGACAACAGCGCGAGCCTCGCCAATGCCGGCGTCGCCTACATCATCCTGAAGGACTGGGACGCCCGCAAAGGGCCCGGCGAGGATCTGCGCTCGCTGGTCTACGGCCTCAACGACAAGCTCGCGACCATCATGGAGGCACGCACCATCGTGTTGCCGCCGCCTCCGATCCAGGGCATCGGCAACGCCGCGGGATTCTCGATGCAGGTGGAGCTGCGCGACGGCAACAGCGATTTCGCCAAGCTGCAGGCCATCACCGGCGCGGTGGTCTCGAACGGCCAGAGCCAGAGCGCGCTGCAGCGCGTGCAGTCCTCGTTCCGCTCCTCGGTGCCGCAGTTCAACGTCGAGATCGACCGGGTCAAGACCCAGACGCTGCACGTCACCACCGATCAGGTGTTCGCGGCGCTGTCGACCTATCTCGGCTCGTCCTATGTCAACCAGTTCAACAAGTTCGGCCGCGTGTTCCAGGTCTATACGCAAGCCGACCCCGCCTTCCGCGTCACCGAGCGCGACATCGCCAACATGATGGTGCGCAATTCCAACGGCGACATGATCCCGATCGGCACCGTCGCCAAGATCACGCCGGCCACGGGGCCGTCGCTGATCAGCCTCTACAACCTCTATCCCTCCTCGACCGTGATCGGCCTGCCGGCACAGGGCTATTCCTCCGGCCAGTCGCTGAAGCTGATGGAGGAGATCGCGGACAAGACGCTGCCGCCCGGCACCGGCTACGAATGGACCGCGATGTCGTATCAGGAGAAGGCGGTCAGCAACCAGATCTACTGGGTGTTCGGCCTTGCCATGCTGCTGGTCTACCTGGTGCTCGCCGGCCAGTATGAGAGCTGGTACGCGCCGATCTCGGTGATCCTCGCCGTGCCGCTGTCGCTGCTGGGGCCGATGCTGATCCTTTCCGGGCTCAAGATCGACAACAACCTCTATTGCCAGATCGGCCTGATCCTGCTGATCGCGTTGTCGGCCAAGAACGCGATCCTGATCGTCGAGGTCGGGCTCGAGCTGCACGGCCGTGACGGCAAGCCGGTGCTGGAAGCCGCGATCGAAGCGGCGCGCGCCCGCTTCCGCCCGATCCTGATGACCTCGTTCGCCTTCATCCTCGGCGTGGTGCCCCTGGTGCTCGCCACCGGCGCCGGCGCCAGCGCGCGCAAGTCGATCGGCATCACCGTGTTCTCGGGCATGCTGGCCTCGACCTGCCTCGCGGTGCTGTTCGTGCCGGCCTTCTTCGTGGTGGTGCAGCGTTTCGAGAACTGGCGGGCGAGCAAGAAGACGCCGAAGGCGCAGCCGGTGGCGGAGGTGAAGTAAGCGACCGCTATCGACCATGATCGTCATTGCGAGCGCAGCGAAGCAATCCAGGATCTTTCCGCGGAAAGAGTCTGGATTGCTTCGTCGCTTCGCTCCTCGCAATGACGGCGGAGAGAGATTTCAAGCCTTCTCCGCCGGAGCCTGCCTTGCCTCGCCGCTCGACACCAGCAGCACAGAGACCTTCGACTGCCGCAGCACGGCGTCGGCGACGCCGCCGAAGGAGAGGTGGTCGGCCTGGATGCGGTCGACGCCCATGACGACGAGATCGACATCGGTGGTGTCGATCTCGCGCAGGATCGCGGCTTCCGGCGCCCGGTTCACCCGCAGCGTGGTGGTGATGTCGACGTCGTAGCGGGCGGCGAGATCGCTGGCGTCCTTCAGGATGCTCGCCTCCTGGCCGAGGCCGCGGGAAGCGCCGCGCTGCGCGCCCTTGTCGCGCGTGGTCGCGACATAGATCACCCGGAGCGAGCCCGATCCTGCTTGCGCCAGCGCGACCGCGACCTCGGCGCCGCGCTTGGAGATGCCGCTGCCGGAGACCGGAACGAGGATGTTGAGCCCGTCGGGGTTCGGCTGCTTCAGGTGCTTGCCCTTCGCCGCGGCGATCGCGAGCGGTCCCTCAAACGTCGCGGCGATGTCCTCGATCTTGCGGTCGAAGCGATCCTTGGTCGCGGCAACCTTGTCGATGCCGACGACGAGGAGATCGAAACCCTTGCGCGCCTCCTCGGTGATGGTCTCGCCGAGCTCGGCACGCCTTGCGCGGGTGACGACGTCGATGCTGCCGGCCTCGCTCTCGCTGCTGACAGAAACGGCCGCCTTCTTCACCACGGCTTCGTGGCTCTTCTCCTCCTCGCGGCCCTTCTCCTGCTCCTTCGCGTTTCGGCCGATATGCAGCACGGTGATCGGCAGGCCGCGCATGCCGGCGATCAGGCCCGCGAGGTGGGCGGCAAAGGTGGCATTGACGCTTTCGTCCACCGCCAGCAGGGGCCGCTCGAGATTGGCGAGGAAGCCGCGCTTCTCGAATTCCTCTCGCTCCAGCCGCTCCTTCTCCTCCTGGTTGATCGGCAGCCTCGCCAGCGCTGCGCGCAGCATCGGGGGCATCGCCATCGTGGTCACGATCGCCATGGTCACGATCATCGTGAACAGGTTCTGGCTGAGCACGCCGATCGACAGGCCGATGGTGGCGATGATCACCTCGGTCGAGCCGCGCGCGTTCATGCCGCTCGCGAGCGCGAGCGATTCCCGATTGTTCAGGCCGCCCAATGTGCCGCCGACGAAGGCGCCGCCGAACTTGCCGACGCTGGCAATCACGACCAGGAGGCCGGTGAACATCAGGAGATTGGGATCGCGCAGCACCGAGAGATCGGCGGCAAGGCCGGCGAGGCCGAAGAACACCGGCATGAAGAAGCTGGAGATCAGGCCGCGCAGGCGCTCGTCGATCTGCCGCGTCAGGATCGGGGACTCCCCGACCAGGATGCCGGCGACGAAGGCGCCCAGCACGGTGTGGACGCCGATGGCATGCGTGATCATCGCCATCACGCACATCAGCAGCAGGATCACCGTGATGACCGCCGCGGCGCTGACGAGATTGTCGTTGGCCCAGCGGATCAGCTGAAACACCAGGCGGCGGCCGATCGTGAAGCTGACCGCGAGAAATAGCAGCGTCCCCAGTCCCGCCTTCGCCACCGAGGCAATGTCCAGCGTGCCGTGCGAAGCCAGGCTGAAGATAACGGCGATGAGGATCCAGCCGATGGTGTCGTCGATGACGGCGGTCGCGACGATGATCTGCCCGACATTGCGGCGCATGAAGTTCATCTCGCGCACGACCACCGCGACGATCTTGACCGAGGAGATCGACAGCGCCGTGCCCATGAACAGCGAAGCCACCAGACGCTGTTCCGGGTTGGGCAGCAGCGCATCGGGCAGGAACTCGCCGAGCGCGAAGCCGCAGGCAAAGGGCACGACGATGCCGGCGATCGAGATCGCGATCGCGGCCCTGCCGACCTTGCGGACCAGCTTGAGATCGGTCTCCATGCCGGTGAGCAGCAGCAGGAGCAGGATGCCCACTTGCGCGATGCCGTCGATCATCGCCTTCTGCTCGGGCGATTTGGGGAAGATCGCGTGCTGCGCCTCCGGCCAGACCCAGCCGAACAGCGATGGCCCGAGAATGATGCCGGCGAGCAATTCGCCGATCACCGAGGGCTGACCGACGCGCATCATGATCTCGCCGAGACCGCGGCCGACCGCGATCAGCAGCACGATCTGCGCCACCAGCAGCAATTCGGACGGGCCGGCCGATTTGCCCGTTTCAGCGACGGCCGCGATGGTGGTGAGGACGAGCGCCGCGGGGACAAGCCAGGCCGATCGGAGCAGGCGCGACAGCATGCAGATGATTACCCCCTTCACCCCCGGCGTCGGGGCCATGGGAATAGAACCCGCAGGAGGTGGAGCCGGTTCCAGACGTAGGAGGGAGCCGGCGACAACAAAACGCGAAAACAACCCCATGCACAGTAGGGATGGGGCTGAAAACGCTCGGGAAAATTTCGGCCTTGCCGAAGCGGTTTGCTTCGTCGGGCAAAACAGGGGCAGAGTTGCATGATCGGCGGCGTGCGTGAGGAGCCGCTCCGTTGCCCGTCATTCCGGGGCGTCGCGCAGCGACGAGCCCGGAATCCATTTCTCCGCAGTCGCTGCCGCCCGATGGATTCCGGGTTCGCGCTGACGCGCGCCCCGGAATGACGATGTGGAGACAGTTGCCCGCCTCACAAAGACCTCACACCGCCTGCGGCGTCCTGATCTCGCGCGGCAGGATGATGGCGGCTGCGATCGCGAGCAGGCAGAGGGCGGCGAAGGCGTGCAGCATGGTGACGAAGCCGCCCTGCTCGTAGAGCCAGGCGACCAGGCCGACCGAGGCCCCCGCCGCGGTGAAGCCGATGAAGTAACGCACGGCATAGGCGCGCGAGCGCCACTCCTCGCTGGTGTATTTGCCGACCATGGCGTCGTTGACCGTGACCTGCCCGAACGCCCCCATGACGATGCCGATCGAGACCAGGATCAGCGGCAAATTCTCCAGGCTGGCGGCCAGATACAGGAACGGCGCCAGCATGAAGGACAGCGGCAATGCCACCGTCTTGAGCGAATAGCGGTCGAGCAGCCGGCCGATCGTGTACTGGGTCATCGCGCCGAACACGTAGACGCAGGCGGCGATGACCCCGAGCAGCGCCGGGCTCTTGGTCAAGTCCGCCAGCCGCTCCGCGAACAGTTTTGGCAGCGCCACGGTGACGGCATTGAACGTGGTCGAGATAGCGATCACGACGATCAGCAGCGACAGCACCACGCGCCACATGTCCTGCTTGGCCACCCGCGCCTGCGCCGCCGCCTGCCTGGCGCCCTTGCGGTCCTCGTGCACGACCATCATCGCAAAGGCGATGCCGATCAGGATCGTGACCGCGCCGGGAATGATGAAGGCGAAACGCCAGCCGAGATATTGGCCGATCACGCCGGTGACGAGCGCGGAGGAAGCCACGCCGAGATTGCCCCAGACCCCGTTGATGCCCATCTCGCGGCCGAGCCGGTCGGCGTAAGACACGATCATGGCGGTGCCGACAGGATGATAGATCGAGGCAAAGATGCCGATCGCAAGCAGCGCGGCGCCGAGCTGCGCCGGGGTCTGCACGAAGCCGACCGCGACCATGGATGCCCCGATGCCGACGAAGAAGATCAGCATCATGTGGCGGCGGCTCCAGCGGTCGCCGAGCCAGCCGGTCAGCAGCGAGCCGGCCCCGAAGGCAACGAAGCCCGGCGTCGCGTAAGGCAGGAGTTCCGAATAGGCCATGCCCAGCGCCGGGCCCATGATGATGACGGCGGCGGCGAAGATCAGCATCGAATAATGGTCGATGAAATGGCCTGCGTTGACGAAACTGATGACCCGACTGGGGCTGTTCATTCCCGAATCCTCTCCTGCTCCGAAATGAGTTATATGTCCTCCCCATGACGGGATGCTGCCAATGACTGTCTTGGAAACGCCAATCTTGGAAACGCCAATCCTGCGGGAGGTCCGCAGCAACCATCGCTCGCCCGCGGGCGTGCACCTGGTTGCGCGCGACTATCCCAGGGGCCTGCGGATCGAACCGCACCTGCACCGCGAGGCGCAGCTGATCTATGCGGCCAAGGGCACCATGCAGGTGACGACGCCGGGGGGACGCTGGCTGGTGCCGCCGGACCGCGCGGTCTGGGTGCCGGCCGGGCTTCAACATGCCATCGACCTGCTCGCCGACATCGAGATGCGCACGCTGTATTTCGACCTGTCGTGGCTCAAGCGCGAGCAGCGCTATGACGGCCTGACCAGGGAATTCGTGGTGCGGGTGTCGCCGCTGCTGAACCAGGCGATCCTGGCGCTGTTCGACCCGCGCAACACCGAGGAGCGCACCGAGCTCCTGGTGCGCCTGGTGATGCTGGAATTGCACCAGGCCGAGGATTCCACCACCTTCGTGCCGCTGCCGCGCGAAGTGCGCTGCCGCCGCGCCGCGATGATCGTGCTCGACGACCCCACGGGGCTACACGACATCGACACGCTGGCGCGGGAGGTCGGAACCTCGGCGCGGACGCTGTCGCGGCTGTTCTCGACGGAAACGCAGCTCAGCTTCAAGAGCTGGTGCCAGCGCGCAAGGATTGCGGCGGCGATCCAGCGGCTGTCGACCGATGCCAGCGTGTCGGTGAAGCAGCTCGCGACCCAGCTCGGCTATGCCAGCGTGCCGGCGTTCTCGGCCGCGTTCCGCCAGGTGACGGGACGGACGCCGACGGAGTTTGCGGGGAAGTAGGCTACCAACATAAGAGGTCGTCATGCCCGGGCTTGTCCCGGGCATCCACGTTCTTCGTGCCGCGTGGAGAGGCGTGGATGGCCGGGACAAGCCCGGCCATGACGATGTGGAAGTTGGAACGCCTCAAACTGCAGAAATCGTAGGGTGGGCAAAGCGACTTGTCCGCCTAGCTCGAAGAGCGACGGCGGAAGCGTGCCCACGTCTTTCCCTGTCATCGACAGAAGGTGGGCACGGCGCTTTGCGCCTTTGCCCACCCTACGGCGGCGCAGCCCTCGGTGACATTGTCCGCATTCAACGGCATGCCGGCATTCTCCAAACGCACGGCCCGACTAAAGTTGCCGCATTCCTCCGCTTGATTGTGATCGGCTTCCACCCAAATCCCGTGTAAGCTTCCGCAACGCACAAACCTGATACGAAAGCCCCAATGGCCAACGCCTTCTTCTCCGACCTGCTCGCCACCATCTCCGAGCGCGGCCGCACGCTGCTTCGTCGCGGCGAATCCGCCGACACCGGACGGGATGCCGACGGACTGCTCGAGCTGTGCGATGCGCTGCTGTCGGGCCGGGGCGAAGCATCGGGTATCGCCATCGCGCGCGAGGTGCTCGACATCTACCGGGAGCTCGATGCGGCGGGACGCCGCGCCTTCTTCGAAGGCTTGGTACGCGATTTCGGCCCGGACCGGGAGCGCCTGTCCAGGGCGATCGAGACATGGCGCGCCGCGCCGAGCGACGAAGACGCGAGCTCACTGCATTTCGCCTCGGAGCCGCGGCGGCAGGAGCTGATCCGCAGGCTCAACCGCGCGCCCGGCGGCACCGGCGACCTCGTCGCCATGCGCGCCGATCTGCTCGACATGATGAACGGGCACACCGATCTCGCCGCGCTCGACCGCGACGTCTCGCATCTTCTTTCTTCGTGGTTCAACAGGGGGTTTCTCGTGCTGCGCAGGATCGACTGGTCGACCCCGGCCAACATCCTCGAAAAGATCATCCGCTACGAAGCCGTGCACGAGATCTCCGACTGGGACGATCTGCGCCGCCGCATCGATCCGGTCGACCGCCGCTGCTACGCCTTCTTCCACCCCGCGATGGTGGACGAGCCCCTGATCTTCGTCGAGGTGGCGCTGACCGAGACGATCCCGGGCGCGATCGCGCCGCTGCTTGCGGTCGACCGCCGGCACCTGCCGATAGAGCGCGCGCGCACCGCCGTGTTCTATTCGATCTCCAACACCCAGCGCGGCCTAGGCGGCATCTCCTTCGGCAGCTTCCTGATCAAGCAGGTGGTGGAGGAACTGCGGCGCGAAACGCCGAAGCTCGACACCTTCGTGACGCTGTCGCCGGTGCCCGGCTTCATGGCCTGGGTGAAGCAGGACAAGGATCTGCCGCTGTCGGACGAGGACCGCGAGGTGCTGAAGCGCCTCGACGATCCCAAATGGTTCGAGAACCCCGAGACGACGACGCTGCTCCGCGGCGTGATCGAGCCCCTCGCCGCGCATTACTTCCTCAAGGCGCGCACGCCGAAGGGCAAGCTGATCGATTCCGTCGCCCGCTTCCATCTCGGCAACGGCGCGAGGCTCGAACGCATCAACTGGTTAGGCGACCTCTCACCGAAGGGATTGCGCGAATCCGCCGGCGTGATGGTCAACTACCTCTACCGCCTCGACGACATCGAGAAGAACCACGAGGCCTACGCCAATGACGGCGAGGTGGTGGCCTCGAGCGCGGTGAAGAAGCTGCTGAAGGGCGAAGGGCGAAGGCTCTTGGATATGCGGTTGTCGTAGGGGCGGTCGAGTCGCACCACATTCGTCATTGCGAGGAGCGTAGCGACGAAGCAATCCAGACCGCTTCGACGGAGAGATCCTGGATTGCTTCGCTACGCTCGCAATGACGGTGAATGTGACAAGTGCCTGCGCTTGATTACCGCTTTCCAGGCTCAGATCAGCGTGTCGTACAAACGGTCCAGTCCGGATTGATGCTCTCGATCAGCGCGAGCTTCTTCGCCCGACTGCCGCCCTTGATCTGCTTCTCGCACGCAATCGCGTCAGTCATGGTCGCGTGCAGCTCGTACCAGACGAGGAGCTTGCAGCCGTACTTCGACGAGAACCCCTTCACCAAACCCTCACGATGTTCGAACGCGCGGCGCGGCGGGTTCGACGTGACGCCGACGTAGATCGTCCCGTTGCGACGATTGGCGAACATGTAGACGCACGGCTGTTTCATGATTTCGCTCGATTGGAACGAGCGCGCACCATATCACAATCGCAAGACGATTTCGAGACCTCACCCCTCCGTCATTGCGAGGAGCGTAGCCACGAAGCAATCCAGGCTGCCGCCGCGGAAAGATTCTGGATTGCTTCGCTGCGCTCGCAATGACGGAGTGTGCGGCACCAGCCGCCCTACTCCGCCAGCGCCTTCATCTCCTTGTAGAGATCGGACTTGCCTTCGAAGCCGATGCCCGGCAAATCCGGCATGGTGATGTGGCCGTTCTCGACGCGGACGCCGTCGGGGAAGCCGCCATAGGGCTGGAACAGGTCGGGATAGCTCTCGTTGCCGCCGAGGCCTAAGCCCGCCGCGATGTTGAGCGACATCTGGTGGCCGCCGTGAGGGATGCAGCGGCTGGGCGACCAACCGTGGGTCTTCAGCACCTCCAGCGTGCGCTGGTATTCGCACAGGCCGTAGGACAGCGCGCAGTCGAATTGCAGCCAGTCGCGATCCGGGCGCATGCCGCCGTAGCGGATCAGATTGCGGGCGTCCTGGTGGCTGAAGAGATTCTCGCCTGTCGCCATCGGGCCGGGATAGAATTCGGCCAGCGCGGCCTGCAGCGCGTAGTCGAGGGGATCGCCGACCTCCTCGTACCAGAACAGCGGATAGTCGCGCAGCATCTTGGCGTAGGCGATGCCGGTCTCCAGGTTGAAGCGGCCGTTGGCATCGACGGCGAGCTGCGCGTCCTTGCCGATCTCTTCCAGCACGGCCTCGATGCGCTTGCGGTCCTCGCCGATATCGGCACCGCCGATCTTCATCTTCACGACGTTGTAGCCGCGATCGAGATAGCCGCGCATCTCGCCGCGCAGCATCGACAGGCCCTTGCCGGGATAGTAATAGCCGCCGGCGGCATAGACGAAGACGCGCGGATTGGCCTTGACGCCGTGCCGTTCGGCGAGCAATCGGAACAGCGGCTTGCCGGCGATCTTCGCCACCGCGTCCCACACCGCCATGTCGATGGTGCCGACCGCGACCGAGCGCTCGCCATGGCCGCCGGGCTTCTCGTTCGTCATCATCGCGGCCCAGACCCTGTCGGGGTCGAGATTGCCGCCGGCTTCATCGAGCAACGACTTCGGATCGGCCTCGAGGATGCGCGGGGCAAAGCGCTCGCGGATCAGGCCGCCCTGGCCGTAACGGCCGTTGGAATTGAAGCCGTAGCCGACGACGCGCTTGCCGTCGCGCACCACATCGGTGACGACGGCGACGAGGCTCGTCGTCATCCTGGTGAAGTCGATATAGGCGTTGCGGATCGGGGACGAGATCGGCTTGGTGATCTCGCGGACGTCGACGATGCGGACGGACATGGGGTGGCCTTTCACTTTCGTCATTGCGAGGAGCGAAGCGACGAAGCAATCCAGACTGCCTC
Organism: Bradyrhizobium sp. CFUWI; assembly: GCF_056429085.1. NCBI lineage: Bacteria > Pseudomonadati > Pseudomonadota > Alphaproteobacteria > Hyphomicrobiales > Nitrobacteraceae > Bradyrhizobium > Bradyrhizobium sp. CFUWI. The sequence continues at coordinate 13,691 of NZ_JBWJZE010000022.1, forward strand.
AACAATGAGATTCTGGATTGCTTCGCTTCGCTCGCAATGACGTGGAGAGAGCGCGTCGCGCGCTCAGAAACTATTTCTTGTCCCTGAAATACGGCTCCACGGGCCCGTGCACCTTGATGGTCAGCGGGTTGCCGTGGCGGTCCTTGGCGTTGCCGGCGGTGACGCGGACCCAGCCTTCGCTGATGCAGTACTCCTCGACATTGGTCTTCTCGATGCCCTTGAAGCGGATGCCGACGTCGCGCGACAGGATGTCCGCGTTGTAATAGGGGCTGTTCGGATCGACCGACAGGCGGTCCGGAAATTCGTCGCTCATGATTGTCTCGCTCACAACAGTGTTTCGATTTGAGTCCGCAATCCTTCCGGCCGGGCGGTCGGCGCGTAGCGTGCGACCACGCGGCCCTCACGGTCCACCAGGAATTTGGTGAAATTCCATTTGATGGAGGCCCCTAGCAGGCCCGATTGCTGGCGTTTCAGGTACTCATACAGAGGGTGCGCATTTGCGCCGTTGACGTCGATCTTGGCGAACAACGGAAAGGTGACGTCGTAATTGCTCGAGCAGAACGCCTGGATCTCGCTCGCCTGCCCCGGCTCCTGCGCCCCGAACTGGTTGCAGGGAAAGCCGAGCACGGAAAAGCCGCGCGGCGAGAGATCGCGATGCAGATCCTCCAGCCCGCGATATTGCGGCGTGAAGCCGCATTTGCTCGCGGTGTTGACGATCAGCAGCACCTGTCCCTCGAAACGCCTCATCGGCACCTCCTCGCCGGCAAGCGAGTTGGCCTTGAAGTCGTAAATAGCAGACATCGCTAGCCCACGGGGTCGATCGGCGACGGCGGCACGCCGCCGGCCTCGATCGCCTCGCCCGCGAGCAGGCAAAGGTCTTCGCGGTAGCGGCCGGAGACGACATGCACGCCGACCGGCGCCTTGCCGACGAGGCCGGTGGAGACCACGAGGCCCGGCAATCCCATGAAGGGAATTGCGATCTGCGGCAGCTGCGCTTCCCAGACCCGCTTGAAGGATTCGTCGTCCTTGCAGTCGAGGTGATCCGGGAACGGCAGCTCGCCCGAGACCGGCGTCAGCAGCACGGCATATTTTTCGAAGAACAGCATCCACTCACGGGTCAGCGTGGCGCGTCGGGTCAGCGCCTTGGCGTAATTGGCCTGGTCCATCGGCGTCACCCTGGCGCGGTTGCCGCGCAGACACGCCAGCGCGCCGGGATCGCCCTCGCGCTCAGCCATATCGAGCTGCGCCTCATAGCCATCGCCGAGCCAGAGCTTGATCTGCCACTCCACCGCCTCGCGCATCGGCGGCGTGTCCTCGATCACATCGACGGTCCAACCGGCGCGCTCCAGCCGCTTGCCGGCATCGCTCACCGCCGCCTTCACCTCCGGTGTGGTGGCAAGGCCGCCGGGATTGAGGCAAAGCGCGGCGCGCTTGTCCCGAGCGGGGCCTTGCAACGGCACGGGCGCGAACCAGGGATCGCGGATGTCGCGGGCCGCCATCGCTTCGAGCGAAATCCTGAGGTCGTTGACGGTGCGCGCCAGCGGACCCGACACCGCCATGATCTGCGGCCCGATCGGGCGCTCCGGCAGCGCGGGATTGAAAGCGGGGATGCGGCCGAGGGTCGGACGCAGGCCGTGAACGCCGCAGGCATAGGCAGGATAGCGGATCGAGCCGGCAATATCGGTGCCGTGGGCAATGTGGCCGATGCCGGCCGCGACCGCCGAACCGGCGCCGCCCGAGGAGCCGCCCGGGGTCAGCGATGCATCGCGCGGGTTCTTGGTGTCGCCGTGGATGAGATTGGTGGTGAACCAGCGATAGGAGAAGGCCGGGCAATTGGTGCGGCCGAGCAAAATGGCGCCGGCCTTGCGGAAGTTGGCGACGACGGGATTGTCCTCGCGCGCGATCACGTCGCGCTGCAGCTTCAGGCCGTTGGTGGTGGCAAAGCCTTCCTGGTCGACATTGGCCTTGATGGTCACGGGCACGCCGGCGAGCACGCCGGGATCCTCGCCTCGCGCGATGGCGGCATCGACGGCGTCGGCCTGCTTGAGCACGTCGTCCGGCCGGTGGTCGATCACCGCATTGAGCTGGGGATTGACGGCATCGAGCCGGGAAAGACCGGCCTTGGCCGCCTCCCTGGCGGAGACTTTCCTGGATTTGACGAGGGTGGCGAGGTCGGCGGCCGACAGGCGCCAGAGATCTTGCATGGCTTGCTCCGTGTATCCGGCGTCTTTTAGCGCCCGGAACGCGGCAAAGCCATGTGGATTTCGCAGGGGTGAAGGGGGCTGACGCGGGACGACGCCACATTCTCCGTCATTGCGAGGAGCCCTTGCGACGAAGCAATCCAGAACCCCTCCGTGGAGGCAGTCTGGATTGCTTCGCTACGTTCGCAATGACGGGGAGCGAGCGGGGTTTCAATGCCTTGTCGCGGACGGATCGGGCAGGTCCAGCAGCGCCTCGGTGAAGGGAAACTCCAGCACGACCTCGCCTTCGTCGTCGGTCACCTCGATCACCGCCTCGAGCAGGGCCCGCTGAGCGCCTTCCGACTTCACCACCTCCAGGATCATCTGGCGGGCGACCTCCCAGGCGCCATCGGGGTTGCGCAGGTCCTCTCCGTCAGGATCCACGATCAGTTCGTCGCCGATACGGGTGTTGAAGAAATATCTGGGCATGCCTGATCCAATGGGGTCGCCAGCAGACGATTGGAAGCCGATCTAAACTCACAACTCGTTTATCCCGACAGGGATCACGACCTATCGGCGGTTCTTGCCTATGTCCATTGCGGATTTTTACGGCCGCAATGCGCTCTCTTTGCAGTGCAACAATTCCGCAGGCCTACTACCTAGGTCCGGGAAAATTTCACTAGCGAACTTCTCCGCCGGCATTAACTTAGCGGATGGGCGGATACGTCCGAATTCGAGAAATGGAGAGCCAAAATGGCATGGAAAGCCCCGAAGATCGTCGAAGTGCCCTGTGGCATGGAGATCAACATGTATGTGAGCGCCACCCGCAAGTAAGCCGGTCGGCGATCTCGCGTTCTGCGGCGGTGGATCTTTCGGTCACGAGGCGTTTCCGAAGGAAAGAATCTGTGTCGGCATTTGCGTCGGCCTGAGATCCACCGCGCGTGTTCCTTCCAGGAGACGGATCATGCTTCGCGTCGTCGTCCTGGGCGCCGCCGCCGGCGGCGGAGTTCCCCAGTGGAATTGCGGCTGCGAGGGCTGCCGGGCGGCCCGCAAAGGCGGGCCTGAGCTGCACCGGACGCAGGCCTCGGTCGCCTTCAGCGGCGACGGCGAGAGCTGGTTCCTGATCAACGCCTCCCCCGACCTGCGCCAGCAATTGAATGCCACGCCGCAACTGCACCCCAGGGCCGGGGCGCTGCGCCATAGCCCGATTGCGGGCGTGATCCTGACCAACAGCGAAGTGGATGCGGTGGCGGGCCTGCTCTCGATGCGCGAGAGCTCGCCGTTCACGATCTATGCGCATGACAAGGTGCTGGCGATCCTCGCCAGCAACAGCATCTTCAACGTGCTGAACGAGAAGCACGTGCGGCGCCAGCCGATTTCGATCCGCGAGCCGTTCGAGCCGCGCCTCACGGACGGCACACGCTCCGGCCTGGAAGTGCTGCCCTTCGCGGTCTCAGGCAAGTCGGCCTGGTATCTGGAAGGCAAGGCGCATCCCGGTGGGACCAGCGGCGACGGCGATACGCTGGGCCTGAAGATCACCGACAAGGCGACCGGCAAATATTTCTACTTCATCGCGGCCTGTGCCGACGTGACCGACGCGCTCAAGGCCGAGATCGACGGCGCCTCGCTCGTGTTCTTCGACGGCACGGTCTGGCGGGACGACGAGATGATCAGGGCTGGCCTCGGCCACAAGACCGGCAAGAGCATGGGACATGTCGCGATGTCCGGCGACGACGGCGCCATCGCGCGGCTGGCCGATCTCGATATCGACAGGAAGATATTTCTGCATATCAATAACTCGAACCCGGCGCTGCTGCCTGCCTCACCCGAGCGCAAGGCCGCTGAGGCGGCGGGCTGGCAGATACCGGCGGATGGAACGGAGATCGTGCTTTGAATGCGGCATCAATGACTGGAATGACTGCGCTCTCGATCGGCAGGGATATCAGGCTCAACTCGGCCGAGGAGCTCGAGGCGACGCTGCGCCATATCGGGGCGACGCGCTATCACAGCCTGCATCCGTTCCATAAGCTGCTGCACGGCGGCAAGCTGAACAAAGGCCAGGTGCAGGCCTGGGCGCTCAACCGCTACTATTACCAGAGCACGATCCCGATCAAGGACGCGGTGGTGATCTCGCGCTTCCGCGACCGCGCCACGCGCCTGGAATGGCGCCACCGCATCGAGGACCATGACGGCGATGTCGGCGCCGAAGGCGGCATCGAGCGCTGGATCAAGCTGACCGAAGGTCTCGGCCTCGACACCGCCTACGTGGAATCCACCGAAGGCATCTTGCCGGCGACGCGCTTCGCGGTGGAGGCCTACGTGCACTATTGCCGCGAGAAGAGCCCGCTGGAGGCGATCGCCTCCTCGCTCACCGAGCTGTTCGCGCCGAGCATCCACGAAGAGCGCATCGCGGGCATGCTGCAGCATTACGATTTCGTCAATCCTGACACCATGAGCTACTTCAAGCGCCGCCTGACGCAGGCGCCGCGCGATGCCAACTTTGCGCTCGACTATGTCAAGACGCACGCCACGACGCCGGAGCAGCGCGCGCAGGTTTGCAACGCGCTTATCTTCAAGACCAACGTGCTGTGGGTGCAGCTCGACGCGCTCCAGCACGCCTATGTCGAGGGCCATATTCCGCCGGGCGCGTTCGTGCCCAAAGCGGGCTGAGAGGAAGATCGATGGCCGGGCCGCGGAACATCAGCGTCAGCGAGGCAAGCCGCCCCGTGCTGCCGCGGCATGCCAAGCTGAAATATGACGAGACCCGAAAGGTGTGGGTGATCCTGGCGCCGGAGCGGGTGCTGGCGCCTGACGAGATCGCGGTCGAGGTGCTGCAGCTCTGCGACGGCAAGCGCAGCGTCGGCGACGTCTCCGATCAGCTGGCGGCGAAATACGCAGCTCCCCGCGAGGCGATCCTGGCCGACGTCATCGTCATGCTGCAGGATCTCGCCGACAAGGGCTTTCTCACCGAGATCAGGGAGAAGACGTCATGACCGACGTGACCATCCCACCCAGCGACAGCCTGGCGGTGCTGGAGAAGCAGCGCTCGACCGCGGAAACGTTCGGCATTCCGCTTGCGGTGCTGCTCGAGATCACGCATCGCTGCCCGCTGCAATGTCCCTATTGCTCCAACCCGGTCGAGCTCGACCGCTCGGGCAAGGAGCTGACCACCGAGGAATGGAAGAAGGTCTTGAGCGAGCTCGCCGAGATCGGCGTGCTCCAGGTGCATTTCTCCGGCGGCGAGCCGACCGCGCGGAAAGATCTCGTCGAGCTGGTGAAGCACGCCAGCGAGGTCGGGCTCTACAGCAATCTGATCACCTCGGCCGTGCTGCTGACGCGCGAGCGTTTGCGTGAGCTTGCCGATGCCGGGCTCTGCCATGTGCAGATCTCTTTCCAGGGCATCGAAGAGGGCCTCGCCGACCGCGTCGCCGGCTACAAGGGCGGGCATCGCAAGAAGCTCGAAGTGGCGAAATGGACGCGCGAGCTCGATTTGCCGCTCACCGTGAACGCGGTGATGCATCGGCAGAACCTGCACCAGCTGCCTGACATCATCCAGATGTCGCTCGATCTCGACGCCGACCGGCTCGAGGTCGCCAATGTCCAGTATTACGGCTGGGCGCTGAAGAACCGCGCCGCGCTGATGCCGACAGTGGCGCAGCTGGACGAGTGCACTGAAATCGTCGAGGCGGCGCGCGAGCGGCTGAAGGGTCGGCTGACGATCGACTATGTCGTTCCGGATTATTACGCGCTGCGGCCGAAGAAATGCATGGGCGGCTGGGGCCGGCAGTTCTTCAACATCTCGCCCGCCGGCAAGGTGCTGCCCTGCCACGCCGCCGAGAGCATCACCGGGCTCGAGTTCGAATCCGTCCGCTCCAATCATTCGATCGCCTGGATCTGGCAGAATTCCGAGGCCTTCAACCGCTATCGCGGCACCGGCTGGATGAAGGAGCCGTGCAAGTCTTGCGAGTTCCGCGAGATCGATTTCGGCGGCTGCCGCTGCCAGGCCTTTGCGCTGACCGGGGACGCCACCAACACCGATCCGGCCTGCGCGCTGTCGCCGCTGCACGAGACCATCTTCAAGCAGGCCGAGCGCGAGGCCGAGGGCGAGACCAGCCGCTTCCTCTATCGCAACTTCGCCGGCGGCACCCTGGAATCCGAGAATGGGACCTGACGCCGACGCAGGCTCGGCAGCGAGACGCGCCGATCCGTTTGCGCCGCTGACGTCCGAAATGCTCGACGTCGGCGACGGCCACGAGCTCTACGTCGAGAGCGTCGGCCGCAGCGACGGCATTCCCGCGATCTACCTGCATGGCGGACCCGGCAGCGGCTGCCAGCCGGACCATCGCCGGCTGTTCGATCCTGATCGTTTCTGCGCCGTGCTGTTCGACCAGCGCGGCTGCGGCCGCAGCCGGCCCAAGGGCTCGCGCGCCCACAACACCACCGCCCATCTGGTCGCGGACATCGAGACAATCCGTGAGAAGTTCGGCATCTCACGCTGGATCGTGGTCGGCGGCTCCTGGGGCGCGACGCTGGCGCTGGCGTATGCAGAGGCGCATCCCGATCGCGTCTCGGGCATTGCCCTGCGCGCGACGTTCCTCGGCACGCGGGCCGAGGTCGACACCGCGTTCACGGTGCGCCTGCCGCAATTCTACCCCGCGCTCTACGAGGATTTTCTGAGCGTGCTGCCGCCGGAAGAGCGCGACCGGCCGGTGGACGCCTATTGGCGCCGCATCCTCGATGCCGATCCGGCCGTGCACGGACCTGCGGCACGAGCCTGGCATGACACCGAGCGCGCCTTGTCCGAGCACAAGGCGGCCAAGACGCGGCTCGACCTTGCCTCGCTGAACGTCTGGCGTACGTTGCCGGCGACGCCGTTCATGGAGGCGCATTATTTCGTCAACGATTCCTTCATGAGCGAAGGCCAGCTGTTGCGGAACGCGGGCCGGCTCGAAGGCATTCCCGGCATTATCGTGCAGGGCCGCTACGACCTGCTCTGTCCGCCGCAGACCTCGCAGGCGCTGGCGAAAGTCTGGCCGGGTTCCGAGCTTCGCATCGTGGAAGAAGCCGGACATTCGCTCTATGATGCCGGCGTGAGGGATGCGGTGATGAAGTCGATCGCGGACCTCGCATCGAAGATCGGGCATTAGGGTCTATCTCCTCATCCTAAGGAGCGCTCGGAGAGCGCGTCTCAAAGGATGAAAGGCCGAGATGCACCAGCGGGCCTGCATGGTTCGAGACGGCGCTTACACGCCTCCTCGCCCTGAGGGTCTGGGTTCGCATGGGAAGGACAACAAGAAAATGCCGCTCGCCGGGAAGGGCATGCTGCTGACGTCGATGAATATCGACGTCGCAGATGAAGTCGATTTCAACCGCTGGTACGATCGCGAGCATCTGGAAGAGCGGGTCGCGATCGACGGATTTCTCGAAGCGCGGCGCTATGTCGCGCATGCCGCCAATCCCAAATACCTCTGCCTGTACTCGACCGCAACGCTCGAGGTGCTCGACAGCCCCGCCTACAAGGCGCGGCTGGCGAACCCGACTGACTGGTCGCGGCAGATCATGGCGCGCTTCAAGGACATGCTCCGCGTGGTCGCGCGGATCACCGTCAGCAACGGCAGCGGACGCGGGGCGGCTCTCGGCCTGGTGCGACTGCGGCCGACGCCGGACAATGCCGCGGCATGGCGTGATGCGCTGCAAGAAAAGCTGACGCCCGAGCGGCGCGACGGCATCGCCTCGATGCACCTGCTCGAAAGCGAGCCCGAATTGTCCGGCGCGACGGCGGACATTCCGGCGGTGCGCAATGAAGGCGCGCGCGATTGGTACGTGCTGATCGACGGCACGCATGTCGGTGCGGTCTCCGCCGTGATCGCCGAGCGCTTCACCGGCCCGGCAGCGGCGCCCCTCCCGCTCCCAGTCTCGGTCGGCACCTACTGCCTGATGTGGGATCTCGCGAAGAGCGATCTCGCGCGCCGCTGATGCTGCTCGCACGCATCGCAACATGCTGCACCGCACGCGCGCCCTTAATGCTGTGAACGCGTAGCTCCCATGAAGGCGCGCGCGAAACTTTGCCGTTGTACTTGGGAACGGTTCTAATAAGCTAACCCAATGACGTCATTCAGAAACCAGATCGACGCGCGTTAAGCGTTCGCCAAGCTCAGAAGAGGCCGCCGGGTCTTTGAGCCTGCGCGGACAGGGTAGGAATGAAACCGACCGATATTGCGGCCCCCGACTACTTTCACAAAGTGGTCGATTGCCAATGGGCCTGTCCTGCGCACACCCCGGTTCCCGAATACATCCGACTGATCGCCCAAGGCCGCTACAGCGACGCCTACATGATCAATTGGAAGTCGAACGTGTTTCCCGGAATTCTGGGACGCACCTGCGATCGTCCGTGCGAGCCGGCGTGCCGGCGTGGGCGCGTCGAGGAAACCCCTGTCGCGATCTGCCGCCTCAAGCGCGTCGCCGCCGATTTCAAGGACGACATCAAGCACCGTCTGCCGCGCCCCGCGACGAAAAACGGCAAGCGCGTTGCGCTGGTCGGCGGCGGGCCCGCTTCGCTGACGGTGGCGCGCGATCTGGCGCCGCTCGGCTATCACTGCACCGTGTTCGATGCCGATCCGGAAGCCGGCGGCATGATGCGCACGCAGATCCCGAAATTCCGCCTGCCCAATTCGGTGATCGACGAGGAGACCGGCTACATCCTGGGTCTCGGCGTCGAATTCAAAGGCGGTCACCGCATCGAGAGCATGAAGGCGCTGCTCGCGGAGAAGTACGACGCGATCTTCGTCGGCTCCGGCGCACCGCGCGGCCGCGAGCTCGACATTCCCGGCCGCAAGGACGCAGCGGCCAATATCCATATCGGCATCGAATGGCTGGCCTCGGTCTCGTTCGGCCATACCGACAAGATCGGCAAGCGCGTGATCGTGCTCGGCGGCGGCAACACCGCGATGGATTGCTGCCGCACCGCGCGCCGGCTCGGCGGCGAGGACGTCAAGGTCGTCGTCCGCTCCGGCTTCGAGGAGATGAAGGCCTCGCCCTGGGAGAAGGAGGATGCGCTCCACGAGGACATTCCGATCCTCAATTTCCTGGTCCCCGTCGCCTTCATCCATGACAACGGCAAGCTCACCGGCATCACCTTCCAGAAGGTGAAGGCCGAGTACGATGCCAAGGGACGCCGCAACCTCGTGCCCTCGGGTGAGCCGGACCAGACCATCGCATGCGACGACGTGCTGGTCGCGGTCGGCCAAGAGAACGCCTTCCCCTGGATCGAGCGGGATTGCGGCATCGAGTTCGACAAATGGCACATGCCCAAGGTCGATCCCAAGACCTTCGTCTCGACCAATCCAAAGGTGTTCTTCGGCGGGGACGCCGCGTTCGGGCCGAAGAACATCATCTGGGCGGTCGCGCACGGCCACGACGCCGCGCTGTCGATCCACAGGATGCTCTCGGGCGAGGACATCACCGAGCGGCCGCTGCCCGACGTGCAGGTCTCGTCGCAGAAAATGGGCATCCACGAATGGAGCTATGACAACGACATCTCCGTCGACAAGCGCTACAAGGTGCCGCATCGCGACAAGGTGATCGCGCTGAAGGACATCCGCGCCGAGGTCGAGCTCGGCTACGACGTCAAGCTCGCGCTCGGCGAAGCGCATCGCTGCCTGAACTGCGACGTGCAGACCGTGTTCTCGACCTCGCTCTGCATCGAGTGCGATGCGTGCGTCGACATCTGCCCGATGGATTGCATCACCTTCACCGCCAATGGTGAGGAAAGCGATCTGCGCCAGCGCTTGAAGGCACCCTCGCTGCATCCCGACCAGGACCTCTACGTCTCCTCCGATCTCAAGACCGGGCGGGTGATGGTGAAGGACGAGGACGTCTGCCTGCATTGCGGGCTGTGCGCCGAGCGCTGTCCCACCGGCGCCTGGGACATGCAGAAATATTACATCGAGATGACCCACGCAGGTTCGACATGTCCGACAAAAAGCCGATCAGCAGCGTAAACGACTTCGTCGTCCGCTTCGCCAACGTCAACGGCTCGGGCTCGGCCAGCGCCAACGAGATGTTCGCGCGCGCGATCCTGCGCCACGGCGTTCCGGTCTCCCCGCGCAACATCTTCCCCTCCAACATCCAGGGCCTGCCGACCTGGTACGAGGTGCGGGTGACGGAAGCCGGCCATCTCGGCGCCCGCGGCGGCGTCGACATGATGGTGGCGATGAACCCGCAGACCTGGGACAAGGACGTCGCCGGCATCGAGCCCGGCGGCTACCTGTTCTACGATTCGACCAAGCCGATGCCGTCGACCAAGTTCCGCGACGACATCACCGTGATCGGCGTCCCCTTAACCGCCATCACCAACTCGACCTACACCGATCCGCGCCAGCGCCAGCTGTTCAAGAACATCATCTATCTGGGCGCGCTCTCGGCCCTGCTCGACATGGACCCGAAGCTGATCGAGCAGCTGATCGGCGAGCAGTACAAGGGCAAGGAGAAGCTGTTGTCCTCCAACGTCCACGCGCTGCATCTCGGCCGCGACTGGGCGCTGCAGAACCTGAAATGCCCGATCGGACTTCGCGTGAAGAAATCCGACAAGGTCGGCGACCGCATCTTCATCGAAGGCAACAGCGCCGCCGCGCTCGGCGCCGTCTACGGCGGCGCCACGGTGTGCGCCTGGTATCCGATCACGCCGTCCTCGTCGGTGGCGGAGGCCTTCACCGCTCATTGCAAGAAGTACCGGCACGATCCTGAGACCGGCAAGGCGAAATACGCGATCGTGCAGGGCGAGGACGAGCTGGCCTCGATCGGCATCGTGATCGGCGCGTCCTGGAACGGCGCCCGCGCCTTCACCGCGACCTCAGGTCCCGGCATCTCGCTGATGACCGAGTTCATCGGCCTTTCGTATTTTGCCGAGATCCCGGCCGTGATCATGAACATCCAGCGTGCCGGCCCCTCGACGGGCATGCCGACCCGCACCCAGCAATGCGACATCATCGCCTGCGCCTATGCCTCGCACGGCGACACCAAGCATGTGCTGCTGTTCCCGGAAGACCCGGCCGAGGCGTTCGAGTTCGCGGCCGCCGCCTTCGATCTCGCCGAGCGGCTGCAGACCACGATCTTCCTGATGCTCGACCTCGACATCGGCATGAACCACCGGCTCTGCCGTCCGCTGAAATGGGACGATGCCAGGCAGTATGATCGCGGCAAGGTGATGACCGCGGAGATGCTGGAAGAAGGCCGCGACTTCGGCCGCTATCTCGACGTTGATGGCGACGGCATTCCCTACCGCACCTATCCCGGCACGCATCCGACCAAGGGCTCCTATTTCACCCGCGGCACCTCGCGCGACCGCTATGCGCGCTATTCCGAGGAAGGCTCGGTCTACGCCGACAACATGCAGCGCCTGATGCGCAAGTTCGAGACCGCGCAGGATCTGGTGCCGCGGCCGTTGCAGGCCAATGCGGAACGGCCGACCAAATATGGCGTGATCTATTTCGGCTCGACCTCGCCGGCCATGGACGAGGCGATCGGCCTGTTGGAAGCGCGCGGCCATCAGCTCGACCGGCTGCGCATTCGCGCCTTCCCGTTCCATTCGAGCGTGGCGAGCTTCCTCGCCGAGCACGACTTCGTCTACGTGGTCGAGCAGAACCGCGACAGCCAGCTGCGTCAGCTCATCGTCAACGAGAACGGCATCGATCCCGTGCGCCTCGTGCCGATCGTGCACTACGACGGCACCCCGATCACCGCCCGCTTCATCGCCAAAGCCATCGGCGACCACCAGGATCACCTCAAGGTGACCCCGCTCCGCAAGGCCGTGTCATGACCGTCGCCTTGCTATCTCTTCCGTCATGCCCGCGCTTGTCGCGGGCATCCACGCCTTTCTTCCGTGCCGCCAAGACGTGGATGGCCGGGACAAGCCCGGCCATGACGCTGCGGAAGCTCCAGGTGCTCTCATGACCTACATCGCCAAACCGAAATTCCATCATCCGGGGCTGAAGCCGAACGAGCTCGGCTACACCCGCCGCGATTACGAAGGCAAGATCTCGACGCTGTGCGCCGGCTGCGGCCACGATTCGATCACGGCTTCGATCATCGAGGCGTGCTACGAGCTGTCGATCGAGCCGCACCGGGTGGCGAAGATCTCCGGCATCGGCTGCTCCTCGAAGACGCCGGACTATTTCCTCGGCAATTCGCACGGCTTCAACTCCGTGCATGGCCGCATGCCATCAGTGCTGACCGGCGCCAACCTCGCCAACCGCGACCTGATCTATCTCGGCGTTTCCGGCGACGGCGATTCCGCCTCGATCGGCTTCGGCCAGTTCGCGCATTCGATCCGGCGCGGCGTCAACATGACCTATATCGTCGAGAACAACGGCGTCTACGGCCTGACCAAGGGCCAGTTCTCCGCCACCGCCGATCGTGGCTCGAAGAGCAAGAAGGGCGTCACCAACACCGACAACGCCATCGACCTCGTCGCCATCGCGTTGCAGTTGGGGGCAACCTTCGTCGCCCGCTCGTTCTCCGGCGACAAGACCCAGCTGGTGCCGCTGATCGCGGCCGCGATCCGCCACAAGGGCGCGTCCTTCATCGACGTCATCAGCCCCTGCATCGCCTTCAACAACCACGCCGGCTCGACCAAGAGCTTCGATTATGTCCGCGAGCACAACGACGCGGTGAACCGTCTCGACGTGCTGGTCGGCCGCGACCCGATCGCGGTCGATTACGCCCCCGGCACGGTGCAGGTGGTCGAGCAGCATGACGGCAGCAAGATCGCCCTGCGCAAGATCGACGCGGACTACGATCCGCACGACCGGCTGGGAGCCCAGACCTTCCTGGCAAGGCACGCCGCCAGGGGGCAGATCGTCACCGGGCTTTTGTACGTCGACCCCGAGGCGGAAGACCTGCACGAGCACCTCAACACGGTCGAGACGCCGCTCAACACGCTGGAAGCGGACACGCTGTGCCCGGGCTCGGCGGTGCTGGACAAGATCAACGCCAGCCTGCGGTGATCATTTGCTCCGCGCTGAAGCCGACGACCTGACGCGGATCGTAATCTTCTCCGACACGATCGGCGGTTGAAACGGATAGTGCTTGGCGTCGCCGAGCACCAGCTGGAGCGTGTGCGTGCCCGGCGCAAGCTCAAGCATGGTTTCGGTCTGCCCTGCGCCGAAATGCAGGTGCGACTTGTCTTGCGGGATCGGCTCATTCGGATCGATGGGGTCTTTGACGTCGACCAGCAGATGATGATGGCCGGCGTTCGGGTAGTCGTCGCCAGCATGCGTCACGCCCATGTTACGCAAGCCGAACCGGACCAAAAACCCACCGCGAACCTTCTGCCCGTCATGCGGCGTGATGAAATAGAGCTTGGCGTCCTTGGGCGCGGCCCTGCCCTGCGAACAGGCCGAGCCCGGTAGCAATGCGATCGCGACGACCAGCGCGACACCGGCAATGATCTTCATCAAACTTACTCCAGCACTTACGGACTGAGTGCGACACGGAATCCATGTGTGGGATAACGGACATTGGTGTCGTAACCATCGCGGTTCGACGGCCGCACATATCTCGAATCGTTCTTCCAGGACCCCGAGCGCAGGACATGAGAGCTGCAGTCGCCGCTGCTCCATGCCGAGCCGTCACCCGGCGCGCCCTGATAGTTCTTGTGCCAGCAGTCCTCGACCCACTGATCGATGCCGCCGCCCATGTCATAAAGCCCGAATGGATTGGGCCTGAAGCTGCCGACCTTGGCCGGCTGCTCGGCCGCGAGATCACCGCAATCCTTGCACCCGGCCATGCCCGGCTGGAGCTTGTCGCCCCACCAGTATTTGGTCTGCGTTCCGCCGCGCGCCGCATATTCCCATTCGGCTTCGCTCGGAAGGCGGTAAGGCTTCTTCGTCGTCTGCGCGAGCCAGGCGGCATATTGTTGCGCGTCGGCCCAGCTCACATTGCTGACGGGAGCATCGTCCTTGCCGGTGGCCGTGAATCCGCATGCCCTGGCGGCGGCGCATTCGTTCCACTCCTGCACCGTCACCGGATATTTTCCGATCGAGAACGGCTTGATCGCGACCTGGTGGACAGGCCGTTCGGTCGGGTCGTCATTGCTTCCCATCGCGAAGCTTCCGCCGCGAATGGCGATCATCTCGGGTTCGCGAGGCGGCGTCGCCGATGGGCTGGGCGCCGGCGACGGCGACGGCGAGGGAGGGGCAGAAGCCAATGATGGGGAGGGTTGTGGCGTCTGCGTCGCTGCCTCTTGCGGCGACGCGGCCGGGGCAGCGGTGGGCGTGGCGGCCTGCTCGTTGATCCTGCCGGGCTGCGCCAGCAAATACCAGAGCACGCCGGTCGCGATAATCAGCAGCGTGATGGCCAAAAGGAAGATAAGGGTATTTTCGCGCCGGCCTCGCGTGCTGCCGACCGCATCTGCATCCGGCAGCACGCGATACACACGCACCGGATCGGTGATGTTCTTGACTTTGCGGTCTCCGAGCGACTCATAGCCGCACACCACCTTGTGCTTGATCTGCTCGTAGATCGCGCCTGAGATAAAGACCTGACCAGGCTGCGCAATGCCTTCGATACGGCTGGCGATATTGACGCCGTCGCCGTAGATATCGTCCGGCTCTACGATCACGTCGCCGAGATTGACGCCAATCCGGTATTCGAGCCGCGAATGCTTTGGAAGCGAAGCATTGCGGCCGATGAGGTTCTGCTGGATCACGATGCTGCAGCGAACGGCCTCAACAGGGCTATCGAAAATCGCGATGAAGCCATCGCCCGTCGTCTTCACCAGACTTCCATGGTGCTCGATGATGCTGGGCTGGATGATATCGCGCTCGATCCGCTTGACGCGGACATGCGTTCCCTCCTCGTCCGCTTGCATGATGCGGCTGTAGGAAGCGATGTCACCGACAATGATCGCGGCGAGACGGCGAGGCATGGGGCCGTGTGGCGGCGGCTCATCCTGATTGCCGGATCTGAAGTTGCGAATTTCGCCCATGCAGGGGACTCCACAAGCTTACAAGGCAGCCCCAGCTTACGACTGCCAAAGGCGGTCGTCTGTGAACGCTACCACATTGACGAACCGAGACAATGTCGCCGCCATCGCCGACATCGAGTTCCGGAGAAACCAAGGAGTGCGCCAGTTGAACCTTCTTGGTCCCATCAAGGACTAAGGCCCGGCGTGAGAGGACGGCCCCGAGTTCGTGCCGGGATAGTCGCAGGGGTGACCGTGCCGAAGGCTTGAACGCCGTGCGCTGGCGCCGCGACTAATGGCAGGCCAGCGCCGCCCTGCCGCGGCGGGCCATTGCCGCCAGGCGCCCGGTGCGATCATGAAGCTTGCTGTTATTGTTCCGCTTGCCCTTGCCGCATTCATCGGCGCCGCCCAGGCCGAGGAAGGCGACGACATCCGCGAGGCCAGCAAGGCGGAAGCCGAGGCCTTCAATGCGCGCATGTATGCGGTCACCCCCGGCGACAAGGCCTATGCCTGCTTCGTCCGCCGCTACGATGCCGACCATCTTGCGCGGCATCCGAAGCAGAAGGTCGCCGCGATGAAGCTGCTGATCTCGGCGGAACTGGACAAGGAGGACAAGGAGCTGCACAACTCCTTCCGGCTCGGCTTCAGGTATCGGCATCGCTCCGGCGACTTCGACTCGAGCGGCTCGTGCAACCACGCTGTGTTCACCAAGAGCGGCAACGAAGTCCGCTTGGGGTGCGGCGTCGACTGCGACGGCGGCGGCATCGGCGTTGCACTCTCGAAGGACGACAGGTCGGCGATCGTGCGGCTCGAGCGCGTCAGGGTCTGGCAGAACAACAAGCCGGACGACGATGCCGAGCGATCGCTCGTCGGCGGCGCCGACGACAGGATTTTCCGGCTCGATCGCACCGATACCAACGAATGCGCATCACTCGTGACCGACCGCAAGGAACTCGCGGCACTGCGCCACAAGTGATACTTTGTCTGGCATCGTCGCTTTCGGGGAGTTCGCCATGAATCGCCGCAACATCTTGTGGAGCGCCGCCTCGGCACTTGGCGCCGCGTTCGGCGCCTCACGTGCGCAAGCTGCTACCGAAGCCGGCCCGGGCAACAAGCTCAAGGTGGTCTATCACCTCAGCGACGCCGAGAAGGTCAATTTCGTGCTCGGCAACATCCAGAACCACATCGACGGGGTCGGCGGCCCCGAACATGTCACGATCGCGCTGGTGATCCACGGACCGGCGCTGAAGGCGTTTCATTCGGCGCAGGCCAATCCCGATATCAGCAGGCGCGTCAGTGATTTCTCCAAGGACGGCGTCGAGCTCGCCGCCTGCGGCAACACGATGAAGGCACAGAACGTCACGCTGGCGGATCTGTTGCCCGGCTTCGTCAACCTGGAGAACGGCGGCGTGGTCCGCATCGCCGAGCTGCAGTCGCAGGGGTACCTGTATTTGCGGCCGTAGGAGTGCGCGCGGCACTGAATCTCCCCGTCATTGCGAGCGCAGCGAAGCAATCCAGAATCTTTCCGCGGAGGGATTCTGGATTGCTTCGTCGCAAGGGCTCCTCGCAATGACTGTGGAGGCTGCGTGCCCCTAGCTTTTCCTCCGTGCGCGCTCTTGACTGACCCATAACCTTACGGTTATGAATTAACCCATAACTTCCTGGTTATGGATCGCCATGTCCCCCGCCCCCGATATCCTGTTCAGGACGCTCGCCGACCCCACGAGGCGGGCGATCTTCGAGCGGCTGTGCCGTGAGGGCGAGCAGACGGTCGGGGCGCTGACGGTGCGATCCGGCGTTTCGCAGCCGGCGGTCTCGAAGCATCTCGGCGCGCTGAAGCAGGCTGGCCTCGTGCGCGACCGCCATGAGGGACGCCAGACCCATTACAGCGCGCAGCCCGGCGCGCTCAATCCGCTGATCGACTGGACCAGCCAGATGTCGTCGTTCTGGCAGCGGCGGCTCGACGCGCTCGACGATCTGCTGAAGAGGATGGACCAATGACTGAACCGGCGACCGAAACACGCTCCGTGATCGTCGAGCGCGAATTTGCCTTTCCCGCCGAGCGGCTCTGGCGGGCGCTGACGCAGCCGCACCTGATCGAGGAATGGCTGATGAAGAACGACTTCAAGCCGATCGTCGGCCATCGCTTCAATCTGCGCGGCGAATGGGGCGGCGTGCTGGACTGCGAGGTGCTCACCATCGAGCCGCAGAAGACGCTCTCCTATACCTGGAATTTCTCGCATGAGGACGCCGCCTTCGACCTCAGAAGCGTCGTGACCTTCACGCTGACGCCGACCAGCGCGGGCACACATCTGCGCGTCGAGCAGGCGGGATTCAGCCCGACGCAGAAGCAGGCCTTCGGCGGCGCGCATGCCGGCTGGAAGCAGTTCTTGGCAAAACTGGACGAGGTGCTGGCGCGAGGAGGCTAGTTCGTCCGCCGCGTCTATTTTTCCAGACATTCGCAAGAGAGGACCCAATGAGCATGCAGATGTGGATTCGGCAAATTCATCGTTGGCTGTCGATGGCGTTCACGCTTGCTGTCATCGCCAACATCGTCGCCATGATCATGCAGCTCCAGGCCGTGTGGATCGGCGTCCTGGCGCTCGTGCCATTGATTCCGCTGCTCGCGACGGGGCTGTATCTGTTCGCGCTGCCCTATCTCAGCCGCAGCAACGCGTGAGGCGAGAGGATGAAGAAGCCCGTGACTGGAAAGAAGGTTGGCGCGAAGGAAGCGAATGAAGCCTCGCCCTCCAAGCTGATCGACGGCAGGATCAAGGAGCTCGGCGACTGGCGCGGGGACATGCTGAAGCGGATCCGCGCACTGATGAGGGAAGCCGACCCCGAGGTCGCGGAAGCGTGGAAATGGCGCGGCGTTCCCGTGTGGGAGCACGACGGCATCATCTGCACCGGCGAGACCTACAAGGAAGTGGTGAAGCTGACCTTTGCCAAGGGCGCGGCACTCGATGACCCCTCAGGCCTGTTCAATTCCAGCCTCGACGGCAACGTGCGGCGCGCGATCGACATTCGCGAAGGCGAGAAGATCAACGAGAAGGCGTTGAAGGCGCTGATCCGCGCGGCGGTGGAGCTGAACATGTCGAAGAAGAAACGGGCGAAGCGACCGGGATAAAGGTGCCCGTTGTGCGGCCACGCCGACGCCTCTCTCCGTTCCCTCCCCCCTTGTGGGGGAGGGTCAGGGAGGGGGGTGCCACACGGGGATTCTGTCTGTCGGCACCGCCTCCCGACGCATCGTCAGCAACCGGCACCTTTTGCTGGGCTACCCCTCTCCCTAGCCCTCCCCCACAAGGGGGAGGGAACGCACCGTCGTCGGAGCGCTAGTCGAGTTTCACCTCAGAGGAAAATTCCCTCACGCCACCGCGGCGGCGATCGGGCGCGGGCTCACGACGTATTCGCGCAGGACCTTGTCGTTGGCATCGACCTCGATCAGCGCGACGTCGTAAGTCCAGAGATCGGCGAGGTGCTGCAGCACCCGTTTGGCGTCAGTCTCGTTGAGCTGCGAGCCCTTGATGACGTGGTGATGAAGGATCAGGCGGCGGTCGCCTGAGAGATCGACGTCGACCACCTCGATATTGGCGTCGATGTAGCCGACATCATGCTGCCGTGCCAGCTCGCGGCGGACGCGGCGGAAGCCGCGCTCGTCGTGGATGGCGTCGACCCTGATGCCGGCGCGCTCCTCGGGATCGTCGTGCAGGTGGAACATGCGGAAGTGCCGCATCAATTTCGGGCTCAGGAACTGCGCGATGAAGCTTTCATCGCGGTAGTTGGCCCAGACGTCGCGCAGCACGCCCATCACGTCGTTCTTGCCGGCGATGTCGGGGAACCATTCGCGGTCCTCGTCCTCCGGCCTGGTGACGATACGCTCGATGTCCTGCATCACGGCAAAGCCGAGCGCGTAAGGGTTGAAGCCGGAGAAGCGCGGATCGTCGAACTCGGGCTGGAACACCACATTGGTGTGCGAGCCCAGGAATTCGAGGAAATTGCCGTCGGTGATGCGGCCCTGCTGGTGCAGCTGGGTCATGATGCGATAATGGACGTAGGTTGCCGTCCCCTCGTTCATCACCTTGGTCTGGCTCTGCGGATAGAAATATTGCGCGATGTGGCGGACGATGCGAAGCAGCTCGCGCTGCCACGGCGCCAGCCGCGGCGCGCTCTTCTCCAGGAAGTAGAGCAAATTCTCCTGCGGCAGGCCGAGCAGCTTGCGGCGGCGCTCGATGCTGAGCGCAGAGCGGGTCTTGCTCTTGCCGGCCGGCACGGTGCGCCAGAGATCATTGAAGACCTCTTCCTCGTGCTGACGGCGGCGCCCGGCCCGCTTCTCCTCGGCGCGCAGGTCGAGCTTCTTCTTGCCGGGATAGCGGTCGATGCCGTGCGACATCAGCGCGTGCGCGGCGTCCAGGGTGCGCTCGACCTCGATGCGGCCGTAACGCTCCTCGCATTGCATGACGTAGTTCTTGGCGAAGTCGAGATAGTCCAGGATGCCGTCGGCGTCGGTCCACTGCTTGAACAGATAATTGTTCTTGAAGAAGTGGTTGTGGCCGAAGGCGGCGTGCGCGATCACCAGGGTCTGCATCGTCGCCGTGTTCTCCTCCATCAGATAGGAGATACAGGGCGAGGAGTTGATCACGATCTCGTAGGCGAGGCCCATCAGGCCCTTGCGATAGGACGCCTCGTGGAAGGCGAAATGCTTGCCGAACGACCAGTGCTTGTAGAACAAGGGCATGCCGACCGACGAATAGGCGTCCAGCATCTGCTCGGCGGTGATCACCTCGATCTGGTTCGGATAGACGTCGAGCCCGAGATCCTTCAGCGCCACCTGCTCGCAGGCATCGGTGATGCGCTGCAAGGTGTGGAAATCCCAATCCGCGCCTTCGAACAATCGTTCCGTCATGGAGCGGCCTTCTCCTGGGAAGTTTCGCGGCGCTGAAACAGATCGTGGAACACCGGAAAGATCTCGCTGCGCTCCGAGACCTTGCGCATCGAGAGCGGTGCGCCGCTGTTGCGCAGGCGCTCATAGAGGCTCCAGAGCGAGGAGTCGGAGAGATCGAAGGCGCTGCCGCCGGACTCCCCGACCTCGAGATAGGCAAAGAACTGGCAGACCGGCAGGATCTTGTCGGTCAGCAGCATGCCCGTGAGCTCGCCGTCGGAATAGGAATTGTCGCCGTCGGAGGCTTGCGCGGCATAGATATTCCAGTCCGACGGGTTGAAGCGCTCGCGCACGATCTCGTGCATCGCCTGCAGGGCGCTGGAAACCAGCGTGCCGCCCGAGGCCGGGCCGTAGAAGAAGGTCTGCTCGTCGACCTCCTCGGCACGGTCGGTGTGGCGGATGAAGACGATCTCGACGTGCTTGTAGCGGCGCTTCAGGAACACGTAGAGCAGCATGTAGAAGCGTTTGGCGAGATCCTTCATGTGCTCGGACATCGAGCCCGAGACGTCCATCAGGCAGAACATCACCGCCTGCGCCACCGGCCGCGGCACCGTCTCGAAGCGGCGGTAGCGGATGTCGATCGGATCGATGAAGGGAATGCGCTTGGATTTCGCCTTGAGCTTTTCGAGCTGGGCGAGCAGCACCTCACGCTCGTCCTCGTCGGTGCAGGCCGCGATCGCAGCTTCCAGCTCTTCGATCTCGTCCTTGCGGGGACGCTTGAGCGCGATGCGGCGGGCCAGCGCGAGCTTCACCGTCCGGCTCACCGAGATGTTGGCGGGCGAGCCCGACGTGGTGTAGCCGGCACGCTGGATGCCCTCGCTCTCGGTCTGCGCGATCTTGCGCTTGGCGAGATCGGGCAGCTCGAGATCGTCCAGGAACAGATCGACGAACTCGTCGCGGGAGAGCACGAAGCGGAACGCGTCCTCGCTGTCGCCCTCGCCCGGGCCGGAATCCTTGGCGCTGCCCTGGCCGGAGCGCTGCAGATAGTCGCCCTCGACGAACTTCTTGTTGCCGGGCAGCACCATGTCGCGCGTGCCGCCTTCGCGGCGGAAGCGCGGCTCGTGCATGCCGTCGAGGGGGATCGTGACCTCGCCCCCCTCCAGGACGTCCTTGATGTCGCGCTCCTGCGAGGTCTTCTTGACGGCGCCCTGCACCAGGGATTTGGCCCGACGCAAGAACCGCTGGCGGTTCTCAAGACTCTTGCCGCCTGGATTCAGGCGCCTGTCAATAATGTGAATGGGCACTTTACCATTCGCCTCCCATCCGCCTCAACCGGCCTGCTTCACGCGCATGTACCATTCGACGAGCCGGCGAACCTGACGCTCGGTGTAGCCACGCTCCACCATGCGTGCGACGAACTCGCCGTGTTTCTTCTCCGTCTCGCCGTCCTTCTTCGACCCGAAGGAGATGACCGGAAGCAGGTCCTCGACTTGCGAGAATATCCTCTTTTCGATCACGTCGCGAATCTTCTCGTAGGAGGTCCAGGCCGGATTTTTGCCACCATTCTGGGCCCGCGACCGTAACGAGAATTTGACGACCTCGTTGCGGAAGTCCTTGGGGTTGGCGATGCCCGCCGGCTTCTCGATTTTCGTCAGCTCCTGGTTCAAAAGCTCGCGATCGAGCAGCTGGCCGGTGTCGGGATCCTTGAAGTCCTGGTCCTCGATCCAGGCGTCGGCATAGTCGACGTAGCGATCGAACAGGTTCTGGCCGTAATCCGAGTAGGATTCCAGATAGGCCTTCTGGATCTCGTTGCCGATGAACTCGGCATAACGCGGCGCGAGATCCGCCTTGATGAATTCGAGATAGCGCTTCTCGACTTCCTCCGGCAGCTGCTCCCTGCGGATCGCCTGCTCCAGCGCGTACATCAGATGCACGGCGTCGGCTGCAACCTCCTGCGGATCGTGGTTGAAGGTCGCAGCCAGGATCTTGAAGGCGAAGCGGGTGGAAACACCGTCCATGCCCTCGTCGACGCCCGCGGCGTCGCGATATTCCTGGACGCTGCGCGCCTTCGGGTCGGATTCCTTCAGGCTCTCGCCGTCGTAGACCCGCATCTTGCCGAACAGGGTGGAATTCTCGTGCTTGCGCAGGCGCGACATCACCGAGAACCGCGCCAGCGTCTCCAGCGTCGACGGCGCGCAGGGCGCCGCGGCGAGCTCGGAGCCCTGGATCAGCTTCTCGTAGATCTTCTGCTCTTCGGTGACGCGCAGGCAGTACGGCACCTTGATCACGCAGATGCGGTCGATGAAGGCTTCGTTGTTCTTGTTCGCCTTGAAGCTCGCCCACTCGGCCTCGTTGGAATGCGCCAGGATCACGCCGGTGAACGGGATCGCGCCGATATTCTCGGTGCCGATGTAATTGCCCTCCTGCGTCGCGGTCAGCAGCGGGTGCAGCATCTTGATCGGCGCCTTGAACATCTCGACGAACTCGAGCACGCCCTGGTTGGCGCGGTTGAGGCCGCCGGAATAGCTGTAGGCGTCGGGATCGTTCTGGGCGTAGGTCTCGAGCTTGCGGATGTCGACCTTGCCGACCAGCGAGGAGATGTCCTGGTTGTTCTCGTCACCGGGCTCGGTCTTGGCGATGGCGATCTGGCGCAGCCGCGACGGCTGGATCTTCGCGACCCGGAACTGGGAAATGTCGCCGCCGAAGGCTTCCAGCCGCTTGTAGCACCACGGGCTCATCAAGCCGGTGAGACGCCGGCGCGGAATGCCGTATTTCTCTTCCAGCATCGGGCCGAGCTGTTCGGGATCGAACAGGCTGAGCGGGCTCTCGAACACCGGGGAGAGTTCGTCGCCGGCCTTGAGCACGTAGATCGGATGCACTTCCATCAGCGACTTCAGCCGCTCGGCGAGCGAAGACTTGCCGCCGCCGACCGGCCCGAGCAGGTAGAGGATCTGCTTGCGCTCTTCGAGGCCCTGCGCCGCATGACGGAAGAAACCGACGATGCGCTCGATGGTTTCTTCCATGCCGTAGAACCCGGCGAAGGCCGGATAGGTCCGGATCGTGCGGTTCAAAAAAATACGGCCAAGGCGTGGGTCCTTGGCCGTGTCAATCGTCTGGGGTTCACCGATCGCTGCTAGCAGTCGTTCGGCCGCGTTCGCGTATTTCATGGGATCGCTTCGACACGATTCCAGATATTCCGCCATCGACATGTCGTGCTGGCTTCTCGCCTCGAACGACCGAGCGAAAGCGTTGAATAGAGAATCGTTGTACATGATCCCTCTCCGCGTGAGTTCCGCTACAAGCTGAAACGAAAGCAGTTACCGGACCGTTCCTCAGGCCATTTCGAATCAGCGTGAGCACATGACGATCATTGGACACCCGGGTGCCGACACGACGCAACGCACAACGTAGGCACTCATTGAGTTACGAACAGGCACATGCCCGTAATTTGTGCGAATCTTCGTCTATATTGGCTCATTTCCAGAAAATGTCACTTGCTCGCAACATCCGGGCATTACCGGGGTTACGCGTTCATCCGGCGTTGCAGCATAGCGATCCGCCGGCGGCGATCTTGTGACGCTTGTACGGCGAAGCCTTGAGCATCTTGGAAAGCCGCGTTCATCTTCCTGATCGAATCCCGGGGCAGAAATTCACGGCCGATGCCGAGATCGCGGATGCCGACGGGATTGACCACGGCCACCGCGCCGCGCTGGGTGGGGAGCATCCGGATCAGCCCGATCGTCATCAAGGCGAGCGCCACGACGCCGGCATGTCCGGCCATCGTGCCGTATTCGCCAAGACCATCCCACCAGTCGAAGCCGAGGGTCGCACTGAGCACGGTCATGGTAAAGCCCGCCGCGACCAGCAGTCGCAGCATCCTCCTTGGGCTGAGTTCGAGATCGTGCGATCGGTCGAGAGAGCCGGCCTGGGCGCCCGGCGGCGGAGTGTTGGCGACAGCGATCGCCAAGCTTTCGATCGCCAGGCTTTCGATCGCCAGGCTTTCGATCGCCAGGCTTTCGATCGCCAGGACTTCGTGACGAGCGTGCACGCTCTCCCCCAGCACGGCCATTCGCGACCCCAGCGACTTTTTGCGCGACAACCTCTACTGCCGCCCGGATCGCCATGATCGCGACGGAGTTACACTGGAGGGTATGACGGCTGTACCCTTGATTGGTTCCCTCCCGGGAGCAGGTAAGCTAGAGGATAGCGCGTCAGGACCGGCGCGGAAACCCCTCGCCCGCAGGCTTGGAGATAAATAAGCATCATGAATCCCGTCAAAGAGCTGGAAAAGCACGGACAAGCCGTCTGGCTGGACTTCCTGGCCCGTGGCTTCATCGCCAAGGGCGACCTGAAGCGGCTGATCGACACCGACGGCGTCAAGGGCGTCACCTCCAATCCCTCGATCTTCGAGAAGGCGATCGGCAGCTCGGACGAATACGATGCCCCGATCGGCAAGGCGCTGAAGCGCGGCGACCGGACGGTGGCCGCTTTGTTCGAGGCCGTCGCGGTCGAGGACATCCAGAACGCCGCCGACGTGCTCCGCCCGGTCTATGACCGCCTCAAAGGGGGTGACGGCTATGTCAGCCTGGAGGTCTCGCCCTATCTCGCCATGGACACATCGGGCACGGTCGCCGAAGCGCGGCGGCTGTGGAAGGACGTTGATCGCAAGAACCTGATGGTGAAGGTGCCGGCGACGCCCGAGGGCCTGCCGGCGATCGAGACGCTGATCGGCGACGGCATCAGCATCAACATCACGTTGCTGTTCTCCAGGGCGGTCTACCTCCAGGTGGC
Organism: Bradyrhizobium sp. CFUWI; assembly: GCF_056429085.1. Lineage (NCBI taxonomy): Bacteria > Pseudomonadati > Pseudomonadota > Alphaproteobacteria > Hyphomicrobiales > Nitrobacteraceae > Bradyrhizobium > Bradyrhizobium sp. CFUWI. Next base: position 38,502 of record NZ_JBWJZE010000022.1, read on the forward strand.
CGAAGCCTACATCGCCGGTCTCGAGAAATACGTCGCCGGTGGCGGCGACCCCGCGCATGTCGCGAGCGTGGCGAGCTTCTTCGTCAGCCGCATCGACTCCGTGGTCGACAAGCAGCTCGACGACAAGATCGCCCGCGCCAACGACCCGTCCGAGAAGGAGCGGCTCGCCGCGCTGAAGGGCAAGGTCGCGATCGCCAACGCCAAGGTTGCCTACCAAGACTACAAGCGCCTGTTCTCGGGCCCGCGCTGGGACAAGCTCGCCGCCAAGGGCGCCAAGCCGCAGCGCATGCTGTGGGCCTCGACCGGCACCAAGAACAAGGATTACAGCGACGTCCTCTATGTCGAGGAGCTGATCGGCCCGGACACCATCAACACGGTGCCGCCGGCGACGCTGGACGCGTTCCGCGACCACGGTAAGCCGCGCGACAGCCTGGAGGAGAACGTCGATGAGGCGCGGCGCGTGCTCGAAGAGCTGGAGCGCTCCGGCATCTCGCTCGACGCCATCACCGAGGAGCTGGTCAAGGACGGCGTCAAGCTGTTCGCGGACGCCGCCGACAAGCTCTACGGCGCGGTCGCCCACAAGCGCGCCACCGTGCTCGCGCCGGCGCTTGATCGGCAAGAGCTCTCGCTCGGCGACGGCCTCGGCAAGGCCGTGGCCAGGAGCACGGAGGAATGGCGGGCGTCCGCCAAGATCCGCAGGCTGTGGCAGCGCGACAAGTCGGTGTGGACCGGCGCCGACGAGGACAAATGGCTCGGCTGGCTCGACAGCCCCGCCAAGGCCGACATCGCCGATTACGAGGATTATGCGGGCCGCGTGAAGGGCCAGAAATTCTCCGACGCCGTCGTGCTCGGCATGGGCGGATCGAGCCTCGGCCCCGAGGTGCTGGCCGAGACCTTTGGCAAAAAGCCCGGCTTCCCGAAGCTGCATGTGCTGGATTCGACCGATCCGGCCGAGGTCCGCGCGATGGAGGCGAAGATCGACATCGCCAACACCGTGTTCATCGTCTCGAGCAAGTCCGGCGGCACCACCGAGCCGAACGCGATGAAGGACTATTTCCATCAACAGGTTGCCAAGGCGGTGGGTGCGAAGGTGAAGACCGGCCACCGCTTCATCGCGGTGACCGATCCCGGCTCCTCGCTGGAGAAGGCGGCGAAGAAGCTGAGCTATGCCCGCATCTTCCATGGCGAGCCCTCGATCGGCGGCCGCTATTCGGTGCTGTCGCCGTTCGGCCTGGTGCCGGCGGCAACGGCCGGTATCGACGTCAAGACCTTCGTCAAGCACGCGCTCTCGATGGCCCGCTCCTGCGGACCGGACGTGCCGCCGAGCGAAAACCCGGGCGTGCAGCTCGGTCTCGCCATGGGCCTCGCCGGCCTCGAGGGCCGGGACAAGGTGACGATCCTGGCCTCGAAGAAGATCGCCGATTTCGGCGCCTGGGCCGAGCAGCTCATCGCCGAATCGACCGGCAAGGAAGGCAAGGGCCTGATCCCGATCGAGGGCGAGCCGCTGGGCGATCCCTCGGTCTACGGCAACGACCGCTTCTTCATCGACATCCGCATCGAAGGCGAAGCGGACGCCGCCCACGATTCCAAGCTCGCCGCGATCGAAGCGGCCGGCCATCCCGTGGTGCGCATCGTCATGAAGTCGATCGACCATCTCGGCCAGGAGTTCTTCCGCTTCGAGATGGCAACCGCCGTGGCGGGCTCGATCCTCGGCATCAACCCGTTCGACCAGCCGGACGTGGAAGCGGCCAAAATCAAGACCCGTGAGCTCACCGCCGCGTTCGAGAAGACCGGCGCGCTGCCGGAAGAGCAGCCGGTGATCAGCACCGACGAGGCCGACCTCTACACCGACGAGGCCAACGCGACAGCGCTGCGCGCCGCCGGCGCCAATGGCGACCTCACCTCGTGGCTGAAGGCGCATCTGTCGCGCTCGGGCCATGGCGACTATGTCGCGCTGCTCGGCTACATCGCGCGCGACAAGGCGACGATCGATGCGCTCCAGACGATGCGGCTCGAGGTGCGCGAGAAGCGGCACGTCGCGACCTGCGCCGAGTTCGGGCCGCGCTTCCTGCACTCGACCGGACAGGCCTACAAGGGCGGACCCGACAGCGGCGTGTTCCTCCAGATCACCGCCGACGATGCCAAGGACCTCGAGGTGCCGGGCCAGAAGGCAAGCTTCGGCGTGATCAAGGCGGCCCAGGCGCGGGGCGATTTCGACGTGCTGACCGAACGCGGCCGGCGCGCGCTGCGCGTGCACCTCAAGGGCGGGCTCAAGACGGGCCTCGCAGCGCTCAATGCAGCGCTCAACGATGCGCTGAACTAGGGAATATTGCCAATGCAACTCGGCATGATCGGCCTCGGCCGGATGGGCGGCAACATCGTTCGCCGCCTGATGCGCCAGGGACATTCGACCGTGGTCTACGACAAGGACGCCAAGGCCGTCGCGGGTCTTGCCGCCGACGGCGCAGTCGGCTCCGCCTCGCTCGAGGACTTCATCTCGAAACTCGAGCGGCCGCGCACGGCCTGGGTGATGCTGCCGGCCGGCCACATCACCGAGGCGACGATCGACACGATCGCCGGCGTGATGCAGGAAGGCGACGTCATCATCGACGGCGGCAACACCTTCTGGCAGGACGACGTCCGCCGCGGCAAGGCGCTGAAGGCCCGCGGCATCCACTATGTCGACGTCGGCACCTCGGGCGGCGTCTGGGGCCTCGACCGCGGCTATTGCATGATGATCGGCGGCGAGAAGACCGTGGTGGACCGGCTCGACCCGATCTTCGCCGCGCTTGCGCCCGGCGCCGGCGACATTCCACGCACGGAGGGACGCGAGGGACGCGATCCCCGCATCGAGCAGGGCTACATCCACGCCGGCCCCGTCGGCGCCGGCCATTTCGTCAAGATGATCCACAACGGCATCGAATACGGCCTGATGCAGGCCTATGCCGAAGGGTTCGACATTCTCAAGAACGCCAATATCGAGGCCCTGCCGCCGGATCACCGCTACGATTTCGACCTCGCCGACATCGCGGAAGTGTGGCGGCGCGGCAGCGTGATCCCGTCGTGGCTGCTCGACCTCACCTCGACCGCGCTCGCCGACAGCCCGCAGCTGTTGGAGTATTCCGGCTTCGTCGAGGATTCCGGCGAAGGACGCTGGACCGTGAATGCCGCGATCGACGAGGCAGTACCGGCCGAAGTCCTGACCGCCGCGCTCTACACACGTTTCCGTTCCCGCCAGGAACACACCTTCGCCGAGAAAATTCTCTCCGCGATGCGCGCGGGATTCGGCGGCCACAGGGAGCCGAAGCAGCCGGGCACGAAGCCGAAATAAGACGTAACAAGCGAAGGCTCATCATTCGTGACAAAAGATCCGCAGCCAAAGCGCAAGCCTGAGAATTGCGCCTTCGTCATCTTCGGCGTGACCGGCGACCTGACCCATCGGCTGGTGATGCCGTCGCTCTACAATCTCGCCGCCGAGAACCTGTTGCCGGAAAAGTTCTGCGTCGTCGGCGTCGGGCGCAAGAGCCAGTCGGATGACGAGCTGCGCGACAGCCTGATGAAGGGCTTACGCGAATTCGCGACGCGGCCGGTCGACGACGACGTCGCAAGACAGTTGCTGCAATGCGTCACCTTCGTCGAGGCCGATCCGAAGGACCCGCCGTCGTTCGACCGCTTGCGCGAGCATCTGGACTCGCTGGAGTGCTCGCAAGGCACCGGCGGCAACCGCCTGTTCTATCTTGCCACCCCACCGGCCGCGTTCGCGCCGACCGCGCGCGAGCTCGGTCGCACCGGTTTGACGAAGGAGAACGGCGCCTGGCGGCGGCTGGTGATCGAAAAGCCGTTCGGCACCGACCTCGCTTCGGCGCGCGCGCTCAACGCCGAGCTCTTGAAGATCATGGATGAGCACCAGATCTACCGGATCGATCATTATCTCGGCAAGGAGACGGTGCAGAACATCCTGGTGCTGCGCTTTGCCAACGGCATGTTCGAGCCGATCTGGAATCGCAATCACATCGACCACATCCAGATCACGGTGGAGGAGAAGCTCGGTGTCGGCCATCGTGGCGGCTTCTACGATGCCACCGGCGCGCTCCGCGACATGGTGCCGAACCATCTGTTCCAGCTGATGTCGCTGGTCGCGATGGAGCCGCCCGCGCGTTTCGATGCGCATTCCGTGCGCTCCGAGAAGGCCGAAGTGCTCACCTCGATTCAGCAGCCGAGCCGGGAGGAAGCCTTAAGAAATTCGGTGCGCGCGCAATATCTCGCGGGGCGGATCGGCGACGAGGAGATCCCGGACTATCGCAAGACCGAGGACGTCAAGCCCGGCAGCACCACCGAAACCTATGTCGCGCTGAAGCTGATGATCGACAATTGGCGCTGGGCCGGCGTGCCGTTCTATCTGCGCACCGGCAAGGCGCTGGCGCACAAGCGCACGGAAGTTGCGATCAAGTTCAAGCAGGCGCCGCTTTCGATGTTCTCGGGCACGACGATCGACCGCCTGTCGCAGAACTTCCTGACCATCGGCATCGCACCGACCGAGACCATCGAGCTGCAGTTCAACGCCAAGATCCCGGGGCCGAGCGTCACCATCGACGGCGTCGAGATGAAGTTTCGCTATGGCGACTATTTCCGGGCCGATCCCTCGACCGGCTATGAGACGTTGATCTACGACTGCATGATCGGCGACAACATCCTGTTCCAGCGCGCCGATGGCATCGAGGCCGGATGGCAGGCGGTGCAGCCGTTCCTGGACGCCTGGAAGAGCGCGGGCACCAACGGCATCGAGACCTATGAAGCCGGCAGCGACGGGCCGAAATGCGCCGACGAGCTGCTGCGGCGCGACGGGCGAAGCTGGCGGAAGTTTTCGTGATGGCCGCGGCGGCCCAGCCGAAGCTGATCGTGGAGGCCGACGCCGAGGCTCTGGCGCGGGCCGCGGCCGAGCGGGTGATGGCACGGATCGCGGCCAATCCCGGCCGCATCGCCATTTGCCTGACCGGCGGCTCCAGCCCGAAGAAGCTCTATCAATTGCTCGGCAGCGAGGCCTGGCGCGGCAGGATCCCGTGGCAGCGCGTGCACTGGTTCATCGGTGACGAGCGCTTCGTCCCCGCGAGCGATCCCCTCAACAACATGGCGGTCGCGCGCGCGACGTTTCTCGACCGCAACGCAGCCTCGAGCCACATTCACCCGATTCCGACCGCGACCGAGACTCCCGAGCAGAGCGCCGAAGTCTATGCGCGCGAGCTGCGAGCCTTCTACGGCTCCGAGAGCCTCGATCCCTCGCGGCCGCTGTTCGATTTGATCCTGATGGGCGCGGGACCGGACGGCCACACCGCTTCGCTGTTTCCCGGCTTCCCCGAAATCGAGGAGAGCGAACGCTGGGTCGTTGGGGTGCCCAGGGCCAATGTCGCGCCTTTTGTGCCGCGGGTCTCGCTCACCCTGCCCACTTTGGCGTCCTGCCGCGAAATGCTGTTCGAGATTGCCGGGCACGACAAGCAACCGATCTTGACGCGCCTCCTCAATGGCGAGACTTTGCCGGCCTTGCGCGCGCGCTCGACTGGCGAGACCGTCTGGCTGGTCGATAGGGCCGCGCTTCCGGAGGGCATTCGTGGGCCGCGTTGAAGCACCTTGTGCATTGATCGTGATGGGCGTGTCGGGCTCGGGCAAGAGCACGATCGCCGAAGCGCTCGGCCAGCGGCTCGGCTGGCGCTTCGAGGACGGCGACAGCTTCCATCCCGCCAGCAATGTCGAGAAGATGCGGGCCGGCCACCCGCTCACCGACGAGGACCGCTGGCCCTGGCTCAATGCCATCGCCGACGAGATCGGGCGGGTCTGCGGACGCGGCGAGCACATCATCATCGCCTGCTCGGCGCTGAAGCACGTCTACCGCGACGTGCTGCTGCGCGGGCGCGACGACGTCCGCTTCGTCTTCCTGAAAGGCACAAGGGAGCTGATCGCCGAGCGGCTCGCGCACCGCAAAGGCCATTTCATGCCACCCGGGCTGCTGACGAGCCAATTCGAGACGCTGGAGCCGCCCGAGGCGGGCGAGCACGTCATCACCGTTTCGATCGACGAAACCGTCGAGGCGATCGTGGACGGCATCGTACGGCAACTGAAACTGGGGCGGCACGAACCGCTGAGGCGCGAGAAACGTTAGGTCCTGTCATGACGCAAATCTCACTCGTGGTGTCCGACGTCGACGGCACGCTGCTGACCAAGGACAAGACGCTGACGGACCGCGCGAGGAGTGCGGTGCAGCGGTTGCACAAGGCCGGCATCGGCTTCACCATCACGTCCAGCCGTCCCGCGATCGGCATGCGCTTCCTGATCGAGCCGCTGGCGCTCTGGCTTCCGGTCGGTCCTTTCAACGGCTCCTCGATCGTCGATCCGGAGATGCGGCCGATCGAGCAGCATCTCATCCCTGCCAGCGCCGCCGAGCGCTCCTTGCAGATCCTTCGCGAGTTCGGCGCCGACATCTGGCTCTTCACCACCGATCAATGGCTGATCGACAATCCAAGCGGACAATACGTCGCGCATGAGCGGCACACGATCCGCGCCGACCCCACCATCGTGACGGATTTTTCGCCCTACCTCGCAAGCGCCTGCAAGATCGTCGGCGCCAGCGCCGACGCTGCCCGCCTCGCGGCTTGCGAGAAGGCGATGCAGGAGGCGCTCGGCCACGAAGCCAATGCGGTGCGTTCGCAGACCTACTATCTCGACATCACCCCGCCCGGCTTCGACAAGGGCACGTTCGTCGCGGCGATGGCCAAGCGCCTGGGCATTGCGACCGCTGCCGTCGCCACCATCGGCGACATGCAGAACGACCTCGCGATGTTCGCCGTCAGCGGCACCTCGATCGCCATGGGCAACGCCGCCGACAACGTCAAGGACCAGGCTACCCACGTCACTGCCACCAACGAGCAGGACGGTTTTGCCGAGGCGATGGAGATGATCCTGAAGCGGAATGGGGTGGGCTGAGCTTCGATAGCTTCGGCACTGCTGCATGTGGGAAGAACTCAGCGCGATTCGTGCTTGTGGCCATTCTTCGAGACGCCCGCCATTGGCGGGCCCTCAGGATGAGGACCGAATGCGTTGCGCTAGTTCCAACGAGTACCGATGCCGCTTAGCCTCATCCTGAGGAGACCGCGAAGCGGTCGTCTCGAAGGACGAGGCGCGCGCTCAGGCCGCGCAAGGCGCCACATCGATAGCGGGGACGGAACGGAAAGAGAGCGCCAGCTTCACTTCGACCGCTGCATCGCCGGCTTCTCGCTCTTCTGCCTTGCCGCGGAGAGATTGTGCGCGGTGTTGACCAGCGCGATGTGGGTCAGCGCCTGCGGAAAATTTCCGGTCTGGCGCCGGGCGACTGAATCGTATTCCTCGGCGAGCAGCCCGACGTCGTTCGCGATGCCCGCCACGCGGTCGAACAGGCCTTGCGCCTTGTCGAGATCGCCTGACAGCACATGAGCATCGGCCAGCCACAATGTGCAGGCCAGGAACGCGCCTTCGAGCGGCGGTTGCCCGGCGGGCAACTCGTGCGGATCGTGCCGCAGCACGAAGCCGTCGCGCATCAGGCGTGTCTCGACCGCCGCGATGGTGCCGCGGATGCGCGGATCGGACGCCGGCAGGAAACCGACGGCCGGCAACAGCAGAACGCTGGCATCGAGCAGCTTCGAGCCGTAGGACTCGACGAAGGCGTTTTCGTCCGCATCGAAGCCGTTGTTGCAGACGTCGCGATGAATGGACTCGCGCAGGGCCTGCCAGTGCAGCAGCGGTGCCTTGAAGCCGAAGGTCTCGGCACTCTTGATGCCGCGATCGAAGGCGACCCAGGTCATCACTTTGGAGAAGACGTAATGTTTCGGCTGGCCGCGCCGCTCCCAGATGCCGTGATCGGGCCGGTCCCAGACCTCGGCGAGATGGTTGAGCACGGCGCATTCCAGCCCCCATGTCGTTTCATCGTCGAGCTTGAGCTTGGCCATGCGGGACTGGTGGAAGGCGTCGATCAACTCGCCGTAGACGTCGAGCTGGAGCTGCGCATGCGCGGCGTTGCCGATGCGCACCGGCTTTGCGCCCTCATAGCCGTCGAGCCAGCCGGCCTCCCATTCCAGCAGCCGCCGCTGGCCCCAGATGCCGTACATGATCTGCATGTTCGCCGGCGAGCCGGCGGCGGCGCGCAGCAGCCAATTGTGCCAGGCCAGGGCTTCCTCGGTGTAGCCCGAGTTCATCAGCGCCAGCAGCGTGAAGGTGGCATCGCGCAGCCAGCAGAAGCGGTAGTCCCAGTTCCTGGTGCCGCCGAGCTTTTCCGGCAATGACGTGGTCGGCGCCGCGACGATGCCGCCGGTCGGGGCGAAGGTCAGCGCCTTCAGCGTGATCAGCGAGCGCATGATCAGATCGCGATAGTCGCCATCGCGGGTGCAATGGCCGCACCAATCCCGCCAGAACGTCTCGGTCTCCTGAAGCGCGATTTCCGGATCGATCGGCGCGGGCGGCGGCAGATGCGAGGGGCCATAGGTCAGCACGAAGGGTACGGTCTCGCCCGCCCTCACCTCGAAGTCGGAGACCGTGGTCAGATCCTCGCCGCGGGTCTCGACCGGCGTGCGCAGCACCGTCATGTCCTGGCCGGCGATTGCCATCAGGGAATGGTCGATCCGCCGCACCCAGGGAATGTCGGCGCCGAAGCCGAAACGGATGACGAGCTCCATCCGCATCTTCACCGTGCCCTTGACGCCGCGCACCAGCCGCACGACGTCGGATGCCTTGCCGCGCGGCGGCATGAAGTCGATCAGCGCAACGGTGCCGCTCTCCGTCTCAAAACGCGTTTCGAGGATGAGCGTATCGCCGAGATAACGTCGCGACGTCTTGGTGACGTCCCCGCTCGGCGCGATCAGCCAGCGGCCGTTCTTGTGCGTGCCGAGAATGGCGGCAAAGCAGGCGTCGGAATCGAAGGCCGGCCAGCACAGCCAGTCGATCGAGCCGCTGCGCCCGACCAGCGCCGCGGTCTCGCAATCGCCGATCAGCGCATAGTCCTCGATCCTCTGAGACAATGTCGTGCGAGCCTCGAGATGCCCCGGCCGATCAACTCCCGCCGTTCAACGAACGTTCCCGCGTTGCCGCTCGCAAGGCCGTGAGGTTGACTTTCGAGGCGATCTTGTCGAGTGCGACGGGAAGACGCTGGCGCCAGTTCGGATGTTCGTCGATCGTTCCGGGAATGTTGGGCTGGTCGATCACGCCGAGCAGATCCTCCATCGACACCGCGAGCAGCCGCGACGGCGTGCGCGACAGGAAGGCGAGCACCGAATAGAGGTCATTGGCCTTGATGCCGTTCTGGCGCAGGATCTCGTCGAGCCTGCCGAGCGCATCCCAGCGCGCCTGGTCGTTCTCGCCGGGATCGAGCCCGAGCGAGCGCTTCATCTTGAGGTCGCCGAAGGAGCGCCAGCCGGCATAGGTCGACAGGTCATGCGTATTCAGCGTGACCAGCGCATTGGGCCGGTAATGCTCGACGTTGCGGAAGCGGCCGGTCTCGTCGCGCTCGAACATCATGACTAGATAGGACCAGATGCCGAAATCCTGCATCATCTCGCGGAAACCTTCCGGCACGGTGCCGAGATCCTCGCCGATCACGATGCATTTGTGGGCCGCGCTCTCGCGTGCCACGACGCCGAGCAGCGCCTCGAACGGCATCTGCACATAGGCGCCGTTGTCCGGCTTGAAGCCGCGGGGCACGAGGTAGAGCCGCTTCAGGCCGAGCACGTGATCGAGCCTGATCGCGCCGGCATGGCGCATCGAGGCCGCCAGCATGTCGGCGAACGGCACGAAGGATTGCGCCTCGAGGCCGCCGGCGTTGAAGCCCGCAAGGCCCCAGTCCTGGCCGATGGTGTTGAGCACGTCGGGCGGGGCGCCGACGGCAAGATGGCGGGAGATCGCCATCTGCTCATTCCAGGCATCGAAGCCGTTGGACTGCACGCCGACGGCGACGTCGAGATAGAGCCCGACGCGCATGCCGAGCTGGCTGGCGAGCTCCTTGGCGGCATGCAGCTGGCTGTCCGCCGTCCATTGCACGAATTCGACGAATTCGACCTCGCGCTTGTCGGGTCCGTTGCGCAGCCCGGCGCATTTGGCCTCGTCCGGTTGCTGCCATTGCGCCGGCCATTCCCACCATGGCGCGGCGAAGCGATGGCGCAGCACCTCGAAGCAGGCGAAGCGGGACAACAACGGCCCGCGGGCGGCACGGAAGGCGTCGAACGCCTTGCGGCGCGCTTGGCTCGCGCTCGCCACGAAGCTGTTGAAGGCGGCGCGCAGGCCGAGCCATTTCAACGCCGCCATGTCGGCGTAAGGCACGCGGTCGCCTTGGCGCAGACGGGCAGCGGTCGCCGCCGCGTCGGGCACGAGGTCCGCCGAGAATTCGGGAATGGCCTCGACGTCGATATAGAGCGGATTGAGAAACAGCCGGCTGTTCGGCGAATACGGACTGCAATCGGACGGATGGTCGTCGAACAGAACGTGCAGCGGATTGAGCCCGACGCCGTCGGCCCCGAGCTGCTTGGCGAGCCGGACCAGATCGGCGAGGTCGGTGAAGTCGCCGATGCCCCAATTGCGGTCCGAACGGACGCCGTAGAGCTGCACGGCGAGCAGCCAGCCGCGGTCGAAATCGCCGCCGAAGGCCCGCTCGGGCGCCACGATCATCGACACCTCTTCGGTCACACCTTCGGCATCGGTCAGCGTCAACCGGTGATAACCGAGCGGCAGGCCGGCGGGCCAGGCGATCACGGGCTCGCGCGTCTCGCCTTGGGCTGTCGACTTGCCGTTTGCGGTCAATTTCCATTGCAGCGGCGGCGCGCCGATGGCCGCCAATTCCGTGCGCGGATGCCCGAGCGCGCGAACCACGACCGGCCCGTTGACGAAGCGGTAGACCCGCTTTTCCGGCAGGGCGTCGAGGATGGACCTCAGGGCCACAGGGTCGGTGACCCGCAGCTTTCCGAGCGCATCAATGAATTCGGATTGAACGCCCTTGATCCGGGCTTGTGCTAAAAGATCCATACGGCACGCAGCTTGCAGGCCATTCTGTGGCCGGGGGCATCGATTTTAACGAGGCAGCGGAAGACGTTAGTCTGGGTCAACTCACAAACCATACCTGCCGTTCCCAGGGGGAACTAATGACACACAAGCGGCTTTCTATATAGGTATCAAGCGTAGGTTCCCGACAAGGGAAACGGGCCCCTGCTTTCTTGTCAATGGCATCACCGTGAACAAGACAATTCAAACTGTCGAAAGTGCCGCAGCCGGCAGCGCTTTCCTCGTCGAGGACGTCTATCCCGCGATCGATTGCGGCCGCTTCGCCGTGAAGCGGATCGCAGGCGATCGCGTCGAGGTGTGGGCCGATGTCTACCGCGATGGCGACGCCGTGATCGGGGCCGCGCTGCTCTGGCGCCCCGAGCAGGACCGGGATTGGCGACGCGAGCCGATGATCCATCACGGCAACGACCGCTGGTCCGGCGCTTTCACACCGGTGGAGCCCGGCCAATATTTCTATGCGATCGAGGCCTGGACCGACGAGTTCGCCACCTGGTCCCACGGCATCGCGCGCAAGCAGCGAACGGGCGCCGATGTCAGCCTCGACGCGCTCGAGGGTGCCAGCCTCCTGACCAAGGCCCACGGCGCGCCGCAGGCCGCGGCGACGATCATCGTCAGACAATGCGAGGATTATCTTCAAACCGGCGATGTCACCTCGCTGCTGGCGACCGAGCTCGGCAATGCCATGGCCGAGAGCCAGTCCCGTCCCGACCTGACCCGCTCGCAGTCCTTCCCGCTTGTCGTCGACCGCGACAGAGCGCGGTTCGGCGCCTGGTATCAGATGATGCCGCGCAGCCAGAGCCCGATCCCCGGCGGGCACGGCACGCTCCGCGATTGCATCGCGCGCGTGCCCGACATCGCGGCGATGGGATTCGACGTGCTCTATTTCACGCCGATCCACCCGATCGGCCGCAGCCGCCGCAAAGGCCGCAACAATGCGCCGGTGGCGAGCGAAGGCGAACCCGGTTCGCCCTACGCGATCGGCGCCGCCGAGGGCGGCCACGACGCGCTGCATCCCGAGCTCGGCACCATCGAGGACTTCCGCGCGCTGGTCGCGACCTGTCTCGAATACGGCCTCGAGCTGGCGCTCGACTTCGCGGTGCAATGCTCGCCGGACCATCCCTGGCTGACGCAGCATCCGGAATGGTTCAAATGGCGGCCGGACCGCTCGGTGCGGACGGCGGATGGCCCCTATTCCGACATCGTGATTCCCGATTTCGCCTCGGTCGACCGCATCGGCCTGTGGAACGCCTTTCGCGACGCCATGCTGTTCTGGATCGACCATGGCGTCACCATCTTCGCCATCGACAATCACGACACCGCGCCGTTCGCGTTCTGGGACTGGCTGATCGGCGACATCCGCCGCCGGCATCCCGAGGTGATCCTGTTCTCCAAGACGTTTGCGCGGCCAAAGCTGATGAAGGGCCTCGCCAAACTCGGCTTTGCGCAGTCCTTCACCTATTTCCCCTGGCGCACGTCGAGGGCGGAGCTGGAGCAATATCTCGGCGAGCTGACGCGCTATCCCGAGCGCGACTTCTATCGTCCGAATCTGTTCGTCAACACGCCCGACCTGCTGCCCTATCATCTCCAGAGCGGAGAAGCCTGGGCGTTCAAGTCGCGCGTTGCGCTGGCGGCCACGTTGTCGGGCAGCTACGGGGTTTACAGCGGGTTCGAGCTGCTCGAACACGAAGCGATCCCAGGCCGCGAGGAATATCTCGATTCCGAGAAGTACCAGATCAAGCAGCGCGACTGGGACCAGGCCGGCAACATCAAGTCCTACATTGCCGACCTCAACCGCATCCGCAACGACAACGCCGCGCTCCAGCAAACGGCGAATTTGCGTTTTCTGGGCGTCGAAGACGGCGAGACCATCGCCTTCGTCAAGGAGGCGGCTGAACCCGCCAACACCATCGTAACCGTGATCGCACTCTCCGGCCGGTTGCGCGAATGCTGGCTGCCGCTCGGCGACGTCACCGTTGACGCCGGCGGGCAGCGTCACCATGTGACGACACTCGAAAACCTCGTCACCGGCGAACGGTCCCGCATCGAATGGGGCGGGATCAGGTTGCGTATCGATCCCGACCGCGATCCGGCGCTCTTGTTCCGCTGCCTGGCGTAAGGGGCACGCCATGAATGTTCTATCTTCCGTCGACACCCAGAAGGCCGAGGCTGCCGAGATCGTGGACGAGCTCTGGTACAAGGACGCCATCATCTATCAGCTGCATGTCAAGGCCTTCGCCGACAGCAACAATGACGGCATCGGCGACTTCGCCGGACTGACCGAGAAGCTGCCCTATCTGCAGGAGCTCGGCGTCACCGCGCTGTGGCTGCTGCCGTTCTACCCCTCTCCGGGCCGCGACGACGGCTACGACATCGCCGACTACGGCGCGGTCAATCCCGATTTCGGGACCATGAAGGACTTCAAGCGCTTCATCCAGGAGGCGCAGAAGCGCGGCTTGCGCGTCATCACCGAGCTCGTGGTCAACCACACCTCGGACCAGCACAAATGGTTCAAGCGCGCGCGCCGCAGCCATCCCGGCTCGAGCGCCCGCAACTGGTATGTCTGGAGCGACACCGACCAGAAATACCAGGGCACGCGCATCATCTTCACCGACACCGAGAAGTCGAACTGGACCTGGGACCACGAGGCCGGCGCGTTCTACTGGCACCGGTTCTTCTCGCACCAGCCGGACCTCAATTTCGACAATCCGCGCGTGGTCAGCGCGCTCATCCAGGTGATGAAGCGCTGGCTGGACGCCGGCGTCGACGGCTTCCGGTTGGATGCCATTCCCTATCTCTGCGAGCGCGAGGGCACCTCGAACGAGAACCTTCCCGAGACGCATGCCATCATCAAGCGCCTGCGTCAGGAGCTCGATTCCTACTCCAAGGGCAAGCTGCTGCTCGCCGAGGCCAATCAATGGCCGGAGGACGTGCAGGAATATTTCGGCCGTGGCGACGAGTGCCACATGGCCTATCACTTCCCCTTGATGCCGCGCATCTACATGGCGATCGCGCAGGAGGACCGCTTCCCGATCACCGATATCCTGCGTCAGACGCCGGACATTCCGGCGAGCTGCCAATGGGCGCTGTTCCTGCGCAACCATGACGAGCTGACGCTGGAGATGGTCACCGACGTCGAGCGCGACTATCTCTGGACCACCTACGCCAACGACCCCCGCGCCCGCATCAATGTCGGCATCCGCCGGCGCCTCGCGCCGCTGATGGACAACGACCGGCGCAAGATCGAGCTGATGAACTCGCTGCTGCTGTCGTTCCCCGGCACGCCGATCATCTATTACGGCGACGAGATCGGGATGGGCGACAACATCTATCTCGGCGACCGCAACGGCGTGCGCACGCCGATGCAGTGGAGCCCGGACCGCAACGGCGGCTTCTCGCGCTGCGACCCGGCACGCCTCTACGCGCCGCTGATCATGGATCCGGTCTACGGCTACGAGTCGGTCAACGTGGAGGCGCAGTCGCGCAGCCTGTCGTCGCTGCTCAGCGCCACCAAGCGGCTGATCGCGGTCCGCAAGTCGACGCTCGCCTTCGGCCGCGGCACCATGACCTTCATCCGCCCGGCCAACCGCGCCGTGCTGGCCTATGTCCGGCAATATCGCGACGAGGTGATCCTCTGCGTCGCCAATTTGTCGCGCGCCGCGCAAGCCACCGAGCTCGACCTGTCGCCGTGGAAGGACCGCATCCCGCAAGAGATGCTCGGCCGCACCCGCTTCCCCGCGATCGGCGAACTGCCCTACATGATCACGCTGGGACCCTATGGCTTCTACTGGTTCCAGCTTCAGGAGCGCGACAAGTCCGAGCCGGTGACGCCGCGCGCGGTGCCGGAATTCGAGACGCTGGTGGTGCCGGTGAATTCGAACTGGGTGTCGCTGGCCCGCGAGCGCGGCGTTTTCGAGCGCGACGTGTTGCCGGGATTCCTGTCACGCACAAGGTGGTATCCCGAGCACAATCCCAAGCACATCAAGACCTTGCTGACCTCGGCCGTGCCGTTCTGCGACATCGGCGACAACCGGCCCTGGATCGCGTTCTTCGAGACCAAGCAAGACGTGGCGACACGCTACGTGATGCCGCTCCAGATCGAGTGGGTGCGCTTCGACCGCGAGCGCTTCAACCCGAAGGCACTGGCCGCCGTGCGCCAGGGCGCGCGCGAAGGCACGCTGCTGGACGTCGCGACCGACCAGATCTTCATCGGCCTGTTCCTGCGCAATCTGTCGCAGAATCTGGTCGTGGAGGAGAACAATCTGCGGCTCGAGTTCAAGGCCACCAGCCGCTTCGCCGATTACACCATCAAGGAGCCCGAGCGCATCCGCGCGATCGAGCAGTCCAACAGCACCGCTCTGGTCGACAACCAGTACGTCGCCAAGATCTACCGCCGGCTCGAAGGCGGTGTCAGCCCCGAGATCGAGATCGGCCATTATCTCACCGAGGTCGCGCGCTTCGCCAACACGCCGGCGCTGCTCGGCAGCGTCGAGCTGGTCGAAGGTGACCAGCGCAGTGCGCTCGGCGTGCTGCATGCCTATGTCGAGAACCAGGGCGACGGCTGGACCGTGACCACGGGCTATCTCGATCGCTATATCGACGACCAACGCGTCGTCCCGATAGGCGAAGCGCTGCGCGAGACCCAGGAGCAAGCGCTTTATGTGCACTTCGTCGCGCAGATCGGCCGGCGGCTCGGCGAACTGCATGTCGCTCTGGCCGCGGCAGAGCCGGTCGAACTCGCTCCGGAGCCGATCGACTCCGCTTACGTCAAGCGGCTCGTATCCGACCTCAAGGCGCGCGCCGAGCGGGTTTTCGAAAGGCTGGCCGAGAGCCGCGAGGGCCTACGGGAGGCGGACCGGCCGCTGGTCGATCGGCTGACGGAGGCGCGTAGGCTCCTCTCCGACCATCTGAGCGGGCTCTTGCCATCCGGGATCGGTGGGTTGAACATCCGTCATCATGGCGACTTCCGGCTCGGGCAAACACTGATCGTGAAGGACGATATCTTCATCATCGACTTCGACGGCGATCCGCGTGTGCCCTTGGCTGCCAAGCGGCGCAAGGCGCCTGCCGCCCGCGATGTCGCTGGCCTGATCCATTCGATTCATGTTTCGGTCAATGCCGCCCTCAATCGCGCACCGACCGGTGCCTCCGAGGAGCACGAGCGGCTCGCGGCCGCGCTCGACGAATGGCGCGAGCGTGCCACCGCAACCTTCCTGTCCGCCTACCGCGAAGCCATGACCGATCAGCGGCTGTGGCCGGAAGAGCCGAGATCCAGCGAGGGATTGCTGCGGTTTTTCCTGCTTGATCAGGCCTTCAATGACGTAGAGTACGAGCTGTCCCACCGGCCTGAGGGGCTCCATGCGCCGCTGACCGGACTGCTTCGCATTCTGTCCAGTACCGAGAGCGAAGCCCATGCCTAAACTTCCTGCCGAGGCCTATGCGATCATTGAGGGCCGCCACTCCGACCCCTTCCACTATCTCGGGCTGCATCCCGAGGGCGGCAAAAGCGTGGTGCGCGCGTTTCTGCCCGAGGCCTCCAACGTCGAGGCGGTCGGCGAACATGGCGAGGTCGCGCCGCTCGACCGCGTGCACGATGCCGGGCTGTTCATCGGCAATCTGCCCAACGGCTCGAAGCACTACCAGTTGCGCGTGAAATTCGGCAACAACGTCGTCGAATTCGAGGACGCTTACCGCTTTCCGCCGATCCTGACCGATTTCGACCTCTATTTGCTCGGCGAAGGCACCCACCAGCGGCTCTATGACAAGCTCGGCGCCCATCCGATGCGGCTCGAGGGCATCGACGGCATCGGCTTCGTCGTGCTGGCACCGAACGCACGGCGCGTTTCCGTGGTCGGCGATTTCAATTTCTGGGACGGACGGCGCCATCCGATGCGGGTGCGCGGCGCCGGCTATTGGGAATTGTTCATCCCGCACGCCAAGGCCGGCGATCATTACAAGTTCGAGATCATCGGGCCGCATGGCCACCTGCTGCCGCTGAAATCCGATCCGATGGCGTTTGCGAGCGAAGTCCGTCCGAAGACGGCCTCCATCGTGTTCGACGAGGCCCATCTGCCGCGGCCGCGTCCTGCGCCGGACGGTATCAACGCGCTGTCGGCACCGATGTCGATCTACGAGGTCCATCTCGGCTCGTGGCGGCGCAAGAACGGCGGTGAATGGCTGAGCTATCGCGAACTGGCCGAGCAGCTGCCGGCCTACGCCCGCGACATGGGCTTCACCCATCTCGAATTCCTGCCCGTGAGCGAGCATCCGTTCGACGGCTCGTGGGGTTATCAGCCGACCGGCCTCTATGCGCCGACCAGCCGTTTCGGGACCCCCGAGGATTTCGCCGTCCTGGTCGATGCCTGCCACCGCGAGGGCGTCGGCGTGCTGCTCGACTGGGTGCCGGGTCACTTCCCCGACGATCCGCACGGGCTCGGCAGTTTCGACGGCACCGCGCTCTACGAGCACGCCAACCCGCTCCAGGGCCGCCACCTCGACTGGGGCACGCTGATCTACAATTACGGCCGCACCGAAGTGACCAACTTCCTGGTGTCGAACGCGCTGTTCTGGATGGAGCGCTATGCCATCGACGGGCTGCGTGTCGATGCCGTCGCGTCCATGCTCTATCTCGACTACAGCCGGCCACCCGGCGCGTGGATCCCGAACCAGTATGGCGGCCGGGAAAACATCGAGGCGATCGATTTCCTGCGCCGCTTCAACACCGAGGTCTTCGCCCGCTTCCCGCAGGCGACCACGGCTGCGGAGGAATCCACCGCCTGGCCGCAGGTCTCGCGTCCGGTCGAGTTCGGCGGGCTCGGCTTCGGCTACAAGTGGAACATGGGCTGGATGCACGACACGCTGAACTACATCAGCAAGGATCCGATCCACCGCAAATACCATCACGACGAGATCCTGTTCGGCCTGCACTACGCATTCTCGGAAAACTTCATCCTGCCGCTCTCGCATGACGAGGTCGTGCACGGCAAGCGATCGATCCTCGGCCGCATGCCCGGCGACGAGTGGCAGCGCTTCGCGAATTTGCGCGCCTATTACAGCTTCATGTTCGGCCATCCCGGCAAGAAGCTCCTGTTCATGGGCGCGGAAATCGCGCAGAGCCGCGAATGGAATCACGACCAGTCGCTCGACTGGCACCTGCTCGAATACAAGTGCCATTCCGGTACCCAGGCGCTGATCCGGGACCTCAACCGCCTCTATCGCGCGGTGCCGGCGCTGCACCAGATGGACTGCGACCAGGCCGGCTTCGAATGGCTGATCACGGATGACGCCAACCGCAACGTGTTCGCCTGGCTGCGCAAGGGATTTGACGAGCACGCGCGCTGTCTCGTGATCGTCAACTTCTCGCCGAACGTCTATCAGAACTATCGCGTTCGCGTGCCCTTTGCCGGCAAGTGGAAGGAAGTGCTCAACTCGGATTCCGCCCATTATGGCGGCAGCAATGTCGGTAATATCGGCGAAGTCCATGCCGAGGGCGGCGAGCTCCGCCTCACCATTCCGCCGCTCGCCGCGATCTTCCTCGTTCCGGAAAGCTGACACATGCGCCTGACTGCCGGATCGCCTGCACGCCTCGGCGCAAGCTGGGACGGACGCGGCACCAATTTCGCGCTGTTCTCCGCGAACGCACAGAAGGTCGAGCTCTGCCTGTTCGACACGCAAGGCCGCCGCGAGCTCGAGCGCATTGAGCTGCCCGAGAAGACCGAGGACGTCTGGCACGGCTATCTCAACGACGTCTCCCCCGGGCAGCTCTACGGCTATCGCGTGCACGGCCCCTACGAGCCCGAGCACGGCCATCGCTTCAACGCCAACAAGCTGCTGCTCGACCCCTATGCCAAGCGGCTCGCCGGACGCCTGGTCTGGAGCGATGCGCATTTCGCCTATCGCACCGGAAGCCCGCGCGAGGACCTGTCCTTCGACCGGCGCGACAACGCGCGCGGCATGCCCAAGGCCGTCGTGGTCGACGAGACCTTCAACTGGGGCCGCCGCGAGATCCGTCCCAACATCCCCTGGGAAGACACGATCATCTACGAGGCTCACGTCAAGGGTTTGACGCAGAAGCGCGACGACGTGCCGCCGAATTTGCGCGGCACCTATGGCGGCCTGTCCTCGCCGGCGATGATCGAGCATCTGAAGAAGCTCGGCGTCACCACGGTCGAGCTGCTGCCGGTGCACAGCTTCGTCGACGACCGCATCCTGGTGGAGAAGAAGCTGGCCAATTACTGGGGCTACAACACGCTGTCCTTCTTCGCGCCGGAGCCGCGCTACGCCCAGGACAATGCGCTCGATTCCTTCCGCACCACGGTGGCCCGCCTGCACGATGCCGGCATCGAGGTGATGCTCGACGTCGTCTACAATCACACCGCCGAGGGCAATCATCTCGGACCGACGCTGTGCTATCGCGGCATCGACAACGCCTCCTATTACTGGCTGAACCGCGAGAACCCGCGCTATTACGACGACTTCACCGGCTGCGGCTCGTCGGTGAACCTCACTCACCCGCGCGTGCTGCAGATGGTGATGGACTCCTTGCGCTACTGGGTCGAGGTCTGCCATGTCGACGGCTTCCGCTTCGACCTCGCCACCACGCTGGCGCGTGGGCCCAACGGCTTCGATCGCGGCATTTCGTTTTTGACTGCAATTCGCCAGGATCCGGTGCTGGCGACCGTCAAGCTCGTCGCCGAGCCCTGGGACCTCGGCCTCGGCGGCTACCAGGTCGGCGCATTCCCCTCGCAATGGTCGGAATGGAATGATCGCTATCGCAGCGCCATGCGCCGCTACTGGAGCGGTGAAGGCAGCCTGATCGGCGACATCTCCAGCCGGATGACGGCGTCGTCCGACCTGTTCAACCATGACGGACGGCGGCCGCGCGCCAGCATCAACCACATCACCGTGCACGACGGCTTCACCCTCGCCGACCTCTTCAGCTACAACGAGAAGCACAACGAGGCCAACGGCGAGGACAATCGCGACGGCTCCAACGACAACCACAGCAACAATTGCGGTGTGGAGGGACCGACCGACGATCCTCAGATCCTCGGCCTGCGCCGCCAGCTTCGCAAGAACGTGCTGGCCTGCCTGATGCTGGCGCAGGGCGTTCCGCTCATCCTCGCCGGCGACGAGGTCGGCAACTCGCAATCGGGCAACAACAACGCCTATTGCCAGGACAACGAGATCGGCTGGGTCGGCTGGGCCAATCTCGGCAAGGAGGGGGACGACATGGTCGATTTCGTCGCCCATCTCGCCGAGATCCGCCGCCGGTTCTCGCAGCTTCGCAGCCACCGCTGGCTCGATGGCCGCCCCGCCGACGGCGTCTCCTACGGCGCGTTGTGGCTGACGCCTGCCGGCGACGAGATGACGGAGAGCGACTGGAAATTCCCGGAGGGAAGATTCCTCTCCTACGTGATGGGACCGATGGAACCCGGCGGAGCCGCGATCTTTATCGTACTGAACGCCGCCCCCGAAGAGATCGCATTCAAATTGCCGAAGATGACCGAGTACAAGAGCTGGCAGCAGATCCTGAACACGACGGATGCCAAGCTGAACACGATCGACTTCCCGCCCGGAAGCGACAGCAAGGCGCCGCCGCGCTCCGTGCTCGCCTTCGCGGGGGCGCTATGAGGCCATCCTTCGGGGCGAAGCCGACGAAGGACGGCGTGTCGTTCCGCCTGTGGGCGCCTGGCGCGCGCCGTGTCGACCTCCTGCTCGACCGACGACACGCGATGCAGCGCCGGCAGGATGGCTGGTACGTGACCGAGATTGCCGGCCTCGCCGCCGGCAGCCCCTACAAGTTCAGGATCGACGACGAGATCGACGTGCCCGATCCGGCTTCGGCTTTCCAGCCCGACGACGTGTTCGGCCCGAGCGAGGTGATCGATCACGATGGCTTTTCATGGCGCGCGCGCGATTGGCGCGGCCGTCCCTGGGAAGAGACGGTGCTGATCGAGACCCATGTCGGCACCTTCACCTCCGAAGGCACTTACCGCGCCATGATCGACAAGCTCGATCATCTCGCCGCAACCGGCATTACCGCGCTGGAACTGATGCCGCTGGCGGATTTCGCAGGACGCCGCGGCTGGGGCTATGACGGCGTGCTATGGTATGCGCCCGACAGCGCCTATGGCCGCCCCGAAGACCTGAAGACGCTGATCGACGAGGCGCATCTGCGCGGCCTGATGGTGTTCCTCGACGTCGTCTACAATCATTTCGGCCCGGAGGGGAATTATCTCGGCCGCTATGCGCCGGCCTTCTTCACCGATGCGCACACGCCCTGGGGCAGCGCGATCGATTATCGCGTGCCGCAGGTGCGCGCGTTCGCGGTCGAGAATGCGCTGTGCTGGCTCAGCGACTACCGTTTCGACGGCCTGAGGCTGGATGCCGCCAATCACATCATGGCGGTGCCCGGCGAGCAGTCGATGCTGCAGGACCTCAGCGTTGCCGCCGGCGAGCTCGCCAAGGCGACCGGACGCCACATCCACCTCGTGCTGGAGAACGGCGACAATCGCGCCAGCCTGCTCGACGCCGCACAGGAGCCGCCGAACGGCAAATATCGCGCGCAGTGGAACGACGATTATCACCACGTCTGGCACGTGATGCTGACCGGCGAGCTCGCCGGATATTATGCGGATTATCAAACGCCGCGCCTCGATCTGGCGCGTGCGCTGGCGTCAGGCTTCGTCTATCAGGGCGAGGTCTCGGAGTTCTGGGGCAAGAAGCCGCGCGGCGAGCCGAGCGGTCAGCTGCCGCCGGCGACCTTCGTCAACTTCTTGCAAAACCACGACCAGATCGGCAACCGCCCGCTCGGCGACCGGCTCGAAAGCCTGGCATCGCCGCAGCAGATCGAAGCAGCGCTCGCGGTGACCCTGCTCGCGCCGATGGTGCCGATGCTGTTTCAGGGCGAGGAATGGGGCTCGACGGTGCCCTTCCCGTTCTTCTGCGATTTCCAGGGCGGGCTCGCCGACGCCGTCCGCAAGGGGCGCAAGCAGGAATATGCGTGGGCCTACGAAAAATACGGCGACGAAGTGCCCGACCCGCTCGATCCCGCGACGCTGCAATCGGCGGTGCTCGACTGGACCGGCCGCACGCCGCAGCAGGACGCGCGGCTTGCGCTGGTCCGAGAGCTGCTCGCGCTGCGCCGCAAGCAGATCATGCCGCGGCTGAAGGGGGCCAGCTTCGGCGAGGCCGAGGCGGCCGACAACGGCCTGCTCACCGCGCATTGGCGCATGGGCGACGGCATGACGCTGCGGCTCCTCGCCAATCTCTCGGACAAGGAGATCGCGCGTCCCGAAGCTGCCATGGGCACGCCGATTTGGGGAGAGGCAAGCGGCGACCGGCTGCAGCCCTGGTCAGTGGTCTGGCATCTCGGAGGTTAGCATGCCTCCTGCCATTCCGCTTGCGACCTACCGGCTCCAGCTCACCGCGGATTTCGGCTTCGACAAGGCCGCCGCCGTCGTGCCTTACCTCAAGGCACTGGGGATCACCCATCTCTACGCCTCGCCGGTGATGAAGGCGCGCAAGGGTTCGACCCACGGCTACGACACTGTCGATCACAGCCAATTCAATCCGGAGCTCGGCGGCGAAGCCGATTTCACACGCCTGAGCGAGGCACTCAAGGCGCACGACCTCGGCCTCATCATCGACTTCGTGCCGAACCATGTCGGCGTGCATTTCGCCGACAATCCGTGGTGGCTCGACGTGCTGGAATGGGGCCAGGCCTCGCCCCACGCCGTTTCCTTCGACATCGACTGGGACCTGCTGCCCTATCGCGCCCGCGGCGGCGTGCTGCTGCCGATCCTCGGCAAGTCCTACGGCGAAGCGCTGGAGGGCGGAGAGATCGAGCTCCGCTACGATCCGGATCAGGGCAGCCTCTCCGCCTGGTATTTCGAACATCGCTTGCCGATCGCGCCGGAGCGGTACGGCGAGATGCTGCGCATGATCGTGAAGGACGCGGATGCCGCGGAGACGGAAGCGGGCAAACGCCTGCTCTCGCTCGCGGCGCGCTACACCGGACTGCGCCGTCCCAGCCGCAAGGAAGCCCCCGCGTTCAAGGCCGAGCTCAAGGAAATTGCGGGCGCCGCCGGGATCATCACGCGCGGTCTTGCCGCCTATCGTGCCGCCAAGGATCGTCCCGCGCAGACGCTGGCGTTACATCACCTGCTCGAGCGGCAGCATTACAAGCTTGGGCACTGGCGGCTCGCCTCCAGCGACATCAATTATCGCCGCTTCTTCGACGTCAACGGACTCGCCGGTCTGCGCGTCGAGGATCCCGGCACGTTTGCCGCCACGCACCGGCTGGTGAAGCAGCTCATCGCCGACGGCAAGCTGCAGGGCATCCGGCTTGATCACATCGACGGCCTGCGCGACCCCGCGCAATATTGCCAGCGGCTGCGCCGCCTGGTGCGCGACGCGCAGGGCAACACCAAGCCGTTCTACACGGTGATCGAGAAGATCCTGTGCGAGCACGAACGGCTGCCGCACTTCGCGGGCGTCCAGGGTACCACCGGCTATGAATGGATGAACGTCATTTCCCAGGTCCTGGTCGATGAGAAGGGCATGGCGGCGCTGGACGAGACCTGGCGGCAGGTCAGCAACCGGCCACCGCGGCTTGCGCCTTATGTGAAGGACGCCAAGCGGCGCGTGCTGGAGACGCTGCTCACCAGTGAATTCACCGTGCTGACGCGCCTGCTCGCGCGGATCGCCAACGGGCATTACTCCACCCGCGATTTCTCCGCCGACAGCCTGCGGCAGGCGCTCGAACTCTATGTGCTGCATTTCCCGGTGTACCGCACCTATCTGACCAACAGCAGCCCGACGGCCTCCGACCGCAAGCTGATCGACGACACCATCGCGCACGCCCGCGCGGAATGGTTCGCCGCGGACGAAGGCATCTTCGATTTCCTGCGCGATGCCCTGACCATGGACCTGCTCAAGTCCGGCCGCCCTCCGCACAGCGCCCCGCGGGTGCGCCGCTTCGCGCTGAAGGTGCAGCAATTCACCGGGCCGATGATGGCGAAGTCGCTGGAGGACACCGCATTCTATCAATTCCACCGCCTGCTCGCGCTGAACGAGGTCGGCGGCGATCCCGCCAGCAACGGTCTTACGGTTTCCGCCTTCCACCAGACCATGCAGACCCGCGCCAGGGAATGGCCGCTGGGAATGACGGCAACCGCCACGCATGACACCAAACGCGGCGAGGATGCCCGCGCGCGAATCGCAGCGCTCAGCGAAATTCCGGGCGAGTGGACCAGCGCGGTTTCGCGCTGGAAGGTGTTGAACGCGCCGCACCTCACGCTCGAGGGCAATTACCGAGCGCCCTCGGCGACGTTCGAATACATGCTGTATCAGACCCTGCTCGGCGCCTGGCCGCTGGTTGAGACGATCGACGCCGGCTTCGTCGAGCGTATCCAGGCCTATGCGCTGAAGGCCGCGCGCGAGGGCAAGGAAGAGACCAGCTGGCTCAACCCGCATGAAGCCTATGAGAGCGGCATCAAGAGCTTCATCGACAAGATCCTCGACCCCACATTGTCAGGCGAATTCCTGGAGGCGCTGCAAACGCTGGCCCGCCGCGTCGCACTGCTCGGCACGTTGAATTCGCTGAGCCAGCTCACCCTCAAGGCTACGCTGCCCGGCGTGCCCGACTTCTATCAGGGCACCGAGTTCTGGGACCTGTCGCTGGTCGACCCCGACAACCGCCGCCCGGTCGACTTTGGCGCGCGGCAGGCGGGGCTGAACTCGCTGGACGACCCGGACTGGAGCGGCCTCATGACGCGCTGGCCGGACGGCCTGATCAAGCTGGCCTGGACACGGCGTCTTCTCGAGCTGCGCAATGCGCTCGCCGACGTCTTCGCTCAAGGCGATTACCAGCCGCTGGCGGTGCACGGCGCCGATGCGGACCATGTCGTCGCCTTCGCCCGCCGCCATGGCCGCAGCGCGGCGATCGTCGTGGTCGGGCGTCACTTCGCGCCGCTCACGCAAGCGGGCCGGGGATGGCCCGCGCCGGAGAGCTTTGACGCCACCATCGACCTGGCCGGCTACACCGTGCCCGGCCTTGCCAATGGTGAATTGCCGCTGGCGCAGGCGTTCCGGGATTTTCCCGCCTTCGTCAGCGAAGCCCGCACGGCAAGCGCCATCAGGCCGGCGCGACAGCGCGTGCGCGCCTGAAATTACTTCCCCCCATCCTTGGTCAGCAGCAACTGCCCGCGCTTCTTGATCGTGGCCTGCGCCATCTCGGCAAAGCGCTGCAACAGCCAGGGCAGCACCACCTCGACCCGGACTTGATCGTCGCCGACATCGACCTGCCCCGTCGCAATCTGCCCGAGCGCGCGAATCCGGAACGCCATGCTGTCGCCGGTCCAGCGCTCCTCCTCGACCTGCATTACGGGAATGCTGGCCGCGGCTCGGCCGAGCCCGGTCTTGAGGCGGCGCACCGCCTCCTCGCGGCCGAGACGGTGCGGAATTGAAACGACAAGCGGTGCTGACATGGCCCTCCCCCTACAGTGACTGATCCTCACATAGTCAACGCCGTCCGTCTGCACAAAGGTTCCATGCAAGTTGATCCGCCAACCGTGTTTCAATGCGGGAACTTTACAACCTGCGGCAAGTTGCCTCCGCACAACGGGACAGGTTGCAAGGACCCTTCAAGGAAGGGCTGGAGGAAATTCGCATGTCTATCGGTACGATCATTCTGATCATTCTCGTGATCGCCCTGCTCGGCGGCTTCAGCGGCATCGGCGGCGGCCCGTTCTACGGCACCGGCTATTACGGCGGCGGCGGCCTCGGGCTCGTCATCGTCATCCTGCTGATCCTGCTGTTGATGGGCCGGATCTAGCGGCATCCACGATGTCGTCGGGTGGGCAAGGCGCTCAGCGCCGTGCCCACCTGTTCATCGTCTCGAAAGAGATCGTGGGCACGCTTCGCTTTGCCCACCCTACGTCTTCCCCGCGAGCTTCTTGATGGCGGCTTTGATCGGTGTCGCCGCGTCGTCATAACCCTGCCACGCCTTCGACCGCGACAGCAGGCCCGGCACGGTCCGCAGCGTATAGCGCTTCGGGTCGAGATCGCCCTTCACCTGCGACCAGGTCAGCGGCATCGATACCGTGGCACCCACTCGCGCCCGCGGCGATAGCGGGGCCACCGCCGTCGACATGCGGTCGTTGCGGAGATAGTCGAGGAAGATCTTTCCCTCGCGCAGCTTCTTCGACATGTTGAGCAGATAGCGCCCGGGATCATCGTCGGCCATCCACTGGCAAACGCCCTGCGCAAAGGCCTTGGCCTCCTTCCAGCTCACCTTGTCGCGGGCGCCGTGAAGCAGCGGTACCACGACATGCAGGCCCTTGCCGCCGGTGGTCTTGCAGAAGCTCTCCATGCCCAGGTCGGCGAGCCGCTGCCGCATCTCCCTGGCCGCCTCGACCACGTCGGTGAACGCGACGTCCGGCGCCGGATCGAGATCGAACACCAGCCGGCCCGGCGTGTCATAGGCATAAGGCGCGCAATTCCAGGGATGCAGCTCGACGCCGCCGATCTGCGCCACGGCCGCGAGTCCCTCGATCCGGTCGATCTGCAGATAAGGCTTGCGGTCGCCGGAGACGCGCGCGAGCTCCAGAAGGTTGGACGTGCCCTGCATGGCGTGGCGCTGGAAGAAGCATTCGCCCTTGATGCCGTCCGGCGCGCGGATCAGCGAGCACGGACGGCCCTTCAGGTGCACGATCATCCACGCGCCGACGGCTTCGAGATAGCGCGCGAGATCGAGCTTGGTGACGGGAGCACCCTCGCCGTCATCAGGCCAGAGCTCCTTGTCCGGCTTGGAGATGATGACGCCCATCACCTCCGCGGTGCCGGCGTCCTTGGATCGCTTGGCTGTCTTCGCAGCTCGCTTCCCGGCTGTAGGTTCGGCAAGCTCCGTATCGACGGGCCTCTCCGCCTCTACCTCCCTGGCCGGCTTGTCCTGCCGCAGCCCCTTGAACGCGGCCTGGCGGATATTGCCGTCGGCGGTGAAGCCGGCGAACTCGATCTCGGCGACGAGCTCCGGCTTCAGCCAGTGCACCTCGCGCGTCTTCTTCGGGGCATTCTTGCCGCCGAACGGGCTTTCCTTGGCCGCCATCGCCTTCAACGACGGCATGATGTGCTTGACCTTGTCCGCGCCGAAACCGGTGCCGACCACGCCGACGAAGGCGAGATGATCGCCGCGCTGCACGCCGGCCATCAGCGAGCGGAATTTGCCGTTCGTGGTCTTGTAGCCGCCGATCACCACTTCGTGGCCGGCGCGACATTTCGACTTGACCCAGCTCTCGGTGCGCCCCGAACGATACGGCGCATCCAGCTTCTTCGACACCACGCCCTCGAGCTCGAGCTTGCAGGCCGATTGCAGCACGGCATCGCCGCCGCTCTCGAAATGCTCGACATAGCGGATCTGGGTCGATTTCCGCTTGCGGGCTTCCAGCAGCTGCTTCAGCTGCGCCTTGCGCTCGCCGAGCGGCAACCGCCGGTAATCCTCCCCTTCGGCGAACAGCAGGTCGAAGGCAAAGAAGATCAGCTCCTCGGTCTTGCCATCGGACAGCGCAGCCTGCAGCGAGGAGAAATTCGGTGCGCCGTTGTGGTCGAGCGCGACGATCTCGCCGTCGATCATCACGTCCGGCAGCGCGGCCGCCTCCTTGGCGATGGCGCCGAACTTGCCGGTCCAGTCGAGACCCTTGCGCGTCTTCAGCGTTGCCTCGCCGTCCTCGACCCGGAGCTGCACGCGATAGCCATCGAACTTGATCTCGTGGCACCAGCCCTCGCCGGCCGGCGGCCGCTCGACCAGCGTGCAGAGTTGCGGCGCCACGAAGTCCGGCATCTCAGCGACCTTCTTCGCATTGGTCGCCGTCGTGGCCTTCTTCGCCGCCTTGGCCTTGGGGATCTTGCCGGCCTTCAACGCCGCGCGCGGTGCCGGCTTGACCGTGCGCCCCTTCGCGTCCTCGGCACGGTTGGACTGCCAGACGGCATCGGCCTTGGCCCTGGCGCCCTTCGCCAGCATGAACGGCTTTGGCGCGCGACCCTTGCCTTCGGCGATCTGCTCCATCGCCCGGCCGGAGGCGACCGACTTGTCCTCGTCGAGGATGTCGTTGTCCTTGCCCTCGCGGGCATATTCGTCGCGGTGCTTGATCAGCAGCCAGTTGGTGCGCTTTTCGCCCCCGCGGTTGCGCATGCGCACAAGCACCCAGCTGCCCTGCAGCTTGTCGCCATGCAGGGTGAACTTCAGATCGCCCTTCTTGAATCCGGCTTCGGGGTCCTCGGCCTCCCAATAGCCGCGATCCCACAGCATCACCGTGCCGCCGCCATACTGGCCTTCCGGAATCGTGCCTTCGAAATCGCCGTAGTCGAGCGGATGATCCTCCACCTCGACCGCCAGGCGCTTGTCATGCGGATCGAGCGAGGGGCCCTTGGTCACCGCCCAGGACTTGAACACGCCGTCGAATTCGAGCCGGAGGTCGTAGTGCAGCCGGCTCGCATCGTGCTTCTGGATCACGAAGCGCCGCTGCTGCGATGGCGCTACCGCGGTCTTGCCCGACGGCTCGGGTGTCTTTTCGAAATCACGCTTCTGTCGGTAAGTGGAGAGTTTTTGCAGCACGACCGGTCCCGCTTCTCTTTCGGCATTGAGCCTATCACGGCCAAAGTCCCGCCCGGAACCAAAACCCTGTGGGAGGGTTGGGGTTCCAAAACGCCTTGAAAACGCTGGAGAATGGAATGGCCCCGCGCGCCTATTGGAAGGGAACGTTGAAGCTGTCGCTGGTCAGCTGCCCGGTCGTGCTCTACCCCGCGACCACGGCGGCGGAGAAGACGCGGTTTCACCTGATCAACCGCGAGACGGGGAACCGGCTCAAGCAACAGATGATCGATTCCGAGACCGGCGACGTCGTTGAGAGCGACCAGAAAGGCCGCGGCTACGAACTACGCAAGGGCAAGTACGTCGAGATCGAGCCGGAGGAGCTCGAGGCGGTCCAGATCGAGAGCAACCACACCATCGACATCGAGAGCTTCGTGCCGCGCGAGGAGATCGACCAGCGCTATCTCAACCATCCCTATTACATCGCGCCCGACGGCAAGGCCGCGGTCGACGCCTTCGCGGTGATCCGCGACGCCATGAAGGACCAGGACCGCGTGGCGCTCGCCAAGATCGTGCTCACCAACCGCGAGCATATCATCGCGATCGAGCCGTTCGGCAAAGGCCTGCTCGGCACCACGCTGCGCTTTCCTTACGAGCTGCGCGACGAGGACCAGTTCTTCGACGACATCAAGAGCCCGAAGATCACCAAGGACATGGTCGAGCTCGCCGGCCACATCCTGCGCACCAAGGCGGCGCATTTCGACCCCGGCAAGTTCAAGGACGAATACGAGACCGCGCTGAAGGCGCTGGTGAAGCGCAAGGCCAGCGGCAAGACGATCGAGCTGCCCGAGCCCGAGGAGCGCCCCAGCAACGTCGTCAGCCTGATGGACGCGCTGAAGCAGAGCCTGAAGGGACGCGGCGGCAAGAAGGCGGCAGCGAAATCTCATGCGCGCCGTGCGACCGGGCGACATCGCGCCGCGAAGAAGGCGCACCGGTCGACGGCGAGGCATCGGAAGGCGGGCTAGCTCGTCATTCCGGGGCGATGCGTCAGCATCGAACCCGGAATCCATCATGCCAAGCGTGACGGGCGGAGAAATGGATTCAGGGCTCGCGCTGGCGCGCGCCCCGGAATGACAGACATCGTAGGGTGGGCAAAGCGAAGCGTGCCCACGTCTTCTCTCTTTGGAATCACTGAAAGATGGTGGGCACGGCGCCTTGCGCCTTTGCCCACCCTACGGTCCGTGGAACGTCAATCCCCCGCCTTCAGCCGGTACCCGATCCCCGTTTCCGTCAGCACATATTGCGGCCGTTCCGGATCGGCCTCGATTTTCTGGCGGAGCTGGCGGACATAGACGCGCAGATATTGCGCGTCGGTCAGTTCGTCCCACAGCTCCTTCAGCAGGAACCTGTGCGTGAGCACCTTGCCGGCATGCTGAACCAGCACGCGCAACAGGTCATACTCCTTCGGCGACAGCTTCACCTCGCGGTCGCCGACCTTGACGATGCGGCGGACGAGATCGACCGAGATATCTCCGGTGCGGAACACCGGACGTTCGCCCTTGACCTGGAGCTGGTGGCGCAGCGCGGCGCGCAGGCGGGCCAACAGCTCGTCCATACCGAACGGCTTGGTCAGATAATCGTCGGCGCCGAGATCGAGCGCCTGCACCTTGCCGGCCTCGTCGCCCCGGCTCGACAGCACCACGATCGGCACCCCCTCGTCGCGGGCGCGGATGGTGCGCAGCAGTTCATGCCCCTGAATGTCGGGCAGGCCGAGATCGAGAATGATCAGCGCCGGCGCTTCCTCGAGCTTCTCCAGCGCGATCTTGCCGTTCGACGCCTCCAGGATTTCGTAGCCTTGCGTCGTCAGCCCCATCCGCAGCAATTTGCGGATCGGCGGCTCGTCGTCGATGACCAGGACCTTGATCGGCGCAGCGTTCATGCGGCGGTATCCAATGTGCGGCTCTCTGCCGGAACGGGAAGACGGACGGTAAGGACAGCGCCGCGCCGGTCGCTGCGGTTGGCGGCCGAGATCGTGCCGCGCATCGCTTCGACGAAACCGCGGGAGATGGCGAGGCCGAGCCCGGTGCCGGGACGGACATGATCGCCCTTCTGCACGCGGTAGAACTTGTCGAACACACTGTCGAGTTCGTCGGGCGGAATCCCCGCCCCCTCGTCCACGATCTCGAGCACGACATGATCGCGGTCGCGCCGGCCGCGGATCGAGACCGTCGTGTCGAGCGGCGAATATTTGGCGGCATTGTCGAGCAGGTTGAACAGCACCTGCTCGAACAGCACGGCATCGAGCTGGAGCATCGGCAGATCGGCAGCCAGCACCAGCTCGACCTTGTGGCCGTTGAGGATCTTGGCTGCGCGCCGCAGCGCGCTGCCGACGATCTCGCCGAGATCGTGCAGCGCGGAGTTGGGGACGATGGCGCCGGATTCGAGCTTGGTCATGTCGAGCAGATTGGCGATGAACCGGTTGAGCCGCTCGGATTCGTCGATGACGGTGGCCAGCAGGTCGCGCTTCTCGGTGTCGGACAAGGCCCCGGCAAGATCGCGCATGGTCGAGGCCGCTCCCAGCACCGAGGCAAGCGGCGTCTTCAGATCGTGCGAGATCGAGGTCAGGAGCGCCGAGCGCAGCCGCTCGGATTCGACGGTGCGCTTGACCCGGTCCATATCCTCGACCAGCAGCACGCGCTCGATCGCGAGCGCGCCCTGGTCGACCAGCGCATCGAGCAGACGGCGCTGGTCCGGCGTCAGCAGCGGGCCGGTGCGGTCGTTGTCGATGCCGATGACACCGATCGGGCCGCGCCCGGTCCGCATCGGCAGGAACAGCCGCTTTGCACCCGGCAACGTATCCGAGCCACGACCGGCGGGGCGGTCGTTGCTCCAGGCCCAATTGGCCGCGGCGAGATCGGCCTGGTCGAGGTCATCTTCGGGCGGGTAGCCGGATTTCACCGTGAGCAAGCCTTCTTCCGGCAGCAGAAGCACGACCCGGACCTTCAGCATCAACGCGATCTGGTAAGCCGTCGCCCACAGCACGTCGTCGAGCGTCGCGGTGCCGGCGAGCTTGCGGCTGAAAGCGTAGAGCTGCTCGGTCATCCTGATCCGGCCGATGGCGGCGTCGGCCTGGGTGCGCACGCGCGCGGCGACATTGGAGACGATCATCGCCACCACCATAAACAGCACGAAGGCGGCGACGTTGGTCGGGTCGGTGATCGTGAAGGTGTAGATCGGCGGTAGGAAGAAGAAATTGTAGGACAGCGAGGCGGCGACTGTCGCCAGCAGCGACGGCCATAGGCCATAGCGCACGGCAACCGCGACCACCGCCGTCAGCAGCACGAGATCGACGTTCTCGATGCCGAAACGGGGCTGGATCAACTCGGCAGCGCCGAGGCCGATCAGCACGATCCCGAGCGCCTTCAGATAGGGCAGCGGATCGAACGGCTCCGACCGCGCGGCGGTCTGCACCGCAGTCTTGGGCGCGGCCTCGCCGGGCATCTCGTCGCCGGCGATGACGTGGACGGTAATGTTGCCGGCGCGGCGCACCAGGTCGTGCACGACCGAGCCGCGCGTCATCTCGAACCAGCGCGAGCGCGTCGACTTGCCGATCACGATCTGGGTGACGTTATTGCCTTGCGCGAAATTGACGACGTCATCGGCGATACGGCGGCCGACCGCGGGAATCGTCAGCGCCTCGCCGCCAAGCGATTCCGCCAGTCGCAGCGTATCGGCCAGCCGGTCTCGCTCCTGGTCGGACAATTGCAGCGAGCGCCGCGTCTCGATCGAGAGCGCGGTGAACGGCGCATGCAGCCGGTCGGCCAGGCGCTTGGTGTAGCGCACGAGGCCAGCGGCGCGTGGATCCTCGCTGACGCAGACCAGGATGCGTTCGCCCGCAGCCCAGGGACCGGCAATGGCATTGGCCTGCATGTGGGTGAGCAGCTGCTCGTCGACCCGCTCGGCGGTGCGCCGCAGTGCGAGCTCACGCAGCGCGGTGAGATTGCCCGGCGAGAAATAATGCTCCAGCGCCCGCTCGGCCTGCTTGGGCACATAGACCTTGCCCTCCTTCAGGCGCTGGATCAGATCGTCTGGCGTCAGGTCGATCAGCTCGATCGCGTCGGCGCGGTCAAATACCGAATCCGGCACGGTCTCACGGACCCGAACATGGGTGATCTGGGCGACAACGTCGTTCAGGCTCTCGATGTGCTGGATGTTGACGGCGGTGTAGACGTCGATGCCGTGGGACAGCAATTCCTCGACGTCGAGATAGCGCTTGGGATGGCGGCAAAGGGGCGCGTTGGTGTGGGCGAGCTCGTCGACGAGCGCAATCTGCGGCCGGCGCGCGATCACCGCATCGAGATCCATCTCCTCGACAATCTGGCCACGGTACTCCAGCCTCTTGCGCGGGATCACTTCGAGGCCGCGCACCAGTGCCTCGGTCTCGGCGCGGCCGTGGGTTTCGACGAACCCGACCACGACATCGATGCCGGCCTTACGCTTGGCATGGGCGCTTTGCAGCATCTCGTAGGTCTTGCCGACGCCGGGAGCGGCGCCGACGAAGATCTTCAGCTTGCCGCTCGCACTCTCCTCCCGGCGCGCGGCTTCCAGCAGCGCTTCGGGAGAGGGACGTTGTTCGGGATCGCGGCGCTCTCGGACCATCTCGCCAATATAATCATCTGCGCGCCGCGAGCCTAGACTGCTACTTCGCGGCCATGCGATCGAGCGCGAGATTCAGCGCCAGAACGTTAACCCTGGGTTCGCCGAGCAGGCCGAGCAGACGGCCTTCGGTGTTGGCGGTCACGAGCTGCTTGACCTGATCCTCAGGCAGATTCCGCGCCTTTGCCACGCGCGGCACCTGGAATTGCGCCGCATCCGGCGAGATATCAGGGTCGAGGCCGCTGGCCGAGGTCGTCACCAGGTCGACCGGCACGGCCGCGTTCGGATTCTCGCCCCTGAGCTTGTCCACATCTTCCTTGAGCCGGTCGGCCAGCGCCTTGCTGGTCGGGCCGAGGTTGGAGCCGCCCGAATTGGCGGCGTTGTAGGGCGCCGACACGGTCTTGGTCGAATCATTCGGGTCCGGCGCAAGCGTCGCCGAGAGACGGCCATGGAAGTACTTGTCGTCCTTGAACTCCTGCCCGATCAGGGCGGAGCCGATCACCTTGCCGTCCTTCTCGATGAGGCTGCCCTGCGCCTGCACGGGAAACAACGTGCCGGCAATGGCGGTCATCGCGAGCGGATAGGCAAGGCCGGTGATGGCGGTGAGCGCCAGCAAGAGGACGATGGCGGGGCGGATTTCTCTAAGCATCTGAAGTTTTCCTTTCTTTCGTCATTGCGAGCGAAGCGAAGCAATCCAGGGGCGTTCTTGGGAGGCAGTCCGGATTGCTTCGTCGCTTCGCACCTCGCAATGACGGCGTTATGCCAAGTGCAAGGCAGTCACGACGAGATCGATCGCCTTGATGCCGATGAAGGGAATGACGATGCCGCCGAGCCCGTAGACCAAGAGGTTGCGCCGGAGCAACGCACCGGCACCGACCGCGCGATAGGCGACGCCCTTCAGCGCGAGCGGGATCAAGCCGATGATGATCAGCGCGTTGAAGATGATCGCCGACAGGATGGCGCTCTGCGGGCTGGACAGGTTCATGACGTTGAGCACGCTGAGCTGGGGGTAGAACGCCAGGAACATCGCCGGAATGATCGCAAAGTACTTGGCGACGTCGTTGGCGATCGAGAACGTGGTCAGCGCGCCGCGCGTCATCAACAGCTGCTTGCCGATCTCGACCACCTCGATCAGCTTGGTCGGGTTGGAGTCGAGGTCGACCATGTTGCCGGCCTCGCGGGCGGCCTGGGTGCCGGTGTTCATGGCGACACCGACGTCGGCCTGGGCGAGCGCCGGCGCGTCGTTGGTGCCGTCGCCGCACATGGCGACCAGCTTGCCCTTGGCCTGCTCGTCGCGGATCAGCTTGAGCTTGTCCTCCGGGGTGGCCTGCGCCAGGAAGTCGTCGACGCCGGCCTCCGCCGCGATCGCGGCCGCCGTCATCGGATTGTCGCCGGTGATCATGATGGTGCGGATGCCCATGCGACGCAGTTCTGCGAAGCGCTCGCGAATGCCGCCCTTGACGATGTCCTTGAGCTGGACGATTCCGAGCAGCTTGCCGTCCCTGGCGACAGCCAGCGGCGTGCCGCCCGACTTCGACACGTCATCGGCAATGGCCTGGATCTCGCGGCCGAGCTCGGAAAGCGCGGCAGGCTGCAACGCCCGCGCGGCGTTGCCGGAAGCGACCGCGGTCGGCGCGCCGCCGCCGACATAATTCAGCATGGCATCAACCGCACCCTTGCGCACCGACGAGCCGCCGGCATCGACGCCGCTCATACGGGTCTGCGCGGTGAATGGGATGAAAGTAGCACCCAATTCGGCCATGTCGCGGCCGCGGATACCGTACTTCTCCTTGGCCAGCACGACGATGGAGCGGCCTTCCGGGGTCTCGTCGGCGAGCGAGGCGAGCTGGGCGGCGTCGGCCAACTCCTGCTCGGTCACACCGCGCACCGGACGGAAGGCAGTGGCCTGCCGGTTGCCGAGCGTGATGGTGCCGGTCTTGTCGAGCAACAGCGTGTCGACGTCGCCGGCGGCCTCGACGGCGCGGCCGGACATCGCCAGCACGTTGAAGCGCACCAGGCGGTCCATGCCGGCGATGCCGATCGCCGAGAGCAGCGCCCCGATCGTGGTCGGGATCAACGTCACGAACAACGCGACCAGCACGACCACCGAGATCGAGCCGCCGGCATAGGCCGCGTAGCTCGGGATGGTCACGGTAGCGAACACGAAGATGATGGTGAGGCCGGCGAGCAGAATGTTGAGCGCGATCTCGTTCGGCGTCTTCTGCCGCTCGGCGCCCTCGACCAGCTTGATCATGCGGTCGATGAAGGTCGAGCCCTGGGCTGCCGTGATGCGGACGCGGATCCAGTCCGACAGCACCTGGGTGCCGCCGGTCACCGCCGAACGGTCGCCGCCGGATTCGCGGATCACGGGCGCGGACTCGCCGGTGATGGCAGCCTCGTTGACGGAGGCGACGCCCTCGACCACCTCGCCGTCGGAGGGGATGGTGTCGCCCGCCTCGACCAGCACGAGATCGCCGACCTTCAGGCTCGTGCCTGATACGAGCTTGTAATCGCGGCTCGCGCCGCTCAGGAGCTTGGCCTGGCTCTCGGTGCGGGTCTTGCGCAGCGTCTCGGCCTGCGCCTTGCCCCGGCCCTCGGCCACTGCTTCAGCGAGGTTGGCGAACAGCACGGTGAACCACAGCCAGAGGATGATCTGGAAGGTGAATCCGAGATTTTCTCCCCCGGTCAGGAGATCGCGCAGGAAGATCACCGTAGTCAACGCAGCGACGATCTCGACCACGAACATGACCGGGTTCTTGATCATGGCGCGCGGATCGAGCTTGGCGAAAGCCGCGCCGATCGCCGGCATCACGATCCTGGGATCCAGCATCGCCGACACCGGCATGCGCTTGTTGGGTTTATGGACGGATTCCATGGAGGTCACTCCGAAAGAGCTGGATCAGAACAGGTTGCCGGCGTTCATCGCGAGATGCTCGACGATGGGGCCGAGGGCGAGCGCCGGGAAGAACGTCAGACCGCCCATGATCAGGATGACGCCGACGACGAGGCCTACGAACAGGCCACCGGTGGTCGGGAACGTGCCCATCGACGGAGGGATCGATTTCTTCGCCGCGAGCGAGCCCGCGATCGCCATCGCCGGCACGATCATGAAGAAGCGACCGACGAACATCGCGCTGGCGAGCGTGAGATTGTAGAAGAAGGTGTTGCCGGTGAGGCCGGCGAAGGCCGAGCCGTTGTTGGCCGTCCCCGAGGTGAAGGCGTACAGCACTTCGGTGAAGCCGTGCGGTCCGGCATTCGCCATGGAGGCGACTGCCGCCGGATAGACCACGCCGACGGCGGTCCAACCGAGAATCATCAGCGGCAGGACGAGAATGGCGAGCATCGCCATCTTGACCTCGCGCGCCTCGATCTTCTTGCCGACATATTCGGGGGTGCGGCCGACCATCAGGCCGGCGACGAAGATCGCGAGGACGACGAACAGCAGCATGCCGTACATGCCGGCGCCGACGCCGCCGACGATGATCTCGCCGAGCTGCATGTTGATCAGCGGGATCATGCCGCCGAGCGCGGTGAAGCTGTCGTGCATGGCGTTGACCGCACCGCAGGAGGCGGCCGTGGTGATCACGGCGAACAGCGAGGACGCGACGATGCCGAAGCGGACCTCCTTGCCTTCCATGTTGCCGCCGGTCAGGCCCAGCGCGTGCATGGTCGAGGTGCCGTTGGCTTCGGCCCAATAGCAGACGCCGACGCCGGCAATGAACAGCAGGCCCATCACGGCGAGGATCGCCCAGCCCTGGCGCTGGTTGCCGACCATGCGGCCGAACACGTTGGTCAGCGCGGCACCGAGCGCGAAGATCGACAGCATCTGCACGAAGTTCGACAGCGCGGTGGGATTTTCGAAGGGATGCGCGGCGTTGGCATTGAAGAAGCCGCCGCCATTGGTGCCCAGCATCTTGATCGCGACCTGCGAGGCGACCGGGCCGACCGCGATGGTCTGCTTGGCGCCTTCGAGCGTGGTGGCCTCGACATAGGCCCCGAGCGTCTGCGGCATGCCCTGCCACACCAGGAACAGTGTGTAGACGATGCAGATCGGCAGCAGGATGTAGAGCGTGCAGCGAGTCACATCGACCCAGAAATTGCCGACCGTACGAGCCGAGGCGCGGGCAAAGCCGCGGATCAGCGCCACCGCGAGCACGATGCCCGTCGCCGCCGACAGGAAATTCTGGTGCGTCAGGCCGACCATCTGGGTCAGATAGGACAGCGTGCTCTCGCCGCCGTAGTTCTGCCAGTTGGTGTTGGTGATGAAGGAAACCGCAGTGTTGAAGGACAGATCTTCGGCGACGGCGCCCTGTCCGGCCGGATTGAACGGCAGCACGGCCTGGAGCCGCATCACGCCGTAGATGATGAGGAAGCCGCCGACATGGAATAGCAGCATGGCGACCGTGTAGGTCAGCCAGTGCTGCTCGCGCTTCTCGTCGACACCGGAAATCCAATAGATGCCGGCCTCGATCGGGCGCAGGACGGGCGACAGGAATGTGCGCTCGCCGTTGAACACGCGCGTCATGTACCAGCCGAGCGGCTTGGTCAGCGCGACGATAATGACGCAAAAGAGAATGATCTGGAGCCAACCGATCACAGTCATGGAATCAACCCTTCAGGCCTGGTTCCCGACGCAAAAGCGGCAGGAGCACCGAAAGCAGGCAAGCGACGAGTACAGCGTCCGCCAGCAACAATTCGACGAGCAGCAGCACGGGTCAGAACCGCTCGGGCCGCAGCAGCGCGTAGGTGAGATAGAGCAGGAGGCCGAACGAGACGGCGCCGGCGAGCGTATAGTCGAAGATCATGGCCCGCTCCGTCACAGCCGTTCGCAGGCGTAGGTGTAGCCGATCGCGAGCGCGAAGAAGCCGAAGCCCAGCGCCAGCATCAGAAGGTCCATCATGACGATACTCCTCAGTTGAGACGTTTCCGGCATAGCCCGTCTCCGGATTCCGGCAGGCCGCTTGCTGCGATCGAAGGCGGCGCGGCCGGGGACTTCACCGCACTGACTTGCCACCGCGCACATAGGTTTTCGAGATGGAGC
Source organism: Bradyrhizobium sp. CFUWI (assembly GCF_056429085.1). Lineage (NCBI taxonomy): Bacteria > Pseudomonadati > Pseudomonadota > Alphaproteobacteria > Hyphomicrobiales > Nitrobacteraceae > Bradyrhizobium > Bradyrhizobium sp. CFUWI. The sequence continues at coordinate 76,856 of NZ_JBWJZE010000022.1, forward strand.
CTATGGCGACGTTATAGGAATCTCATAAAGGGCGGCTCGCCATGACCGGCGGCGACGTGACACCGGCAATGCATTCCAGGCGGTCGTTCCCGGCCGGCAGCGCAGCGGCGCGGCCCACCATCGCTCTCGCAATCGTGGTTACAGCAAGCCGTGTCCAAGGTCTTTTCAAAAAGCCCTTCTTCTATAAGTCCCCACCTTCGGCAGAGATGACAGTCGAAGATCCGGCGCGCCTGGACGGAAGACTCCGTGCACTTATGAAATCCCTATATCTCTCGCCCGATCCCTATCTCGTTTTCAAATGCCCTCCGGGCCATCTTGGAGAAGCCGGCCGACTGACCGACGCCAACTCCAGGAGGCCTGACATGACCGCTGCTCTCCGACGCTACGATCCGCCATCACTCGGCGACCGCTTGCGCAATGCGCAGGCGATGACGCGACCGTTGATGATCGAGATCATCGAAACGGCCTGCCGGCGCATCCCCTCGCTCGGCCCGACCGAGCGTACGGCGCGTCTCACCCGCTTGATCGACGCCGAGGCATGGGCCGATGCGGCGCTGGCGCTGATGGAGCTGGAGCTGCCGATGTGGCAGGTTCGTCGCATCGCCTATGACGAGGGCGAGTGGCATTGCGCGCTCTCGCGCGAGCGAGAGCTGCCGGACTGGCTGGACGCCGCGGTCGAGGCGCGCCACGCCGACCTCGCGCTCGCCCTGCTGTCGGCGTTCCTCGACGTCCGGGCGCTGGCGGTTGATGTATCGCGGCCGAGTATTCCTTCCGTTCGTCCCGTCCCGGATCCGCTCTATGAGCCGGTCGCCTGCGACAATTTCAGCTAAAGCATGATGCGATGAGGCCTGATTGCCCCGATGATGGAGGTGCACTCCCTCTCCCGCTTGCGGGAGAGGTGAACGCCCCTGCGGCTATCGGTTCAACCTAAAGCCACCCCGCTCTAGACCCGCCCGTCGGAGAGACACCATGCCGCAAGCTCCGGACATGCCGCGCATGCTGACCCGGCGCGCGTGATCGCGCGTTTCGCCGTCCGCCTCGCGCTGCTCATGGGCTTTGCGGCATTCGGCAGCGTCGGCTTCGGCCGGAGCCTCGCCGTCCTGCTCTGGATGTCGATCATCCTGTGCGCGCTCGCCAGCCTCGTCAGGCGGGAGCCGCTGTTCGGGGCTGCGCTCAATCATTGGGACGAGGCTGTCGCGTTCGGCGCGCTGTTCGCGCTGGTCCACGTCGTCAATAATCCGGCTTTATGATCTTTCTATGAGATCGCTGCGCACCCGCCCTCGAAATCATATTCGCGACTGAGGATATTGAGCACGCCGGAGAGGACCTGCGTCCGAAGCCGGCGTCGTTCAGAAGGATCAAACCCGTGAAACTCGTCGAACCTCCCTCGTGCCGCTCGCTTTCGACCATCGTCTTCATCGGCCGCAATCGCCGGGGACAATGGGTCGCTCAGGAGCAGAACGGCCTCTATGGCGGCCTATTCGTCAGCCGCGCCCAGGCGATCAAATATGCGCTGTTCGAGAACGGACAGCATCCGGAAACAATCGTCGAGCTGCCGCGCGAGATCGAGCTCGACATGGGCAAGAGCCCCAATACCATCGTCGCGCAGCGCGCCGCCTGAGCAAGCGCCAACAGGGGAAAATCATGCTGGTCCCTCCCGCTGCCTGGTTCACCGGATTCATTCCGGATCTGCCGACCCCGTTCGACGCGGCAGATGCGATCGATCTCAAGGCATTCGCCGCACTGTGCGAGCGACAGGTCGCGGCCGGCGTGCCCGCCATCGTGGTCTGCGAGACGGCCGGGGAAGCACCGACGCTTTCGCCGGCCGAGCAGGAGCTCGTCATTCGCACCGCGGTCGACGTCGCTCGCGGCCGCGTTCGGGTCATCGCGGGCGCGGTATCCAACGCAACCAGCCGCGCCGTCGAGCTTGCGCGGCGCGCGGAAGCGGCCGGCGCCGATGCCGTCATGTCGGTCGTGCCCGCCTACAACAAGCCGATGCAGGAAGGCATGCTCGCGCATTTCCGCACCATCGCCGGTGCGACCGGACTGCCCGTGATCCTGCACGACAATCCTTCCCGCACGCTGCGCCCGCTCGCCGACGAGACGCTTCTGCGTCTGGTCGAGTCGCGCCAGTTCGTCGGCCTGCGCGATGGGAGCGGTGACATCACCCGTCCGATGCGGCTGTCCCGCAACTTGCCGGCAAATTTTCGGCTTCTCTCCGGCGACGACACCACCACGTTCGGATTCATGGCGGACGGCGGCGACGGCGCGATCTCGGAAGTCGCCAACATCGCGCCGGATCTCTGCCGCACGATCTTCTCGCATCTCAGGCAGGGCCGGCTGCAATCCGCCCGTTATCTGCACAAGCGCCTGATCCCGCTCATCGCCTGCCTGTCCAGGGAAAGTCCGGCCGCGCTCAAATATGCACTCAGCATCCTTGGCCTCATGTCGACCGCGACGCGGCTTCCGATCGTGCCGCTGGACGCAGCCGCGCAGCGAGGCGTGGTCCGCGCATTCGCTGCGGTCGCCGACGAAGAATTGATCGACGGCGTCGGAGCCTGAGGCGCCGAGGCCGTCGTACTTGCATGCTCAATCCGGTCGATGGATCTGACAGGCTATTCCATGCCTGGAAGCTGGCGCTGCTGCGCTTTGCCGTGACGCGGGACGGATGTCTTCAGAGGGCTGCCGGCGGGGATCGGTATCTTTATGAAATTCCTATGCGGGCGCGCCGGCGCTCATCTCGCAATCCTACGCAACGATGGACATCATCAGCGGCAGATTGGCGCGGCGTCTCGCTGCGCCAAGGACAAGGACTTCCGCGATGTCGATCCTGACACATGGTTTTGACCGGCCGTTCGCGGCCGAACGCACGATACGCATCTCAGAGGCGCGCAAGGCTCAGCTCAAGCGCATCGCGCTCCAAGCGCTCGGCCTGCTCTCGATGGGCAGCGTGCTCACCGCGCTGATCGCGCTGAGAACCGCAATTTATGTCTGGCATCTCCCCGCCTGACCCGCACGGCAGGCGTCATGACCTTGCAGATGTATGAGGAGGCCGCCATGGCCGCGATCGCCTTTCAAGCCGTTCACCGCCTGCCGGAATCGCGACCGATGGCGCCTGAGATCGGCGCGGCGACGGCACTCAGGCCGCTCGATCCCGATGTCGTCAGCGCCGCCATTCCCGCTTTCTTCATCGGACGCAACCGTGCCGGGCTCTGGGTGGCCCGCGAGGCGCGGGGCCGCTCCGGCGGTCTCTTCCTGTTCAGGAGCTCCGCGATCGATTTCGCCAATCGGCGGAGCGCTCCGGCACGATGCGCGCTGGTGTTTCCGGCCGAGACTTTCGAGCTTGATGTCGAGAACAAGGGCAATCCGCTGGTCGCGCTGGCGGCGCGACCGCTGAGCTGGCTCAAGCGGCGCGTACCACGCCTTGCGAGGTAACGACATGGTCGAGCTCAAGATCATCATCATGGTCGCATTGATGGGCGCATTGCTGCTCGGAATGCGCGTCGGTGCGAAGCCGGCCTCGGACGGCTAGCATGCAGCCCTTCAGGGGAACTCTGGAGCAGGCAGTCACCGTGACCATTCTGACGATGACGCTGAGCTTGGTCTGGGGCGGCATCCTGACGCTCGTGATCACGCTGGTGGCGCGCGGGCTTGGAGTCTAGCTCATCCGCTCCGCTTCGATCAGCCGTGCCAGCTCGCCCGCCGTGACCTCAATCGGCCGGCGGCTACGCTCGACGCGGGCAAATGGATAGTCGCGCCGCATAGGCCTTGCGACCGGCGTCGGACACGGCCCGCTCGCGCGGCGCAAGCTCGAGCAGCACGGTCGTGATCGGACAGCCATTGCGAAAGCCGGAGCCCTGCATCCAGCCTGAAAGCAGCCTCGCATGGGCGCGCAAGAGATCGGCGGTCGAGCCGCACTCCTCCGCGAGCTTGGCGACCGGCGCCGCGACGCGGCGACCCGCCTGCCCCCGCGGAAAAGACCCGGCCGATCTGGCGCAACTCCTGGGAAACGTGTAGAGCGTTTTCATGAGCACCAGCAACGTCAATGTCGTCGTCCACCCCCTGGTCCAGCACAAGCTCTCCCTGATGCGGGAGAAGGACCGCTCGACCAAGAGCTTTCGCGAGATCCTGAACGAGATCGGGATGCTGCTCTGCTACGAGGTGACGCGCGATCTGCCGCTGGAGCTGGTCGAGATCGAGACGCCGATCGCGCCGATGCGGGCGCCCAAGATCGCCGGCAAGAAGCTCACGCTGGCGCCGATCCTGCGCGCCGGTGTCGGTTTCCTCGACGGCATGCTGGCCCTGATGCCCTCGGCGCGCATCGCCCATATCGGGCTCTACCGCGACCCCGACACATTGCAGGCCGTGGAATATTACTTCAAGGCGCCGCAGGATCTGTCCGACCGCACCGTGATCCTGATGGACCCGATGCTGGCGACCGGCAACTCAGCCTGTGCCGGCGCCTCCCTGCTCAAGGCCCGCGGCGCCCGCGACATCCGCTTCGTGTGCCTTCTGGCCGCGCCAGAGGGCATCGCGCAATTCCAGAGCGAGCATCCCGACGTGCCGATCTGGACCGCCGCGATCGACGAGCGGCTCAACGACCACGGCTACATCGTGCCGGGCCTGGGCGATGCCGGCGACCGGATGTTCGGCACCAAGTAGACAGGTCTGCACGATCGGGTTACTCCGGTTGCCATGAGTGCCAATGCGTTATCGCTGCAATCGCTGGTCCGGGCCGAGGCCGCCGCCGATCCCGCCTTCGTATTCGACGGCACGCCGGTCTCGCGTGCGGAATTCGCAGAAAGAATCGAGCAGACCGCCGCCTGGCTGACAGCGCAAGGCATCGGCAAGGGGGACGTCGTCGCGGTCTGGCTGGTCAACCGGATCGAATGGATCGCCCTGCTGTTCGCCGCCGCCCGATGCGGTGCGATCGTCGCCGCCGTCAATACGCGCTACCGGAGTGCGGAAGTCGCGCATCTGCTTCGCTTGTCCGGCGCCAGGCTGATGGTGATGGAGGCCGCATTCCGCACGATCGACTTTGCCGCGATCCTTGCCGGGATCGCCGAACACGACATCCCCGCGCTGCAACGGCTCGCGGTGGTCGGCGCGGATGCGATCCCGGCGCATTGGCCCTGCGTGCGCTTCGATGCCTTCGACAGGTCCTATCCGCCCGCTCCGCCGGCCGAGGACGACATCGACCTGCCGGTGCTGCTCTACACCACGTCGGGCACCACCAAGGGACCGAAGCTGGTGGCGCATTCGCAGCGGACGCTGGCGGGCCATGCCATCGCCGTCGCCAAGGCGCTTCGGCTTGATGCGCAGCGCCATTCGCTGCTGGCCATGCTGCCGTTCTGCGGCACGTTCGGCATGACGAGCCTGCTCGGCTTCGTCGCGGCCGGTGCAACCATTCATGTGCTTGATGCCTTCGAGGCGGCACCGGCACTCGAGATCCTCCGCGGGCACGGCATCACGCACGCCTTCGGCTCCGACGAGATGTTCCGGCGCATTCTCGCCCTCACCGATGCGCCGCGCCCGTTCCCGCATCTGGAAGTCTGCGGCTTCGCCGCGTTCCAGCCCGGCTGGCGCGAGCTTGCCGCGGAGGCCGAAACGCGCGGCCTGCCGCTGTTCGGGCTCTACGGGTCGAGCGAGGTCCAGGCCCTGTTCGCGATCGCCCGACCCGGCGATGCCTTCGCCGATCGCATCGAGGGCGGCGGCTGGCCGATGTCACCCGACGCAAGAGTGCGCGTGCGCGACACCGAGACCGGCGAGCTTGCAGCCAGCGGCGTATCCGGCGAGATCGAGATCAGCGCCCCGTCACGCTTCCTTGGCTATTTCCACAACCCGGATGCGACGCGCGAGGCGATCACCGCGGACGGCTTCTTCCGCACCGGCGACATCGGCCGGCTGCGCGGCGACGGCTCCTTCGTCTACGAGACGCGCGCCGGCGATGCCATGCGGCTCGGCGGCTTCCTGGTCGCGCCCGGCGAGATCGAGGATGAACTCAAATCCTGTGCCGGCGTGAGCGATGCCCAGGTGGTTGCGGTCGATCTGAAGGGCCAGGCGCGCTGCGTTGCGTTCGTGATCCCCGCAAGGGAGCCGCCGATGCAGGAGAGGTTGATCGCGCATCTGCGCGAGCGGCTCGCAGCCTACAAGGTACCGGCGCGAATCTATTTCGTGGACGCCTTTCCCGTCACCGACAGCGCCAACGGCGTCAAGATCCAGCGCGCCAGGCTGCGCGCCATGGCGATGGAGCGGATCGCCGCCGAATAGGCTATTTCAGGTAGCTCGCGAGATTGATGCTCAGGATCTTCCCGAGAGCAGAATAGGACGCCGTGAGTTGCGTCTCGTAAGTCGAAAGCTGCGCCGTAATGGCGGCGACGTCGACGCTGGTCAGGTCATTCGACAAGGTCTCCGCATAACCCTTGTAGTCGGCCTGGCGAGCGCTCGCGGTCTCGATCGATGACGCGGCGCCGGACAGCTTTGCCTGCACGGCGGCGGTGTCGTCGAGCGCCGTGCTGGCGAGATCCAGCGCGCTGGTGATGTCCGCAGACGACAGCGTCGTGCTGTTGGCCACAAACTTCAGGACGCGCATCACCTCCTCGAACGCCGAATTATCCGCGGTGACGCCGTAAGACACGGTTTCATTGGCGGCAACCCGTACCGAGGCGATCTCGCTGTCGCCATTGTAGTAGCTGGTGTCCGCAGTCGTGGTCGAACCAGTACCAGACGAAAAGCTCGTGAGATCGACCGGAGCCGTGTCGGTCTTGCCGCCGGCAAACACGTATTGGCCGTCATACTGTGTGTTCATCAGCGAACCCATCTGCTCCAGCATCTGCTGGGCTGAGCTGATCGCCGAGTTCACCTCGGTCGAGCTTCCGGTCGAGGCGGCGCTGAGCTGGGAGCGCAGCTGCGTGAGGATGTCGGTCACCGAGCCGACCGCCGAATACATCACCTGGACCTTGCTGCCGGCGAGCGTAGCCGCGTCGATATAGGATTGCGCGCGCGTCACCGAGACCTGAAGGTTGATGACGTGCTGCGCGTCCGCGCCATAGCCGCCGAAATCCGTCGAGACGACGCCCGTCGATTCCTGGATCTGCTTGGTGGCCATGATCGACTCCACGCGCATGGCGTCGGCGATCATTCTGTTCGACTGGGCGAAGGTGGCCACACGCATCGCGACCATAATCGTACTCCCTTACGTCGACTGCACGGCGGTGAGCAGCGCCGAATACATGGAGTTGATGGCCTGGATCAGCGCCGACGCTGCCGAATATTTGTTCTGGAGCGTGCTCAGATTGGCCGATTCCTCGTCCAGATTGACGCCGGACTGCGACGACAGGGAATTCGCATAGGTCGACTGCGCGGTCTCCTTGGCGGTGTAATCCGCGGAGGCCTGCGAAGCCTTGCTCGATACGTCGGAGACGATGACCGAGGCGTAGTCGGCGAGCGACCCGGTGCTGGCGGCAAGCCCGCCCATCGATGCAAACGTCTGCGAGGCCGTCAACGCATCGTAGAAGGCATTGATCACGGTGGCGGAGCCGGACGACAGCACCGAACTTCCGACAGTCAGGCTCGACGACGAGTCCAGCGTCGCAAGCTGGAGCTCGTTCGTGCCGGACAGAATCTTGCTGTTGACTGCGATGTCCGAAGCGCTCGTTCCCGTCACCAGATCGTTGAGGCCGAAATATTCGGAGAATCCCTCGCTGGAGCTTCCGACCGAGCTCGTCATCTCGTTGATGGCGACGCCGTTGCCAGATCCGGTCGCCGTGATCGAGAGATGGCCATCCGAATCGATCGAGGCGGACAAGCCGGAGATGCCGTTGATGGCGGTGACGAGATCGCCGACCGTCGCGTAGGACGACAGGTCGAGATCGGCGTAGGAGACCAGGTTGCCGCTCTGGTCGGTGGCCGCGATACGCACCGAGCCAGAGGCGGACAGGGCAGAACTGCTGGTGACGGCCGTCGTCCCCGTCAGGCTGGTCGGCGCCGGCACCGAAGAGGCGCTGTTCGAGACGTTGTTCATCACGGACGCAAGCTGCTGCGCCAGCTGGTCGAGCTGGGACTGCGCGTCCGGCAGAGTGTCGTCACGGAGCGTGATGAGTGCGCCGATATCCCCACCGGTGATCTGGGAGGTGATGTCCACCCCGTTCACGGTGATCGCGCTGAAGCCGCTCGACGAGGAGCCGCCGGTGTACGTCGTTGACGCCGTCACATTGGACGCAGCCGTATAGTTGATCGTATGCGCGGAACTGTCGACCAGTGCCTGGCCTGATTTGGTGTAGATCTGTATGTCGCCGTTCGAAGCGGTGAAGTAATTGATGTTCATCTTCGAGGCGAGGTCCTGAAGCGCGGTGTTGCGCTGGTCCTCGAGGTCGGCGGTGGACTGGCCGGAGGCGGCCGTCTGCTTGATCTGGGTATTCAGATCCGCGATCTGCTGCAGGTCCGCGTTGACGTCGTCGATCGAGGACGCGATGTCCTGATCGGCGTCCGACCGGAGCTTCTGGATCCCGCTGGAGGTCTCCCGCAACTGGCTCGCGACGTCGTCAAGCGCGCTGACGACGTTGGATTGCAGCGAGGCGCTGCTGGGCGTGCTCGCCAGCGACGACAGCGCCGATTCCAGCGAGGCGATGCTGTTGGCGAGCGAGGTCCCGGACGAGGAATCATCGCTGCTGCTGATCGAGCCGTAGAGCTGCTGGAGCGACGTCAGGTAGGTGTTGGTGGTGTCGGCCGCGCCGAGCTCGGAATCCGCGCTGACCAGCGACCTCAACAGCAGCTTGTCGACGGTCGAGGTGATGCCGGTCACCGTGACGCCGGTGCCGACGCCGTTGGTGACGCTGCTCGACTGGGTCGCGGACTTCCTGGTATAGCCGGTCGTGTCGGCGTTCGAGATGTTTGACGACGTCACGCTGATCTGCACGGACGTCGCAGACAGCCCGCTGAAAGCGACCGATCGAGCGATATCGAGCGACACGGCGGCCTCCCCCGTTCCGTCAGGCGCTGCGGCTGGTGCCGCTGGACACTGCACGGGCGGCAGCGACGCGGCCGGATGCACCGTAGGGCGAAACGGCGACGATCTGCTCGCGGATCGCCTGCATGACGGCCTCGATCCGGCGGTTGCTGGCCTCGATCGCAGCGCGCAGACGCACCAGATTCTTGTCCATCTCCGCCCGCAGCCTCAGGATCCGCTCCAGCAGCTGCTCGCGCAGGATCCGGTCCCGCACCGTCAGGCTGGTCGTGCCTGCCGCGCACTCGGCAACGGTTCGCTCGAAGATCTCCGCTAGCTTGTTCTTCTCGTCGACCTGCTTCAGGCGCGAGGCCGGCAGGCCCTTTGCAAGCTCCGCGTTCTCCTCCGCGATCAATGCAGTCAGGGTGTCGATCAGCGTGATCAGCGACTTGATCCGGGCATCGCCGTTCACGGCGCTCGTCCTTGTGGCTTGGGCTACAGTCATGGTCATCGCCTTCTTCTAGTTATTCCGTTTGCCGCGGCCGCCTTGCGAGTTGCGCAGGTAAGCGCCGATCGCGGCCGTCCTGGCAGTCGTCTGCCTCATCTCACCGTCGATTTCCGCGGCTTCCCGCACGAGGCCACGCCGCGTCGTTTCCACGTCGTCGAGCAGCACGAGCAACTGCTTGCGGTCGCTGCCCTTGACGGTTGCGGCCCGTGCCATCAGCCGCTTGAGCCGGCGCAGCAGCGCCTCCCCAACAGCGTTCGCTTGCTCACCGCGCATCGCTCACCTCATCGCCGAGATCAGGGTGTCGTACATCTCGTTGACGGTGGAGATGATTTGGGACGCAGCGGAATAGGCCTGCTGCGCCGAGATCATGTCCGAGAACTGGCTGGAGGTGTCGGTGGTCGATGATTCCAGCTCGCTGCCGTAGATCGTGCCCGCTCCGTTCTCGCCGGAGCCCTGCAGCGCGGCATTGCCCGACGTCACGGTCGCTGAATAGATGCCGTTGCTGGAGGCGGCGAGTCCGCTCGGATCGGCGAAGGTCGCCACCGCAATCTTGTAGATCGCGATGGTCTGACCGTTGGAATAGGTCGCGTTGACGAGGCCGTCGTCACCGATCGAGATGCTGGACAGCTTTCCGTAGGACAGGCCATCCGAATCGATGCTGGTGACGTTGACTGACGGCGTGGTTTCGCCCGACGCATATTGCGTGAGGCCGTCGGTCTTGCCGGCGGTTCCGAGATTCATGGTGATGGTGCTGTTCGCCGCACCATCGGTCCAGCCGGTGATCGAGACGGTGGCCGGATTCGGGCTGGTACTGGCGAGCGAACCGTCGCTGTTGAAGGTGATGTTGATCGTGCCTGAGGCCGTTCCGGTCGCAGTCGTGGTATCCGATGCCGAGGTCGGATTGGCGAAGCTCGCGCTCCAGGTATTGGTACCGCTCTTGGTCCAGGTAACCTGCATCGAATTCGCCGCGCCGAGCGAGTCGTAGACCGTCATCGAGCTGGTGTAGGTGGCGCCCGTCGCGGCGTCCGACGGCAGGTTCGCAGCGATCGTGGTCTTGGTGGTGGCGCTGCCGCTGGTCGATGCGACCTGGGTGTTGATGGCTTCGAGATTGCTCGCCGACTCGCTGCCGACGACATTGCCATCGGCATCGGTGCGCCATCCCTCGAGATAGTAGCCGTTGTTCTGGAGATAGCCGGCATTGTCGGTGGTGAAGGCGCCGTTACGGGTGTAGGCGACCGTGCCGCCCGACTTGGCGTCGGTCACCACGAAGAAGCCCGAGCCCTGGATCGCGACGTCGGTGGCGTTGGAGGTCGCGGCGAGCAGGCCCTGCTGGGTAATGTTGACCCGGCCCGAGACGGTGACGCCACCAGAAGCGTAGGAGGTCGTATTGCTGGAGGCGGTCACGAGCGCGTCGAACATTCCCGACGTCGTCTTGTAGGCGGTCGTGTCGGAATTGGCGATGTTGTCGCTGATCATCGACAGGGACTGACTCTGGGCGCTGAGCGCCGAGATCGCCGATGACAATGCGCCGGTGAGACTCATGATGAAGCTCCGAGAAGATCAGGATTTGAGATCAGGATGTGACGCCGAGGATGTTGGCGGCGCTGACCGCGACGCCGTTCACCGTGAGCGAGGGCGTGGACGTCGAGGTGTCGATGCCGGTCACCGTGCCGGTGACGGTCGTGTAATTGAGGACCGAGTTGCCGGCGGTATCCGTCGCCGTCACCGAGATGCTGTACTTGCCACCGTCGGAGAGCTGGTTGCCGCTGGAGTCCTTGCCGTCCCAGGTGAAGCTGTTGGAACCGGAGTTGCCGGTGCCGGTGCCGGTATAGACGACGTTGCCGGAGGAATCCGAGATACTGATCGAGACGTCCGAAGCGGTCGACGACAGCGAGTAGCCATAGGTCGCCGAACCGTTGCTCAAGGTCGCCGTATCGGACTTCGCCTCGACAGTGTGGCCGATGTAGTTCACCGAGTTGAGCGTCACGAGGCTCGAGAACGAACTCGCCAGCGACGACAAGTTGGAGTTGATCGACTGCTGCGAGGTGAAATTGGCGTAGGACGTGAGCTGATTGACGAGGTCGGTGGTCGAGGTCGCATCCAGCGGATTCTGGTTCTGCAGCTCGCTGACCAGAATGCTCAGGAAATCGCTGGATGTCAGCGTCGAGTTGGACGACGTGCTTGACGACGACGATGTCGTGGTGGTCGCAGTCGTTGCAGAACTCACGGCGGAAACGGTCATCGGAGACTCCGGCCTTCTCTTGCTGCCGGCGAGCGGTGTCGGCTCGCGGCGCTTGAAATCTGTGTGCTGATGAAACGGCCGGCCGCGCGGATTCAGGCGGCGATTCACGCCTGCCGAAATGGCTTTCGACACGGCAAAATCTGCCGTGTGCAAGTCTCAAAAGAGCAGTGAGTTCAAGTTGATTTGGCGCGGCGGTCGCAGTGCACTCCCTCGTCCCGCTCGCGGGGAGAGGGTTGGGGAGCGAGACTCGCCACGGGGGAGGTGACAGTTGGACTCGTGGAGAGTCCCTTTCACCCGGAGTGCATCTTCGATGCAATCCGACCTCTCCCCGCAAGGGGCAGGGCAATCGCATATGGGAGTGATCTCGCCTGTGGCCATCCTTCGAGACGCCCGCCGTTGGCGGGCCCTCAGGATGAGGACCGCATGCGCTTCGCTGGTTTCAACGGGCACCGGTGCCGCTTAGCCTCACCCTGAGGGACCGCGAAGCGGTCGTCTCGAAGGGCGAGGCGCGCGCTCAGGTCTTTCAAAAACCCATATGCGATTGCCCTGCCGCAAGGGGGCGAGGTGAAGGAAGCGACGATTCAGAGCAGAGCCGCTCAGCTCCCAGCCGTCTCGCCTTCGGTGCGCGGCTCGGCGGCGTCATCTTTCATTCTCGCGGCCGCAGCGACGATGCGGTCGGCGAGGCCCGCCGGCGCGCGCACCGGCGGTGCCGCGAGCGCGAGGCGCAGGGCGCGCGCCTGTTCCAGCAGGGCCTGCGCGGCGGACGATCGCGACAGCAGCTCTTCGGCGGGCAAGCGCCGATCGTCGGGCCAGAGGGAGATATCCTCGCCCAGCCGATCGATCAGTTCCTCAAACTCGGTGACGTCCATCGCCCGCCGATCCCGCCTCGGTCAGGCCGTCATAAAGCATTGCAAGCGCGGCGGAAACCGGATTTCAGCGGCTTCGCGCGCCAAATGTGCCCGCAGCACTACGGAAAGCGGTGGAAACGGCGACCGTTCCGGTGCCCGCCCTTCCCCGTCGCGGAGGAGCAGGCAGCTTCAGCCCTTGCGGGCCGAATCGGCCGGTCCAGGCTTGCCGCCCCGCACGGTCGCGTCGACGAACTCCCAAGCCTCCCGCAGTTCGGTCAGCCCGGCGATGATGCGGCCGAAATTTTGGCGAGCGTGCGGACGGCCATAGGCCTTGTGGCTCGCCAGAATCATCGCGTGGTAGGTCTGGAACAGCCGCTCCGCCACGTCGCCGCCTTTGGCGAAATCGAGATTGTGGCTGAGCCCACGCAGGATCGCGGTCGCCTTCATCAGGTGCTCGTGCCCTTCCTCGAAACGCCTTGCCTCCTGGGCGGCGAGCGATCTCTGGAGAGAGATGATCGTGCCGCCGAGCAGCAACGAGACCGCCTTGAGCGGCGGCACGGTCGTTGCCGTCCCCCGATAGGCCTGGTTGGCCATGTACGCCATCGGATTATGCATCATCAATCACTCGAGCTGTTGAGCAGGGCCTTGAGATAGTCGAGCGTGCTGTTCGCACTCTCGATCGCGGCTTGGTATTTCGCGTACTGCGTCTGCAGCTGCGACTGCAGCGTCGCCGCGGCGCTGTTGATGTCATCGACCTTTTGCTGGAGCTCGTCGTCGCGCGTCGTCAAGCTGGTGATCTGCGTTTGCAGCGCGCCGGTCGATGACGAATAGTCCTTCGCAAGCTGGTAGATCTGCGATGCAATCCCGGTGCTCGAGGTGACCGTGATCGACTGCGAAGTCGAGCCGGTATAGGTGAAGGCCATGCCGGCATAGATCGAGCCGGACGCGCCGATGATCGTGGTGCCGCTGACCGTAAACAGCGAGGAGTCGCCGCCGACCGAGGCCGAGGACAGGTTGCCGTCGGAATCGACGGTCAATTCCAGGGTGAAGGATTGCGGCGACGTCCCTGTGTTGACGACGCTGAGCTGGCTCGACGACGTCGTGGTTTGCGCCGATAGCAGCTTGGTCACGCCGCTTAGGTTGGTGCTCAGGATCTCCGACAGCGTGCTGGTGTCGAGCTCCAGTTCGTTCTTCTCGTTGAAGGACAGGCCGAGATCGGCCATGGTCATGCCGCCGACGGTGCTGTTGAGGGCGTTCTGAAGCGCATCCATGATGTTGCGCATGGTTCCGTCGCCGAACAGGACCGCGCTCGAGTCTGCGGTGCCGTCGGTCGTGGTCGCCTGCTGGGCGATGACCTCGTCGCGAAAGGCATTGTAGTTGGTGACGAAGGTCTCCAGCGCCGATTGGATCTGGCTGGTGTCGGTCTCGATACTGATGTTCAGCGAGGTTCCGTCCGGGGTCGCCTGAAGCAAGCTGAAAGTGACCCCGCTGAGAACGTCGGTGATGTCGTTGGTGTCGCGGGTCATCGAGATGCCGTCCAACGTGAATTCAGCCGACTGCGCCTCCTGGATGACGTTGGTGAAGCTGCCCGAGCTGTCGATCACGCCGAGCTCGTTCAGGATATCGTCGCCGGACGTGCTCGAATAGGTGATGTCGGCGGCATCCTCCGTGCCTGTCAGCACCATCTGGAAGGACGTGCTGGAGACCTGCACGATGGAGGCCTGGACGTTGGTCGTCGAGATCTGGGCATTGATGGCATCGACGACGTCCTGAAGCGACATCGTGCTGGTGATGGTGATATCGGACGTAGCCCCGCCGTCCAAACCGATGGAAAACGTGCCGGAATAGCCGAGCTCGTCGGTCTGGCTCGATTGCGAGGTGCCGACCACCTTTTGTGCGGCCGCGAGCTGACTGATCGTCAATGTATGGTCGCCGATCGCGGCCCCGTTCTTGATCGTCATGGAAAGCGCCGAGGAGGCACTCACGTCTCCGGTCGAGCTGATGCTCGCCGCGCGCGTCGCGAATGCGCTGGTGGAGAGCGAATTGACCACTGCAGTGGACAGTGACGACAAGCCGGAATACAGCGTCTGCAGATCGCTCTGAAGCGTCTGATAGGCCGAGATCTTGGCTTCGTTGTTCGTGATCGTGGTCGAGATCGTATCCGCCTGCGCGGTCTTCGCGTCCACGGCCGACTGTATCAGCGCTGACCAGTCGATACTGCTCGAATTGGTCGACCCGCTCGTGGTGACGGTGACACCCGAGCTTGCGCTGCTGGTTGAGCTGACGCTGGCCACTTTGGTTGACTATCCCCTGTTAGTGAGCGGGCCGGCCTCATGCCCGCCCGCCCGGATCATCATCAGCTCAGCAGCTGGAGTAAGTACTGGGGCATCTGGTTAGCCGCGGCGAGCGCCGACACGGCAGCCTGTGTCTTCACCTCGGCCGAAGACAGCTTGGATTGCTCGGCCGCGATGTCGACGTCCTCGATCGCGGAGTTTGCCGCCTGGAGGTTCTGCGTCTGGGTCGAGATCGAATCCGACGAGAAGTTGAACCGCGATTCCTGAGCGCCGATCGAGGCGCGCGCGGCGGAAACGGTGTCGATCGCAGTATCGATGGCATCGAGCGCCGATGTCGCGCCGGACTGAGTGCTGACGTCGAGCGTGGAGACAGCAAGAGAGGACGCTGTCAGGCTGGTCAACTGGATGTCGATCGTGTCAGAGCCGTCCGAGCCGACCAGCACGGACACGCCGGACGAGAACACGCTGGATCCATCGAGCAAGCTCTGGCCGGAATACCGGGTGCCGGTCGCGATCGAGTCGATTTCGGAGTTGAGTTGCGAGAATTCCGATTGGATATAGGCGCGACTGGAGTCGGTCACGGTGCCCGACGCGGATTCGGACGCCAGCGACTTCATACGGGCGAGAATGTCCGAGATGTTCGACGCGCCGCCGTCGGCGGTCTGGAGAATCGCGGTCGCCTGCGAGGCGTTGGTCGCGGCCTGCTGAAGCGTGGTGACGTCCGAGGAGATGCGCGTGGAGATCGCAAGGCCCGCGGCGTCGTCGGATGCCGAGGTGATGCGCGATCCGCTCGACAGCTTCGAGAGCGAGCTGCTCTCCTGCGCGGCGTTGATGTTGAGGTAGCGAACCGCGGCATTGGCCGCTGTATTGGTGTTGATTGCGGGCATTGAAAGCTCCTGTGCTGATGGGCATGGCGTGCCGCATCGTTGAAATCGACTTACGACGACGCGGACCGCAGCCCCGTCCGTTCGCTCAAACGACGGAGCGCAAGGAGATCAGGCGCGAAAGTTTTCCCAGGCGCGATTTTATGGTTAGCAATCGGTAAACGCGGTGCGGATGTCGCGCTCGTGCCTGCGCAGGAGCTGGCGAAGCTGCTGGCGTCCGCGCTTGAGCAGCGACTCGACGGCAGCCACCGTCGTGTCCATCACCTGGGCGATCTCGCCGTTGCTCATGTTCTCATGGTACGAGAAGATCACCGCGATGCGCTGCTGCTCGGGCAGGCGCTGCATCGCCAGTTCCAGCATGTCGTTCAGCTCGTTGCGCTCGATGATCTCGACCGCGCCGGGCTGACCGTCGGCGACCTCCGGCACGGTGTCGACGTTCTCGTTGCGCGGCTTGCGGCGCAGATCGATGCAGCGATTGGAGATGACACGGTAGAGCCAGGTCGAGAACTTGGCGCGGCCGTGCTGCCAGCGCCCACGATGGCTCCAGATCTTGAGCATGGTGTCCTGCACCACGTCCTCGGCGTCCGCCGCGTTGCCGACGATGCGCAGCGCGATTGCATAGGCGCGGTCAATGTGACGCCCGACAAGCATACGGAAGGCGGCCTCATCGCCGGTCGCGAGCTTGTCAAGCAGCTCGCTGTCTTCATCGTAGACGACATCGTCGGCGACAGGCGCGCCGTCCGGCGCGAGCGGCGCGGACGGCATCATCGGCACCGTCGCTTCGGCCGGCACCGTCGCCTCGGCGGGCGCCATGACATCAGCAGCGTAACTCATCCCGCAACCTCCAACCCACAATGCCGGGGGCGCACCTGCCACACGGCTTCCAGGCGTTGAACGGGCCGGCGAAACGATCCAGGCGGAGAATTTTTGTTGTTTTTCAAGATGTTAGCAGGTCACTTTTGCCGAGTGCCGGGCAACAATTGCCGACTGCGCGGAAAGCCCGCGCATCGATCCTGCAATCGTCACATCGTCTCGCGCCATGGCGGATCATTCATCCCGAGCAGATGGATGTGGAAGAAAACGCAGACATTACGCGGCACTAGGCGATCGAACGCGACGCGCGCGTAGCGCATCAAGACGCGATTGTTTCCGAGTGTGAACGAACGCGAGACGACTTCCGCACTCGGCAATTTTTTCCGAATCACCTTTTTCGAACCTAGCGATTTTTTTGAATCTGTCAGTTGCGACGAACGCGATTTTGAATCGCGCATGAAGTTTTTTGCATTCGTGGCGCCTGACTCGACGCATGCGCCCGTTAATCATCCTGGTGGGCGGGGAATTGCAGCATGAAGATCGCATTGGCCGGCGCGGAGCGCCGCGCTCAAATTGTTTCTGCTTGGTCGTTCGATGTTTTCGATACATTTCTGCTGCGCGCATGCACGACGCCGGATGGCGTGTTTGAAAGGACTTACGAGCTATCCGGCATTTCACGATCAAGTCCGAATGTTTCCGCGAGTTTCGTTCAACATCGCATCCAGGCCGAATCGCGCGCGCGCCGGACCGCGAAGGAGAAGCGCGGTGCGGGCGAAGTACGCATCGAGGAGATCTATTCCTATTTTCCATTCAAGCTGTTCGGCCTGTCGCGAGCCGACCTGAACGATCTGGTCGAAGCCGAGTTCGGCGCCGAGGTCGAGCTTTGCCGCGCCAACCCGGACATGGTCGGGCAATATCTGGACATGAAGCGCGCGGGCCATCGCGTCGGATTCATCTCGGACACCTATTGGGACTCCGGCCGGCTGGCCCGGCTGCTGCGTGCCTGCCGTCCCGGCCTCACCTGGGACTTCCTCTATGCGTCCTGCGACCATGGCAGCGGCAAGAGCGAAGCCTTGTTCGCCACCTACCTCTCCGAGCAGGGCATCGAGGCCGGCGCCTCCTTTCACGTCGGCGACAACGAGAAGGCCGACATCAAGGGGGCGAGGCGCCACGGCATTCATCCCCGCTATTATCCGCAGGCAACCGCGCAGCTCGCCTCGAAGTTTCAGCGCGAGACGGCACTGTTCGAGCTGCTGTGCACCGGCGCGCCATCGCGTCTCGATCATGGTGCGCGAACGCTGCGGCGCATGGCCGCCGCGCGCAGCCCGGAGGGGTCGCAAGCCTTCCACCTCGGCCTGACCGCGCTCGGCCCGGTGATGGCCGCGTTCGACGCCTTCGTGACGCGGCGCTGCGTGGAGGTTGCAGGTCCCGGCCGGAAGGTCGCGCTGGGCTTTCTCGGCCGCGACGGCTTTCTGTCGCACCGGATCCGGCAGCAGCTGCATGACGCCACATCGGCCTATCTCGAGATCAACCGTCGCGTCAGCCTGATCGCCTCGGCCGATACGATGCAGCCGCTCCTCGATCTGCTCGGCAAGGTGCTGAAGATCGATGCGCCGACCTTCCACGACATGGTGAAGATCATGCCGGCGAAAGTTGCCGCATTCTTTGCCGGGCTTCCCGACGGGATTGCCTCCGGCCAGGAGCTGGCCGAGGTGCTTCCCGGGCTGGTCGATCCGGCCGAGATCGTCGCGCTTGCCGCGGGCCTGCGCGCCCGGCTGCTCGCCTATCTCCGCCAGACCATCCCCGGCTTCGACGACTGCACCGACCTCGTCCTCGCCGATCTCGGCTATTCCGGCAGCGTGCAGAAGGCGCTGCGCCGAATCTTCGACCTCGAAGGCATCGCGATCCGTCTCCACGGCGCCTATCTGATCTCGCTCGACGACGCCTTCGACGACCTTGCCGGGCAGGACAGCGCGGCGGGCTTGATCTCCGACCTCGTCGTCACGCCTCACGTCAAGCGCATGCTGATCCGCAATGTCGCGTTGCTGGAGCAGATCTGCTGCTCAGCGGACGGTTCGGTGCGCGATTACGACGGCGGCGCGGTGCTGCGCGAAATCAATCCGCGTCCCCCGGAGCAGGTGGCGCTAGCCGCGGAGATCCAGGCCGGCGCGCTGGCTTTCGCAGGCCGTGCGGACGGCGTCGCGCGCGACTACGACCTCGATCCCTATGCCGCCCCCGATGTCGCGGCGCGCTGGTGCGCGGCGACGCTGGCCCGGCTTCTGCTGCTGCCTGACGATGACGAGCTTGCGCTGCTCGGCGCGCTGAAGCACGACGTCAATCTCGGCACCCACGCGCTCGCGCCGCTGCTCGACGGACCGTTCGTGCGCAACCAGATCACCGCCCGCGGCCTCTCGGCAGCCTGCACGGCGGCGGCGCCGCCGATGTGGCTCGCCGGCAGTTTCGCCGGCCTGTCGCCATCCTACAATTATCTCTACGTGCTGTTCGGCGCCAACCGCCTGCCCGCTGACGTCTTTGAGGAACGGGCCTCGGGCCCGGTCCAGGTCGGACTGTTCCGCGCCGACGGCGGTGCAGCGCTGGAGGCAGTGACCGTTCACCGCACCGGTCTCGGCGAGCTGCGTCTGCGCATCCCGCTGTCGCGCGGCATGGCCATCACCATGATCGCACTGCCGCTGGCGAAATTTGCGCCCGAGGGCTTGCTTCACGGCGTGACCCTGCAGCGGGGCGACGACGTTCGTGGCGCCTCCGAGAGCCAGGAGGTTGTCGCCATCGCGACCGACGGGCTGATCTACGCCGGCGTTCAGTGGAGTGGCAGCCACTATCGCGCCGAGACTGAAGACGGCTGCCTGCTGATCCCGGTCGGCCCGATGACGCAGGAGATCGCGGTCTACTCCGTCGCGATCACCGCGCTCGGGGCCGGCCCCAAATAGTGCGCCTGATCTCCCCGCCCCGTCCGTTGAAGTCCCAGGGCTTACGACGGGGCAGGGAATTGCGGGACGCGACGCAGGCGAATCTTGATCAGGTGCTGCAATCGGGCGGCATCAAGCTCGGCCGGGCCCAGCACGACCGCCTGGGCTGGCTGGTCGGCCAGTACGGTGCTCCGACGCTCGATGGCGTCCCGCACGGACGGCATAACGGCGTCTTTGTTCTCAAGGAACCACCAAGCGGCGCTGCGGCCGAGCTGTTCTACCGTTCGCTCAATCCCGCCTGCGCCGTCGTCATTCCCAGAAGCGAGAACCCCGGCTTCGATTTCCTCAAATCCAAGCTGACCGAGTTCGGCACCGTCGCCCCCTGCGGCGCCGACGGCCCGCACGAGATGTGGTGGGGCGGCATCGGCTGGTCGCGATTCCTCGCCGCCGCCGACGCCTCCACGCTCCGGCCGCGGATCGTCTCCTGCCATCCGTGCGGCGGCGACGAGACTGCGTCCCTCCGCCTCCGACATTCGCTCGAGCGCCTGCAGCTCGATTGTCATATCGAACCGATCGACACCCAGCTGGATGACCGCCTGCTCTGCTTCGAGAAGGCGGAGTTCATGACGCGGATGTGGAACACCTATCGCGAACCGCTGCTGTTCGTCGATGCCGGTGCGACCTTGCGCGAGGCGCCGCTGCTGCCCTCCTTCCTCGGCTGCGACGTCGCCTTGCACAAGTGGAATCGCTGGGAGATGTCGGCGCGCACGCTCTATCTCGGTCGCTCCGCGCGCGCGGAACGGCTGCTTCGCGCCTGGCAACAGCTTGCGGCCGCCTATCCCGCGATCTGGGAAGGCTATTTGCTGGATCAGGCCTGGAGCCTGACATCGTCGCAGGTGCCGCTCGATACCGTGTGGTTGCCGCGATCCTATCACGCATTGCAAGGCGATCTCGGGGCCTCGCGCGCCACGATCCTGCATGACCGTCAGACGACGACGCTGGAGCTCGGTCCCGATCCCGGCTTTGCTGGCATCGCGCGCGCGGCTCGCCGCGCCGGCCGCACCGGTGCCCGCGACGCCTTCATGGTGATGACCTCGAAGGCCGAGACCGGGGGCGGCATCGCCGTGATCCTGCGCGATATCTCGGCCAGCGACGCGGCCGCGGTGGCCGCAACCGTCGAGGCCGTAACCGGCGCCTATGCCGCCGATTGCGGCGGATACGGCCGGCTGGAGCTGTCACTCTGCGCCTGGCAGGACGACGTCGGTGCCGCGCGAGAAGCCGCTGGCTTGGCGCGATACCGCATCCTGGAGATCGCACCGGGGCAGCGTATCGCCAACGACTTCTTCGCCGCACACGCGTCCGACGATGCGGTCATGACCGCCCGCCGGCGTTTCTCCTAAGGGACCCTCAAGATGCTCAAGACCATCATCCTGCTCACCGACACCGTGCAACAGCAGCAGCCGCTGGCCAGTCTGCTCCGCGAGCACAACCGCGACCTCGCCTTCTGCTCGGCGCTCCGCGCATCGGACCTCAGCGCGCTCGACCCGGACGTGCTGAGCGGGGCGCGGCTGGTGTCCTTTGCCGCCGATGTCGCCGTGCCCGAGAAGTTCCTGCTCGAGCTCGGCTATGGTGCCTACAAATTCTACGCCACGCCGACGCAATATCCGGGCCTGCCACCGGCGCCGGACGAGAGCGATGACGATCCGCGCTGCTACTCCGTGATCGCGCAGTCGATGACGATCTGGCCGGATTTCAAGAAGGTCGTCGGGCTGGAAACCGTCACGATCCCTGACGGCACCGTTCCTGCCGAGCGCGAGCGGATGGTATTCTCCCGCCTCGCCTACCTGTTCTGGGGCATGTCGCACATGATCGCGGGCGGGGCGACGGATCTTCCGGGGGTCATCGGATCCAGCGAGTGCCAGCGTCCAACGGCGGCGATGATGAACTGAGTTAAAGCTAGTACGATTTGGCGAGCCCCAGCACCTTTTCGGCGATGAAGCTGAGCGCGAGCTGCGGGCTGACCGGCGCGATGCGCGGGATCAGGACTTCTCGCAAGTACCGCTCGACGTGGAATTCCTTGGCATAGCCGAAGCCGCCATGGGTCATCACGGCCTGCTCGCAGGCCGAGAAGCCGGCCTCGCCCGCGAGATACTTTGCGGCGTTGGCCGCGGCACCGCACGGCATGCCCTTGTCGTATTGCCAGGCCGCCGACATCACCATCAGCCAGGCCGCCTCGAGCTCGACCCAGTTCACCGCGAGCGGATGCTGGATCCCCTGGTTCTTGCCGATCGGACGGTTGAACACGACGCGCGTCTTGGCGTATTCGGTCGCGCGCGACAGCGCCAGCTTGCCGAGGCCAACCGCCTCCGCCGCGATCAGGATACGCTCCGGGTTCATGCCCTCGAGGATGTACTCGAAGCCTTTGCCTTCCTCGCCGATACGGTCTTCCATCGGGATCTCGAAATCCTCGAAGAACAGCTCGTTGGAATCGACGACCTTGCGGCCCATCTTCTCGATCTCGTGGACTTTGATCCTGTTGCGGTCGAAATCGGTGTAGAACAGGCTGAGACCGTGGGTCGGCGAGCGCACTTCCTCCAGCGGCGTGGTACGTGCGAGCAGCAGGATCTTGTGCGCGACCTGCGCGGTCGAGATCCACACCTTCTGGCCGTTGACGATGTAGCGGTCGTTCTTGGCGACCGCGCGGGTCTTGAGCTGCGTGGTGTTGAGGCCGGTGTTGGGCTCGGTGACGGCGAAGCAGGCCTTCTCGCGGCCCTCGACCATCGGCGGCAGCATGCGCTTGCGCTGCTCCTCGGTGCCGAACACCACGACGGGATTGAGCCCGAACACGTTGATGTGCACAGCGGATGCCCCGGACATGCCGGCGCCCGATTCCGCGATGGTGCGCATCATGATCGCAGCTTCGGTGATGCCGAGCCCCGAGCCGCCGTAGGCTTCCGGCACGCAGATGCCGAGCCAGCCGGCGTCCGCTAAGGCCTTGTGGAAGTCGTGCGGGAAGCCGCCGTCGTGGTCTTTCTTCAGCCAATAGGCATCCGGAAAGCCTTCGCAGATCTTGGCGATGGCATCGCGAATGGCTTCCTGCTGCTCGGTGAGCGCGAAATCCATGGTCTTGGTCTCCTTCTTGGGAGCCGCGACCGCGCCATCTCCCGTCTCGTCGCGTTCCCCACGCAAAAGCCGTGGCGGCTTGCTGCGCCCGACGTGCCCTCGCCTGCGTTCTTTAGCTCGAAATCCCGGGTGCAGATACGTGAATTTGTCTATCGACTGTGTCTACCATGCATAGGCTCATGCGGCGTGACGCCAAGAGCGCCGCCGTTATTTCGCATGGAGGAAACCGCGATGGCCGGGCTTTATTTCGAGGACTTTTCCGTGGGCCAGGAGTTCAGGCATCCGCTGACGCGAACCGTCACGGAGATGGACAACACCATGTTCAGCCTGCTGACGCTCAACCCGCAGCCGCTGCATATCGACGCGCATTTCGCCGAAAAGACCGAGTTCGGCCAGCGCATTTTCAACAGCCTTTACACCCTCGGCATCATGATCGGCATGACGGTCTATGATACGACCTTGGGTACAACCGTCGCCAATCTCGGCATGACCGACGTCACGTTTCCCAAACCGGTCTTCCATGGCGACACCTTGCGGGCGACGACAAAGGTGCTTTCGTTGAGGGAATCCAAATCGCGCCCGAGAGCGGGCATCGTCGAGTTCGAGCACCATGCCTTGAACCAGAACGACGAGATCGTCGGCAAATGCCGCCGCATGGCGATGATGCACAAGAGGCCGGTCTGATGCGTTCGATGCTGTTCGTGCCGGGCGATTCCCCGCGCAAATTCGAGAAGGCGAGCGAAGGCAAGGCCGACGCGCTGATCATCGATCTCGAGGATTCCGTCGTCACCGAGAAGAAGCAGCAGGCGCGCGGGTTGACGCTTCAGATGCTCAAGAACCGTCCCGCCCCGCACCAGCTCTATGTCCGCGTCAACGCGCTCGACACCGGCATGACGCTGGCCGACCTCGCGGCAGTGCTGCCGGGCAGGCCCGACGGCATCGTGCTGCCGAAATCGCAAGGGGGCGACGACGTGCGGCAGGTCGCGACCTGGCTGGAAGCGCTGGAAGCTGCGGCCGGCATCGCGATCGGCGCGACGCGCATCGTCTGCGTCGCGACGGAGACCGCCGGCTCGATCTTCGGCCTCGGCAGTTACAAGGGCTGCTCCCCCCGCCTCGCCGGCCTGATGTGGGGCGCGGAAGACCTCTCGGCGTCGCTCGGCGCCACCGAGAAAGCCTCGGGCGGCGTGTTCCACAGCCCCTATCGCCTCGCGCGGGATCTATGCCTGATGGCGGCGGCCGCGGCCGAGGTCGCGCCGATCGACACCGTCTATACCGACATCGACAACCTCGCCGGCCTCGAGCAGGAGACGCGCGCGGCGCGGCGCGACGGTTTTTCGGCGAAGGCGCTGATCCATCCCAAGCATGTCGACATCGTCAACGCGGCGTTCGCGCCGACGGACGCGGAACGGATCTGGGCCGAGAAGGTGATCGCGGCGTTTGCCAGCAATCCCAATTCCGGCACGCTCCGGCTCGACGGCCAGATGATCGACAAGCCGCATCTTCGCGCCGCGAGGAAGATCCTGGGCCAGTCCTAGGTCGGGCGCAAGCCCGCCGGGTCGAGCGGCTCAACCGAAGGCATGGGCTTGAGGAAGCGGTCTCAGTCGAAGCCCTGAACGGGCGGCGTCGAGGTCTGCGCCGGCGCGGCGGGCGCGGCTTGAACCGGCGGCGGAGCCGGATTGGCGGCAGCTCTCATCTGGCCATTGGCCTCCATGGCCTGGCGCGTGCGCGTTGGGCTCGCGGCCGCGCGGCGCGGAGGCGGCCGATGTCCTGCCGAGTGCGACCCTCTCATGCCCCAGGAGCGGGCGATCGACGGTCCCGCGGTGTAGCCGATCAAAGCTCCGGCGACCGCCCCGACCGGGCCCAGCACGACCGCGCCGGATACCGCGCCGAGCGCCGCATCGCCGGCGCGCTCCTGCGCAACCGCGCTCACGGGCACACAGGCCAGCATTGCGACAGCAGTGATCAGAGCTTTGGTCATCGGAGCGCCTCCCTCACGGGAAACCACTCCTGCTCAAATATGGCCGCACGAGGTTCGCTTGCCGGCCAACAAAAGGCAATCGACCGGCGGAACCCGCCGTCGCGGGGCTGCCACCGCCAACCGACGGTTGCGGCGGCGGCGTGACAGCTACACGATCTTGATCGACATGTCCGGCAAGCCTTCGAGCTTGCACCGCAGCACGTCGCTCTTGACGACGAGACAGACATTCTCCGGCGTGCCGGAACATCTTGACACCGGTATCGCGCCGAATATTTTTTCGGCGAGAAAGCACTTTCTCACCCTCGAAAAATTCAAAGGATCCAAGGCGACCGTCTGGAGAGACGACGATGCTCGATGAGAATCTGGCCCGCATACGTGCGCACCGCAACAACATCCATCGCTATCGGCGGCTGCTGAAGACGAAGCTGTCGCAGCTGGAGCGCAATTTCATCGAGAGACGCCTGGCAGAAGAGAAGTCGGCGCTCGATGCGCTGACCGCCGCGACCTTCCCCGTCGGCTTCCGAGCCCCCGGGGCCGGGCATCGCATAACGCTTTAGCGAACGAGGCGATTGGGGCCTGCAAGCGCACTGCTGGATTGGTTCGACGGCGCCACGCGCACCGTGGCGGTCAGCGGCGCCCCGTTGCGCAACAGAGTGAGCCTCACCTCCTCCCCGACGCGTGCGAGGCCGATCGTGTTGCGGAGCTGGGCGGCGGTGCGGATCGGACGCTCGTCGGCTGCGGTCACGATATCGCCCTTGCGCAGGCCGGCCCTCTCTGCCGGCGAGTCCGCAGCGATCTCGGCGACGACGGCGCCTTGATTCAGTCCCTTGTTGATCGACGGATGCAGATCCTTCAGCGAGACGCCGATGCGACCGCGCTCGACGCGGCCGCTCACGATGATCTGCTCCATCACCTTGCGTGCCATGTTGACCGGAATGGCGAAGCCGATGCCGACATTGCCGCCGGCGGGCGAGATGATCGCCGAGTTGATACCGACCAGCTCGCCGCGCAGGCTCACCAGCGCCCCGCCGGAATTGCCTGGGTTGATCGCAGCATCGGTCTGGATGAAATCCTCATAGCCCTGCTTGCCAAGACCGGTGCGGCCCAGCGCGCTGACGAGGCCGGATGTCACGGTCTGGCCGAGCCCGAAAGGATTGCCGATCGCAAGCACAAAATCGCCGACGTCGAGCGCATCGCTGTCGCCGAAGGGAAGCGCCTTGAGGCCCGCCGGGTTCTGGATCTGGAGCACGGCAACGTCGGTCGGTGGATCGCGCCCGACGACCTTGGCGGAAAACTGCCGGCCGTCCTTGGTCGTGATCTGGACGGCGGTTGTGCCTTCGACCACGTGGTTGTTGGTCAGCACATAACCGCGCTCGGCATCGACGATCACGCCGGAGCCGGTCGCGTTGACCTCCTTTTCGATCTGCCGGGGAACGTCGAAGAATTCGCGGAACAGCGGATCGCGATAGAGCGGGTTGTCCTCGCGGACGCGGCCGTGCACGGAAATGTTGACCACGGCGGGTGTCACCCGGCGCACCAGCGGCGCCAGGGTCGGCACCTGGCCGCCGGTTTTCATGTCGGGGATCTGGCCGGCGGCAGGCTGTGACGCCGTGAGCGTCAGCACCAGCATCGCCAGCAAGAGCGGACGCACAGCATTCATCTTTTTTCCTGCCGCCTTGTATGGAGATCGGAGAGTGGAGTGGCTTCACGCGTCGGGTGACGCGACGATCCAGCCTTGCATGGCCAGGAACGGAGCGGCGAAGGCCGCCGAGGCCTGACCGAGCAGCACGAGTCCCAGAACGGTCTGCGTGAGCATCATGGGCTTGCCCCCTCTGCGGCGGCCCAGGGCCGCCGCAGCCGCATCGGCACGCCGCCGCCGCGCGGCGGATCGTCATTGTCGTTGTCGCCGTCGAGCTTGCGCAGGCAAGTCAGGATGTCGGCGAGCCGGACCGTATGGCTCATCCCGGGGATCTCGCGCAAGGCGGGACAGGATTCGACTGCGTACATGTCGGACGCCCAGGACGACAGGATGATGCGCTTCTCCGGCGGAGAGAGCTCGGTCGCGTTCAGAACGTCGGCAGGCGAGTCGTAATGGGCCGCGGGATGAAACAGCGGATTGAGAGTGCCGGTGTTGGTATTGACGTTGGTCATTTCTGGACCTCCCCTCATGCTCCTTTCCAAGGGACGGGCTTGTTGACGATGAGACGGCGGCGGCAACCGCCGCCGTCCGCTTTCACTTACTGCGTGTTGATCGCAATGCGCTTGACGCCTTCACGCGCCTTCTCAGATTTCGGCAGCGACACGGTCAGGACGCCGTTCTTGAACGACGCTTCAGCCTTGTCCTCCTCGACACCGTCGAGCGGGATCTGACGTTCGAAGGCGCCGTAATAGCGCTCGGTGAAGTATTTGCCTTCGCCGTTGCGCTCCGCCTTCTTCTCGCCGCGGAGCGTCAGCACGCCATTGGCAATCTCGACCTGGACGTCCTTCTCGGTGAGGCCGGGAAGCTCGGCCGAGACGGTCAGCGTCTTGTCGGTCTCGTTGAGCTCGACCTTCGGCCAGCCGAAGCGGCCTTCCATCAGCGGCGACAGGCTGCCCCCGCCGAAGCCACGGAAGACGTCGTCGAACAGACGGTTCATCTCGCGATGAAGCGTCAGGAAGGGATCGAAATTGTCGCGCCCAGGCGCAAGCTCCTGTTTGCCTGACCAGGGAATGAGATCACGAAAACCCATGGTTCTCTCCTCCATGCATCGGGGAAGCGCGGCCCACGCATCGCGCGCCGCGCTCCGCCGCCTCGCTTGCTCGAGAGCTCAAGCCGCTTTCTTCTGCTCGATCTGCGACGCCGCGGGCGCGGCAGCCGAGATCGGAATCCGGCGCGGCTTCATCGCTTCCGGAACCTCGCGGACCAGGTCGATGATCAGCAGCCCGTCCTGGAACGAGGCCTGCTTCACCTGGACATAGTCGGCAAGGTTGAACACACGCCGGAACGGACGCGCGGCGATGCCCTGGTACAGATATTCCCGCGCGGCGGTCTCGGGCTTCCTACCCTCGATGGTGAGCGCGTTCTGTTCGGCCGTCACCGTGATGTCGCTGGCGCCGAAGCCCGCCACCGCAAGGCTGATCCGGTAATGGTCCTCGCCGGAGCGTTCGATGTTGTAGGGGGGATAATTGTCCTCGGTCGCCTGGCGCAGCGTGCTGTCGACGAGGTCGGCCAGATGATCGAAGCCGATGGTGGAACGCCACAGGGGCGCGAAGTCGAAACTGGTCCTCATAACCAAGTCCTCCTGAGAGCAAGATGGATACGAAGGAGCGCAGGACAGGGTCTCGGACGGGATCCGAAGACCGGCCCGGCGCCCGTACCGGACCCGATCTGGCATCCGGCACACCGCTCTCGCGGCGAAAAACGACTTAGAAAACCGGAAATGCGTTTCAAGAGGCCGATCAGAAAAAATTTCAAGGCCCGTCGGCCACCGAGCTCGGGCTCCTCATGAAGCCACCTACTGTCAGCCCCGTCATTGCGAGGAGCCCTTGCGACGAGGCAATCCAGACCGGTTCCGCACAGGGATTCTGGATTGCTTCGCTTCGCTCGCAATGACCGGTGTTGAGGCGGTTCTTCCGATCCTCGGCCACCGAGTTCGTGGCGCTATTCGTTATTGACAAACTTGTTCGTTTATATCTAATTTACCGCCAGAGCGATCGACCGCGCCATGCGGCCAATAAAAGAGAGGAAACAACGATGAGAGGGCTTCTGGCCTGCGCCATGCTCGCGGCTATGACTTCGGCTGCCGTGACCACAGCGGCGACCGCGCAAGTCTCCGACGATGCGGTGCGGATCGGCGTGCTGACGGATCTGTCGAGCTGGGGTCGCGACAATTCAGGGCCGGGCTCGGTCGAGGCCGCCAGGATGGCGGTGGAGGAGTTCGGGCCGACCGTGCTCGGCAAGCCGATCGAGATTATCGGCGCCGACCATCAGATGAAGACCGATGTCGGCGTGCAGATCGTGCGCGGCTGGTTCGACAACGGCAAGGTCGACGCCGTGGTCGACATTCCCAATTCCGGCATCGCCATCGCCGTGCACAACATGGTGCGCGAGCGGGGCAAGATCGCGCTGCTCTCCGGCGCCGGCGCCAGCTCGCTGACCGACGAGCTGTGCAGCCCGAACACCGTGCACTTCACCTACGACACCTATGCGCTGTCCAAGGTGACGGCCTCCGCCGTGATCAAGGAGGGTGGCAAGTCCTGGTACTTCATCACGGCCGATTACGCCTTCGGCCAGCAGCTCGAGAAGGACGCCACTCGCTTCGTCAACGAGATGGGCGGCAAGGTGCTCGGTGGCGTCAAGCATCCGACCAACACCGCGGACTTCTCCTCCTTCGCGCTGCAGGCGCAGAGCTCCAGGTCCGACGTCGTCGCCTTCGCCAATGCCGGCCAGGACACCGACAATGCGATCAAGCAGTCCGGCGAGTTCGGCCTGGTTCAGGGTGGCCAGAAGCTGGTCGGCCTCCTGATGTTCGACACCGACGTGCACGCGATCGGCTTGAAGGCCGCGCAGGGCACCTACATGACCACGGCCTCCTACTGGGCCATGGACGAGGCCACGCGTGCCTGGTCCAAGAAATTCTACGAGCGCACCAAGGTGATGCCGACCATGATCCAGACCGGCGTCTACGGTTCCGTGCTGCATTATCTCAAGGCCATCAAGGCCGCCGGCACCGACGAGTCCGCCAAGGTGATGGCGAAGATGCGCGAGCTGCCGATCGAGGATATCTTCGTCCATGGCGGCAAGTTGCGCGAGGACGGCCGGGTCATCCGGGACATGTACCTCGCCAAGGTGAAGACGCCCGAGCAATCGAAGGAGCCGTGGGACTATCTGGACATCGTCAAGACCGTGAAGGGTGAAGACGCCTTCCGCCCGGTCTCCGAATCCAAATGTCCGCTGCTGAAGAAGTGAGGTCCAGATGACCGGCCACGAGCATGGCGCAAGCGAAACCTACGAGTGCGATGTGCTCGTGGCCGGATCGGGCTGCTCCGGCATGTCGGCCGCGATCACCGCCCGGTCCCGCGGCCTCGACGTCCTGATCGTCGAGAAGGAGCCGCGCTTCGGCGGCACCACCGCCCGCTCCGGCGGCTGGCTCTGGATTCCCGGCACCTCGCTGGCGAAGGCCTATGGTATCGAGGAGACGCCGGAGCAGGCCCGCACCTATCTCCGGCACGAGGCCGGCAACAACTTTGATGCTGCGCGCGTCGATGCATTTCTCTCGGCCGGCCCCGAGGCGGTCGATTTCTTCACCACCAAGACGGCGCTGCGCTTCGACATGCCGCTGGTGTTTCCGGACTATCACGCGGAGGCACCGGGCGGCGCGCAGGGTGGCCGTTCCATGGTGACGCGTCCGTTCGACGGCCGCGAGCTCGGCGACCTCATCAAGTCGCTGGGCATGCCGCTGCCCGAGCTCACCGTGTTCGGGATGATGCTGGGAAGCGGCAAGGAGATCATCCACTTCATGCGCGTGACCAAGTCGCTGACGTCGGCGGTCTATGTCGCCAAACGCCTGTCGCGGCACCTGATGGACGTGCTGCGCTACGGCCGCGGCATGACGCTCACGAACGGCAATGCGCTCGCCGGGCGCCTCGCCAAATCCGCGCTCGACCTGAAGATTCCGATGTGGCTGTCCTCGCCGGTGCGCGAGCTGACGGTCGAGAATGGCGCTGTCACCGGCGCGATCGTGTCACGCGAGGGACGCGAGGTCCGCGTCCGCGCCCGCCAGGGCGTCGTGCTCGCCTGCGGCGGCTTCCCGCACGATGTGGAGCGGCGCAGAAAATTGTTTCCGCACGCACCGACCGGCAATGAGCATTTTTCGCCGGGGCCCACCGGCAACACCGGCGACGGGCTGCGTCTTGCAGAATCCGCAGGCGGGCATGTCGAGGACCGCCTGCCGAACGCAGCCGCCTGGGTGCCGGTGTCGCTGACCACGCGCAAGGACGGCTCGAAGGGCGTGATGCCGCATTTCATCGACCGCGCCAAGCCCGGCGTGATCGCAGTGATGCGCGACGGCAAGCGTTTTGCCAACGAGGGCAATTCCTATCACGACTTCGTCCAGGCCATGGTCAAGGCGGCCAAGCCCGGTGAGGAGATCACAGCCTTCCTCGTTTGCGATCACAGGACGCTGCGCAAGTACGGCCTCGGCTGCGTGCCGCCCTTCCCGATGCCGCTGGGCCATCACCTCAAGACCGGCTATCTCATGCGCGGCGACACGCTGCAGGCGCTGGCGGCGAAGGCCGGCATCGACGCCAAGTCCTTCGTCGAGACCGTCACACAGTTCAACGCGACGGCGCCGCAAGGCCATGACGCGGCCTTCGGCAAGGGCTCGAAGGCCTATAACCGCTACCAGGGCGATGCGCTGCATGGCCCGAACCCCTGCGTCGCACCGATCGGGAACGGGCCGTTCTATGCCATCAAGATGGTGATCGGCGATCTCGGCACCTATGCCGGCATCGTAACCGACGCGAATGCGCGGGCGCTCGACGCCGAGGGTCGCGTCATTCCCGGGCTCTATGCCGCCGGCAACGACATGGCGAGCATCATGGGCGGCAATTATCCCGGGGCCGGGATCACGCTTGGGCCGGCGCTGACCTTCGGTTACATTGCCGGCCGTCATCTCGCCGAGAGCGCCGCCAAGCGCGAGGCGGCGTAAGCCCAGCGCATCGGAGGCGCATGAAGAGAGAGAGCCGCGGCATCCAGTCCATCGAGGTCGGCGGAGAACTGCTCCGCGCGCTCGCAAGGTGCGGCGAGCCGATGATGCTGCGCGATCTCGCGCGCGAGGCCGGCATGGCGCCGGCCAAGGCGCACCCCTATCTCGCCAGCTTCTCCCGCATCGGGCTGATCGAGCAGGACGAGACCACCGGCCGCTACGAGATCGGCGCGCTGGCGCTGGAGCTCGGGCTGATCAGCCTGCGCCGGCTCTCCGGCGTGCGCATCGCAAGGCCGAGGATCGCCGCGCTCGCCAGCCAGATCGGACATGCGGTGTCGCTCGCGGTTTGGGGCACGCACGGCCCGACCGTGGTCCAGCTCGAAGAGCCGGCCCAGCCGGTCCACATCGTCATGCGCGTCGGCTCGGTGATGGCGCTGCTGGAGACCGCGACCGGCCGGGCCTTCGCAGCGTTCCTGCCGGAAAAGACGATCACCGCCGCGCTCGAGAGCGGGCTCGACCGCCACGGCGTCGGCTACAATCCGAAGCGCGTGGTCAAAGGCGTCAAGGTCGCGGAGATGCTGACCGAGGTGCGCAAGCAGGGCCTTGCCCGCGCACTCGGCGATCCCCTGCCCGGCGTCAACGCCTTCTCGGCCCCGGTGTTCGACCATTCCGGCCATGTCGCGCTGGTCATCACCGCGATGGGCCCCGAAGGCACGTTCGATGCGCGCTGGGACAGCCCGATCGCGCATGCGCTGCGGGATTGCGCCGGCGGCATCTCGAAGCGGCTCGGCCACGGCATCACGGTCGCGGCGGAGTGAAGGGCAAACGTCCCGCAACCGCCGCTGTCATGCCACGCGAAAGCGGGGCATCCAGTACGCCGCGGCTTCTCGATATAATCACAGGCGTCTCGGAGTACTGGATCGCCCGGTCAAGTGTTTAGCCCGGACAGATCACTGACGGGTGTTCGGAGACATAGCTGACACATCAAAATGGGCTGGATTGGTCGATTCGGGAGACCGTCCATGCCCTGGAACGAGGTGTCGGTGATGGATCAACGACGAGAGTTCGTGTGGCTTGCCATGCAGGAGGGAGCGAACCGGCGTGAGTTGTGCCGGCGGTTCGGCATCAGCCCAGATGTGGGCT
>NZ_JBWJZE010000023.1:0-99605 GCF_056429085.1 Bradyrhizobium sp. CFUWI
GGGCGGGCTGAACGGGCGAAGCCATTTTCTGAAGGACCTGTTGGGAAAGGACCTTGTTCTTAAAGCATCTGGCTCAGTTCGCCATGATGGTGTCGACGTCGGCCTCGGCGCCGCCATGGATGATGCCGCCGCAGGCCGCGATCAGCGGCTTGACCCAAAGCGCGGCCTGCTCGGCGAGGCGGATTCGGGTCGTATCTTTCTCGACCTCGCGCATGGCCGAGCCGACCGCGGTCAGGATCGAGGTCATGGTATCGGTGATGTGGTCGAACTGGGCACGCACGTTGGGATCGGCCTTCTCATAGGCCTCGATGGCGAGGTCGCGCGCCTTGAAGTTCGAGGCCGTGAAATGCTCGGCATAGGACAGCGGCGTCCAGGTCAAGAAATCGTCCGCGCATTCCGGCATGTCCGGAACCATTTCCAGCAGCATCACCGCTTCATTGAAATGGTTGAGATAGTCGGTGGCAAGCCCGGTCCGCGGGTTGATATTGGCCACGCGCAGCCGCTCGGCCCAGGCGGCGGCCTCGGGGCCCGTCTGTACATGCGTCCGCGCGGGTTTGGAGGCCGTTGAGCTCATCCGCCGCAGTGTTAACGTTCGGGGTTAAAAGGACCTGAACGGACCCTATATAGACACCCTGGGATGTGTGGACGCTTCGTCATAACTTCGGCCCCCGCGGCCTTGCGGCAATTGTTCGGCTATGTCGAGCAGCCGAATTTCCCGCCCCGGTACAACGTGGCGCCGACACAACCGATTCCGGTCGTCCTGATCGAGAACGGCGCGCGGCATTTCCGCTTGATGCGCTGGGGCCTGTTGCCCACCTGGGTCAAGGATCCCCGCGGCTTTACGCTGCTGATCAACGCACGCTCCGAAACCGTGCTGGAGAAGCCCGCCTTCAAGAACGCTGTTCGCCGCCGCCGCGGTCTGATCCCGGCCGACGGCTATTATGAGTGGAAGACGGAGGGCGGCCGAAAGCAACCGTTCTTCATCCACCGCGCCGACGGTGCGCCGCTTGGTTTCGCCGCATTGTTCGAGACCTGGGTCGGGCCGAACGGCGAGGAGCTCGACACCGTCGCGATCGTTACGGCCGCGGCAGGCGAGGATCTCGCCGCGCTGCATGACCGCGTGCCCGTCACCATCAGCGAGCGCGATTTCGAGCGCTGGCTCGACGTCAGCGGCAACGAGGTCGACGCGATCCTGCCGCTGATGACCGCTCCGCGCAGCGGCGAATTCGCCTGGCACCCGGTCTCCACCCGTGTCAACCGCGTCGCCAATGACGACGAGCAGCTCTTGTTGCCGATCAGCGCGGAGGAGATGGAGGCGGAGGCGCCGAAGCCGAAGAAGGCGGTGCGAAAGGGGGCTGCTGCGTCATCGGATGACGGGCAGGGCTCGTTGTTCTAAGCCGCGGTGCCGTAGGGTGGGTAAAGGCGCAAAGCGCCGTGCCCACGATCTTTCTCTTCAACGCGCGATGGTGGGCACGCTTCGCTTTGCCCACCCTACGGCAGCGGAGGTTCAGACGACCTCCTTCGCCCTCAACGCCGCGATCTCCGCCGCACCGAATCCGAGCTCGCCCAGCACCGCGTCCGTATCCGCGCCCAGCTCCGGGGCCATCCGATCGAGTTTGCCGCCGCCATGGGCGAGCTTGAAGCCGCTGCCGGCAAAGCGCAGCCGGCCGTAGGGCGTGTCCAGCTCCTGGATCGCGCCGCGCGCCTTGATTTGCGGATGGTCGATCACTTCCTCGACCTTCCAGATGCTGGCGCAAGGTGCGCCCGCGTCTTCCAGAATGCTCTCCCATTCGCGCGCCGGCCGTGCCGCCAGCGCCGCCTCGATGATGGCGCGCAGCGCCGGCTCGTTCTCGTTGCGCGAAAACCAGTCGGCAAAGCGGGGGTCAGACAGCGTGTCCTCGCGGCCGAGCGCAGCCATCAGCGCGCGATACTGCTTCTCGTTGTTGACGGCGAGCAGGATATGGCCGTCGCCGCATTTGAACAGGTTTGCCGTGGTCCTGCGGCTCACCGCCTGGTTGCCGGACAACGTCTGGCGATGGCCGGCGACCGACCAGTCCGCGATCTGGCCCGACAGAAACGCCAGCGTCGCCTCCAGCATGGAGACGTCGATCAGCTGGCCCACGCCGGTGCGGTCGCGCTGGTACAACGCGCTCGAGACACCAAAAGCAGCCGTGGCGCCCGACAGCACGTCGCAGACCGCAAAGCCGGCGCGCGTCGGTCCCGTCTCGGGATGGCCTGATATCGCCATGATGCCCGAGAGCGCCTGCATCTTGCCGTCATAGCCGGGCCGCAGGCGATCCGGGCCGGTCTGGCCGAAACCCGACACCGCGCAATAGATCAGCTTGGGGTTGATCGCCGAGAGCGCTTCATAGCCGATGCCGAGCTTGTCCATCACGCCCGGGCGGAAATTCTCCATGACGACGTCGACGCGGCTTGCGAGCTTCTTCACGATCGCGATCGCCTCCGGCTTCTGCAGATCGAGCGTCAGGCTGCGCTTGTTGCCGTTGACGGCCTGGAACGCCGGCGCCAGCCCGCGGTCGGCCCATTCCCGCGAGAGCGGCGTGCGGCGCATGTCCTCGCCCTCGCGCCGCTCGACCTTGATGACGTCGGCGCCGAGCAGCGCGAGCTGGTAGCTGGCATAGGGGCCGGCCAGCACTTGCGTGAAGTCCAGGATCTTCACGCCCTCGAACGGTCGCGTCACGTCTCTCTCCCTTTTTGTTTTGGTTATCGGAGGACGTCAGGCGGCGCGGTTGCCGCGCGCGATCTCCTTCTGCTTGTCGAATTCGGCGCGGCGCCGCGCCAGCTCTTCAGGGCTGAGTTGCGCGACATTGTTGTAGTCGAGCTTCCAGGAGGCATCCTCGCTCCAGCGCAGCGGCGACTGCATCGTCGTCTGCGGGCCGCTCGCGGTCTCCAGCAGCGTGAGCGCCAGCTCCAGCGTCTGCGCCTGCGAGGCGACGTCGTGCGGCTTGCCGGCGGAATTGCCGAGCGGGAAGTCGGAGAACAGGAAGCGCGGCGCGGCGGCGTGCTCGATGATGTCCTTGGCGCAGCCCATGATCACGGTCGGAATGCCGCCGGCTTCGAGATGCCGCGCCACCAGCGCCGTGGTCTGGTGGCAGACCGGGCAGTTCGGCACCAGCACCGCGGCGTCGACCGCATCAGTGAGGCAGCGCTCC
The DNA here is from genome assembly GCF_056429085.1 of Bradyrhizobium sp. CFUWI. NCBI lineage: Bacteria > Pseudomonadati > Pseudomonadota > Alphaproteobacteria > Hyphomicrobiales > Nitrobacteraceae > Bradyrhizobium > Bradyrhizobium sp. CFUWI. Next base: position 3,174 of record NZ_JBWJZE010000023.1, read on the forward strand.
AGGATCTCCGGCGCGTCGGTGTCGAGCGTGACGCGGTGGCTGCGATTGGTCGGCGCGCCGAAGAAGCGCGGGGCGACTTCGCCGATCCGGCCGGCGGCGGACGCCTTCAACAGCTGCGGCAGCGGAAACCAGGTGCCGCTATCGGTCGCCGAGGTGTGCTTGCGGTCGTAGCCGATGTGCGAGATGCGCAGGTCGTGCTGTTTCGACGTGTCGCCGTCATAGACCTGGTAGAACTTCGCGCTGCCGTTATACGCCGCGCCCGGCCCCTGGTCGCCCTTGGCGGGATCGTAGGGTGCGGCGGTCGTGATGATGGTCAGGCGCGACTTCGCCAGCGGCTTCTTCAGCGGCTGGAACGGCGCCGAGGTGTAGTGCGCCCAGCGATACGGCGTGGTGTAGCCGATCGCCGCGTAATAATCCCGCGTGCGCTGCATGTAGGGGACGGGAGAATCATAGTCGGGCGCAAAGCCGAATTCGTCGTCGCGCGGAGCGGACATGGGCGCGTCTCCTGGTTCTTGGTTGGGACCAGACTAGAGCTAGTTTCGGGGTTGCTCAACGGGGGGCAGAGCGGCGCAGGACAGGATTGCAGCCACGATGGCTCGCCGCGCGACGGGTGCGCTCCCTCGCCCCGCTTGCGGGGAGAGGGTTGGGGTGAGGGGGAGTCTCGGCGAGGGCGCTGACAGTGAGACTCGCGGAGGCTCCCCCTCACCCGGAATTTGCTTTGCAAATTCCGGCCTCTCCCCGCACACGGGGAGAGGCGAAGAAATCACCTACCTGAACACATGCAGCGCCGCGTATTGCAGCAGCATGATCGCCTTGGCGTCGATGATGCGGCCGTCGGCGATCATCGCCAGGGCCTCGTCGATGGAAAGCTCCAGCACCTCGATGTCCTCGCCCTCGTGCGCGAGGCCGCCGCCGTCGCTCACCCGCATCTCAGGCTCGTACTCGGCAACGAAGAAATGCAGCTTCTCGGTGATGGCGCCCGGGCTCATGTAGGCCTCGAACACCTTGTGGACGTGGTGCAGGCGATAGCCGGTTTCCTCCTCGGCCTCGGCGCGGATCCGCTCCTCGGGCTCGGCATTGTCCAAGACGCCGGCGGCCGCCTCGATCAGGAGGTCGTCGTAGCCGCGGATGAAGGCCGGCAGGCGGAATTGCTTCACCAGGATCACCGTCCGCCGTGCGCGATTATACGGCAGCACGGCGGCGGCGTTGTCGCGCTCATAGGTCTCGCGATGCTGCGTCTGCCATTCGCCGCTGGCGCGCCGGTACTCGAACGTCGTGGTCTTCAGCGTGGTCCAGCCGTCCGAGAGCACGCGGACGTCCTTGATGCGGACGCGGTCGGAAATGGTCATTGCGGGATCTCAGTTGCTTGGCGTCGTGGCGCGGCCGTCGAGCCACTTCTGGAACATCACGGAGGTCGATAGCTCGAAGCCGAGCGAGCCGTAGAACGCGTGGGCCTCGGCATTCTCGCGCCGGACCAGGAGCTGCAGCTTCGAGATGCCGGCCGCGCGCAGCCAGTCCTCGGCCGCGGCCATGATGACGCGGCCGAAGCCGCGCTTCTGGCAGTCTGGATCGACCGCGACGTAATAGACCCAGCCGCGATGGCCGTCATGGCCGACCATGACGCTGGCGACGATCGCGCCATTGTCGCGGCCGATCAGCACGGTGGAATTGTCGCGCCGCCGCGCTAAGGCGATGTCGGCATGGGGATCGTTCCAGGGCCGCGTCAGGCCGCAGCGCTGCCACAGCGCGACGACCGGCTCGACATCGGCATCGGTGATGGCGTCGATCGTAAGGACGCTCACAGCACCTTCCCCGGGTTCATGATGCCGAGCGGGTCGAGCATCGCCTTGATCGCGCGCATCAGCTCGATCGCGGTCTTGTCCTTGACGTCGGGCAGCTCGTCGCGCTTGAGCACGCCGATGCCGTGCTCAGCGGAGATCGAGCCGCCCATGCGCAGCACGATCTCGAACACCACCGCGTTCACCTCATGCCAGCGCGCGAGGTAATCAGCCGTGTTGGCGCCGATCGGCTGGCTGACATTGTAGTGCAGATTGCCGTCGCCGAGATGGCCGAACGGCACCGGCCGCGCGCCGGGGATCAGCTTCACCACCGCGGCGTCGGCCTCGGCGATGAAGGCGGGCACGGCGGCGACGGGAACGGAGATATCGTGCTTGATCGAGCCGCCCTCCGGCTTCTGCGCCGCCGACATCTCCTCGCGCAGCTTCCAGAAATTGTTGCGCTGGGCAAGGCTCGACGCGATCACGGCGTCGTCGACGATCTCCTCCTCCATGGCACGGCCGAGGATCGTCTCCAGCGGCGTGCGGGCGTCGTCGCTGGCTGCGGACAATTCCATCAGCACGTACCAGGGATGTTTTTCTGCGAGCGGATCGCGCACGTCGATGCCGTGGCGGACCGAGAAGTCCACCGCCATCTGCGACAGCAGCTCGAAGCTCGTCAGCGCGTTGGCGGCTTCGCTCTGCGCGATCGTCAGCAGCTTCAAGGCCGCGTCCGGCGATTTCAGCCCGACATAGGCGGTCTCGACCGCCCGCGGCTTCGGAAACAGTTTGAGCGTCGCCGCCGTGATGATGCCGAGCGTGCCTTCGGCGCCGATGAAGAGATTGTGCAGATTGTAGCCGGTGTTGTCCTTCTTCAGCTTCGACAGCACGTTGAGCACGCGCCCGTCGGCGAGCACCACCTCGAGCCCCAGCGCCATCTCGCGCGCGACGCCATAGGCGAGCGCGGCGGTGCCGCCGGCATTCGTGGAGAGATTGCCGCCGATGGTGCAGCTGCCTTCGGCGCCCAGCGACAGCGGAAACAGCCGATCCACCTCGGCGGCCTTCGCTTGCGCCACCTGCAGCACCACGCCGGCTTCGACCGTCATGGTGTTGGAGGCGGTGTCGACCTCGCGGATCTTGTCGAGGCGCCGCAGCGACACCACGACCTCGCCATTGTGCGGCGTCTGGCCGCCCACGAGCCCGGTGTTGCCGCCCTGCGGCACCAGTGCGATTCTGTGCGCGGAGGCGAGCTTGCAGATTTCAGAGACCTCGGCCGTCGAGCCCGGCCGCAGCACCAGCGGCGAGCGGCCGTGGAACAGGTTGCGCTCCTCGGTGACGTAGGGCGCGATGTCGTTCGCATCGGTGATGGCGTGACGCTCGCCGACGATGTTGCGGAATTGCTCGATCAGCTCGGGCGCAAGCGGCGGGACGGCGGGTGTATTGACGTTCATTCTCGTGTCTCTTCTCAAGCTTCTTATCGCGCCACGGCCGCGCGCCGCAGCCGGTCGTTGATCGCCTCGCCAAGCTCTTGCTCGGGAATTGCCATCACCGCAATCGCCCGCGGGCCCTTCGCATCCAGGCTGCGAAGATAGCCGAACAGATTGGCGGCGGCTTCATCGAGATCACCGCTGGGCGACAAATTCATGACGGCCGACGCGGTATCGACGCCAGGCAGGCGCGCGGAGCCGAACGCCAGCAGCGCCTCGCCCGGTGTCACCTCGCGCGCATCGAGCCGCACAGGAGCGCGCGGCGCGTAATGCGAAGCCAGCATGCCCGGCGCCAGCGGCTGGCTGTCGTCGCTTTCGGCTTCCAGCGACGGCCGCGCCAGCGGTGCCCCGAGCACCGCCTCGATCCGCTCGCGCGACAATCCGCCGGGCCGCAGCAGCATCGCCGTCTCGAAGCAGCCGACGATGGTCGATTCGACGCCGACCGACACAGGCCCGCCGTCGATGATCAGGTCGATCCGCCCCGCCAGGTCGCTCTCGACATGGGCAGCCAGCGTCGGCGAGACATGGCCGGAGATGTTGGCGGACGGCGCCACCACGGCTCCGCCGAAGGCGCGCAGGATCGCCTGCGCGACGGGGTGGGCGGGGATGCGAATCGCGACGGTGTCGAGGCCGGCGGTGGCGAGATCCGCCACCGGGCAGCCCTCGATCTTCGGCACCACCAGCGTCAGCGGCCCCGGCCAGAACGCCTCCGCCAGCTTCAACGCGCGCGCGTCGAACCGCCCGATCCGCCGCGCAGCCGGGATATCGGCGAGATGCGCGATCAGCGGATTGAACGCCGGCCGCCCCTTGGCGGCGTAGAGGTGGGCGATCGCGGTGGCGTTGGCGGCGTCCGCTCCGAGCCCGTAGACCGTCTCGGTCGGAAACGCGACCAGCCCGCCGGCGGCCAAGGCCCGAGCGGCAGCCTCCGCGCCGGCCGCGCCGGCCGGTAAAATCAGCGTTTCAAGGCCCGTTTTCACAGGGACAAAATTCCTCATCTCGGCCGCTTGCGGTGCGTCAAACCCGACGCTATAAGCCGCCTTCTTGTCGGAGTGTGGCTCAGCCCGGTAGAGCACTGCGTTCGGGACGCAGGGGTCGCAGGTTCGAATCCTGCCACTCCGACCATTCTTCCAAAAGTTGACGTTCTCCAGAGGCTTGGCAGACCGGCCGCCAGCGCCTCGGAACGCCTTTCTGCAACGATTTCGGGATCGGGTCCACGGCCGATTTGGCCGGGCAGGGCGGCGTGAGCGCGCGGCATCGCTTGTCAACTTTAGGATGGCTCGGCGGACCGGTCTCAAACGGGACCGCGACCCGCTTGGTCTTGATCCGGCCGTGGACGCCATAGCTGGACTCGAAGCTCAGCGCCGGCCGCTAGACCGACTTCTGCGCCTTCTTGACGGCCTTAAGCAGCGTCTCGTCGATCCGGCTCTGCCATCCGCGCCCGGAAGCCTTGAAATGCTCCAGCACGACGGGGCTCAATCGCAGCGACACCAGCTTTTTTGTCGGTGCCTTGTTGGGGCCACGGCCCCTGCGCATCCCAGGGAAGACTTCGTCGAACGGTTTGGCCTTCGCCATATCGATCTCGGTCCACTCTGGATTGTCGCTCACCGCGCGCATATCGCTCGCGGTGTAGCGCTTCTTAGCGGCGGTTCGCTTCATAGAGTTGTCTTTCCTTCTTGCTGGCAGGGCGCATGCTGATGATGCTGACGGCCTCATTGCCATAGATGGCGAAGATCACGGAAATGACGCCGCGGATATTTACACCGATAGCCCGATAGCGGTTGCGCGGCTTGAAGAACCAAGGCTGTATCGAAGAACCGGTCGTTGAGATCAGCGAAATCCATCCCGTGCTTGTCGAGATTGGCCAAGCGCTTCGATTCGTCCCAGATGATCTTCACGGGTTATTTTGTATCTACAAAATAACCTCTCGTCAACGCCGGCAGAAGGGTGCTTGTCTGGTGACATGCAACTTGCGGCGATCACCTTCTCGCCACCAACACCCCCACCAGGAACGCCACCATCAGCGCCGGCAGCGGCGCCTCGCGCACCATGCCGCGGACCATGTCGGGCCAGTGCTGCTCCGGGACCAGTCGTGGCGATCGCACCTTCGGCGCCGATTCGATGCCCCAGTGTGATGCGAGTTCGGCGACTTCGCTTTCCGCCAGTCGCACGCCGTCGCGGACGCGGAAGATCGCGGCGTCCGCGCGCTCGCGCGGTGCGAGCTGCATCAGGGTCGCGACCGCCGTGCGCAACGTCATCTCGCCAAAACCTTGCAGCCGCACCTGCTCCTCGGGCTCGGTCGTCATGCGAAATCCCTCACGGCGCTGAAACCTCACGGTGCAAAGTGGCGTGCGGGGGCGAGCGCCGCCGTCGCGCACAGGACCAGCGTGGATACCGCGCCGGCCACCTCGCGCGAGACGGGCTCGCGTCAGGTGCCTGGCCATGATCGTGCTCCATGCTGTCAGGGAAATGGCGGCGGTGGAGCTTGGTTCCCTTGCGAGGACGCGAATCGCGAAAGGCCTGATTACTTCCGCAGCAGCTCGCTCAAGGCCGCCGTCGCCTCGGCGCAGCGGATGTCGTCGATCTCGCGCGACAGGCTGAGCGCGCTCGCTTTCAGCTCTTCGATCTTCCAGCTGTCCGGATGCTGGCTTTCAAGCTGACCCAGGCGCTTGTTCAGTTCGTCCAGTCTCGATTGGAGGCGCCCGATGCTGGCATCCCCATTCACTTTCCAAACGCGTTGTGCACGCATCGTCGTTCCCCTGATCGTCTCACGGTCTTGTGAGAGCGGTTCGTGGCCGGAATGGGAGTTTGTTTTGTCCGGCTTCAGATCGCGGGGAACCGTTGCATATCCGCAACTAAGTTCCCGATTCTTCGCGAATGATCGGCCGGCTCCGCACGATGATACCCGCAGGCATGGAATTTGATTGTGTCCCGTCACCACGATCGGGCGAGCCGACCTGTGCGCGCGGTGCGCCGCTCGATAGGCTCGGGCTCGAGGCACTCCGGACAACGAAGGAATGACGCGTGGCGAGATTTGTGAATGTTGCGGCCGGCCAGCTTGGCCCGATCGCCCGGACAGAGAGCAGGACCCAGGTTGTGGCCCGGCTGATGGCCTTGATGCGCGAGGCGAAGGCTTGCGGCTGCGACCTGATCGTCTATCCCGAGCTCGCGCTGACGACGTTTTTCCCGCGCTGGTATTTCGAGGATCAAGCCGAGATCGACAGCTTCTTCGAGCGCGAGATGCCGGGTCCGGAGACGCGAGGCCTGTTCGATCTTGCCCGCGAGTCCAGTATCGGCTTCTACCTCGGCTATGCCGAGCTGACGGTCGAGGCCGGACTTGTCAGGCGCTACAACACGTCCATTCTCGTCGACAAGAGCGGCGCGATCGTCTCGAAATATCGCAAGGTCCATCTGCCCGGCCATGCCGAGCACGAGCCTTGGCGGAAATTTCAGCATCTGGAGAAGCGCTATTTCGAGCCCGGCAGCGGCTTCGGCGTCGCCAGCGCCTTCGGCGGCGTGATGGGCATGGCGATCTGCAACGACCGCCGCTGGAGCGAGACCTATCGTGTGATGGGCCTGCAGGGCGTCGAGATGGTGATGATCGGCTACAACACGCCGGTGCATAATCCGCCCGCGCCCGAGCATGACGATCTCTCGCTGTTTCACAATCATCTCGTGATGCAGTCCGGCGCCTATCAGAACGGCACCTTCGTGGTCGGCGTCGCCAAGGCCGGCGTCGAGGAGGGCGTCGACCACATCGGCGGCAGCTGCATCATCGCGCCCTCGGGCGAGATCGTCGCGCGATGCACGACCAAGGGCGACGAGCTGGCGCTCGCCCGCTGCGATCTCGATCTCTGCAATTCCTACAAGCGCACCACTTTCAATTTCGACGTCCACCGCCAGCCGCATGCCTATGGGATGATCGTCGAGCGGAAGGGCGTGACGACAATGGCGGATGGCGCGCCGGTGTTGCGAAAGGGGTGAGGCGCTCCTGGCCACCTTGCTTCGTCGAACAATGAAAGCGACCCTCGCCAGTTCCGTCATCCTGAGGCGCGAGACATGCGACGCAGCGCGGCGCATGGGGAGCCTCGAAGGATGAACGGCCCCGATGCAGCCGGGCCGTCGCCCTTCGAGGCTCGCCGAAGAGGCGAGCACCTCAGGGTGAGGTGATGGAGTTCCCCTGTGTCGGTGTCGGTCAATCCCTTCACCTGAAAATATTCCACTTTACCGAAATTCGGTTTTGGCGTATGTGTCGGGCCATCCCGGCTCATCCAGGAGGGGCGATCTTGCGGTCGTCAATTTCGCGAGCCGGGCTTGCGGTGGACGCGGCAGCGTCGGCACGAGAGGGACGGGCAGGGCGGGTAGTCCCTGTGAGCTCGAGACCCGCGTGCGACGAGCGGCGCTGTTAGGCTTCGTCTCGCCTGTAAGTTTCCGGCTTCGTCGACAGGGCTGGAAAAACTGCGGCGACATGGCGGGCCGTGCGTACGGCAAAACCGTGTGGTCCTGGCCGTCGTTGCTACGGTCAAGCTTCCGCGAAGGTGCGAGCGAGCCCAACCGGGCAGACTGCATCATCCAATTCGCGGGAGCGAGGGAGGCCAGAAGGAAAGTTCGGCTCCCGGGAGAGCACGGCATAAGCCGTCCGACCACCGCGCAGGGAAGGCCGAGTGATTGGCCACACCTGTATGCTGCTGTGCGGTTCTTCCTGCGTGTGCATTTCGCGCAGCGGACCGCGGGTGCGAGCCGGCACCCGGCCTTCCCTGCGCCCTCTTGGCTTTGAGAGGGGCGAAGACGCAAGCAAAGCTCGGGCGAACTAAGCCGCGAGAGCGAGAACGTATGCCCGTCGCCACACACGCGGTGTCATCGCCCGGTTCAACCGGGCGATCCAGTATTCCAGAGACGCCAGCGATCAATCCGAGAAGCCGCGGCGTACTGGATTCCCCGCCTTCGCGGGGAATGACAGTGTTGCTTGGAGGACCAGCTATCGCCTCATCCTCCGTCATTGCGAGCCAAGCGACTTGTCCGCCGAAGCCTTGGCGAAGGCGGAAGCAATCCAGAATCCCTCCGCGGAAACACGCTGGATTGCTTCGTCGCAAGGGCTCCTCGCAATGACGGGGAGAGAGCATGTGCGCCACACTCCGCTCTCGCGCCCCGGACGCCGCGCAGCGTCCCTTCGACGGTGCGCTGCAGAGCCGGGGCCCATCCATCCGCATCGTGCCGTGTCGCCCTGGGTCCCGGCTCTGCGCCGCAACGCTTGCGCGTTGCAGCTTGTCCGGGACACGCGCATCCCAGTCGGCCTGCAAGCCTACCCCGCGCGGTGCTTTGCGGCTCGTTTACCAATCCCGTCGCGCTGCAATTTCCATCTCGCGGTCTGCTTGCGGCTGTAGTACTTTCGTCTCAAGCCCGGTTAACGGGCGGCAGGGGGAGGCTGATGAGGCGCGTGGGGCTGCTTGGCGTACCCTGGGTGCGGCCATGGTCGTGGCAGGCGTTTCTGCTCGCTTGCATCACTATCGCAGTGTCGGCTGTGCTTCAGGGCATCTGCGTCGCGCTCGGCGCGAAATTCTATTTTGCGGCGTTCCTGCCCAGCCTGTTCGTGCTCGGCCTCATCGCGGGCACGCCGGCGGCGGGGTTCGCTGCGCTGTTCACCATTCCGCTGGTGTGGTGGGCGTTCATTCCGCCCGTCTTCCAGTTCAACGCGTTATCCAGCGCGAATGCCGATTCCATCAACCTGTTCTGCCTGCTGGCGGTGCTGCTGATCGGCCTTGCCGATCTCTGCCGCGAGACCATGAAGATCGTCAGTCGCGGCGGGCTGAAGCCCCCGGGCGAGAGCGCGGCAACGAATCCGCAATAAATCGCTCTCGACCTCGTCCCGGCACCACGTGGCGCGTTGCCTGCGCGCAACAATCCGGCAACCATCCGCGAGCTTGCCGCGCGCCGCTAACTTTTCGAAAAAGATTTGGCCGCAATTTCTCCCCCGGGAATGACGAGGGAGTTTTCGGACATGAACGGTCACGCCATCTTGGAGAACGTGCGACGCTATCGCGGCATCGCATCGCTCTATCGCCAGACCGCTGCATTCCGCCCGGGCCAGAGCTGGTCGCTGCTGGAGCAGGCAAGGGAGTGGGAAGCGCGGGCGCTGTCGGAGCTGGAAGCCTATTTCGCAACGCGCATGGACCACGCCGCGCCGCTCGCGGCCTGATCGCTGGCGACCGGCGCGGCCGTGAACCGGCCCGCCGCAGGCGCGATCGCGCTCGTGGCAATTACGGAGTTGTCTCGCCGCCCGCCTGTGCTAGCAACGGGCCGATCGAAATCTCCTCCACGCCGGCCGGGGCAAGCAATGACCACCTTCAACCGCATCTTCACGACGCAGCGCCTGCTCCAGATCATCGCGATCCTGGCGGCCACCGTTGCCATGAAGCTGATGAGCTGAGCGCCGGCGGCTCAGCGTCCTTCCAGCTCGGGCAGGTCGGGCAGGTAGTTCGACCCTTCCGAGCCCAGAAAATCGAACATCGCCTGCGCCGGCGGCAGCAGCACCTTGTCGCTGCGGCGGATCACGTACCATTGCCGCACGATCGGCAGGCCCGCGACGTCGAGCACGACGAGCCGGCCCTCGGCGAGCTCATGCGCCACCGTGTGGGCCGAGATGAAGGCGATGCCGAGCCCGGCGATCACCGCCTGCTTGATGGTCTCGTTGCTGCTCATCTCCATGCCGATGATCGGCTCGAGATCGGACTTCTGAAACATGCCCTCCATCAGCGTCCGCGTGCCCGAGCCGGGCTCGCGGGTGAGGAAGGTCTCGTGCACGAGATCGGTCAGGCTGAGGCCGGAATCCTGCTCGAGCCAGTGCCCCTTGCGCGCGACGATGATGTGCGGATTGCGCCCGAGCTGACGGACGTCGACGGAGACGTCGGCCGGCGGCCGACCCATCACCGCGAAATCGAGGTCGTAGCCGTGCATGGCCCCGCGGATCTCCTCGCGATTGCCGATGGTCAGCTTGATCTCGATCTTGGGATAGCGCTTGGAGAATGCCGCGATCGCATGCGGCACGAAATATTTCGCGGTCGAGACCGCGCCGAGATGCACGCTGCCGCCGGTCCGCCCCGCCAGCAGGTCGAGCGCGCCCTGGCAGTCCATGATGGCGGCCTCGACCCGCTCGGCCAGCGTCAGCACCTCCTTGCCCGCCTCCGTCAGCAGCATGCCGTCGCCGGTCCGCTGCACCAGCGGCAGGCCGGCGAGGTCCTGAAGCTGCCGCAGCTGCTGGGTCACGGCCGGCTGGGTCAGCCCGAGATGGCCGGACGCCGCCGTCACGCTGCCCTTGGCCGAGAGCGCCGCAAGAGAGCGCAGCTGCCGGATCGTCAGATGCCGGAGCTGAGCCGCCGCATGGCTGGGGCCATTATAAGAAAATTCTTTGAGGCTCATTATGAATAGAAATTTTCCTTATTAAGCTGCCCCTGTCAATCTCCTGATGCCGGGACTGACCGCACCGACCTCCAGCGGGGAGGCAATCGGAGGCGGCGCCGGCAAAGGGGATGGACGCAGATGACCGGGCAACTCAGGCTGGACGATCACCTTCAACGGTATTCCGAGACCGCGCCGCACGCGCTGGCCGTGGCGGCCGCGGTCGATGCCATCGCGGCGGCGGCCATCGAGATCGCCGATCTCATCGCCACCGGCGATCTCGCCGACGCCTCCGGCCTGACCACCGGCCGCAACAGCGACGGCGACCTCCAGCGCGATCTCGACGTGCAGGCGGATGCGATCCTGCGCCGTTGCCTCAGCCAGCTGCCGATCGCAGCGCTCGCCTCGGAAGAGATGCGCGAGGCCCAGATCGGCGACCGCGAGGGCCGCATCTGCGTCGCGATCGATCCGCTCGACGGCTCCTCCAACATCGACATCAACATGACGGTGGGCACGATCTTTTCGATCCTGCCGGCGCCCGATGATCTCTCGCTCGCCTTCCATCAGCGCGGCTCGGCGCAGCTTGCGGCGGGCTTCGTCACCTACGGTCCGCAGACCTCCCTGGTGCTGACGCTCGGCGAGGGCGTCGACATCTTCACGCTCGACCGCAAGGCGGGCTGCTTCCGCCTCGCGCGCGCCGGCGCGCAGATCGCCGAGACCGGCGAGGAATTCGCGATCAACGCGTCGAACCGCCGGCACTGGGATCCGCCGGTGCGCGCCTTCATCGACGAATGTCTCGCCGGCGTCGAAGGGCCCGCCAATCACGACTTCAACATGCGCTGGGTCGGCTCGCTGGTCGCCGAGGCCTATCGCATCCTCACCCGCGGCGGCGTCTTCCTCTACCCGTCCGACGCGCGTCCCGGTTACGGCGACGGCCGCCTGCGCCTCGTTTACGAGGCGCACCCGATGGCCATGATCATCGAGCAGGCCGGCGGCTCCGCCACGACGGGACGCGAGCGCATCCTCGACCTTTCGGCGCAGAGCCTGCATCAGCGCGCGCCGCTGATCATGGGCTCGAGCAACGAGGTGCGCCGCGTCGAGGAGCTGCATTGCGATCCCCTGCTGGTCGCCAGCGTCTCCGCGCCGCTGTTCGCGCGGCGCGGATTCTTCCGGCTCTGAGCGAGGCGTCCCATGTCCAGGAAGCACCCGATCATCTCCATCACCGGCTCCTCCGGCGCCGGCACCACCTCGGTGAAGAAGACGTTCGAGCAGATATTTTTCCGCGAGAAGGTCAACGCCGCCTATATCGAAGGCGACGCGTTTCATCGCTACGACCGCGCCGAGATGCGCGCGCAGATGGCCAGGGAAGCCGATCGCGGCAACAAGCATTTCAGCCATTTCAGCCCCGAGACCAACCTGTTCGAGGAGCTGGAGCGTGCCTTCCGCGACTACGGCGAGACCGGCACGGCGGTGACGCGGCACTACGTCCACGACGCCGAGGAATCGGCGCTGCACGGCGCGGCACCCGGCACCTTCACCGATTGGGAGAAGCTGCCGGAGAACTCGGACCTGCTGTTCTACGAGGGCCTGCACGGCGCCGTGGTCACCGACAAGGTCAATGTCGCGCGCTATGCCGACCTCAAGATCGGCGTCGTCCCGGTCATCAATCTCGAATGGATCCAGAAGCTGCATCGCGATCGCAGCGCGCGCGGCTATTCGACCGAGGCGGTCACCGACACCATCCTGCGGCGGATGCCCGACTACATCCACTACATCTGCCCGCAATTCACCGAGACCGACATCAACTTCCAGCGCGTGCCGACGGTGGACACCTCCAATCCCTTCGTCGCGCGCTGGATCCCGACGCCGGACGAATCGATGGTGGTGATCCGCTTCAAGAACCCGCGCGGCATCGACTTCCCTTATCTGCTGTCGATGCTGCCGCAGAGCTGGATGTCGCGCGCCAATTCCATCGTCTGCCCCGGCGCGAAGCTCGATCTGGCGATGCAGCTGATCCTGACGCCGCTGATCATGCAGCTCATCGAGCGCAAGCGGAACCTGAAGTGAACGAGGAGAGAATCCGATGAACATCTCCGTCCACGCCGAAGCCGACCTCACGGCGGTCACGCACCACGATCTCGCCAACGCTGTCCGCTTCCTCGCGGTGGACGCCATCGAGACCTCGCAGTCCGGCCATCCCGGGCTGCCCATGGGCATGGCGGATGTCGCAACCGTGCTGTTCTCGCGCTTCCTGAAATTCGACTCGGCGCATCCCAATTGGCCGGACCGCGATCGCTTCGTGCTGTCGGCCGGGCACGGCTCGATGCTGCTCTATGCATTGCTGCATCTGACCGGCGGCGACGTCAGCCTCGACGACATCAAGGCCTTCCGGCAATGGGGCTCGAAGACGCCGGGCCATCCGGAATACGGCCATACGCCGGGCGTGGAGACCACGACGGGGCCGCTGGGGCAGGGGATCGCGACCGCGGTCGGCATGGCGCTCGCCGAACGGATGGCCAATGCGCGGCACGGCGACGGCCTCGTCGATCACTTCACCTATGTGATCGCGGGCGACGGCTGCCTGATGGAAGGCCTCAGCCAGGAGGCGATCTCGCTCGCCGGCCATCTCGGGCTCGGCCGATTGATCGTGCTGTTCGACGACAATGGTATCTCGATCGACGGACCGACCTCGCTGGCCACGTCCGACGATCAGCTCGCGCGTTTCGCCGCCTCTGGCTGGTCGGTGCGCAGCATCGACGGGCACGATCCCGAAGCGATTGCGCAGGCGATCGCCGAGGAGCGGGAGACTGCAAAACCGTCGCTGATCGCCTGCCGCACTATCATCGGCTACGGCGCGCCGGATCGGCAAGGCACGGAGAAGGCGCATGGCGCGCCGCTCGGCACTGAGCAGACGGCCGCAGCGCGGCGGGCGCTCGGTTGGGACTATCAACCCTTCGTGGTGCCCATGCCGGTGCTCAAGGCCTGGCGGATGATCGGGCAGCGCGGGCAGGTCGACCGGCTCGCCTGGCTCGATCGCTATGAACGCGCGACGCCGGAGCAGCGCGATCTGTTCGTCGAGGGCAAGGCCGTCGCTCTGCCTGCCGCCTATGCGCTGGCCGCGGCGAAATTGCGCGAGCGCTTTGCCAGCGAGCGTCCGAAGCTCGCGACGCGGCAGGCCTCGCAACAGGTGCTCGACGGTATCGCCGGGACCATCCCCGGCCTGGTCGGCGGCTCCGCGGACCTCACGCATTCGAATCTCACGCATGCCAAGGCGCAGGCTCCCGTCAGGCGCGGGGCGTTCGCCGGCGACTACATCCACTACGGCATTCGCGAGCACGGCATGGCCGCCGCGATGAACGGCCTCGCGCTTCATGGCGGCTTCATTCCCTATGGTGGCACGTTCCTGGCGTTCTCCGACTACAGCCGGCCGGCGATCCGCCTTGCGGCGCTGATGCGGTTGCGCGCCATTCACGTGATGACGCACGACTCCATCGGCCTCGGGGAGGATGGTCCGACGCACCAGCCCGTCGAACACCTTGCCGCGCTGCGGGTGATCCCGAACCTCCTGGTGTTCCGTCCCGCCGACGCGGTGGAGACGCTGGAGGCCTGGGACTGCGCACTCAGCTCCGAGAACCGTCCGTCCGTGCTGTGCCTGTCGCGGCAGGCGCTGCCGACCTTTCGCAGCGATGCGCGCGGGAGAAACCGTGTTGCGCACGGCGCCTATCTCGTCGTCTCGCCGGACGGCGGGCGCGACGTGACGCTGATCGCAACCGGATCGGAAGTGTCGATCGCCTTGGAAGCCGCTCGCCTGCTTGCGACCGAGCACGTCCGTGCAGCCGTGGTCTCCGCGCCCTGCTTCGCCCTGTTCGAGGAGCAGCCGGACGACTACCGCGCCACCGTGCTCGGCACCGCGCCGCGCGTCGGTGTCGAGGCAGCCGTCGCCGGCGACTGGCATCGCTGGATCGGCCCGGACGGCGAATTCGTCGGTATGCGCGGCTTCGGCGCCTCGGCGCCGGCACCGGTGCTGTACCGGGAATTCGGCATCACGCCGCAAAGCATTGCGGAAGCGGCCCGCCGGGCGATCGCCCGCAAGCGTCAATAGGAGGACCAATCGTGGCTCGTATCACCCTTCGCCAACTGCTCGATCACGCGGCCAGCCACGGCTACGCGGTGCCGGCATTCAACATCAACAATATGGAGCAGGGCATCGCGATCATGCAGGCGGCGGCTGAGGTCGACGCGCCCGTGATCATCCAGGCCTCGCGCGGCGCGCGCAGCTATGCCGGCGATCTCATGCTCTCGCACATGATCGACGCGCTGGAGCGGACTTATCCGGACATCCCGCTCTGCATGCACCAGGATCACGGCAATGACGAAGCGACCTGCGCGTCCGCGATCGCCCATGGCTTCACCTCCGTCATGATGGACGGCTCGCTCAAGGCCGATGCCAAGACGGCGGCCGATTACGACTACAATGTCGCGATCACCCGCCGTGTCGTCGATCTCGCCCATTGGGTCGGCGCCTCCGTCGAAGGCGAGCTCGGCGTGCTCGGCTCGCTGGAGCACGGGGGCGGCGAGCAGGAAGACGGCCACGGCGTCGAGGGCAAGGTCAGCCACGACCAGCTGTTGACCGATCCTGATCAGGCTGTCGACTTCGTCCGTGCCACCAAGGTCGATGCGCTCGCCATCGCGATGGGTACCTCGCACGGAGCCTACAAGTTCAGCCGCAAGCCGGACGGCGATATCCTGGCGATGCGCGTGGTCGAGGAGATTCATCGCCGGCTGCCGAACACGCATCTCGTCATGCACGGCTCCTCCTCGGTGCCGCAGCCGCTGCAGGACATGTTCAACCAGTTCGGCGGCGAGATGCCGCAGACTTGGGGCGTGCCGGTCGAGGAGATCGTCCGCGGCATCAAGAGCGGCGTGCGCAAGGTCAATATCGACACCGACTGCCGGCTGGCGATGACCGCGATATTCCGCAAGGTTGCGGCCCAAAACCGCAATGAGTTCGATCCACGCAAATTCCTCAAGCCCGCGATGGACGCGATGCGCGAGCTCTGCCGCGAGCGCTTCGAGCAGTTCGGCACCGCAGGCCATGCCAGCAGGATCAAGGCGGTCCCGATGAGCGAGATGGCGCGGCGTTACCGCGCCGGCGAGCTCGATCCGCGCGTCGACGCCCGCGAGTCCGTGGCAGCCTAGTCAATCGCAAAGAGCAGAGAAAAGAGCAGGAGAGAGACATGAACGCACATGCAGGCACCGTCCGCGGCAAAGAGCGTTATCGCTCGGGTGTGATGGAATACAAGCGCATGGGCTATTGGGAGCCCGACTACACGCCGAAGGACACCGACGTCATCGCGCTGTTCCGCGTGACGCCGCAGGAAGGGGTCGATCCGATCGAGGCCTCTGCGGCGGTGGCCGGCGAATCCTCGACCGCGACCTGGACCGTGGTGTGGACCGATCGCCTCACGGCCGCCGAGAAGTATCGCGCGAAATGCTACCGCGTCGATCCGGTCCCGGGCTCGCCCGGCTCGTATTTCGCTTATATCGCCTATGACCTCGACCTGTTCGAGCCGGGCTCGATCGCAAACCTGTCGGCCTCGATCATCGGCAATGTGTTCGGCTTTAAGCCGCTGAAGGCGCTGCGCCTGGAAGACATGCGCTTCCCCGTCGCCTATGTGAAGACGTTCCAGGGGCCGGCGACCGGCATCGTGGTCGAGCGCGAACGCCTCGACAAGTTCGGTCGGCCGCTGCTGGGCGCAACGGTGAAGCCGAAGCTCGGTCTATCCGGGCGCAACTATGGCCGCGTGGTCTACGAGGCGTTGAAGGGCGGGCTCGACTTCACCAAGGACGACGAGAACATCAACTCGCAGCCCTTCATGCACTGGCGCGACCGCTTCCTCTACTGCATGGAGGCGGTGAACCGGGCGCAGGCCGCTTCCGGCGAGGTGAAGGGCACGTACCTGAACATCACCGCGGGCACGATGGAGGACATGTACGAGCGCGCAGAGTTCGCGAAGGAACTCGGGTCGTGCATCGTCATGATCGACCTCGTGATCGGCTACACCGCTATCCAGTCGATGGCGAAGTGGGCGCGCCGCAACGACATGATCCTGCATCTGCACCGCGCCGGTCACTCGACCTATACGCGGCAGAAGAGCCACGGCGTGTCGTTCCGCGTCATCGCGAAGTGGATGCGGCTTGCCGGCGTCGACCACATCCATGCCGGCACGGTGGTCGGCAAGCTCGAAGGCGACCCCAACACCACGCGCGGCTATTACGACGTCTGCCGCGAGGATTTCAACCCGGCCAAGCTCGAGCACGGCCTGTTCTTCGACCAGTCCTGGGCGAGCCTCAATAAGATGATGCCGGTTGCGTCCGGCGGCATCCATGCCGGCCAGATGCATCAGCTGCTCGACCTCCTGGGCGAAGACGTCGTGCTGCAATTCGGCGGCGGCACCATCGGCCATCCCATGGGCATTGCCGCCGGCGCGATCGCCAACCGCGTGGCGCTGGAAGCGATGATCCTCGCTCGCAACGAGGGCCGCGACTACGTCCACGAGGGCCCGGAGATCCTGGCCAGGGCGGCCGAGACCTGCACGCCGCTGAAGGCGGCGCTCGAAGTCTGGAAGGACGTGACCTTCAATTATCAATCCACCGACACGCCGGACTTCGTGCCGACCGCGCTCGAAACCGTTTGAGGAGATTTGACATGAAGCTGACTCAAGGCTGCTTCTCGTTCCTGCCCGATCTCACCGACGATCAGATCACCAAGCAGGTGCAATATTGTCTGACCAAGGGCTGGGCGGTGAATATCGAGTTCACCGACGATCCGCATCCCCGCAATACCTATTGGGAGATGTGGGGCCTGCCGATGTTCGACCTTCAGGACGCCGCCGGAGTGATGATGGAGCTCGCCGAATGCCGCAGGGTGTACGGCGACCGCTACATCCGCATCAGCGGCTTCGATTCCAGCCATGGCTGGGAATCGGTGCGGATCTCCTTCCTCGTCAACCGGCCGCCGCAAGAGGCGGAGTTCGAGCTGGTGCGGCAGGAAGTCGGCGGCCGCGCGATCCGTTACACCACGGTGCGCAAGCCGGCTGCCCACGCCACTCAATAACCAATCTCCTCCGCACGGAGCTCTCCCTGCTCCGTATCCTTGGCGGACCACTGCTTCGCCGCTCCCCCGCGGCGAAGCTCCTTTCTTCGAGGGTAGCTATGCTGGATATTCCCCACGCAGCCACGACCGAGCCCGGCGAGACACATTTCGATCTCCGCAAGGAGGCCGAAGCGGCGGGGATCACCGAGACGCTGCAGCAGCTCGAGCGGGAGCTGGTCGGATTGAGGCCGGTGAAGAACCGTGTGCGCCAGATCGCGTCATTGCTGCTGATCGAGCGGATCCGGCAGCGTGCGGGGCTGGCGTCCGCGCCACCGACGCTGCACATGTCGTTTACCGGCAATCCCGGCACCGGCAAGACTACGGTGGCGCTGCGCATGGCCAAGATCCTGCACGGTCTCGGCTTCGTGCGGCGCGGGCAGGTGATCTCCGTGACGCGCGACGATCTCGTCGGCCAATATATCGGCCACACGGCGCCGAAGACCAAGGAGATCCTGAAGAAGGCGATGGGCGGCGTGCTGTTCATCGACGAAGCCTATTACCTGCATCGGCCCGACAACGAGCGCGACTACGGTCAGGAAGCCATCGAGATCCTGCTCCAGGTGATGGAGAACCAGCGCGAGGACCTCGTCGTGATCCTGGCCGGCTATGGCGAGCGCATGACGAACTTCTTCGCCTCGAATCCCGGCTTCCGCTCGCGCATCGCCCACCACATCGAATTTCCCGACTATGCCGAGGCCGAGCTGCTCGTCATTGCCGAGCTGATGCTGAAGGAGCGGGGTTATCGCTTCTCGGCGGCGGCGCGCGAGGCGTTCGAGACCTACATCGCGCTGCGCCGGAGCCAGCCGTTCTTCTCCAATGCACGCTCGATCCGCAACGCCGTCGACCGCATCCGGTTGCGGCAGGCCGATCGCCTGGTGTCCGATCTCGACCGCATGCTCGATGTCGCCGACCTCGAAACCATCGATCCCGCGGACATCCTGGCGAGCCGCGTCTTCAGCGGCGGCACTGAAGCGCGGAGTGCAAAGCCATGACCGGAGAGATCGTCATTGCGCCCTCGATCCTGGCTGCGGATTTCGCACGTCTCGGCCAGGAGGTCGCGGCAATCGACACCGCCGGCGCCGATTGGATCCATTGCGACGTCATGGATGGGCACTTCGTGCCGAACATCAGCTTTGGCGCCGATGTCATCAAGGCGATCCGGCCGACGACGAAGAAGATCTTCGACGTGCATCTCATGATCGCGCCTGTCGATCCTTATCTCGAAGCGTTTGCAAAGGCCGGAGCCGACGTCATCACGGTGCACGCCGAAGCCGGCCCGCATCTCGACCGCTCACTCCAGGCGATCCGTGCGCTTGGCAAGAAGGCCGGAGTCAGCCTGTGTCCCGCCACGCCCGAGAGCGCCATCGCCTACGTGCTCGATCGGATCGATCTCGTGCTGGTGATGACGGTCAATCCGGGGTTTGGCGGCCAGTCGTTCCTCGAATCCCAGCTCGAGAAGATCGAGCGGATCAAGGCCATGATCGGCGACCGGCCGATCCGGCTCGAGGTCGACGGCGGTATCACGCGCGACAATGCCGCTGCCGCGGCGGCGGCGGGCGCCGATACGCTGGTAGCGGGTTCTGCAGTGTTTCGCGGCAACAGCGCTGCCGACTATGCCGCAAATATCCAGGCCATCCGCACCGCCGCCGAGACGGGACGGGTTCCAAAGCGTCAAGATAATGCTGTGCAGCCGATGCGCCTCGGCGAAGGCGCGCGCACCCGGTAGATTACGGGCCGGCACAGAAGTCGACGGCTCGGCGCGGGAACTTCCCGGAGTCTTACGGAGAATGTTGGCACGACTCGGCAATACCTTCATGCCGGGGTAACCAACGGTGTCGAACTCCGCGCGCGATTAACGGCGACGCAATGCGCCGTCTCACAATCTGTGGTTCAAGGACTGCAGAGGGCGTGGGATGCAGATTCAATACCTTCACTGGAATGCTGCCCATGGCTGGCGCCGAGCGGACGCCCTGCGCGAGCCTCCCCAGCTCGTGCTCTATTTCGGAAGCCGTGAGCAGCTGCTGGACGGCCAACGTTATCGCGAGCTGCGCGGCCTCTATCCCGATAGCCATATCGTCGGTTGCAGCACCGGCGGACAAATCCATGGCGACGACATCCGCGATGATGAAGTGGTCGCGGTCGCCTTGCGCTTCGCCCACACGCAAGTCCGGCTGGTGCAGGAAGTCGTCGAAACGCGCGATGCGTCGCGGGCCTGCGGCGCGCGTCTTGCCCGGCAGGTACTAGCGGCGGATCTGGCCGGCCTGTTCGTCCTGTCGGATGGATTGGCGGTGAACGGGGGCGAACTGCTTGCCGGACTCACTGAAGTCCTGGGGCCGGATTTGCCCGTCACCGGCGGGCTCGCCGGCGATGGAATCCGATTTGAACAGACAATCGTCGGAGCCGACGCGGAGCCGTCGCCGAACCGCGTCGCCGCGATTGCATTCTACGGTGCTTGGTTCCGATTTGCGCACGGCTGCGCCGGCGGCTGGGATGTATTCGGGCCCCGCCGCAAGGTCACGAAGGCGCTGGGATCGGTGGTCGGGGAGCTCGACGGCGAGCCGCCGCTGGACCTCTACACCCGCTATCTCGGCGAGGAGGAGGCCGAGGCGATGCCGGGTTCGGGTCTGGCATTCCCCTTGCGCATTCACGACGAGGCTGAGCCGAACCGGCAGATCGTGCGCTCGGTGTTCGCGGTGGACCGCAATGCCCGCACCCTGACGTTCGCCGCCGACATTCCGGAAGGATGCACCGCGCAATTGATGCGCGCCAATTTCGACAGTCTCGCCGCCGGTGCAGGCGAGGCCGGCAGGCAGGCGCGCAGCGCACTCTCGGACGGGGTCGACGGCGACAAGCTGGCGATCCTGGTGAGCTGTACCGGCCGCCGCAGGGTGATGGGGCAGCGCACGCAGGACGAGCTGGATGCCGTTGCCGCCGAACTCGGCGAGGATTTCGTCCGGATCGGATTCTACTCCTACGGCGAGTTCGCCCCGCCGGCGGCGTCCGGCCGCTGCGAACTGCATAACCAGACCATGACGGTCACCGTCATCGGGGAGGCGGCAGCTTGACCACGCATCGGCTGCTCGCAAGACAGATCCGCCAGGCGACGGACGAATCCGGACAGGTCGATCTGACCAGGCTCGGTGAACTCGTCAGCGCGGCCTATGAGGAGAGCGATCGCGATCGCCGCCGCACCGACCGTGCGATCAAGCTGATGATCGAGGAGCTCGAGCAGACGCATAAACGCGCCGAACAGGATCTGCTGCGGGCGCGCGAATTTCTCGACAGCATCATCGAGAATATCCCGATCGCGGTATTCGCCAAGGATGCGAAGGACTCCCGCTACGTTCTGCTCAACCGCGCCGGCGAAGAATACTACGGAATGCCGCGCGAGGCGATGTTGGGCAAGACTCCGGCGGAGATCTTTCCGGAGAATATCGCCCGCCTCGTCAACGAGCAGGATCGCGGCGTCGTCGAGAGCGGCACGCCGCTGTTCCTGGAGGGGCATCCGCTCGATGTCGGCGGCAAGGGCCGCGATCGTCTCGTCAATTCGCGCAAGCTGCTGATCAGGGACGGTGCCGGTGCGCCGCAATATCTGGTCGGCGTGATCGAGGACGTCACCGAGAGGATCACGAACGAGGCGCGGATCAGCCATCTTGCGCATCATGATGCGTTGACCGATCTGCCTAACCGCAGCGCCTTCAACGCCGCGCTCGGCGAGCGATTGGAGCTGGCCCAGGAGATGGCGACCAGTTTTGCCGTGCTGAGCCTCGATCTCGACCGCTTCAAGGAGGTCAACGACGTGTTCGGCCATCCCGTCGGCGACATGCTGATGCGGGCGGTGGCGGACCGGCTCGCCGCGGAAGCCGACGACGCCTTCGTCGCCCGTATCGGCGGCGACGAGTTCATGATCCTGATGCCCGACCACGTCAGCCGGGAGGACGTTCAGGCGCTCGCCGAACGCCTAATCGAGACGATCGGCAAGGAGCTCGAGGTCGACGATTATCTCCTCCATGTCGGCCTCAGCGTCGGCATTGCGTTTTATCCGGACGACGGCGTCAATGCCGCCACGCTGCTCGCCAACGCCGATTCAGCCCTCTATCGTGCCAAGCGCGAGGGCAGGGGGCGGGTCCGCTTCTTCGAATCCGAGATGGACAAGGAGCTGCGCGACCGCAGGCTGCTGCAGCACGATCTGCGACAGGCGCTGGAGCAGAACCAGTTCGTGGTCTACTTCCAGCCGCAGGCGCGGATCGATGGCGAGGTCATCGGCTTCGAGGCTCTGCTGCGCTGGAATCATCCGACGCGTGGCTTCGTGCCGCCGGACCGTTTCGTTCCGCTTGCCGAGGAGAACGGCCTGATCGTCGAGATCGGCGAATGGGTCTTGCGCGAAGCGTGCCGCGAGGCGGCATCATGGCCGCGGCCGCTGCAGGTCGCGGTCAATCTGTCGCCGGTCCAGTTTCAGGCCGGCGATCTCGAACGTTCGATTCACCAGATCCTGCTCGAGACGGGGCTGACGCCGACGCGGCTCGAAGTCGAGATCACCGAGGGTGTGCTGATCGGCGATTTCACCGGCGCGCTCCATCTGCTGCGGCGGCTGAAGGCGCTCGGCATCCGCATTGCGATGGACGATTTCGGCACCGGCTATTCCTCGCTGTCCTATCTCCAGTCGTTCCCGTTCGACAAGATCAAGATCGATCGCGGTTTCATCTCTAATCTGGAGGCCTCGCTGCAATCGGCCGAGATCGTCCGTGCGGTCCTGAGCCTCGCGCACGCCCTGAATATCCCGGTCATTGCCGAAGGGGTGGAGACGGAAGCGCAGCGTGCCTTCCTGGCGCGCGAGGCCTGCGAGGAGATGCAGGGCTATCTGGTCGGCCGACCCGACCTGATCGAGCGCTATCTCGACCTGGTCGGAATGACCGTGGAGCGCCGGCACTATGCCTAAAGCGTGATGCGATCAGGATGAATCGTCATCGCGCTTTAGGGTGTTGTTCAGCATGATCTTCTCGGAAAACCGCTGCGCACGTTTCCGGATCGTGCTTTAGTTCTCAGGTCCGGCGACGCGGTTCCGGGCGTCAGCCGGCACCGTTTGGAACTTTGGCCCGGACATATATTTCCTACCAGCAAGGCCAGGCGCGCGGTGGGCGCAGCAAATCTTTTGCATAGCCGCCATCGGCCTGACGCAAATAAGGGCAATAAGCTCTGCAAATGCGAGGGAGGGTCTCATGGAGAACGTACGTCGCTACCGGGCGCTGGCGTCCCTCTGTCGTCAGCAGGCAGCCTACCGGCCGCTTCAGAACTGGGAACTCCTCGGCCAGGCCGAACATTTCGAATATCTCGCCGAGGTCGAGCTCAAGGCGCATTTCGACGCGTGCAACGTGCAACATGACGAGGGCGCCGCAACGTCCCCGACATGGGAGACCCCGGTTGCGGCGTGACGGCGCCTGTTGGTCTCAGTGCGACATCAGCGTCGGGACCGTCATGGCTTCCAGCATGGCGCGCGTGACGCCGCCGAGAACGCGTTCCTGCAGTCGCGAATGGCCGTAGCCGCCCATCACCAGGAGATCGAGCCCCTCGTCGGCCGCCAGCGACAGGATGGTCGGCTGGATGTCGGCGCGCGTCGCCGACAGGGCGACCGTGCGGGTCGACAGTCCACGCCGGCCGAGATGTCTTGCCAGACTGTTCGCTGAAGCTTCGTCGGAGACCGCGTTCGACTCGTTGATGGTGATGATCACGATCTCATCGGCGCGCGCCAGGAACGGTGCTGCGTCGTGCACGGCGCGGGCGGCGACGCGGCTGCCGTCCCAGCAGATGCCGACCCGCTCCGCCTTGAACGCTCCGTGGAAAGTGTAAGGCAGGAACAGCACCGGGCCGCCCGACTGGAACAGGATCTCGCCCGGCACGTCGTTGTCGAACGAGCCTTGCGCCGGATCGGGCTGAAGCACGACGCTGAGGTCGTGCAGCCGCGCCATCTCGCCGAGCGAGCCGGCTGCGTCCACCGGGATCGCGCCGAGCGGGCGGCAGGCGTAGGCGATGCCGGCGTTCGCCGCTTCGATTTCGAAGACTGAGAGCGCGGCCTCGGCCCGCTCCGCGGCGCGCTCGCGTTCCAGTTCGAACACGGCCGCCACCGCGGCGCCGCCCTCCATCACGTAGGCTGCACTGGTCGCGACATAGCCGACCGCGACCGCGTCGAGATGGGCGTTGAACTGCGCCGCGAGCGAAATCGAGCCGTCGATCACGGGACGCATGGGACGTTCGGTGGGGATGTGGACGAGAATGTCTTTGTACATGGGGCGCCTCCGATGGCCATCATCCGGTGGCCGCAGTCTTTCACTGCCGGGCAGACCCGCGTTGAGCTGCATCAAATGCGAGGGACGACCTTGCCGCAGCCATCGCTTGTTCTTTGCCAAGATTTAATCGGACGGACGGGACGCCGTAAGGTGACGATGTCCATGTTGGACCCAAGGCGACAATTACCCAACATGGACATTAAGACATGAACGATCGCGCCAATTCCGACACCCCGACATCCCGCAAGATATTGAGGCCGCGCCGGCTCGCGCTGCTCGGCACCGTGGCCGCGCTCGGCGTCGCCGTGCTGGCGGCTTCTCCCGGCTCTTCAAAGTTCGGTCCGAGCTCCTTCATCGCGCCGGCCCAGGCCGCCGAATCCGCCGCGACGCCGCCGGGCTTCGGTGACCTGGTCAGCAAGGTCAAGCCCGCCGTCATCTCGGTGCGGGTCAGGATCGACCAGGACAACGACAAGAGCGCCATGCTGCAACAGAACCGGATGGATCAGGACGGCGAGACGCCGTTCGACCAGTTCTCGCGGCAGTTCGGCTTCCGCTTCCCCGGCGGCCCGAATGGCATGCCGCGCCAGCGCCATCAGATGATCACCGGCGAAGGCTCCGGCTTCTTCATCTCCGCCGACGGCTATGCCGTGACCAACAACCACGTCGTCGACCAGGCCGCGTCAGTGCAGGTGACGATGGATGACGGCACGAGCTACACCGCGAGGGTCGTCGGCACCGACCCGAAGACCGATCTCGCGCTGATCAAGGTCGACGGCAAGACGGACTTTCCGTTCGTCAAATTCTCCGACCAGAAGCCGCGCATCGGCGACTGGGTGGTCGCGGTCGGCAATCCCTTCGGTCTCGGCGGCACCGTGACCGCCGGCATCGTCTCGGCCAGCGGCCGCGACATCGGCAACGGTCCCTACGACGACTTCATCCAGATCGACGCGCCCATCAACAAGGGCAATTCCGGGGGCCCGGCCTTCGACATGAGCGGCAACGTGATCGGCGTGAACACCGCGATCTTCTCGCCCTCCGGCGGCTCGGTTGGCATCGGCTTCGACATTCCGGCCTCGACCGCAAAGCTCGTCGTCGCGCAGCTGAAGGACAAGGGCGCGGTGACCCGCGGCTGGCTCGGCGTGCAGGTGCAGCCGGTGACGGCCGACATCGCCGACAGCCTGGGCCTGAAGGAGGCGCGCGGCGCCATCGTCGACAATCCGCAGGACGGCAGCCCCGCGGCGAAGGCCGGCATCGCGGCGGGCGACGTCATCACCGCCGTCAACGGCACCGCGATCAAGGATTCCCGCGAACTCGCCCGTACCATCGCCACCCTGGCCCCGGGTAGCTCGGTGAAGCTCGACGTCTTCCGCAACGGCACGACCAAGACGCTGACGCTCGCCCTCGGCGAGTTGCCGAACGAGCGGCAGGCCAAAGCAAATGGCGGTGCCGACCAGGGCCGAGAGCAGCCGGGCGCCGGCGCGCCACGTCTCGGGCTCGGCCTTGCTCCGGCCGGCGAGGTCCAGGGCGCTGGCCAGAAGGGCGTTGTCGTCACCGAGGTCGATCCGCAAGGACCGGCGGCGCAGCGCGGCATCCAGACCGGCGACGTCATCCTCAATGTCGGCGGCAAGGCCGTTGCCAATGTCGGCGACGTCCGCTCGGAGCTGGCGGAGGCCAAAGCGTCCGGCAAGCGCAGCGTGCTGTTGCAGGTCAGAAGCGCCGAGGCGACGAGGTTCGTCGCGGTGCCACTCGCCTGAGGCGAACATCTATCGGCAGAAACCAAAAAGGCGGCCCTCCGGGCCGCCTTTTCCGTTCACCGACAGAATTGCGACGCCAATCGATAACATTCTCGTTAACGGCAGGGATGGTGACCCGGTTCATATGAAAAAGCCGTGTTCGCCCATAACACTTCGAACTTGGTCAAGGTCCGCCGCGGCAATGACGCCGTGAACGGGTTGCAAGCGTGGAACTCCGAACCTGCCGCCGCTTTGTGGAACTGGCCGGTGGTTCGGATTTGATCGGTGCCGACATGGATCGATTGAAGCTCTCGCTGAGGGGTGCGCTGCTTGCGGCGCCGTTGGTGCTCTGGGGTGGAACCGCGCTCGGTCGTGACGACGGCCGCTACGCGAACTCGCCGCTCAAGCCGTGGTTCGACAGCCTGCGCAGCCACCTCGGTCCGTGCTGCTCGGACGCCGACGGTTTTGCCGTCGCCGATCCCGACTGGGAATCGCACAACGGACGTTATCGCGTGCGTCTCGACGGCGAGTGGATCGAGGTGCCGGACGAAGCCGTAATCACCGAGCCGAACCGCGCCGGCCGCACCATGGTGTGGCCGGTGAAGACCGCTTTCGGGGTCTCGATCCGCTGCTTCATGCCGGGCAGCATGATCTGAGCCGGGTCAGCGTCAACGCTTGCTGGATTTGCGCTTCGACGATTTCTTGGCCGCCTTCTTGGCCGCCTTCTTGGTCGTCCGCTTCTTGGAGGACTTCTTCTTCGCAGCTTTCTTCGGGACCTTCTTGCCTTTCTTGCGCGCCTTCGACAGCCCGATCGCGATCGCCTGCTTGCGACTCTTCACGCGTCCGCCGCGGCCTTTGCGACCGCTCTTGGCCGTGCCCTTCTTGTAACGACGCATCTCGCTTTCGACGTCGCTGCCGGAGCTGCGCGAGTAGCGGCGTTTCTTTGCCTTGCGTGCCATGCATGTTCTCCCTTGGCCGGGGAGAACCGTTCGACACAGGCATGGTTCCGAAGCAGCGCACGACGTTCCAGGCGAAAGCCTAGAAGGAGTTCGCCAGCTCGATCTCCGCCTCCAGCACCTGGATGCGCCGCGCGGCCTCGGTGAAGGACAGATCGCGCGCATATTGTGCGGGCTGATAGGCCTCTTCGCTCAACCGTTTCAGCCTCAGCCCCTGCGCCCGGGTCATTTGCGCGGCGAGAAAGATCCTGGCGTCGTATTTACCCTGAACCTGCATCCGTCGTCTCCGTCTTCAAATCGTGGCTTGACTATATGTTCTTATTTTGTTCTAACAAGCCATGGACAACAGAATTAATGAAATTCGACGTAAAATCAGCGCCTTGAGGCTGGAGATGGCCGACGTCGAGGCTTCCGTGCGTGATCGCATCAACGGGGATCGCGATTGCACCGAACAGGCTCTGGCGCAGATGGATCTGCGCCGAAAGATCAACTTGCTGATCGGCGAATGGAAGGCGGCCGGCGGCGGCGATGTCCTGCCCGACGTCCACGACCGGGTGCGCCTTCGTCTCGTGAAGACAGTCGGTATTCCCGGGCGCGCGGCCACGCGCCGCTGAAATCTTCGAGGGGGCGCCGTGGATGAGGGCCCGGACACTTACCGGATCTTGAGGTTACGCGCCGAGATTCTCGAACTGGGCTCTGCCATCCGGCAATTGCAGCGCGCGGGTCTCGACGATGCTACGGCCCAACTTCTGATCGGACGCAAGCGTGCCGAGCTCGAGCGTCTCGTGAAGACGAATTCCGCGGGCCGCGGGCTCAGCACTGAAACCGGTGAGTTAAATTGACGCAGGCAGCCAACCGCCACTCAGGCAGGAGTTCCCAGCAAAGGTTCGCTCCGCGCCTCAGCACCGTTTCAAGATTGCTTGTCCTCGGTGAGGATGAACACGACGCCGGTGAGCGTCGCGCCGATCGCGAAGGTCGTCACCAATGTGAGAGCGAAGACGATCGCGGCCTGGCTTCCGCCGTTATTCAGCAGGCTGGCGACGGCGGGATTACACAGGATCAGCGCGAGACTGAAGGCGAGGCCGAGGGCGGCACCCATCAATGTATGCGTCATCAGCTTGATGAGGCCGGTCGCAGAGATCAGGTCTGACGACTTCTTTGTGCGCATGGGAACTGCATCCCGATTTGGCATGCAAACGCGGGCGACAATTCGCTGGTTCCAGATGAATGAAGGAATTTCATCGCCGGCTTCATCCGACGTTCATGCCGGGTTTGCCAGGATGAGGTCCGGCAACACGGGGAGCATCGATATGGGTAAGGTGGTCTTTCTTTACCGCTCGCTGGCCTATCGCAACGCGGCCGCGGACATTCTTCGCAAGGCCCGCAAGCTGCCGCGCGGGGCGGAGCGATGCGCGGCGCGCCGCTACGCCAGGGCATTACGCGATCTCGCCCAGACGGAAGCCTGGCTCGAGGGACGGGTTGCGCGCGAACTGCGGACGCCGCGACGCATGACGAGCGCCGCGTCCGGCTAGCTAGCCGGATGCGCGCTGCAATTCGGCCGAGCCGGTGTCCTCGAACTTCTCGGATAGGGGCGTCGCCGCCGGCTTGCGGGTCAACGGCACTTCCAAGCGACACAACAGGCCCTCGGCTCGCCAATCGAACCGCGCTTGTCCGCCGAGCTGGGACTCCACGCTCGCCAGCAGGCTCCGCGTGCCGAAGCCGCGCGATTTCGGCGTCATGACGAGCGGACCGCCCGATTCCTCCCAGCTCAGCGTCAGCAATTGGTCCTCGACCTGCCAGCCGATCGTGAGCCGCCCCGACCTGGTCGAGAGGGCACCGTACTTTGCCGAGTTGGTGAAGAGCTCGTGCAGGGCGAGCGCCAGCGTCTGGGCCGTGGCCGGCAGCAACTGGACCTGCGGACCTGCCAATATGATCTGGCCGCCGAGCGAATAGGGCGCCAGCTCCTCGTCGATCAGCCTGGAGAGCTCGGCACCCTGCCAGCTCGACAGCGACAGGATGGTGTGCACGCGCGCCAGCGCGTTGATGCGGCCCTCGACGGCGTTGACATAGGCCTTGACCTCGTCGGCCCGGGTGAGACGCACGATCGACTGCGCCAGCGCCAGCGCGTTCTTGGCGCGATGATCGACTTCCCGCGCCAGCAGATTCTGCCGTTCCTCGGCACGCTTGCGTTCGGTGATGTCCACGGTGACGCCGCTGACGCGGACGACGCGACCGCTATCGTCCACCGTCGCCGCCGCCGTGCCGACGCACCAGCGCACTTCTCCGTCGGGCCGCATGATGCGGAACTCGGTCTCGTAGGCCCGCGTGCCCCTGTTGAACTCGGCGATCGCCTTGCGCAATTGATCGACGTCGTCGGGATGCAACAGCGCTTGAACGTTGGCCGGGTTGACCTCGAAGCTCTCGGGGCTGACGCCGAAGATGCGATACTGCCCTTCGTCCCACATCCAATCGCCGCTGATCCAGTCCCAATCCCAGGATCCCATCTTGCCGGCCGCGATCGCCATGCTGCGCCGTTGTTCGCTCTCGCGCAGCTTCGCGGTGGAGTTCTCCAGTTCCGCCGTGCGTGCGCGGACGCGATCCTCAAGCTCCTGGTTCAGCCGTTCGAGCTCGCGGGTCTTGCGGTAGAGCTCGGCAAACACCTTGATCTTGGCGCGCAGGACTTCCGGCACGACCGGTACCGGCACGTAGTCGACCGCGCCCATCTCGTAGCCGCGTAACCGGTCGATGTCGCTGACCTGGATGGCGGAGATGAAGATCATCGCGGTCTTCTGGAAGCGTGGATGCTCGCGGATCATCGCGGCGAGCTCGAAGCCGTCGAGCTCGGGCATGCAGACGTCGACCAGGATCACTGCGATCTCGGTCTTGAGCAGCACTTCCAGCGCCTCGCGCCCCGACGAGGCGATCACGAGGTTCTCGCCGAGATCCTTCAAGATCACCTCATAGGCGAGCAGCTTGGCGGGCTGGTCGTCGACGAGGAGGATGTTGACCTTTTCGTGGTCCATATGCGGATCCAACTCAGCGGTGCAGCCACATGCGGATCGCAAGCAGCAATTGATCGGTGTTGACGGGTTTGGCGAGATAGTCGGACGCGCCGGCCTCCAGACACTTCTCACGATCACCCTTCATCGCCTTGGCGGTCAGCGCGATGATCGGAAGGCGGGCGAAAGCCGGGTTTTCGCGAATGACGCCGATGGTCTGATATCCATCCATCTGCGGCATCATGATGTCCATCAGCACGATGGCGATTTCCGGATTGGATTCGACCAGCGTCACCGCCTCGCTGCCGGTCGTGGCCGTCAGCACCTTCATGCCGCGCCGTTCCAGCACGCTCGACAGCGCGAAGATGTTGCGGGCGTCGTCGTCCACGAGCAGGGCCGTCTTGCCGATCAGGTCCTCGTCGGAACTGTTCAGCTTCTCCAGCATGCGCTGCTTCTCGACCGGAAGCTCGGTGATCACGCGGTGCAGGAACAGTGCGGTCTCGTCGAGCAGCCGTTCTGGCGATTCCACGCCCTTGACCACGATGCTGCGCGCCATGGTGTGGAGTTCCGCGTCCTCCTCGGCCGAAAGCTCGCGGCCGGTGAAGACGACGACCGGAACGTTCGACAGCGCCTCGTCGTTGCGGATCTGATCCAGCACCTCGAAGCCGCTCATGTCGGGCAGGCGGAGGTCCAGCACCACGCAGTCGCAGGGCGTCTGGCGCAACGTCGAGAGCGCACCGGCGCCGGTGTCCGTCGTGACGATCTCGATGTCGTCGTGATGCAGCAGCTCGCGGATCGAGAGCTGCTCGGCCTCGTTGTCCTCGACGATCAACAGCCGCTTGCGCCGCGGCCGGGCATATTCCTTGATCTGGGTCAGCGCCGCGGAAACGCCTTCGGTCGTCGTCGGCTTGTTGACGAAGGAGAACGCGCCACGCGCCAGCGCATGCTGGCGGTCCTCGTCCAGCGTGATGATCTGCACGGGGATGTGGCGGGTCAGCGGATTGTGCTTGAGCTGGCTCAATACGGTCCACCCGAGCATGTCAGGCAGGAAAATGTCGAGCGAGACGGCTCTCGGCTGGTATTGCTTGGCGAGTTCGAGCGCCTCCGCGCCGCGGGCGGCGACAAGCACCTTGAAGCCCTTGTCGCGGGCCAGATCGACCAGCACGCGGGCGTAGTGCGGATCGTCCTCGACGATCAGGAGGATGGTGTCACCGGGCTCGATGTTGAGCCGGTCGTCGGGAAGCTGCTCGATGACGCGCTGCTGGTCGGGCGCGGCCGTCTGTAGCGCCGGCGGCTGGCCGTGTTGCTGCGGCGCAGGCGCCGCGCGCGGCGCGAGCGTCGGACCGGAATATTTGAGCGGCAGATAAAGCGTGAACGACGAGCCCTTGCCCGGCGAGCTGCGCAGATGGATCTCGCCGCCGAGCAGGCTGGCGAGTTCGCGGCTGATCGCAAGTCCGAGACCGGTGCCGCCGTATTTGCGGCTGGTGCCGGCGTCGGCCTGCTGGAACGCCTCGAAGATCAGCTTCTGCTTCTCCAGGGGAATGCCGATGCCGGTATCGGACACTTCGAACGCGATCACGGCCGGTGCGGAGTTCAGCACCGGGTGATCCGTTCCCCAGCCGCCGACCGCGGCGGTGACCTTCAGGCGCACCTCGCCTTCGGCGGTGAACTTGAAAGCGTTGGAGAGCAGGTTCTTCAGCACCTGTTGCAGCCGCTTGGAGTCGGTGACGATGCTGCGCGGAAGGGTCGGATCGACGTCGATCTTGAACGACAGATTGCGGTTGTCCGCCTCGTGCCGGAACGGCCGTCCGACGGTCTCGAGCAGGTTGGCGGTCAGGATTTCCTCGGCGTCGACCGTCACCGTGCCGGATTCGATCTTGGACAGATCCAGAATGTCGCTGATGAGATTGAGCAGGTCGGTGCCGGCGCCGTGGATGGTGCGGGCGAATTCGACCTGCTTGGCCGTGAGGTTGCCGTCCGGATTGTCGGTGAGCTGCTGTCCCAGGATCAGGATCGAGTTCAGCGGCGTGCGCAGCTCGTGGCTCATATTGGCGAGGAATTCGGACTTGTACTTCGAGGTCAGGGCGAGCTCGGTCGCCTTCTCCTCCAGGGCGCGGCGGGCCTGCTCGATCTCCTGGTTCTTGCGTTCGACCTCGACGTTGCGCTCGGCAAGCTGCTGCGCCTTCTGCTCGAGCTGGTCGTTGGTCTGCTGCAATTCGCGCTGCTGGGTCTGGAGCTCGCCGGCGAGCTGCTGCGACTGCTTGAGCAGGCCTTCGGTCTGCATCGTCGCTTCGATCGAATTGAGCACGATGCCGATGGAGTCGGTGAGCTGCTCCAGGAACGTCATCTGCGAGGTCGTGAAGGAGACGAGCGAGGCGAGCTCGATCACAGCCTTGACCTGGCCTTCGAACAGCACCGGCAGCACGACGAGGTTCTTCGGCGCGACGCGGAACAGCGCCGAGTTGATCGGCACCACGTCGGATGGAATCTCGCCGACGACGCGCGGCCGCTTGTCAAGCGCGCACTGGCCGATCAGGCCTTCGCCGAACTGCAACACGCGGGGATACGGATAGACGCCGTCGCTGGCGTAGGAAGCCAGCAGCAGGAGCTGCGGATTGTCCTCGCTCTCGACCTGGTAGATCACGCCGGTATGCGCGTTCACCAGCGGCGACAGCTCGGTGAGAAGCAGCCGGCCGACGGTGGCGAGATCGCGCTGGCCCTGCAGCATGTTGGTGAATTTCGCCAGATTGGTCTTCAGCCAGTCCTGTTCGGTGTTCACGTCCGTGGTGAGACGGAGATTCGTGATCATCGTGTTGATGTTGTCTTTCAGCTCGGCCACCTCGCCGCGGGCGTCGACCTGGATCGACCGCGTCAGGTCGCCCTTGGTGACGGCGGTCGCGACCTCGGCGATCGCGCGCACCTGCGAGGTAAGGTTGGCGGCGAGCAGGTTGACGTTGCCGGTGAGGTCCTTCCAGGTGCCGGCGGCGCCCGGCACGTTGGCCTGACCGCCGAGCCGGCCTTCGACGCCGACTTCGCGCGCCACCGATGTCACCTGGTCGGCGAAGGTCGCGAGCGTCTCGGTCATGTTGTTGATGGTGTCGGCGAGGGCCGCGACCTCGCCCTTCGATTTGACGGTGAGATTCTGCTTCAGATCGCCGTTGGCGACGGCCGTGACGACCTTGACGATGCCGCGCACCTGCTCGGTGAGGTTGGCCGCCATGAAGTTCACGGTGTCGGTGAGGTCCTTCCAGGTGCCGGCGACGCCGGGCACCTGAGCCTGGCCGCCGAGCTTGCCTTCGGTGCCGACCTCGCGCGCCACGCGCGTCACTTCGCCGGCGAAGGCGTTGAGCTGGTCCACCATGGTGTTGATGGTGTTCTTCAGCTCGAGGATTTCGCCCTTGACGTCGACGGTGATCTTGCGGGAGAGGTCGCCGCGCGCGACCGCCGTGGTCACCTCGGCGATGTTGCGGACCTGTGTGGTGAGGTTCGCCGCCAGGAGGTTGACGTTGTCGGTGAGGTCCTTCCAGGTGCCGCCGACGCCGGGGACGACGGCCTGACCGCCAAGGCGGCCCTCGGTGCCGACCTCGCGGGCGACGCGCGTCACTTCGGCGGCGAAGGAGCGGAGCTGCTCGACCATCGTGTTCAAGGTGTCCTTGAGCAGCAGGATCTCGCCGCGCACGTCCACCGTGATCTTCTTCGACAGGTCGCCGCCTGCGATCGCGGTCGCGACCTCGGCGATGTTGCGGACCTGGGCGGTCAAGTTCGAGGCCATGAAGTTGACGTTGTCGGTGAGGTCCTTCCAGGTGCCGGCGACGCCGGGCACCTCGGCCTGGCCGCCGAGCTTGCCTTCGGTGCCGACCTCGCGCGCCACGCGGGTCACCTCGCCGGCAAAGCCATTGAGCTGGTCCACCATGGTGTTGATGGTGTTCTTGAGCTCGAGAATTTCGCCCTTCACGTCGACGGTGATCTTGCGCGACAAGTCGCCGCGCGCCACGGCGGTGGTCACTTCGGCGATGTTGCGGACCTGGGCGGTGAGGTTGCCCGCCATCGAGTTCACGCTGTCGGTGAGATCCTTCCAGGTGCCGGCGACGCCGGGCACGTTGGCCTGACCGCCGAGGCGGCCTTCGGTGCCGACCTCGCGCGCCACGCGCGTCACCTCGCCCGCGAAGCGGTTGAGCTGGTCGACCATCGTGTTCAGCGTGTCCTTGAGCTGAAGGATCTCGCCGCGCACGTCCACGGTGATCTTGCGCGACAGGTCGCCGCCGGCGATCGCGGTCGCGACTTCGGCGATGTTGCGGACCTGGGCGGTGAGGTTGCCCGCCATCGAGTTGACGCTGTCGGTCAAGTCCTTCCAGGTGCCGGCGACGCCGGGCACGCCGGCCTGACCGCCGAGCTTGCCGTCGGTGCCGACCTCGCGGGCGACGCGCGTCACTTCGCCGGCGAAAGCGTTGAGCTGGTCCACCATGGTGTTCAGGGTTTCCTTCAGCTGAAGGATTTCGCCCGAGACGTTCACCGTGATCTTCTTCGACAAATCGCCCTTGGCGACCGCGGTCGCGACCTCGGCGATGTTGCGGACCTGGCCGGTCAGGTTCGAGGCCATCGAGTTGACGCTGTCGGTGAGATCCTTCCAGGTTCCGCCGACGCCGCGCACGACGGCCTGGCCACCGAGCTTGCCTTCGGTGCCGACTTCGCGGGCAACGCGCGTGACTTCGCCGGCGAAGGCGTTGAGCTGGTCCACCATGGTGTTGATGGTGTCCTTCAGCTCCAGGATCTCGCCGCGCACGTCGACCGTGATCTTCTTCGACAGGTCGCCGCCGGCGACCGCGGTCGTCACCTCGGCGATGTTGCGGACCTGCGCGGTGAGGTTCGACGCCATCGAGTTGACGCTCTCGGTGAGGTCCTTCCAGGTGCCGGCGACGCCGAGCACGTTGGCCTGTCCGCCGAGCCGGCCCTCGGTGCCGACCTCGCGGGCGACGCGCGTGACTTCGCCGGCGAAGGCGTTGAGCTGGTCGACCATGGTGTTGAGCGTCTCCTTCAGCTGAAGGATTTCGCCCGAGACGTTCACCGTGATCTTCTTCGAGAGGTCGCCGCTCGCGATGGCGGTTGCGACGTCGGCGATGTTGCGGACCTGCGCGGTGAGGTTCGAGGCCATGAAGTTGACGTTGTCGGTGAGGTCCTTCCAGGTGCCGGCGACACCGGGCACCTGGGCCTGGCCGCCGAGCTTGCCTTCGGTGCCGACCTCGCGCGCCACGCGCGTCACTTCCGAAGCGAAGGAGTTGAGCTGGTCCACCATGGTGTTGATGGTGTCCTTCAGCTCCAGGATCTCGCCGCGCACGTCCACCGTGATCTTGCGCGACAGGTCGCCGCGCGCCACGGCGGTGGTGACGTTGGCGATGTTGCGCACTTGTGCGGTCAGGTTGCCGCACATCGCGTTGACGGAGTCGGTCAGGTCCTTCCAGGTGCCGGCGACGCCGGGCACGATGGCCTGGCCGCCGAGCTTGCCGTCGGTGCCGACCTCGCGCGCCACGCGCGTCACTTCGGAGGCGAAGGAGCGGAGCTGGTCCACCATCGTGTTGATGGCTTCCTTGAGTTGCAGGATCTCGCCGCGGACGTCGACCGTGATCTTCTTGGAGAGGTCGCCGTTGGCGACCGCGATCGTCACCTCGGCGATGTTGCGAACCTGGTTGGTCAGGTTGTTCGCCATCGAGTTGACGCTCTCGGTGAGGTCCTTCCAGACGCCGGTCACCTCAGGCACCTGGGCCTGGCCGCCGAGCTTGCCTTCGGTGCCGACCTCGCGCGCCACGCGCGTCACCTCGGAGGTGAACACGCCGAGCTGCTTGATCATGGTGTTGACGATGGTCGCCGACTGCAGGAACTCGCCGCGCAGCGGACGGCCGTCGACGTCGAGCTTGACGGTCTGGAGCAGGTCACCCTGCGCGACGGCCGCGACCGCGCGCGTCACCTCGCGCGTCGGCCACAGCAAATCGTCGATCAGCGTGTTGACGGAGCCTTCCATGTCGGCCCAGGAGCCCGAGGCGAGGCCGAATTTCACGCGCTGCCGGGTCTTGCCTTCGCGGCCGACCACCTGGCCCACCAGCTCGAGTTGCTGCGCCATGCGCTGGTTGGCGGCGATGATTTCGTTAAAAGTGTCGGCGATCTTGCCGTCGATGCCGAGATAGTCGCCGCTCATGCGCACCGAGAAATCGCCGCTGCGCATGGCCTGCAGGGCCAGCAGCAATTCGGCCCGGGAATCCGGATCAGACAAACCATTGGTTTTTGGCTTTGGGACGCGACGACCGGAGCGTGATGCAGTTCCGGGATCGAGGTCGCTCATACTTATTTTCCCCCGCAGGCGTCGCCCGAATCCAAGGCAAGACGCAATTGGTCAAAATAGAGCGTCAGCCAAATTCGAAATCAAGCGCCAAGGTTGCGGCGCGAGGAAATGGAACCTGTCTTGCTCAGCCCAACGCCATTAACCGCAAACCCCTGATTTGGTTCCACACGGCTTCGAAAAACAGACGATGCCGGCGGCCTGCGGTGTCACCGGTCCCCCTTCGGAACGGAGCGCCGCGCCTCGCGGTTAGCCCGCGCGCAGAGGGAGAATGGACATGAAAGCAGGACTTGCCGCGATGATCGTCGTGCTGTTTGCCGGGGCGGCCTTGGCCCAGGGCGGCGCCCCCAGCGGTCGCGGGGCGGTGACCGGCGACCCCGCCGCCAGCTCGGCCAACCCCAAGGCGGATTCCCCGACCACGGGGAGGGCAGCCCGCTCCAACCCTAGCGGAAGCGGGACCTCATCTTCGGGCGGCAAGGACGACAATGGCGATGCGGGCCGGGACAGGATGCCGGAGAGCAACCGCACCGTGCGGCCGGAGAGCCAGCAGCATCATCCGAACGACAAATAGGGGGACTACTTGTCCGCCATGGTCCGCTCGGCATCCTTGACCTGCGCGCGCAGCACCGGCAGCAGCTCGCGCGCGAAGGCCGCGAGCGCAATGTTGTCGGGCGCCTTCAGATAGCTTTCGAGCAGCTTGATGGCCGATTCATATTCGGGAATCTGCGAGGCATAGAAGCTTCGGACGTAGCTCGGTCCGTCCGAAGTTTCGGGCTCGATCAGGCTGGCGGCGACGGGCGTCGTCTTGCCGACGCGGGGCTCGGCGCCGATCGTCTCCTGAATCTGCTTCAGCGCCTTGTCGCGTTTGGCCGCTTCCTCGGCGCGCAAGGCGGCGAGGTGCTTGACCTCGGCGTTGCCCTTCAGATCGGTGCTCTCCAGCAGACCCTGCTGAAAGCGGCTGAAATTGTAGAGGCCGCTGATGACGTCGGTTGCGCTCGGCGGGCGGTCGAGAGGCTTTCGTGCACCGGTGCTGTCGGCAAGCGCAACAGTGCTGATGAATGCCATCATGATGGCGACGAGAACTCGCATCGATATCAACTGCGGATGGCGGGCGAAGTTCCCTGAACGTTACGATGCGGTAAGGGCCATTGCGACCCGGGAGTTCCGTCCCCACGTCTTTTCCATGAAACAGTCTGACATCTTCAGAGACAATGCCGACAATTGCCTTCAGCTCGCCGAGCGCGCCGAAGGACAACCCGCGCACAAGCGCTATTCGCGTATGGCGGACGCCTGGACCGCCCTCGCTCACGAGCAGGATTGGCTGGATGGCGAGGTCCCGCCCGTTCCGGGTCGCTTCCCTCAACAGCGGGACGCGTGAGCGTTCTCCGGTTGGTGATTCGCGTGTGAGACCGCT
Organism: Bradyrhizobium sp. CFUWI; assembly: GCF_056429085.1. Taxonomy (NCBI): domain Bacteria; kingdom Pseudomonadati; phylum Pseudomonadota; class Alphaproteobacteria; order Hyphomicrobiales; family Nitrobacteraceae; genus Bradyrhizobium; species Bradyrhizobium sp. CFUWI. Next base: position 40,701 of record NZ_JBWJZE010000023.1, read on the forward strand.
CACGGAATGCAAGCGACCAATCCAGGATGATCGGGAAATAGTCAATTGCGTCGGTTTTCGATTCCAGAAGGAGGTTTGCGATGGCTCCACGTCTGGTTCTGCTTTCCCTGATTTTCGCCTTTGGCGTCTCGGTCGCGTTTGCGACGGTGACGACGGTGCGCCAGGTGCATCTGGGGAGTGCATCGGCCGCGGTCCATGCGACGCACAGCTAAAGCGCGATGCGATCAGGAAGAATCGTCATCGCGCTTTAGGTTGTTGTTTAAGCATGATCTTTTCGGAAAACCGCTGCGCACTTTTCCGGATCATGCTTTAGGACCAAGCCGGAACATTCGACGCCGCAGTGCGTAAGCGCTTCGAGACATCACGAGAGGCGAAGGCACATCATGGCCCATTCCGACCACGGCATCGTCAAGGACAAGCGCGCTGAGGAGCAGCCTCGCGACAAGCAGCGTGCACAGTCCGTGCACAAGGCGGATCCGAAAGGTTCCCCCTCGCGGGAAGCGACGCGCGATCCGAAGCTGAACGATAACAGCAAGACGCCCGGCTCCGGCATGACGCCGGATGATTCCGGCGGCGCGCCGAGCGGCTAAAGCATGATCCGGAAAAGTGCGCAGCGGTTTTCCGAAAAGATCATGCTTAAACAACAACCTAAAGCGCGATGATGATTCATCCTGATCGCATCGCGCTTCAGACCGAACTCCAGCTTTCGCGCGGGGAACGAATCCTCGGGCGTGGAGTCGACAGGTTGCTTCCGGTTGGCATGCCCCCGGTGCGCCGGAAGCAATCTCCAAGGACGGCCCTGGCACCCACCGTGCCGGGGTCGTTTGCTTGTGGCCGGCGTCTACGGCTCAGTCCCGTTGCCGCCCTCTGGATCTCCGTGGGTGTGTCCGTCCGGTCCTCGGCCGAATACGCCGAAGCTGCTGGACTTCACACCAGCCCCCGCCTCGACGCCCGCGGCGGCCAGTCCGAACCTGAGAAGGTCGCGGACCGCTGCCGCCCGCGTCGGCATGCGGTGTTTGAACCGGAAATCGTCGACGGCGGCCAATTCTTCCGGTGAGAGCATGACCTGAAGGCGCTCAGCGCGAAGCTCGTTCATGGTCGTTCACACAAATTGAGTAGGTTGAGTAGGTTACTCAACGAACTAACCCGGCGCGGGTTCCATGAGAGGGCGAAAAGGTCTCCAGATGCTTGCCCCGCAAGCTTTCCGAAGAGCCGGAAGCCTCCAAACCGGTTCGTCCAAGCCACCAGAAGGTCATCGAGCAAGTCGAGCACTGGGCCAACAGCCCGGGGCTGCAACCCCCGCGGACGGAGGATGCGAAGACGGTCTGAGCCGAGACGTTGATGCTACGGGACGGTGCCGCGGCGCCTCGCTGAATGCGCGGTGCGCTCGGTCTGCGCGGCCCGGGAGGTGATGCGAAGCTTTCGCCTCAACCACCACGCCGAGACCGCAACCGCCGCCCATACCAGAATGGCGGCGACGAATGCCCCGATCGCGGTCGTCGACACCACGACGTAGAAGACCGCGGCGAATGCTGCGAGACCGATGCTTCCGAGGCCGGCACCCGCAGCATCGAGCGCGGCGGCCTGCTGCCCGCGCCTGCCTCCACTGAGGCCGGCCTTCTCCTTGGCGCGGCGTTCATGGCTTTCGATCAGCGTGGCGCTGGCGCAGAAGATGGCGGGAAGCGCGAGGAAGAGCCCGCCGACGGAGACGCCGAAACGTGAGCTCACGACCCCCGTAACGACCGTTGCCAGCCCGCCGAGCAGAAAGCGAACACCATACTCGTACCATCGCGTCTGTTTGAGCGCCGATGAAGACAGCTTGACTAGCATTACGCCGCACCTCCGAAGCCAGCGAGCAGACCGAAGGCGACGACGAGCCATACCGCAAAAGCGACGACGGTGGCCGGCAATGCGGCGAGATGAAACCTTATCAGGAGATGGCAGACGGCGAGGCTGTAACAGGCGAGCGCGATGGCGCCGTAGATCATCGTCCAGCTCTCGGCGGCGGCATATTGCGGGCCGTGCTGGACGATGGCAATGCTGAGCGTGGCCAGCGCAACCGACGGCGCCGCGCCAAGCAGCCCGGCAAAACTCTTCGGCCGCAGCATGTCGCCCAAGATCGCGAAAGCGGAGACGATCAGACCGCCGGCGATGAAGCGCACGAGATATTCGGTCATGGCCGTATCCACGAGGCTTGAGGCGGCCGCTTCGCCAGCGTGAACGGCCTCAACAGCCGCTCGACGATCACGCCAAGCGCGAAGCCTGCCACCACGTCGCTGGTCCAGTGCGCGAGCACGACGACGCGCGTCAATGACAGGGCCACGGCAGTTGAGCGCACCAGCCGGCGTGGGACGGAGTTCAGCAGCCCGGCCGCCGAGGCCAGCGCGCCCATGTGCAAGGCATGGCCGGAAGGGAACGCATCGCGGGACCGCCCCGAGATGGGAACGCCGTGTGCATGACCCAGCAGCGTCAGTCGGTCGGGCCTGATCTGGTCAAACAGGGACTTGAGCAGGTGCGGCAGCACCGCAGTTGCCAACGAGACTGCCAACACATGATTTGCCGCAGGGCGCGCTTCGGGCCGCCGGATCTGGGCGTAGAGCCATCCAGCCGCAGCGAGCGCGAGCAGCACGTGCTCGTCCGCAGCCCAGGTCAGAGTCTGGGCGGCTTGCTCTATGCCTGAATTGGTGTCGCGCGCAATTTCGCTTGCGATCGCCTGATCGATCCGAGTGGGTTTTACTTTTACAAGTGCCATCGGTCTGGCGAGATATTTTTCGTGACCGTCGTGTAAATTCTGTATGACAATGAATGTTCCTGTGACGTGCCGTGTCGCGTATCACCCGTTGGCGGACATCGTTGCGGGACGAGGAGGACGCCGCGCGGCGGCCTCCCCGGTGAACCCCGTTACTTGGACTGGCCGACGCTCGGCGCCTTGCCGAGCTCCTTGGCCATGTCGAGATGGTGCTTCAGGGCGGGGAGCGTCTTGCCGGCCCAATTCTTGAGCTCGGCATTGTCGCCGCCCTTGGCGTAACGCTCGAACAGCGACACGGCGTCTTCATGAGCGCTGACCTGATAGGAATTGTAGTCCGAGCTGAAGTCCCTGCCGGTCGCGCTCTTGAGCTTGTCGAGCTTGCTCTGGTGTGAGCTGTCGAGCTCCGTCGGAAGCGTGGCCTGGATCTTCTTGTCGCCGACCAGGCCCTTGAGCTCGGTGCTGGTCTTTGTGTGATCGGTGATCATCTGCTGCGCAAAGCTCTTCTCCTGCGCGTTGCCCTTCTGCTGGGCAAGCTTGCTCGACTCGATCTCGAACATGTCGCTGATCGCGACCTGCTTGACGAAGTCGGGGGTGGAAGGTGCGACGCCGAGCGCCGAATTGACGCCGGTCTTCTCGCCCAGCGATTGGGCGAGCGCAGGACCAGCGAAGAGTACGCAGGCGAGGACGATGACGGCACGTTTCATGTTCGGTCCCTCCTTTCGGATGCGCGGCCTCATGCCGCGCGATGTTGGCGCCGATCAACACGTCGCAGGGGCCGTGGTTCCTAACGGCTAATCTGCGGGATGCCGCCCGGTGCGCGGATTGATGGGGTCGGTCGGTTTGCGCCGAAGCCGCTCGGGCAGAAAGGGCTCGGCGGCGTCGGCCGTGGCGTCGGCACGCACGTCGGCATGGCGCTGCGCGCGTTGGTGCGGCGTCGTGTTGTCGTTGAAGTGGCGTTTTACGTCGACGCCATCGACGGGATCGTTGACGCCGTGCTGGATATCGCGGAAGTCGCTCATGGTTCACCTCATTCCTTTCCGGGCAGGATCGTTTCGAGCACCTGCCGCGCCGCTCCCTTGATCATCCCAGCTTCGTTCGGATCGCCCTTCAGCAGGGCGAGGGAGAAGTTCTTGGCCTGCTGCAGCGTGATATGCGGCGGCAGCGGCGGCACTTCGGGATCGGTCTTCACCTCCAGCACCACGGGCATCGCGCTCGCCAATGCCTGCTCCCAGGCCGAGCCGAGCTGCTCCGGGCTGTCGACGAAGATGCCGTGCAGGCCGATCATCTCTGCGAACCGGGAATAGCGGACGTCCGGTATGCGCTGCGAGGCCTCGAACTTGGGATCGCCATTGATGACACGCTGCTCCCAGGTCACCTGGTTGAGGTCCTCGTTGTTGAAGACGCAGACGATGAAGCGCGGATCCTTCCAGTTGCGCCAGTACTTCGCCGCGGTGATCAATTCGGCCATGTTGTTCATCTGCATCGCGCCGTCGCCGACGAGGGCGATCACTGGCCGATCCGGATGGGCGTACTTCGCGGCGAGCGCATAGGGCACGGCGGCACCCATCGAGGCGAGGCCGCCGGAGAGCGAGGCAATCATGCCGCGCCGCATCTTCAGGTCGCGTGCGAACCAGTTTGCGCAGGAGCCGGAATCGCTGGTGACGATCGCGCGCTCGGGCAGGCGCGGGGACAATTCCCAGGCGACGAGCTGCGGATTGACCGGCGCCGCCGGCTGATGTGCGCGGCCATCCAGCGTCTTCCACCATTTGGCGACGTCATCTGCGATCCGCTGGCGCCAGGCGCCGTCGGCCTTGGCTTTCAGTCGCGGCAACAATGCGCGCAGTGTCTCCGCGGCATCGCCGACGAGGCCGACCTCCATGGGAAAGCGGATCGACAGCATGCTGGCGTCGATGTCGATCTGCACGCCGCGTGCGGCGCCTTCCTTCGGCAGGAATTCGGCATAGGGAAAGGCCGAGCCGACCATCAGCAGCGTGTCGCATTCCATCATCATGTTGTAGCTGGGCTCGGTGCCGAGCAGGCCGATCGCGCCGGTGACCCACGGCAGATCGTCGGGCAGCGCCGCCTTGCCGAGCAGTGCCTTGGCGCAGCCGGCCGACAGCCGGTCGGCGACGGCGATCACCTCGTCGGTGGCGCCAAGCGCGCCGGCGCCGACCAGCATCGCAACCTTCTTGCCGGCATTGAGGACCTCCGCGGCGCGATCGAGATCGGCCTCGCGCGGCGTGATGCTGGGTGCGCTGTAGCCGATGCCGGAATGCAGCGTGCCGTGGGCGCGCGGCGGGCTTTCGTAAGGCTCCTCCTGCAGGTCGTTGGGCAGGATGATCACGGTGGGGGTCCGCCGCGCCAGCGCGATCCGAACCGCGCGATCAATCAGGTGCCGCACTTGTGCAGGCGAGGATGCCTGCATGACGTAGGCTCCGGCGACGTCCTTGAACATCGAGAGCAGGTCGAGCTCCTGCTGGTAGTGCCCGCCGAGGGCATTGCGGGCCTGCTGGCCGACGATCGCCAGCACCGGCTGGTGATCGAGCAACGCATCGTAGAGCCCGGTGATGAGATGCGAGGCGCCGGGGCCCGAGGTCGCAATGCAGACGCCGAGTTCCCCAGAGAATTTCGCGTAAGCGGTGGCCATGAAGGCCGACATCTCCTCGTGCCGGGCCTGGATGAAGCCGATCTTGCCTTCGGCCCGGTTCATCGCGCCGAACACGCCGTTGATGCCGTCGCCGGGATAGCCAAAGACGTGGCGCACGCCCCATTGATGCAGACGCTGGACGATGAAGTCGGAGACGGTCTGGGACATCGTGCGAAACCCTGGCTGAGTGTGTGAGCTCAGAGAACGGCTCCTTTCCTGCGATGTTCCTGGCGCGCTCCGGGAACACGTCCGGAACGATCGCGGCCCCCTCGCGATTGATTCACATATGACTGAGTGGAGAATGACGATGCTGAATCAGGGCGAACTGGACCGCGACGAAATGGGCCGGCTGATCGGAAGCGACAAGGTCGAGGGAACATCGGTCTTCGGCGCCGATCGGAACAAGATCGGTTCGATCGAACGGGTGATGATCGACAAGATCAGCGGCAAGGTCTCCTACGCGGTGCTTGGTTTCGGTGGATTCCTCGGCCTCGGCAATGATCATTATCCGTTGCCCTGGCAATCCCTCAAGTACGACACCGAACTTGGCGGCTACATTACCGCGATCACGGCCAAGGATCTGGAAGGTGCTCCGAGATACGGCGAGAAGACCGAATGGAACTGGCGCGATGAGGCGGCCGTGCGCGGTATCAATGCCTATTACGGCGCCCCGTTCGTGTAGCGGAAGGATCAACCGATGAGCAAGGAACGCCCTACCGACGATCCCCGTGATCAGAATGATTGGGGTTCGCACAGACAGACGGACAAGCCCTGGAAGGGCAACCCGGAAAAGGAGCAGGGATCGGACGAGGTGAAGCCCGATCTCGAGAAATGGCATCGGACGAAGACGCACTGAGACAGCTGCTCCTCTCAGACTATCGAGACGAGCGCGGCGTGATGCCGCGCTTCCTTTTTGGCAGGGCGACTACGAATGACGGCGCGTTGACATGGCCGGAACCATGTTCCGCCTGCTCGAGCACGGCGGCGGTACTGCGGCCGATCAAGCTGGGTGCGCCAGTGCGGGGGCATTGAGGCATGCCCGCCGCCGCTTGCGTCATTGCCAGCGCAGCGAAGCAATCCAGATTCCCTCGGCGGAGAAGAATTCTGGATTGCTTCGTCGCAAGGGCTCCTCGGAATGAGGTATGAGAGCAGCACCGGCCGCCGCAACGGCGATAAGCTGGCGCCGCTGGTGAAGGATATCGAGGCCGCCGGCGGTGAGATCCTCGAGCCCGATGCGCTTGATAATCCCGATCTCTTGATGCCGCCGTCCTCGGTCGCGGACGCCTATTGACAGCTCTACCAGCAGCCGAAGAGCGCCTGGACCTTTGAAATGGAGATCCGCCCATTGGGAGAGAAATGGTGACCGCGTCGCAAAAGTCCGGCTAGACTGACCCCAACAGAAGCGAATTCCGGGAGGAGAAACCAAGTGAAGACAGCGATCACCGAGCTGTTCGGCATTGAACATCCCATCATCCAGGGCGGCATGCATTTCGTCGGCTTTGCCGAGCTGGCCGCCGCTGTCTCCAATGCCGGCGGGCTCGGCATCATCACCGGTCTCACCCAGAAGACGCCGGAGCTGCTCGCCAAGGAGATCGCGCGCTGCCGCGACATGACCGACAAGCCGTTCGGCGTGAACCTTACCTTCCTGCCGGCCTTCTCGGCGCCGCCTTATCCGGAATACATCGCCGCCATCGTCGAGGGCGGCATCAAGGCGGTGGAGACCGCTGGCCGCAGCCCGGAAGCCTACATGCCGGCGCTGAAGGCCGCCGGCATCAAGGTCATCCACAAATGCACCTCGGTGCGCCACTCGCTGAAGGCCGAGCGCATCGGCTGCGACGCCGTCAGCGTCGACGGCTTCGAGTGCGGCGGTCATCCCGGCGAGGACGACATTCCCAACATGATCCTGCTGCCGCGCGCAGCGGAGGAATTGAAGATCCCGTTCGTCGCCTCCGGCGGCATGGCAGACGGGCGCAGCCTGGTCGCGGCATTGTCGCTGGGCGCAGCCGGCATGAACATGGGCACGCGCTTCATCGCCACCAAGGAGGCGCCGGTGCATCAGAACGTGAAGAACGCGCTGGTCGCGGCAACCGAGCTCGATACCCGCCTGATCATGCGCAGCTTGCGCAATACCGAGCGCGTGCTCAGAAATGCCAACGTCGATCGTCTCATCGAGATCGAGCGCGAGAAGGGCGACAAGCTGAAGATCGACGACATCCACGACCAGGTTGCGGGCGTCTACCCCAAGATCATGCTGGAAGGCCAGATGGACGCCGGCGCCTGGAGTTGCGGCATGGTCGCAGGGTTGATCCATGACATCCCCTCCTGCAAGGAACTCATCGATCGGATCATGGAAGAGGCGGAACAGATCATTCGCAGCCGCTTGATGGGTTTCCTGGACGGGACGGGGGCGACGCGAAAGGTCGCCTGACACCGCCAAACTTCTTAACCACGGCGGCACCTGGCCGCTGGAATTACGCGCGATGCGTCCTAAATAGGGGTAAATTACCCCTTTCATATTGGAATTTCAGGAGGCGACCGTGGTCCTGAAAAGCGGTTCTTTTGCAATTGCCGTTGCCCTCGTCATCGCATGGGGCGGCATCGCTCGCGCTGACGACTACAAGCCAGACGAATATCTCGGTCTCGATCTCTCCAGGGCCGTGCTGTCGCCGAAGCGGCTCGGGCCCGAGACGCGGTTCGCACCGGTCGCCCTCGAGGCGCGCGGCGGCAACGAGGCGCAGGCGCGCGCGGAGCCCGTCGACGTGCCGAAGAAGGTGGCCGCCGAGCGCGTCCGTGTGGCCGAGCCGAAGGCCGCGCATGCGAAGAGCGCGCAGCCGCGCGGCGCAGCCCGCGCGAAGCTGGCGCATCGTCACGGCAACCCGCTCGACGCACAGGCGATGGACACCCGCATCCAGACCTGGCCCTGCCGCACCGGCGGCATCTGCAACTGGAAGCGCTAGGCGGGATGGGATCAGATTTGATTGCTCCAAGGCAGGTGCGCTCCCTCTCCCGCTTGCGGGAGAGGTGAACGACCTGCGGCAGTCGATTTAACCTAAACCCATTCCGCGCTAGGCAGTGACGCTGCGGCCGCTTCACCTCGCCCGTCATCTTCGCGTCGCAAAATCGTCGGCGGGGAGTCAACAAACCGTAAGCTGGAGGTTAAGGAGCGCAGGCACCTTCCGTCGTGATTCGACGAAGGTTTCTGAATGGCAACGCTCCGCGCTTCGCGCGCATGGACCCGGCGGCAATTCCTGGTCCGTTCGACTTCAAGCTTGGCGGTTGCCTCACTCGGCACGCTCGCAACCCCGTATCTCAGCCGCGCCGCCGACCGTCCGCAGGTCGCCGGCGGGATTCAGTCCGGCGACGTCTGCGATGGCTCCGCCGTGGTCTGGGCGCGCGCGGACCGGGCCGCACGGATGCATGTGGAGTGCTCGACCATCGAGAGTTTCAAGACCATCATTGCGTCGGCTTCGCGCGATGCGCTGGCGGATGGCGATTTCACCGCAAAGCTGCTGCTGAACGATCTGTCGCCGGGACAGGACGTCTTTTACCGCGTCCGCTTCGACGATATCGCAACCGGCCTTCGCGGCGAGAGCCGCATCGGCCATTTCCGCACCGCGCCGGCCGCCGGCCGGTCGATCTCGTTCGTGTGGTCCGGCGACGTCGCGGGGCAGGGCTGGGGCATCGACATCGCGCGCGGCGGCTATCGCGGCTATCGCACCATGCTGGACAACCGCCCCGATTTCTTCATCCATTCCGGCGATCACATCTACGCCGACTGCACGATTCCGTCAGAGCAGAAGCTGCCGAACGGCGAGACCTGGCGCAACCTCGTGATCGAGGAAAAGTCCGAAGTCGCGCACACGCTGGCGCAGTTTCGCGGCAATTACAAATACAACCATCTCGACGAGAACTTTCGCGCCTTCCACGCGGAAGTGCCGATGCTCGCGCAATGGGACGACCACGAGGTCACCAACGACTGGTCGCCGACCGGCAGCTACGATCACGCAGGCTTTGAGGATGACGGCACCCCGCGCCTGGTCGCCCGCGCCCGCCGTGCCTTCTTCGACTTCATGCCGATCCGCGATATCGGCGCGCAGCAGGGACGGGTTTATCGAAAGATCGCCTATGCCCCGCTGCTCGACATCTTCATGATCGACATGCGCAGCTATCGCGACGATAGCTGGAACAGGGGCAGCGACCGGCGCGGCTGGATCTTTGGTGCCGAACAGCTCGCCTGGCTGAAGCGCGAGCTTGCCGCCTCGCGCGCGACCTGGAAGGTGATCGCGGCCGACCTGCCGATCGGTCTGATCAGCCTGGATGCCGTCGCGCTCGGCGACGGGCCGCCCGATCGACGCGAGCACGAGATCGCCGATCTTCTCAGCTCCGTCAAGCGCGCCGGTGTGCGCAACATCGTCTGGCTCACCGCCGACATGCACTACACCGCCGCGCATCATTATGATCCGAACAGGGCGCAATTCCAGGAGTTTGAGCCGTTCTGGGAGTTCGTCTCCGGCCCGCTGCATGCCGGGACCTGGGGCCCGGCCGAGCTCGATAACACCTTTGGGCCGATCGCGATGTACCAGAACGGCTGCAGCGCGGCGCAGGGTGAAAATCTGGCGCCTTGTTTCGGCATGCAATTCTTTGGCCGTGTCGATATCGACGGCCGCAGCGGCGTCATGACGGTGACTTTGAAGGACGTCGATAACCGCAGCCTCTGGTCGGTCGACATCGCGCCGCAGCCGCATCCGCGACCGGCCATGGTGGCGCAGCATTCGTAGGTCGCTAACCCGATCTTGATTGGCCGCGCCGCCCTCGTCGGGCTATGCTGCTTGCTCCCGCCGTCTCTTTTCCATCACCGAAAGATCTGCTCACGCGGCCTCGCCGCGCGTCCGGCGGGATGCAATACCTCAGGAGCCTGTCCATGGACAATCTGAAGACACAGGGCATCAGCATGCCCAAGCTCGGCCTCGGCACTTTTCGCATGCAGGGCGATGCCTGCCGCGCCGCGGTCGAGAGCGCGCTGTCGATCGGCTATCGCCACATCGACACCGCCGAGATGTACGCCAATGAGGAGCCGATCGGATCGGCCATCGCCGCGTCCCGCCTGCCGCGTGGCGAGCTTCACGTCACGACCAAGGTCTGGCACGAAAACCTCACGCCGGACGCGATCCGGCGCGCCTTCGACACCAGCCTGAACAAGCTCAGGCTCGACCATGTCGACCTTTATCTCGTGCACTGGCCGTCGAAGGCTGCGGATTGGGGCGCGGTGTTCGAAACCTTGATCAAACTCAAGGAGGAGGGCCGCACGCGCGCCATCGGCGTCGCCAATTTCACCACGGCGCTGCTCAAGATCGCGGTCGAGGACGTCAAGGCGCCGATCGCCTGCAACCAGGTCGAATATCACGCCATGCTCGATCAATCGAAGGTGCTGGCCTATCTCGCGGCGAAGTCGATCCGGCTCGTCGCGTATTGTCCGCTGGCGCAGGGGCGGGTTGCCTCGGATCCGGTGCTGGCCGAGATCGGCGCCAGGCACAACGCGACCGCCGCGCAGGTCGCGCTGAAATGGCTGCTCGACCAGGACGGTGTCGCCGCGATCCCGAAGGCCTCGCGCCGCGAGAGCCAGCAGGCCAACCTCGATGCGCTGAAGATCACGCTCGACGATGCCGACCGCAAGAAGATCGCCGCGTTGCCGAAGGATCGCCGCTGCGTCAATCCGGGCTTCGCGCCGGCGTGGGATTAGCTCGCGTGCCTGGGCAATAGAAATGGCCCCGTGAGGGGCCATTTTCATTCGCGTTGCGCATTAGTCCCAGTGATGGTGGCGGTGGCTGCGCTTGATCACGACCACTCGGTCTCCGCGATGGTGGCGATGCCAGCCGCGATCGTGATGGTGCGTGCGATATTCGGCACGGGCGCCGTACGGGCCGTGATGATGATGGTGATAGCCGCGCTTGATCACCACCGTCTCGGCGCTTGCCAGCGTCGGCGCCGCGATCACGAGCGCACCCACGGCCGCAACCACATAACCAAGCTTCTTCATGATGTCCTCCTCCAATCGAATGCCGATTTAAACCGGGCATTCGCGCGAACGTTCCGGGAGAATCACAGGAGAATTCTGAACGGCTGTTCAGGTGGCTAATCGCAACGTTGTTGCGTCGGCGTCGGTGCGCCCGTCGCGACGTATTTGCCGTCCCGGATCGTGTACTCGCCGCGCTCGCTACGATTGTAGATCGCGCGCAGGCTGCCGTCCTTCAGGAGCACCAGCCCGAACTCACGCGCCTGGTGCAGCGAGGGGAAGTACACCATCACATTGAGCAGGCCCTCGGCGCTGACCGTGGCCGACACCACCTCGTTCTCGTCCTTGGCGCCGCCGAAATTGCGCCGGTACATCACCCGGCCGTCCTTCCGGATCTCGTAGGTCAGCAGCGCGCCCTTGTCGCGGTCGGGCTTCGCTGCGCAGTCGACCGCCCATGAGCCGAGCAGGCCCCATTGCTCGATCGTCACGGCCAGCGTCTCGGCACTGGCCGCAGGTGCGATCGCCGCCAACAGCAGCGCAGCCGCGATCCAGCGGCTCAAACAACGCGTCATGTCCTTAAAGAACCCCGCCTCGAAGAATTCCAAAGTGTAGCATCCCGCCCGCTTCCGTCCATGGCGGCCGCCAATCACTCGCGAATTTGATCCGCGTCAATGAGCCCGGTCTTTTCCGGGGTAGGATGGCGTTTCTCGAAGGCCAACCTGGATACACCAATGCTGAATCAAGTCATGGATTTTGCGGGCGAAGTGCTGCCGGGGAGCTGTGCCGTGCCGCCTTATTCCGAGACCGAGTTTCTGACCGAGCTGGGCGATCGCCTGCGGTCCTCGCGCATGCGCTGCGACCTGTCGCGCCGCGAGCTGGCCCGCCGTTCCGGGATTTCCGAGCGCTATATCGCCCAGATCGAGGCCGGCAAGGGCAACGTCTCGATCGTGCTTTTGCTGCGGCTTGCCTCCGCAATCCACGGCAGTCAGCCCCAGGCGGCCTGACGCTTCGAGGGGACCGCCATGGGGCAGCTCGTACTCGCCGCCAAGGTCACCCACGTTCCATCGTTGATGCTGTCGGAGCAACCCGGCAGCCCGCTGCGTGCCGCGCGCGAGCCGGCGGTCAGGTCCCTGCGCGAACTCGGCCGGCGGGCGAAAGAGCGCGGCGTCACCTGCTTCGTGGTGTTCGACACCCACTGGCTCTCCAATTTCGGCTACCACATCAATGCCAATGCGAGGCATCACGGCTCGTTCACGAGCCACGAGGCGCCGCAGATGATCCAGGATCTGCGCTACGATCTGCCGGGTGATACGCCCCTGGCGGAGGCCATCGCTGATAGGGCCGGAGAGGCGGGCCTGAACGTGATCGCCCATCAGGTGGCGAGCCTCGGGCTCGAATACGGCACGATCGTGCCGATGCACTACATGAACCCGGACGGCTTTGCGAAGGTCGTCTCGGTCGCCTCGCCGCTCTTCACGTCGTTCGAGGAGAGCCGGGTCCTCGGCGAAGCGACCCGCCGGGCGATCGATGCATCCGGCGAGCGGGTCGCCGTCCTCGCCAGCGGCTCGCTCTCGCACCGGCTCTGGCCGAACAAGAAGCTCGGCCCGGAGGCGTGGACCTCGGTCGCCAGCGAGTTCAACCGCCAGGTCGATTTGCGCGTGCTCGAGCTGTGGCAGAGCCGCCGCTACCGCGAATTCCTCGACATGCTTCCGGACTACGCCACCAAGTGCAACGGTGAAGGCGGCATGGCCGACACCATCATGCTGTTCGCCGCGCTCGGCTGGTACGACTATCGCGGCGCCGCCGAGCAGCTTTGCGACTATTTCCCGTCCTCCGGCTCCGGTCAGGTCAACGTGGAGTTTCACGTCGAGGCGTAAGGCGGCGGCCTCAGCCCCGTTTCTCCACATTGGCGCTGCGGGCCGGCACGCCGAACTCCTTGCGGCAGACCTCGGCCAGCACGGCGACGCCATCGCGGATCTGCTGATGCGTCGGACTCGCAAAGCAGAGCCTGAGCCGCGAGCTGGAATGGGCCTTGTTGGTCGACCATTCCGGTCCCGGATTGATCGACACCCCGGCGGCAAGCGCGGCCTGATACAGCTTCAACGTATCGACCTGCTCGGGTAGCTTCACCCAGAGGAAGATTCCGCCCTTGGGCTCCTCGAATTCGGCCGCTGTGCCGAACTGCTCGTTCAGCGCCTCCATCAGCGTGTCGAGCTTGGTGCGCAGCGCCTTCGTCAAAGCCGGCACGTGGGTCGAAAAATGCGGCTTGCAATAGGTGGCGAGCACCATCTGCTCCAGCGCACCGGAGCCCGCGTCCGTCTTCAGCGCCAGCATCCGCGACATCACCTCCCAGGGCGCGACGATGAAGCCGACGCGCAGCGCCGGCGCGATCGATTTCGAGAACGAGCCGATATGGATCACGCCGCCGTTCGGGCTCATCGCGTAGATCGCCGGTGGCCGCTGCCCCGACCAGACCAGGTCGGCATAGCAATCGTCCTCGAAGATGGGCACGCCGTATTCGGTCGCAAGCCGCACCAGCTCGGCGCGGCGGCTCTCGGGCATGATGCTGCCGGTTGGGTTCTGCACCGTCGGAATGGTGTAGATGTATTTCGGCCGGATGCCGCGGCTCTTCAGGTCGGCCAGCGTCGCGGCCAACAGGTCCATGCGCATGCCGTCCTTGTCGAGGGGGACGCCGACCACGTTGACGCCGAGCCGCGCCAGGCGGGTCAGCGAGCCCTGATAGCTGTCCTGCTCGAAGATCACGGTATCGCCGCGGGTCAGCAGCGTCGCGTTGACGAGATCGAGCGCCTGCAGCGAGCCGGAGACGATCAGGAGATCGTCGACGGTGCAGGTGATGCCGGCATCGCGCTTGAGCTTCGTCACCAGGAATTCGCGCAGCGGCAGGTAACCCTGCGGGCCGTGTGCCAGCCCGTAGGTGGCGAGCGAGCGGCCCTCGCGGCGCAGCACCGTGTTGGTTGCTTCGATCAGCTCGTCGAGCGGCACCTGCTCGGAATCGTTATTGCCGCCGACAAAGCTGTATTTGGCAAGGCCCGTCCAGCGCGCGGAAGGGGCCGGCAGCCCTGCCGGAAACAGGGGCGCGAAATCGAAGCTGGACGTCATGGGGGCGTTCCTCGTTTCTGTTCTTGTTGAGCCGGCCGGCGTTGCACCGGCCGCCTTACTTCTTGCCGGCGGTCCTGGTTGGACGGCCCTGGCTGATGAAAGCGTAATGCGCATTGGCGATGCCGCCAACCATGAGGGCCTCGACCACGGGCTCGGCGATCTCGCCCGTGGCGGCCCAGTCGACCAGGAAATTGGCCCCGGTCCCGCCGCGCAAATCGTCGGTCGGAACGAAGACCGAGACGGTGGCCAGCGGCCTCAAGGCCACTGGCGCCTTCAGATAACTCTCGACCTGCTTGCCTGCGGTGTCGAAATAGGCGATGCGTTTGATCACCAGTGCTTGCGTCTCGGAGGCGTTGTGAACACTCAAGGTCACCGAGAAGTCGACGCGCAGCTTGCCCTGGCTCATCGCCACGCTGGAGTAAGCGGGCACGTAGAACCCGCCGGAGACGGCGAGTTCTTCCTTCGGCATAGCGGTGAGGGAATCGGCAAAGTTCTGTTCGATATTGACCTTGGATTGCGCGGCGGCGGGCACGGCAAAGGCGAGGGGACATAGCAGCATTGCTGCGAGCAGCCCTTTTTGCATGTGACGAATTGCTCGCTTGCCGCGCCGCAACCCGTCTCTAGGGTGCGGCAAAACGGACCAATTTGGTATGCACGAGCTCATTCGCGACATCACTCTCTCTATCCTCTTTGCCTGGATGCTGGGCCTGCTCGCCCATTTCTCCCGGCAGCCGCTGATCCTGGCCTACCTTATCGCCGGCTTCTGCATAGGTCCATTCGGCGCCGGCTGGGTCCACTCGCAGGAATCGATCAGCGTCATCTCCGAGCTTGGCCTGATCTTCATGCTTTTCATGATCGGCCTGGAGATCGACCTGAAGAAGATCGTGCGGGCAGGGCGGGTGATCCTGTTCGCGGCAGGCAGCCAGCTGCTCGGCGGCTGCCTGCTCGGGCTCCTCTTCTTCGTCGGCATCGGCCTGGCGCTCGGCGGCGGGCATTTCGATGCGGTCTATCTCTGCGTCGCCTGCGCATTGTCGAGCACCGTCATCATCGTCAAGGTGCTCTACGAGAAACGCGAGCTCGATACGCTGCCGGGCCGCATCACCCTCGGCGTCCTGGTGCTCCAGGACATCTTCGCGATTCTCTTCCTGGCAGTGCAGCCGAGCCTGGCCAATCTGCAGGTCAGCGTCATCCTGCTCTCGATCGGCCGCGTCGCGGTGCTGGTTGCCGCCGCGCTGCTGGTCAGCCGCTACGTGCTGCCGCGGCTGTTCCATCAGATCGCCCGGCGCCCCGAGCTGATCCTGCTCGGCGCGCTGGCCTGGTGCTTTCTGGTCGCCGAGACCGCCGAACGGTTGTCGCTGTCGCGCGAGATGGGCGCCCTGATCGCCGGCGTCTCGCTCTCGACCTTCCCCTACGCGCTCGACGTCACCGCCAAGGTCACCACGCTGCGCGACTTCTTCATCACCCTGTTTTTCGTCGCGCTCGGGATGACCATTCCCGTGCCCGGCCTCTCGGTGATCGGACTTGCCGTGATGATCGCGGCGTTCACGGTGGTGAGCCGCCTCCTCACCACCTTCACGCCGCTCTACCTGATGAAGCAGGGCCTGCGCGCTAGCCTGTTGCCGGCCCTCAACCTCGCGCAGATCTCCGAGTTCTCGCTGGTGGTGATCCAGACCGGCGTCGCCGATCACCACATCGCCGCCGAGACGGCGAACGCCGCCTCCTTCGCCTTCGTAGTGCTGGCGGTGCTCTCGACCTTCGCGATGAGCCGCAGCGACGAGATCACCCGCTGGGCGATCGGCCCCCTGAAGCGGATCGGCCTGCGCGACCTCGATCACGGCAGCGGCCATGCCGAGGACGGGCACGAGGGCGGCCATGGCGAGGCCCGCCGCGTCGTCATCCTCGGCTTTTTCCGTGCCGCGAGCGCGCTGCTGGCCGAGATCGAGCGGCAGGCGCCGGTGCTGCTGGAGCAGATCACGGTGGTCGACTTCAACCCCAATGTGTACCAGACCCTGCTTTCGCGCGGCCTGCACGTGATCTACGGCGATATCAGCAATGTCGATACGCTGCTCCATGCCGGCATCGGCAAGTCCGAGATGATCATCCTCAGCGTGCCGGATTCGCTGCTGAAGGGCGCCACCAACGAGAAGCTGGTCCGCCACGTGCGCGCGCTCAATCCGACCGCCCTGATCGTCGCCACCGCCGACCTCCTGGCCGACGTCGGGGCGCTCTACGAGGCCGGCGCCAGCTACGTCACCGTGACCCGGCTCAGCGATGCGCACGAGCTGTTTACCGTGATCGAAGCCGCCCAGGCCGGCCTGCTCGCCGACAAGCGCGCCGAGCTCGATCAGCGGCTCGGCGAACGGCGCGAGGTGCTGCCTTGACGGCATCCGGCCGCCTTCCTCTCCGGCTGTCTGCGCCTATATCCTGGTATCTTCGGTGCAAGCCGGCCTTCGATGGGCCCGCCGCCCGGAATATGCGGTTGCGTCCAGGACACTAGCGCCCCGGCCCAAGTCCGGCTAAGCCTCCCGGCATAACCGATAGAGATTGGGAAATGCCCGATAGCATTCAGGAAGTCTTGCAGGCCTTTGCCCGGGGGGAGCTCGTCGTCGTCACCGACGACGAGGACCGTGAGGGCGAGGGCGATCTGATCGTCGCCGCCTCGCTCTGCACCGCCGAGAAGATGGCGTTCATCATCCGCCACACCTCCGGCATCGTCTGCGCGCCCGTGACCGGCGATGACGCGCGCCGCCTGCGGCTCGATCCGATGGTGGCCCATAACGATTCCGCGCACACCACCGCCTTCACGGTGTCGATCGACTACAAGCCCGATGGCGGCACCGGCATCTCCGCCGAGGAACGCGCCTCCTGCTGCCGCGCGCTGGCCAATCCCAATGTCGGCGCCAACGATTTCGCCCGGCCCGGTCACATCTTCCCGCTGATCGCCAAGGACGGCGGCGTGCTGCTGCGCTCCGGCCATACCGAGGCTGCCGTGGACCTCTGCAAGCTCTCGGGCCTTCCGCCGGTCGGCGTCATCAGCGAGCTCATGAACGACGACGGCAGCGTGATGAAGGGCGAGCAGGTCGCCCGCTTCGCCGCCCAGCACAAGCTCAAGCACGTCACCATCGCGGATATGATCGCTTACCGCCAGGCGCGCGAAAAACTGATCGAGCGGGTCTCGACCTTCGTCACCGAGAGCCCGATCGGTCCCTTGCAGGGCTATGCCTACCGCTCGCCGTTCGATTCCATCGCTCACGTCGCCTTCGTCTATAACGGCGTCGGCGACGGCAAGAACGTGCTGACGCGCTTCCACAAGCCGAACATCGTCAAGGACACCTTCACCGGTCACAAGCGCATGGCGGTCGTGCTCGAGCATTTCAAGAAATCCGGCCGTGGCGTGCTGGTTTATTTGCGCGATGGAGCCGCCGGTGTCCCCGTGGCGCCCCTGCCGGACGAGTCCTCGACGGAGGCCGACCGCAACCGCCAGTGGCGCGAGGTCGGCGTCGGCGCCCAGATCCTGCGTGACCTCGGCGTCACCTCGATCCGGCATCTCACCTCCTCGGTGCACGACTACAAGGGCCTGTCGGGCTTCGGCATCGAGATCGTCGCCAACGAGCAACTCGAAAGCTGACCACAACGTTTCCAGGTTCAGGCCGTGGCGCGAACCGGAGTGACCGAAACCAGGACGCAATTGCACTTGTTGCCGCGGCGCTTTAGTTTGTCGGGCAATTGTTGACGGAACCAGACGCGAAAGGACGTTTTATGAGCGTGCGCCCTCAGGCCAAGGACAAGCCGGCTGCGGCTTCTTTCCAGTGGGACGATCCGTTCCTGCTCGACGAGCAACTCACCGAAGACGAGCGCATGGTGCGCGACACCGCCCGCGCCTACGCCCAGGACAAGCTGCTGCCGCGCGTCGCCAAGGCCTATCTCGAAGAGAAGACCGACCGCGAGATCTTCAACGAGATGGGCGAGCTCGGCCTGATCGGCATCACGCTGCCTGAGGAATATGGCTGCGCCAACGCGAGCTACGTGGCTTACGGCCTCGTCGCGCGCGAGATCGAGCGGGTCGATTCCGGCTACCGCTCGATGAACTCGGTGCAGTCCTCACTGGTGATGTACCCGATCTACGCCTATGGCGACGAGAACCAGCGCAAGAAGTACCTGCCGAAGCTCGCCAGCGGCGAGTGGGTCGGCTGCTTCGGTCTGACGGAGCCTGACGCCGGCTCCGATCCCGCCGGCATGAAGACCCGCGCGGAAAAGGTTTCGGACGGCTATCGCCTCACCGGCAGCAAGATGTGGATCTCGAACGCGCCGATCGCGGACGTGTTCGTGGTCTGGGCCAAGTCGGCTGCGCACGACAACCAGATCCGCGGCTTCGTGCTGGAGAAGGGCATGAAGGGCCTCTCCGCACCGAAGATCGGCGGCAAGCTCTCGCTTCGCGCCTCCATCACCGGCGAGGTCGTGATGGACGGCGTCGTGGTTCCGGAAGACGCGCTGCTGCCCAACGTCTCGGGCCTGAAGGGTCCGTTCGGCTGCCTCAACCGCGCCCGCTACGGCATTTCCTGGGGTGCGCTCGGCGCGGCCGAGGACTGCATGCATCGCGCCCGTCAGTACACGCTCGACCGCAAGCAGTTCGGCAAGCCGCTCGCCGCAACCCAGCTCGTGCAGAAGAAGCTCGCGGACATGGAGACCGAGATCGCGCTGGGTCTTCAGGGCTCGCTTCGCGTCGGCCGCCTGATGGACGAGGGCAAGTTCGCGCCCGAGATGATCTCGATCATGAAGCGCAACAATTGCGGCAAGGCCCTCGACATCGCCCGCACCGCCCGCGACATGCACGGCGGCAACGGCATCTCGATCGAATACCACGTCATGCGCCACGTCCAGAACCTCGAGACGGTCAACACCTACGAGGGCACCCACGACGTCCACGCCCTGATCCTGGGCCGCGCCATCACGGGCATTCAGGCGTTTTTCTGATTGTTATTGGCTTCCATGCCGTGCTCCGCTGTCATCGTCCGCGTAGGCGGACGATCCAGTATCCCAGAGACCTCGCCTTCGCCTCAGGCGCCGCGGCGTACTGGATACCCCGCTTTCGCGGGGTATGACGAAGAGTGGGGTCGTCCGTATAGGAAGTCCCATGTCCGACAACGACGACGTCCCGTTCAACCGCAATTTTCCACTGAAGCCCGGCATCGTCGAGGAAGTCCGACCCGGCGTGCGCCGCGTGCTCTGCAACAATCCGAGCCCGTTCACCTTCACCGGCACGGTCAGCTACATCGTGGGCCGAGGCAATGTCGCGATCATCGATCCAGGTCCGGACGATGAAGCGCATGCGGCTGCGCTGCTCGATGCCGTGCGCGGCGAGACGGTGAGCCATATCTTCGTCACCCACACCCATCGCGACCATTCGCCCAACACCGCGCGGATCAAGCAGGCGACGGGAGCGCCGATTTATGCCGAAGGCCCGCACCGGGCCTCGCGCCCCCGTTTCGAGAGCGAGAAGCACAATCCGGAATCCGGCGTCGATCGCGATTTCGCGCCGGACGTCAACCTCGCACATGGCGATGTCGTCGAAGGTGACGGCTGGCGGCTCGAGGCCGTGGCGACGCCGGGGCACACCGCCAATCATCTGGCATTCGCCTGGCCGGAGCGAAAGTTCAACTTCGTCGGCGATCACGTGATGGGCTGGTCGACTTCGATCGTGGCGCCGCCCGACGGCTCGATGATCGACTACATGGAATCGCTCGACCGGCTCGCCGCACGCGAGGAAGACCTCTATTTCTCCGGCCACGGCCCGGAGATTCCCGACGGCCAGCGCTTCGTGCGCTTCCTGATCCGGCACCGCAAGGCGCGTGAGGCCTCGATCCTGCACCGCCTCGCCAAGGGCGAGACCGACATCCCGACCATGGTCCGCGCGATCTATATCGGCATCGATCCCAGGCTGACGACGGCCGCCGGCTATTCCGTGCTGGCGCATCTGGAAGATCTGGTCGCCCGCGGCGTGGTCGCGACGGATGGTGATCCTGTGATCGGCGGGATGTATCGGATGGCGAACGCCTGACTCGCTGTCATTCCGGGGCCGCGAAGCGGCGAGCCCGGAATCCATCGGGCCTCAGCATTGGTGGATGAATGGATTCTGGGCTCGCGCTAACGCGCGCCCCGGAATGACGGTGGGGCTATTTCTTCACCGTCTTTGCCGGTGCCTTCGGCGGCGTCACCGGCGTCTTCTTCACCGGCTTGAGCGCATCGGCATCGGCGGCGGTATTGAGATCGTCGATGAATTTCTTGATCCGCGCCGCGTTGCTGCCGAGATCGCTGTCGAAATTGCGCGAGGCCGAGCGGATATCGACGCGGGAATCATCGCCGTCCGCCACGAACCTCATCGAAATGTCCTCGCGGAAACCCATGATCGGCGTGCGCGCCACCGCCTCGATGCGGCCGATGCGGCGCGGCGGCTGCGGTGCACGCTCGTCGATGACGATCCATTTGCGCTTGTGCACGAGCTGGAGCGCGATCGCATAGGCGCGGTCGACGGAAATCTCGAGCTCGACGGGCACGATTTCGGGATAGAAGCGGCGCTGCTGCTCCGCCGAATAGAGGCCGGCATAGACCGCGGGATTGGTGCCCTCGCCGGTGCGCAGCCGCGCCATCGCGTCGAAGCGCGGCGGGTCGATCGGGTCGGTGGTGATGTCGTAGATCGCCGGCAGCTTGCGATATTGCAGGGCGAGATAGGCGGGATAGGCGAGGATCGCCCCGTCGATCAGGAAAGCGAGCAGGATGCGCGCCATGCCGCGCGAGCCGTTCTGCCAGATCGCGGCAAAGCCGGCGAGCCCGAACAGGATCGAGAGACCGGCGATCGCGAGCCCGCCCAGGAAGGTCGCGAGCGCCGGCTTCGGCTCCAGGAAGTCGAAGCGGACGATGATGATCGACACCACCACCGCCACCACCGCGAACACGGCCAGATTGCGCGCCCAGCTCGCGAGGCTGGACACGGGCTCCGACTGATAGGGAGCGGAAAACCTGCGGGCCATCGAGTGAGCTCTGCCGGGGTTGGCGATGCCGGCCGATTTGGCGCGACGACGAGCCGTTGAGACCACGGCGCGGCGGCAAATTCAAGGGTCGATCACCCTCCCCTGGAGGGGGAGGGTCGATCGCGCGTAGCGCGAGCGGGGTGGGGTGACGGTCTCTCCACGAGGCGGTGCCCGTGTGGGGAGATCACCCCACCCCGTCTCACATTGCGCTTCGCTCCATGTGAGCCGACCCTCCCCCTCCAGGGGAGGGTGGCACAACCTAGGCCGCCGCGTTCGGGAAGCGATAATCCTTGAACTGGTCGCGCAGCGCCGTCTTCAGGATCTTGCCGGTGGCCGTGTGCGGAATACCTTCGACGAAGGCGACGTCGTCGGGCATCCACCATTTGGCGATCTTGCCGTCCATGTACTTCAGGATCTCCTCGCGGGTGGCCTGCTGGCCCTGCTTGAGCTGCACGATCAGCAGCGGGCGCTCGTCCCATTTGGGGTGGAATACGCCGATCACGGCGGCTTCCGCCACTGCCGGATGACCGATCGCGAGGTTTTCGAGGTCGATCGAGGAGATCCACTCGCCGCCGGACTTGATCACGTCCTTGGAGCGGTCGGTGATCCGCATGTAGCCGTCCTCGTCGATGGTCGAGACGTCGCCGGTGTCGAAGAAGCCTTCCTCGTCGAGGATGTTGCTGTCGACGCGGTAATAGGCCTTGGCCACGGCAGGCCCGGAGACCTTCAGCCGGCCGAAGGTCTTGCCGTCCCAGGGCAGCTCCTTGCCGGCATCGTCGGTGATCTTCATCTCGACACCGAAGGGTGCATAGCCCTGCATCTGGAGCACGTCGAGCTTGGCATCGCCGGTGGCGTTGTGGAACGGCGGCTTCAGCGCCGCGACGCTGCCGATCGGGCTCATCTCGGTCATGCCCCAGGCGTGGCGCACGTTCGAGCCCATGTCGAGGAAGGCCTTGATCATCGAGCGCGGCATCGCCGAGCCGCCGCAGATCACCATCTTCAAATCCGGCAGCCCGAGATTATTGGCGGACATGTGCTGGAGCAGCATCAGCCACACCGTCGGCACGCCGGCGGTGTGCGTCACCTTCTCGGTCGAGAGCAGCTCATAGACCGAGGCGCCGTCGAGCTTGGCGCCGGGCATGACCAGCTTGGTGCCCTGCGACGGCGCGGAGAAGGCGATGCCCCAGCTGTTGGCATGGAACAGCGGAACCACCGGCAGCATTGTCTCGGACGCACTCGTGCCGAGGGCGTCGACATTGTTGGCCATCAGCGCGTGCAGCACGTTGGAGCGATGCGAATACAGCACACCCTTGGGATCACCGGTGGTGCCGGAGGTGTAACACATCGCGGCTGCCGTGTTCTCGTCAAAGTCCTTCCATTTGAATTTGCCGTCCGCCTGCGCGATCCAGTCCTCGTAGGCGATCACGTTCTTCAGCGTGGTCTGCGGCATGTGCGCCTTGTCGGTGAGCACGACGTAGCGCTCCACGCTCGGCAGCTTGTCGGCGATCTTCTCCAGGATCGGAATGAAGGTGAGGTCGGTCATCACGATGCGGTCTTCCGCATGGTTGATGATCCAGGCGATCTGCTCGGGGAAAAGGCGGGGATTGACGGTATGGCAGATGGCACCGATCCCCATGATGCCGTACCACACCTCGAGATGGCGCCAGGTGTTCCAGGCGATGGTCGCGACACGGTCTCCGAGCTTGATGCCGTCACGCTCCAGCATCTGCGAGACCTTGAGCGCGCGCTTGTGGATCTCGGCGTAAGTGGTGCGATGGATCGGTCCCTCGACCGAGCGTGTGACCACCTCCTGCTTGCCATGAATTTTGGCGGCGTGTTCGATGATCCGGTGGCAGAGCAGGGGCCAATCTTGCATCAAACCAAGCATTCCGACGTTCCTCCGAGAAGTCGCTGGGCGCGTTGTCGCTCTCAGCGTTGGGCCAAAGATTGCCATGACTTTTAGCCTGCCGGACATTCGCCGCAAATGGTCTTGTCGCGGCTATATGTCGGCTGGCGCGGCAATGGTTACCGCTGCGCTCGGGCTATCGCTTGTGCTCGTCGAGCGGGCAGAGGCGCGAAGGAATACGTCCCCCCTGGATATCTTCGGTATCGGCGCACCCCGGCCGCGCCCGGCGGTTCATTCCGCCAGGATTCCGCTGCCGAGACCGCGCCCTGAGGAGGCTCCCAAAGCGCCAGAAGCGGCGCCGGCGGAGGCCGAGGACAAACCTTCCCGGGACAGGCCGAAGCCGGAAGCCGACAAGCCCGCAGAGGCCGCGGCGCCGCCCGAGAAGCAGGCCTCGGCCTGCCGTCTCGCGCTGACCGAGGAGATCGCGATCGCGCCCTCCATTCCGGATATCCGCGGCCCCGGCGCCTGCGGCGGCGAAGATCTGGTGCGGCTGGAAGCTGTCGTGCTGCCGGACAAGCGCAAGGTGACGGTCAAGCCGGCGGCGATCCTTCGCTGTACCATGGCGTCCGCGATCGCCGATTGGCTGCGCAAGGACATGGTGGCGTTGGCCAGCAGCCTCGGCTCGACCATCAGCGACCTCGATAATTTCGATTCCTTCGAGTGCCGCGGCCGCAACCGCGTCGCCGGCGCGATGCTTTCGGAGCACGGCAAGGCCAACGCCATCGACGTGCGCTCCATCAAGCTGGCCAACGGGCAGTCGATCGGCCTCACCGACCGTACCATGCCGCGCGAGGTGCGCGAACGCGTGCTGCACTCGGTCTGCGCGCGGTTTTCCACCGTGCTCGGCCCGGGCTCGGACTGGTACCATGAGGACCATATCCATCTCGACCTGGCGCAGCGGCGCAACGATTACCGGATTTGCCAGTGGAATGTCTGGGATCCGCTGCCACAGGTCGCCCCGCTGCTGCCGGCGGAGCGTCCCGAGGAAGCGCCGCCGCGCGAGGTCGCGGCCAAGCCTGAGGTCAAGCCTGAGGCACGGGAAGGCGCTGACGAGGAGGGGGTGGAGAAGGCTCCAGCGCCTGCGGAGAAGTCGGCGGCCAAGGGCGGCAAGTCCCGGCCGCACAAGCCGGCAACAAAAAAGCGCCGGTGAAGCCGGCGCTTTTGGATGTCAGGAAGATCAGGCGGCGATCAGTAGCTGCCCGGCTGGGTGCCGCCAAGCGCAAGCCGCGAATTGTAGGGCGAGTCGCCGTGCTTCGGCTCAAGCACCACGACGAGGGTGCCGACCTTGACGCGATCATAGAGATCGATCGCGTCCTCGTTGGTCAAGCGGATGCAGCCTGACGAGATCGAGGCGCCGATATATTCCGGCTGGTTGGTGCCGTGGATGCGGAACAGCGTGTCCTTGCCGCCGGAGTAGAGATACAGCGCGCGGGAGCCCATCGGATTGTCCGGGCCAGGGGCGACATAGGTCGGCACGCCCAGGCGCGAGATTTCGCCGGGGGTGGGGTGCCAGGCCGGCCACTCGGTCTTGCTGCCTACCTTGGCGATGCCCGACCAGGCCATGGCCTCTTCGCCAACGGTGATGCCGTAGCGGATCGCCTTGCCGCCCTCCAGCACGTAATAGAGATAATGGTTGTCGGAATCGACCACGATCGAGCCCGGCGATTCCTTGCGGTGATACTCGACGATGGCCCGGCGGAACGGCTCCGCGACCGGGGCGTTCTCGTATTTGACCTTGGCGAGGAGTTCCTTGTCCTTCGGCTTGAAGGCCTTGGTGTCGGTCGCCTCATAGCGAGTGGCCTGCATGCAGCCCGACAGCATCAGGCCAGCGGCCAAAATCCCAAACATAACTTTCAGCGACGACATGGTTTGGTTCCAATCAAAACAATACCGTGCGGAATGCTTGAGCTTACCGCCCAAGTTCCTCGACTCCGTTAATCCCATTATCGTTGAAATCTGCCACAATTCCAGCACTGAAGCCCTTTTCCCGCGCTGCGAGAGCCCACCTGTGGCTTTTCTGCCGCAAATTTTGCGGCAACGTGCAGGTTTTGGGGCGAGAAATGGCAAGCTGTCGTTTCCGTGCCACAGTTGAGCCATGGCGCGCCCCCAAATGCAAACGCATCCTTAATGCAGTTGTCATCGTGAATTGGCCAGAATCGCGCTAAGGGCTGTCATTCTGTCGCAGGTCTCCGGAGTCGTGCATGCTTTCGGTGTTTGTTCCCTCGGAGTCCGCCCTGAAGAAGGTCGTGATCGAGGATCTTTCCGCGTTGCCCGAAAGCGCGGTCTGGATCGATCTCGTCAATCCGAGCGCGGCTGAGGACAAGTCGGTGGAGCGGCTCGCGGGCATCGCCATCCCGACCCGGGAAGACATGCAGGAGATCGAGATCTCGAGCCGCCTCTATATCGAGAACGGCGGGCGCTACATGACCGCGACGCTGATGTGCCACTCCGATACCGACATGCCCAGGACCACGGCGGTGACCTTCATCCTCGCCGACCACCGCCTGGTGACGGTGCGCTACGATCTCCCCAAGCCCTTCGCCCTCGTCGAGGCCAAGCTCGCCCGCTCCTGTACGCCGTCCATCACCGGCGAGACGGTGCTGATGGAGCTGCTGGACGCCGTGATCGACCGCTGCGCCGACATCCTGGAGCGTTGCGGCGCCGAGATCGACCAGGTCAGCCACGACATCTTCGAGCCGGAGAGCACGCGCCACGGGCAGGCAAAGAGATATTCCCAGATCCTGATCTCGATCGGCCGCAAGGGCGACCTGACCTCGAAGGTTCGCGAGAGCCTTGTCTCGATCGGTCGCGTCGTCACGTTCCTGTCCGCGGTCGTGGAGGGCGTGAAATGGTCAAAGGACATGCGCGAGCAGCTCAAGACCATGCAGCGCGATGTGGCCTCGCTGACCGACCACGCCTCCTATCTCTCCAACAAGATCACCTTCGTGCTCGACGCCATGCTCGGCGTCGTCAATCTCGAGCAGAACAACATCATCAAGCTGTTCTCGGTCATGGCGGTCGTCCTGATGCCGCCGACGCTGATCGCCTCCATCTACGGCATGAACTTCAAGGTCATGCCGGAACTCGAATGGGTGCACGGCTATCCGATGGCGCTGGTGATGATGCTGATCGCCGCGATCGTCCCGTACTGGATCTTCAAATGGAAGAAGTGGCTCTGATCGCGTCGCGCGCTCGGAAAATAGCTACCGAGATCTTACGCCGGTCGCACAGACACGATGAATCGTGTCGCAGAATAGATCGGGATTGAGGCGTCACGGTGATGGGTGCATCGTGCCGCAATTCCTCCGGTAAAATTTGAGCGGTGGGCTGAACGTTTGCGCGAAACTTGTCTGCGATAAGTAGTGCGTAGCCGCGAGGAACCAGCCATGGTTGAAAAACACATAACGTCGCCCCGCAACGTCATCGATCTGGCGAACTATCGTCGGGCGATGACGGGCGGCAAGGCGTCGATGTCGGTGCGCATGTGCCGGCACTGTGGTGCTCCGCTGCTCGACGGTGAGAACGACGACGATTGCTCGACCGCATTCAGCTCGGCCGCTCCGCGGCCGCGCGATAGGTCACGTCGGATTCGAATCGATTGAGGGACGGAAGGCGAGGGCGATCCAGGTCTTGCGGCGGCGTTGTCTGGATCGCCTTGCTTCCCGAAACGCTAGTTCCAATTGCGTCATTGCGAGGAGCTCTTGCGACGAAGCAATCCAGAGTCTTTCCACGGAAAGATTCTGGATTGCTTCGCTGCGCTCGCAATGACAGTGACGCCTACACGTGCTGGCCGCCGTTGATGTGGATCTCGGCGCCGTTGACGTAGGAGCTGGTGTCCGTGCACAGCACGTAGATGATCTTGGCGACCTCGTCGGGGGTGCCGAGGCGATGCAGCGGGATCTGCTGCTCGACGATCTTCTCGGTGCCCGGCGACAGGATCGAGGTGTCGATCTCGCCCGGCGCGATGGCGTTGACGCGCACGCCGATGCGGCCGAAGTCGGAAGCCATCTCGCGCGTCAGCGAGGCGAGCGCGGCCTTCGAGGTGGCGTAGGCGGCCCCCGCGAACGGATGCACGCGCGAGCCCGCGATCGAGGTGACGTTCACGACCGAGCCCTTGGCCGCCTTCAATTCCTCGATCAGCCCGCGCGCGATCATGATCGGCGCGAAGAAGTTGACGTGAAAGACATGCGTCCAGGTCTCGAGGTCGGTATCCACCGAGCCGAGCCTCGAGCCGCCCGGGCCCTTCGGCGAGATCGCGGCGTTGTTGACCAGCGCATGCAGCATGCCGCCTTCGAGACGGTTGCGGATGTCGGAGATCGCGCGGGTCGTGTCCCTGGGATCGGCGAGGTCGACCTGGATGTGGTCCTCAGGACCAGCATCCCACGGGCAGTCCTCGGGGAAAGGATGCCGCGAGCAGGTGATGACGCGCCAGCCCGCCGAGGAGAAGCGGATCACGGTGGCGTGGCCGATGCCGCGGCTGGCTCCGGTCAGGAGCAGCGTGCGGCGCGGCGCATTGGACGAATGCGGCATGGACATCTTTCAGGTCGGCCCAAAGCTCGAGACAAGGATCAAGATGAGGGTCAAGGATACATCCGCGTCTTGGACCACTTCTGGCCAGCCGCGTCACGACGAAATTCGATGCGGTCGTGCAAGCGGAACGGGCGGTCGTGCCAGAACTCGATCCGCGAGGGCGTGATGCGCCAGCCGCTCCAGCCCGGCGGCCGCGGCACTTCGCCGATGACGTATCTGGCCGCGACTTTCGCGATGGCTTGTTCGAAGGCGAAGCGGCTCTCCAGCGCCTCGGACTGCTTGCTCGCCCAGGCGCCGATCTGGGCCTGCTTGGGCCGGGTGGCGAAATAGGCGTCGGCTTCCGCGTCGGTCACCGGCGTCACGTTGCCGCGGATGCGGACCTGACGGCGCAGCGACTTCCAGTGAAAAAGTAATGCTGCCTTAGGATTTGCGGCGAGTTCGCGGCCCTTCTGGCTGGCGATGTGGCTGTAGAAGACGAAACCCGCGGTATCGAAGCCCTTCATCAGCACCATGCGCACGTCAGGGAGGCCGTCGGGATCGACGGTCGCGAGCGCCATGGCGTTCGGGTCGTTCGGCTCGCTCTTGATCGCCTCGTTCAGCCAGCTCTCGAACAGCGCAAATGGCTCGTCGGCGGCGGTGAAATCACCGGATGTTAAGGGTGTCTGGTGTTTCATCGAGGTCGTGTCGGTCATGTCTGGAGTCCGAGTTGCGTCCCGCGGCCCAAAACGCGTTGTTGTCCGCTACCGCCCTATATAGGGCATGGGGACGCGTTGGCCTATCGGCGATCCGGCCGTCCGGCTTCGTCATGACGATCATTCTCATCGGGCTCGGGGCCGGAGGCTGCAGCTTCTCCCGCAACGACCAGAGCGCCTACGCCAAGGCCGACGACAGCGACCTCACCGGCTCGATCGCGCGACCGGCGAAGGACGCGCCGCCAACCGAGACCGATCTCGCCTTCACCCGCAACGCCGCCACCGACGTCCTCAGCAAGGGCGACAAGGATTCCAGCCAGCATTGGGAGAATCCGGAGACCGGGGCGCGCGGCTCGGTGACGCCGATCGCGCAATCCTATGCCGCCGAGGACGGCCGCAAATGCCGCGATTTCCTGGCGAGCTACGTCAACGGGACGACCGAAAGCTGGCTCCATGGCGCCGGCTGCCAAAGCAGCCGTGGCCGTTGGGAGATTCATACGCTAAAGCCGTGGCGGAGCTAGGAATCGGCGAACGCCCCTAGTTGCAAAAATGCCACTCTCTCCCCACATGGATCGCAGATGGGGCGGGGAGCCCTTTGAACAATTCGAATTCTTGAAGGAGACGTGACGGATGCGCGACCCCTATGAGGTCTTGGGGGTGCCGCGGAGCGCCAGCGCTGCCGCCATCAAGAGCGCCTATCGCAAGCTTGCCAAGAAGCACCATCCCGACAGCAACAAGGGCGACCCGAAAGCCGCCGAGCGCTTCTCCGAGATCAACTCGGCGAACGAGATCATCGGCGACGAGGACAAGCGCAAGCAGTTCGACCGCGGCGAGATCGACGCCGAGGGCAAGCCGCGCTTCCAGGGGTTTCCGGGCGGTGGCGGGCCGCGCGGCCGCGCCGGTCCCGGCGGGTTCGAAAACTATACGTTCCGCTCCGGCGGCGGCCCCGGCGCGGGCGGCGGCGCGTTCGAGGATATCCTCAACAGCATGTTCGGCGGCGGGATGCGCGGCGCCCGGCCGGGGGCCGGCGGCGGAGCTCAGTTCGAATTCGACACCGGCGGCATCGGGCTCGATCTCGACGTCAATGTTGCCATGTCCGTCTCGCTGGAAGAGTCGGTCAAGGGCGGCGAGAAGCGCGTCCGGCTGCCGACAGGCAAGGAGCTCAACGTCAAGATTCCGGCCGGCGTCACCGAGGGTCAGCAGATCCGGCTGCGCGGGCAGGGCGAGAGCGCGCAGGGGCATCCGCCCGGGGATCTCCTGATCACCATCAACATCGCGCCGCACCCTTTCTTCAAGGTCGAGGGTGCCGATCTCAGGATCGACCTGCCGGTCACGCTCTACGAGGCGGTGCTCGGCGGGAAGGTCCGCGTGCCTACTCTCGGCAATGCCGTGGAGCTTTCGGTCCCGAAAAACACCTCCAGTGGCCGGACCTTTCGCCTCAAGGGCAAGGGCCTGCCGAAATCTGGCGGAACCGGGGATCTCTTCGTCACCGTCAGGATTATGCTACCGGATGGGAACGACGCCGAGCTTGAAGCATTGATGGAGAAGTGGCGGGACCAACACCCCTACAATCCACGTAGCGGGCTTGGTTAGAGACGATCGAACTGAAGGGGTTCTTCCAAAGGCCTAGGGCTTCGTCCTGGAGATGATGCTCATCATATGTCTGAGGCGTGGTAGCGCTTCATGAACTCGACGTATCGGCTGTCCGGCGGGGCAGCCGATAAAAAGGTGCGGCCTCGAGAGGGGGACCAGCGCGGTACCAAAAACCCCAATCGAGGCCGCCCGCGTCGATCGGCGGATCGAACGCTGCTCATTTTCGCGTGATCATCCGGTGCGATAATGAGACGCGCCGATGTCTTGATTCCAAATTTTCAATGACGGAATCTGGGCACTGTGCTCAAGCGGTGGTTTAGGTGCCGTTTTTCTCAGCCTGGTCATAGACCGCCTGCGCCACCTTGGTCAGCCGGTCGCGATCGCCGCCGCCGCTGACGACGTAACCCACGCCACGCTCGGCCCAGAACAGCGCGCCGTCCTTGTCGGTCCTGGCGTAACGCATTTGCGTCGCACCATTCTCGGTCTTGGCGGCGTAGATCGTGTAGCGCTCGCCCGAGACGCCCTCATACATCAGGAACGACGCCGGGCCGTTCGGGCCCGGCAAAAGCCGGCCGCCGACCAGCTTCAGCCCGCTGGCCTCCAGGTTCGGCGCAAACACGGTCCAGCCGCAGCGCCGGGTCAGCCAGGCCTGGAGGTGGTCGCGCTCATTGCCGCCGACCTCGACGGGGTGGCGGACCTCGACGACATAGAGGCGGTGAGCGTCGAGCGCGTCCGCGGTGAAGCTCTGGAAGGTCGAGGGGGCGCTGGCGGCGCCATGCGCGACCCAGCCGGCCGTGCCGCCGGCGACGAAGGCAACCAGCACAGCCGCGGCGGCGCCATAGAGCCATTGCCGCGGGCGGCGCTCCAGCCGCTCGAGCTCCAGCCGTGCCGGCACCGGCTCGTGGGCGATGGAATCGTAGCGGGCGTGCAGCATCTCCGCCATGGCGCGCCAGGACTGCACGCGCTCGGCCTCTTCAGGATGGGCGACCAGCCAGGCCTCGACGTCGGCGCGGCGCTCGGCCGGCAGCTCGCCGTCGACATAGGCGTGCAGTTCGTCCTCGGTCACTGGGATCTTGCGCTCGTTCATCTCAATCGTCTCTGGCTCTGTGGCCCACAATGTCGTCCAAAGCTCAACTTTGCTCGCGGCATCGGCATGCTGCGGGCGGACGATCCGCGATGCATCGACCCTGCCATCATTTCACCCGCCTGAGCGTCGGGCGCTCGCCTTCCAGCAAGGCCTTGACGTGGGCACGGGCACGGGCGAGGCGCGACATCACGGTGCCGATCGGCACGCCCTGGATGTCGGCGACCTCGCGGTAGCTCATGCCTTCCAGCATGACCAGCAGCAGCACCGAACGCTGCTCCTCGACGAGCGTCGCCAGCGCCCTCTCGATGTCGCGCCCTTCGGCTTCGGTGCCGCTGGCATCGGGGTTGTTCTCAGTCAGCTGCATGAATTGCGGCCGCCTTGCCAGCGAGCGCCGCCGGTTCTTGTTGAGGTTGGTCAGGATCGTGTAGAGCCAGCTCCTGACGTCGCCTCCGAGAAACAATCGCTCCGAGCGCAGGGCCCGCACCAGCGTGTCCTGCACCAGATCGTCGGCCACGTCCGCGTCGCGCGTGAGCGCGCGGGCGTAGCGCCGCAACGCCGGGATCATGGCTTCCACACTCTGGCGAAACGCGCTCATTGCGGTCTTGACGTCCTGGTCTCAGGCGCAAGCGCCTATAGGGATCATAACACCCGAATGGAACGGCTATTCCGGTGCTCTAAACAGCGTTAACGCGGCGTATTAGGGCTGTACCGCAAAGGAGGGCTGGTGTACCTCCAGACCTCAGCAAGAGTTCGACGGGACGTTCAAACATGGCGCAGAATTCAGGTCTGATGCAGGGCAAGCGCGGGGTGATCCTCGGTCTTGCCAACAATCGCTCGATCGCCTGGGGCATCGCCAAGGCATGCCACGCCGCCGGCGCCGAGCTCGCCTTCACCTATCAGGGCGATGCGCTGAAGAAGCGCGTGGAGCCGCTGGCCGCCGAGATCGGCGGTCTCGTGCTCGGCCATTGCGATGTCACCGATGCCGCAACCATCGATGCGGCGTTCGCGGTGCTGAAGGAGAAGTGGGGCAAGATCGACTTCCTGGTGCACGCGATCGCCTATGGCGAGCAGCTCGAAGGCCGTTACGTCGACACCACCGCGGAGAATTTCTCGAAGTCGCTGCTGATCTCCTGCTACTCGTTTACGGCCGTGGCGCAGCGCGCCGAGAAGCTGATGACGGATGGCGGCTCGCTGATCACGCTCAGCTATTACGGCGCCGAGAAGTGGATGCCGCATTACAACGTGATGGGCGTGGCGAAGGCGGCGCTGGAGGCCAGCGTGCGCTATCTCGCCGCCGACCTCGGCGAGAAGAACATCCGCGTCAACGCGATCTCGGCCGGTCCGATCAAGACGCTCGCCGCCTCCGGCATCGGCGACTTCCGCTATATCCTGAAGTGGAACGAGACCAATGCGCCGATGCGGCGCAACGTGTCGACCGAGGACGTCGGCGGCAGCGCGTTGTATCTGCTCTCCGACCTCTCGCGCGGCGTCACCGGTGAGGTGCATCACGTCGATTCCGGCTATCACGTGCTGGGCATGAAGAGGCCCGATGCGCCGGATATTTCGTTCGGCGGCAAGGACTGATCTTCAGGCTGGAATGGCCGTGCCCACGATCTACTATCTCCGCCACGGCGAGACCGAGTGGAACGCGCTCGGCAGGCTTCAGGGCACCAAGGACATTCCGCTGAACGCGCGCGGGCGCAGTCAGGCCGTCCAGGCCGGCGGCATTCTCGCCGACCTGTTCAAGCGCGAGGGGCGCGACAAGGCGGCGCTGCCTTACGTGTCGAGCCCGCTCGGCCGCGCGCGCCAGACCATGGAGCTCGCGCGCTTCAAGCTCGAGCTGCCGGTCGCCGACTATGCGCTCGACGATCGGCTGCGCGAGATCGGCTACGGCGCCTGGGAAGGGCTGACGCTGGCCGAGAGCGAAGCGGCTGATCCCGACATTTACGCCAGGCGCCTCGCCGACAAATGGAGGGTGGGCCCCGCCGGCGGCGAGACCTATGCCGATGTTCAGGTCCGCGTGCGCGCCTGGTACGATCAGCTGCGGACCGACACGGTCGCGGTGGCCCATGGCGGGACCTGCCGGGCCCTGATGGTGTGCTTGGGGCTGGAGACGCCGGCCAGCGCCGCGGAACTCTATATCGAGCAGGGGGCGGTCTACGTGTTCCGCGACGGGCGGCTGGAGAAGTTCAGTTAGGCCACCTGCCGTCATTCCGGGGCGGTGCGAAGCAGCGAACTCCGGTGCGCCCTGGCGCACCTGAGAATCTCGAGATTCCGGGTTCGCTCTCCGAGCGCCCCGGAATGACCGACTGTGTTTGACCAGGCTGTTCCTCCGCGTTACCACGACAAGTCAGAACTGACTTGCGAACCACCGAGCAGCGATGTCCTTCAACACCTTCGGCCACATGTTCCGCGTCACCACCTTCGGCGAGAGCCATGGGGTGGCCATCGGCTGTGTGGTCGACGGCTGTCCGCCCATGATCCCGCTCACCGAGGCCGACATCCAGGGCGACCTCGACCGCCGCCGTCCCGGCCAGTCGCGCTTCACCACCCAGCGCCAGGAGCCGGACCAGGTGAAGATCCTGTCCGGCGTGATGGCGCATCCGGAGACCGGTGTGCAGGTGACGACGGGCACGCCGATCGGGCTCCTGATCGAGAACACCGACCAGCGCTCGAAGGACTATTCCGAGATCAAGGACAAATTTCGCCCCGGCCACGCCGACTTCACCTATGAGGCCAAATACGGCCTGCGCGATTATCGCGGCGGCGGCCGCTCCTCCGCGCGCGAGACCGCGACGCGGGTTGCCGCCGGCGCCATCGCGCGCAAGGTGCTGCCCGACGTCAGGGTGCGCGGCGCCCTGGTGCAGATCGGCCCGCACAAGATCGACCGCGCGAAGTGGGACTGGGACGAGGTCGCAAACAATCCGTTCTTCTGTCCGGACAAGGACAAGGCCGCGTTCTTCGAGACCTATCTCGACGGCATCCGCAAGAGCGGCTCCTCGATCGGCGCGGTGATCGAAATCGTCGCCGAGGGCGTGCCGGCCGGACTCGGCGCGCCGATCTATGCCAAGCTCGATTCCGATCTGGCGGGCGCGATGATGACCATCAACGCGGTGAAAGGCGTCGAGATCGGCGCCGGTTTTGGCGCGGCGGAATTGACCGGGGAGGAGAACGCCGACGAAATGCGCACCGGCAATGACGGCACGCGCTTCCTGTCCAACCATGCCGGCGGCGTGCTGGGCGGAATCTCCACCGGGCAGCCGGTGGTCGTGCGTTTTGCGGTGAAGCCGACTTCCTCGATCCTGCAGCCCCGCCGGACTGTCGATCGCAAGGGCGCCGAGACCGAAATCTTCACGAAAGGCCGCCACGACCCCTGCGTCGGCATCCGCGCCGTGCCTGTCGGCGAGGCCATGATGGCCTGCGTCCTGGCCGACCATTTCCTGCGTGATCGCGGACAGGTGGGGCGTTGATGTTGCCGTACTAGCCCACCGCGCGGCTTGACGGGTCCACCACTTCATCCGCAAATGAGCTATGAACAGTTCCGAGCTCCAGCGCGTCCGCAACTGGCTGATCGACGGCGTCTGGTCGGTTGAGCCGGCCGTGATGATCACCGACTTCTGCGAACGCCTGGTCGCGGCCGGCCTGCCGGTGTGGCGGTTCGGCATCTTCATCCGCACGCTGCATCCCGAAGTCTTCGGCCGCAACTTCATCTGGCGGCAGGGTGAGGAAGTCGAGATCGGCACCGTCGATTTCGACGTTCTGGACACGCCCGAATTCGCCCGCAGCCCCCTTCGCGTCGTGTTCGAGCAGGCGCTGGAGGTCAGGGGGCGCGCGAACGATCCCGACGATAAGCGCTTTCCGTTTCTCGACGACATGCGCGCTGAAGGCGCGACCGACTATATTGCGGTGCCGGTGCCGTTTCTCGATGGCTCCATTCACGCAACCAGCTGGGTGACGCGACGTCCCGGCGGCTTCAGCGACGACGACATCGCGTCGATCCGGGCCCTCATCGCGCCGCTCGCGCGCGTCAGCGAGATCATCACCCTGCGCCGCACCGCGGAGATGCTGCTCGACACTTATGTCGGTAACCGCGCCGGCGCACGCATCCTCGGCGGCCAGATCCGCCGCGGCCACAACGACACGATGCAGGCCGCGATCTGGCTCTCGGACCTGCGCGGCTTCACCGCGCTGTCGGACCGGCTGCCGCCCGAGACGGTGGTCCAGATCCTCAATCATTATTTCGACTGTCAGGTCACCGCGATCCTCGCCCATGGCGGCGAGGTCTTGAAGTTCATGGGCGACGGCCTGCTCGCCGTATTCCCGATCGACGAATATGTCGGCGATGCCGCGCATGTCTGTTCGCGCGTGCTGGAAGCCGCGCGCGAATCCCGCGCCAGCGTCGAGGCGCTGGCCTTTCCGGTCGGTGAGGCCATCGAGCGCTTCCGCTTCGGCGTCGCGTTGCACGTCGGCAACATCCTCTACGGCAATATCGGCGGCGGCAACCGCCTCGACTTCACCTGCATCGGACCGGCCGTCAACCTTGCCGCAAGGCTCGAGAAGATCACGGGCCGCCTGGGACGGACCGTCGTGGCCTCGGAAGGCTTTGCCAATATCTGCCGCCACGACTGGCGCGAGCTCGGCGAGTTTCCGATCGCGGGATTTTCCAAGGCGCAGCGCGTCTATGGGCTGGCGGATGAGACGCCGGCGCTGGTCGATTGAGCCGCTATTCCTCCGGCTCGGTCGTGAACAGCAATGGGTAGCCCTTGGCGCGGCCGGCGTCGGTGGCGCGCGTCGCCTTGGTCTCGGCGACGTCCTTGGTGAACACGGCGACCACGCAGGCGCCGAGCTTGTGCGCGGTGATCATCACCTTGTAGGCCTGATCCTCCGTCATGCGGAATTCGGCCTTCAGCACCATGGTGACAAATTCGCGCGGCGTGTAGTCGTCGTTGATCAGGATGACCTTGTGCAGCTTCGGCCGCTCGACCTTGGTCTTGGTCCTGGTTTTCGGCTTGGTGACGATCTTCTCGTTCATTCCGCCTCCTGGAATCGGCGGGCTCGGTTCCCAGCCGCGGCGATCAGCCTGCGGCCTTCGCACCATATTGCAGGACCTGCACCTTCTCCAAGGTGATCAGCCCGCTCGACATCATGCCGTCCAGGATGGGCAGGAATGCGTTGATGTTGTCCTCGCTGTCGACGATCTCGATCAGCAGCGGCAGGTCTTCCGACAGCCGCAGGATCTTCGAGGTGTGCAGCCGGCTCGATTTGCCGAACCCCATCGGTCCGCGCAGCACGGTGGCGCCCGCAAGGTGCCGCTCGCGCGCCGTCATCACGATGGCTTCATAGAGCGGTTTGCCGTCGAAATGATCGCTCTCGCCGATGAAGATCCGGAGCGAAACTGCCTGATTGGGAATTTGCATGCTCAGCTCCTTGTCAAGCGGTTGTAGCGGCTCGCCATCATATGGCCGATCCATACCGACACCAGCCAGCAGATCACGGATACGGCGATGTAGGCGAGCGCCGTGTATTTCATGCCGTCATGGAACAGGCGGAAGGTCTCCAGGCTGAAGGTCGAAAAGGTGGTGTAGCCGCCGCAGAACCCGGTCATGACGAACTGCCGGTGCTCGGGCCGCGCCAGCATGCGGCCCTCGGGGCCGGTCAGCGTCGCGTAGAAGCCGATGATCAGCGAGCCCATCGTGTTGATGAACAGCGTCGCGACGGGAAAGCCAGGTCCGGTATCGAGCGCCAGCCCGACCAGATAGCGCGTCAGGCCGCCGACGACGCTGCCCGCGGCGACCCAAGCATAGAGTATCGCAGTGCGCCAGCGCTCGGCGGAGGAGGGCGAGTTCATCACACGCTTCCTCTTGCACCTCTCCCCGCAAGCGGGGAGAGGTGAAGATGCCGCGCTGCCGATGCCTTTCCAAATTCCATCCGCTAGCCTCCCAGACCGTCCGCAAGGAGGAAGCCGCAACTGACGGCGGCAAGGCAAAGCCCGACCGAGAACAGGATGTTGCCGAGCGCATGCATCGGCTCGCCGCTCCGCGCGAGCGTCAGCGTTTGCAGGCTGAACGAGGACACCGTGGTGTAGCAGCCGAGAAAGCCGGTCACCGCGAACAGCCATGGGGTGGGCGCGGCGAAGGCCGAGCCGGGATGGGTCGCCAGCGCGCCGAAGATGCCGATCACGAAGGCGCCGGTGACGTTGATGGTCAGGGTGCCCCACGGAAACGTTTCACCCAGCCGCCGCGCGATCACACCGGAAACGAAATAGCGCGCACAGCCGCCCAGGGCGCTACCGATCACGATCGCGATTGCCCCGCTCAGCATGATGGACGCTCCCCCGTCATCATTTGTCCTCCGTCGCGAGGCCATTGCCGACGGCAAGCAGCCCCAGAAGCGCAAGCAGCGCGAAGCCGAGCCCCGCAAGGAACGTTCCGGCCGGGCCATAGGCGTCCCACAGCGCGCCCGCGATCACGCTCGCGGCCAGCAAGGCAAGGCCGGTGAACAGGTTGAAATAGCCGAACGCGGTGCCGCGCAGGCTCGGCGGCGCGGCGTCGGCGACGAGCGCCGAGAGCAGGCCCTGCGTCAGTCCCATATGCAACCCCCACAGCGCGACGCCGAGTGCGAGGCCCGAAAGGTTCGGCAGCAGCGCAAGCGCGAGATCGGCACCGGCGAGGAAGACGAGCCCGAGCGCGAGCAGGCCGGTCCGGTTGATCCGGTCCGAGAGCACGCCGGCCGGATAGGCCGACAGGGCGTAGACGATGTTCATCAGCACCAGCACCGCCGGCACCCACATCGCATTGAGCCCGATATTCTGCGCGCGCAGGATCAGAAAGGCCTCGCTGAAGCGCGCGAGCGTGAACACGATTCCGACGGCCACGACACGCCAATAGACCGCTCCGAGCCGCCGCATGGCGGCGAGATTGAGCGGATTTTTTGCGGGCTCCCGGCTCGGATCCGGGTCCGGCTCGCTCACCGCGAACGCGATCAGTCCGAAGGACAGGAAGGCCGGCAGCACCGCCACCCAGAACACGGCGGTGAAATTGTCGGCGGTCCACCACATCAGGCCGATCGCGGCGAGCGGCCCGACGAAGGCGCCGATAGTGTCGAGTGATTGCCGCAGGCCAAAGCTTGCGCCGCGCAGGCCGACGGGGGCGATATCGGCGATCAGCGCATCGCGCGGCGCGCCGCGAATGCCCTTGCCGACGCGATCGACGAAGCGCGCGGCCACCAGCCATTCGACGCTGGGCGCGAGCGGGAACAGCGGCTTGGTCAGGGCGGCGAGGCCATAGCCGAGTGCGGCGAGCAGCTTGCGGCGGCCAAGCCAATCCGACAGCGCGCCGGAAAAGATCTTCGTGATCGAGGCCGTCGCCTCCGCAATGCCCTCGATGAAGCCGACGGTCAGCGTCGAAGCGCCGAGCACGGTGACCAGATAGATCGGTAGCAGCGCGTGGATCATCTCGGAGGAGATGTCCATCAGCATCGAGACGAAGCCGAGCACCCAGATTCCTCTGGGCAGCCCGTTACGTACAGCATTCGGTGTCGTCGTCGTCACGTCTTCGCCTTCTCCCGGCCTTGCGCCAGACAACAAAAAACCCGCCACCGGCGGGTTTGTCCATGCTCCCGCCGAAGGCAGAGGCTCAAAGATTGCCCCTCCTCAAGCAGGAGTCATCAGCCCATACGGTGATCGACCGCCGGGCGGTTGTCGGGGGACTCCATCCCCATCTGTGCGGCCAACCTAGCACGGAAATCGCTTCGGACAAGTGGGCGGGGAGCTCTGTCCCCGTGCCCGTCGCTCCCGCTTCGCGCATCATGAGCCCGATGGCGCGAGCGCACGAGCGTGTTCCAGCGGCGCAAGCGCGGCAACACGGCGGCAGCATTACGCAAGGCGCGTGTACGCCTGAGCCGCGAATCCCTAACTCGAATGTGAAGCGCAAGCGATCTTCGCGCTTTGCGGCAAGGCGATTGCATGTCACCATCACGTCATACGACGGGAGAGGCTGCGATGCGGTTGCTGTTCTCGATCGGGGCTGTGCTGGTGGCCGGCATGTTTGCCGGAGGGGACGTCGCGGGCATCGCGGCGCCAGGACCAAAATTTGAGCCGCCTAAAAATCAGCTGCACCGGCCTGCGGCCGACAGGGACGCGCAGACGGTCGACGTCGAGCTGGTCCTCGCGGTCGACGTGTCCTATTCCATGGACATGGACGAACTCGCGATCCAGCGCGAGGGCTATGCGCAGGCGATCCAGTCGAAGGAGTTTCTCCAGGCCCTGAAGCTCGGCCCGAACGGCCGGATCGCGGTGACCTATTTCGAGTGGGCTGCCTCCAGCGACCAGAAGATCATCATTCCCTGGCGGCTGGTCGACGGTCCCGAGACGGCGGATGCGGTCGCCGCCGAGATCATGAAGACGCCGATCCGGCGCGCCTCGCGCACCTCGATCTCGGGCGCGATCGCTTTCGCAATGCCGCTGTTCGATGAAGATCCCTATCGCGGCCTGCGCCGCGTGATCGACATTTCCGGCGACGGCCCCAACAACAATGGCGGCCCGGTCACGGTGGCGCGCGATGCGGCGCTCGAGAAGGGCATCGTCATCAACGGCCTGCCGATCATGGTCAAGGAGCCATCCTATTCGACCATGGATATCGACAATCTCGATTTCTACTACGAGGACTGCGTCATCGGCGGCCCCGGCTCCTTCGTCATCACGATCAAGGACCGCGACAAGTTCAAGGAGGCGATCCGCACCAAGCTGCTGATGGAGGTCGCCGGCCGCACGCCGGAGCGTCCCGTGATGCCGGTCGCCGATAGGGAGCCGCGCGTCAATTGCCTGATCGGCGAGAAGATCTGGTCGGACCGCTGGGGCCGCTGAAGCCCCGGCTGAGACCTTTTGCCCGCCCGGGCGATGCTCGAGCTTAACGCCTCGTTAACCGGCGCGTGGCCCTAATCGCATGGTTTCCGTTCGTTTCCAGTCGGCATCCTGACATTGCCGAAGCGAACGAAAGCGGGTTTGTCAGGCCCGTCTCCGAGCAATCCAATGGCCATCGTCACATCGAGCACAAACCAGATTTCGCCGGCCAACGAGCGGCTGTATCGCCAGAGTGCTCTGGTCGGGGACTGGAAGGGCAATTGGGTCGGCAACAACCAGCCCGTCGGCTTCAAGGTCGTGAACATCCGCGGCGCCCGGGCGCAGGTCGAGTACACCCATAACGGCCACACCGAGCGCGGCTTTGCCGAGGTCAGCGGCACGCTCATCACCTTTGGCGGGATTACGGTCGGCACCAAGGACGGCAAGAACATGGTGATGCTGTTCTCGTTCGGGGGCGCCGGCAAGCAGACCGCGAATCTCGAGAAGCAGGCCCCGCCGGCCTCCGACAGCCGCCTGATGGGAAGCTGGGGCGGCTATTCCAGCGCCAACGGCAAAAGCGCGAGCTTCAAGGTGCTGTCCGTCAACGGCAAGGAAGCCGAGGTCAGCGTCACCACCGACGGCGTCACCCGTAAGGGCACCGGCTACGTCTACAAGAACGTGATCATGTTCGGGCAGACTCAAATCGCAACCGATGACGGCCAGAACGGCAAGGTCATCTACCAGGTCGGCACGAAATCCTTCATGGTGCCGGTGACGAAATATCCGCCGGCCGATTCATCGTCCTCCGTGGACCGGACCGCATAACTTTCACGACCCCGGTGCACCGGGCTGCGTCAGCGCCTTCAACTGCCGGTCGATCTGGCGCAGGACTTCACAGGCGGGTGCAGGGGCGCCGTCGCCGACCAGCCGCCAGACCTCGTCGATCCGTTCCACAAGATGCGGAAGCGTCAGCGGCAAGAGGGCCGCTTCGTGCAGGGCGCCCTTTTCGTTGATGAGATAGCGTTCGTTGAGCGCGAACAGCACCTGCGCGATGCAGGCGAGCGATCTGTAGAGCGATCCCGCGATGTGGGTTCGGTCGCCGCGCGCAATGGCGAACTCGGCGTTCTCGATGCCAAACAGGATCTCCCACTGGAAGCGCTGGATCAGGGCTTCGCGCAAGGGGCGAGGATAGGGCAGGGCGATCGATTTCAGCCGCGCGATTATGCCCTGCGGATCGTGCAGTGGCTGACAATATGCGATCTCGCCCATCCAGATTGCCGAGCAGAAACCGTGGGGATGGCCGGGTTGATAATCCATCGTGACGAGTCCGCCATGGCAGGCCCCCATCACGGCTTCGACCGCATCGGCGTTGCGATAGAGCAGATCGACCTTGCTGCCTTGCACCGACAGCCAGGCGCCGCCGACGATCCACGGTCCCCATTCACCGACCGGCGTCACGGTCGCGGCGGCAGGATCGTCGGCGATTTCCTTCGCAGCCGCAAGCAGCCGCTCGGTGTCGAGCGTGCGCGCCGCGGCGAAGTAGAGCCCGACATCATAGTCGGAGGTGAGATGCCCGCTGCCTCGCGCGCGCGAGCCGCCCAGCACGATGGCGGCGAGGCCCGGAACCTCGCGGAAAGCGGATGTCAGGCGCGTGAGCAGGGGAACGTGCGGCATCAGGTTCGGCTGTGGGGAGGCCCTTGGCTGCGACGTTGGCGCGGCCGCTCGGCTGGCATTGGCGATATCAGGGGAGTATATTCTGCAAAAGTCTTGACGGTAGTCTCAATGTCCAGCCTTGCCCCTTCACCCGTTCTTGCAGCTGTGCTCGCTATGCTTTGCGTGACGGTAGCACCGGTTCACGCCCAGGTCGCGCCGCTGAAATACTGGGTCCCCGGCGGGCCTTTCGGCCTCAGCGGTGGCGCCGACCAGAGTTCCGATATTTATGGCAATTCCACCAGCTTCAATGCCGGCGATCCGGATTGGCGTAGCAGCGCGAACGGCTTCTTCGTCGGTAGCCAGCGCGGCAACCTGAATTGGAGCGGCCTCAGTCAGACCGGACTCAGCCAGACCGGCCTTGCCGGCAATTTCAGCGCGCTCTCATATGACAGCACGCAGTTCGGCTACAACACCAAGACCATGGGCGGCATGCCCGTGACGTTCTTTGCCGGTTTCGATACGTTGAAATATGGCAACGGCATCGGCAGCTCGGTTGCGCCGCTGACATCTGGTGCGGCGCCCGGCACCAGCGCATTTGCGGGCGTCGAGTTCAAGCCGACCTCCAATCTCAGCCTGTCGTTCGGGGCTGGATTTATACAGCGAGATTCGGTCCGCATGGACAGCGATATCAGATCGAACATGTTGCCGGGCGAGTCGCCGGCGCTGAGCGGTTTACGTCGTTAGGGCCGCATCACCTGCTCCGGTGGACGCCGCAGAGATTTCGGCAGGTCCGGGCCGGTTCCGAAACGCATCACGATGTCGGGGCGACGTTCGCCGAGTCCGAGCGAGGTTGCAAATTGCTGCCTCAGCGCCGCCGTCTCGACCGGCTGATTGACGAAGGAGTATTTGAGCCCCAGCGCGGTCGCCTGCAAACCGAAGCGCTGACAGGCGCGGCCGACCGCAATCCAGTGCGATTTGTCACTGCGCTCGGCCGCGAGCACGACGACGCCCGCAGAGCTGGCGAGCTGGTCACGGTACTTCTTGTTTTCCCCGCTCTCGGTAAAGAAGAGCTTGAGCAGCGGCCGCGCCAGCCACGACGGCAGCGAGGGGTTTCCCGAGGCCGGCGCGAACAGCCCGTCCAAGGTCGCGACCGCCTCCGCCTCGTTGAAGCGAATCCAGCTCACGAGCTCGCGCATGAAGGCCTTGTCGCGCATTTGCGCCGAGTTGCCTTCGAGCACGTAGTCGGTGACCCCGGCGATCGCGGCGCGCTCGGTCATCAGGAGGGCCGTGACATCAGGTTCGCGACAGGCGCTCTCGAGCCGGCGCAAGGTCTCGGGCGCGGCGGGCCTGCCATCGAACGCCGCGCGGGTGCATTGCCTGACTGGAATCGCGGCGGCCAACGTTGATGCATCCGGCGGGGCTTGCTCGAGCGCGATCACGATCCGCTCGCCGTCGATGACCGGGTCGGCGCGCCAGCCCAGTGCGGACGCAGCGAGGATGAGGTTTTCGGCGGCACAGCCGAGACTGACGAACAAGTGATGATCGTCCGGATCCACGGCCGGACAGCGGCGCGAAAAATCCGGCGCAATCGCGATTTCGTTGCCGTGGGCGGAGAAGATCCACGGCTGGGTGTTGTGGCTGTTGGCCGCGAGGGTGGCAAAGCGCACGAGCTCGCGATCCCGCGGCACGGCCTGCAGCTGAGCCCGTGACGTCGTTACCGCCCCATCGTAGGTCATCGCCGCCGCAGCAGCGGGGAAGTCGCCGACAGCCGCTGTGGAAAAGCCCAGCGCGGCCCCGGTGAACTGTCGTCGGTCAAGCACGAACGTCCGCTCCGCATCCCATGTCGCGCCTCCTGGCGCAGACGCGCTTTTAGCACCCAACGCGTTGCCACGATTGACCGGAATCAAGACGGGCATCGAGGTTAGCGCGTGAAGCGCGCCACCAGCTCCACATGCGGCGTGTGGCGGAATTGATCGACCGGCACCACCGACTCCAGCCGATAACCGCCGTCGATCAGCAGCCGTGCGTCGCGGGCAAAGGTTGCGACGTTGCAGGACACGGCGACCACGACGGGCACCTTGCTTGCAGCGAGCTTCAGTGCCTGCGCCTGCGCGCCCTGGCGCGGCGGATCGAACACCACGGCGTCGCAGTCGCGCAGCTCGGGCGGCACCAGGGGACGGCGGAACAGGTCGCGCGGCTCGCACTTGATCGGCTTCAGGCCTGGTGTGCGCGCGGCTTTCGCCAGTGCTGCGACGGCGCC
The DNA here is from genome assembly GCF_056429085.1 of Bradyrhizobium sp. CFUWI. NCBI lineage: Bacteria > Pseudomonadati > Pseudomonadota > Alphaproteobacteria > Hyphomicrobiales > Nitrobacteraceae > Bradyrhizobium > Bradyrhizobium sp. CFUWI. The sequence continues at coordinate 84,818 of NZ_JBWJZE010000023.1, forward strand.
GGCGTCACTGTCGTAAGCGGTGATTCGCGCCTTCTCGGCGAGCCGTAGCGCGAACGGGCCGACGCCGCAGAAGAGGTCGAGAACGTTCTTGGCCTTGCCGATGCGCTCGGTGACGAGCGCGGCGAGCGTTTCTTCGCCAGCCACCGTCGCCTGCAGGAACGAGCCCGGCGGCAGCGTCACCTCGGCGCGCCCCATCTTCACCGTCGGCGGCAGGCGTTGCAGTACCAGCTCGCCGTGCCGCGTCAGCCGCGCCAGGCGGTGCTGCTCGGCGACGCGCGACAGCGCCGTGACCAGCGCCGTCGGCAGCGGCCCTGAGCCGCGCACGTCGACATCGAGGCCGTTGGCGGTGGCGGTGACCTGGATGTCGAGTGGCTTGGTCACCGGCATCTTCGACGTCAGCGGTTCGGCGAGCGCCCAGGCGGCATCGAGCGCGCCGTCGAGCGCGGGATCGAGGATCGGGCAGCGGTCGATCGGGATGACGTCGTGCGAACTCGTCGCCGAGAAACCGACTTTGAGAACATCATGCGTGCCGAAGCGGCCGTGCAGCGTGATGCGCCGGCGGCCGGCGCCATGGGCGTCGACCAGCGGCGCCACCTCGCAATCGATACCGGCCTGTGCCAGCGTCTCCACCACGATGCCGCGCTTCCAGGCGTGGTAGGGCTCTGCCGCCCAATGCTGGATCGCACAGCCGCCGCAGACGCCGAAATGCGGGCAGAACGGTTCGATGCGCTCGGCGCTTGCGACATCGACCGCGAGCAGCTTGCGGCGATCGGGATGGTGGCCCACGACGTGATCGACCTCGACGGTCTCGCCGCCGAGCGTATAGGGCACGTAGACCGCGTCGCCCGCGGTGAGGCAGACGCCGTCGCCGCGATGGCCGACATGATCGATGGTCAGCCGCTCAACCACGGCGCGCGCCCAGGAAGAATTCGGCATTGCCGTCACCGCCCGCAATCGCGGAGGGAAATACCTCGATATCGGTGCAGCCGAGCGACGCCGCGAAGGCCGCGATGTCGTCGCAGATGGCCTGGTGCACGGCGGCGTCGCGGACGATGCCCTTCTTGTTGTGCTTCCTGTCAGCCTCGAATTGCGGCTTGATCAGCGCCAGCAGGCTCATCGGCGCGGCGGCGAGGGACAGTGCCACCGGCAGCACCGTCTTGAGCGAGATGAAGCTGACGTCGATGACGACGACATCGGGCCGTGCCGGCAGCCGCTTGCCCTCATAGCTGCGGATGTCGGTCTCCTCCATCGAGACGATCTTGGGATGGTCGCGCAGCGAGGGATGCAGCTGGCTGGTGCCGACATCGATCGCGAACACCAGGCTCGCGCCGTTCGCCAGCAGCACCTCGGTGAAACCGCCGGTGGACGCCCCGACGTCGAGGCAGACATGGTCCTCGATCTCGATTGGATAGCGCTCCAGCGCGCCGGCGAGCTTGACGCCGCCGCGGGAGACGTAGGGGTGCGCGGGCTCGGCCTGGATCACCGCGTCCTCGGCGATGGTCTCCGACGGTTTGGCGACCTGCTTGTCGTCGGCCCTGACGAGGCCGGCCTCGATCGCCGCGCGCGCCCGCGCCCGGCTCTCGAACAGGCCGCGCTCGACCAGCAATACATCCGCACGCTTGCGGGCAGGGGACATCGATTCTCTCAAGAGGGCGTTTTGCCGAGCATGATCTTATCGGAAAACCGCTGCACACTTTTCCGGATCATGCTCTATGTAGCGATCAATCGCGCGGCCGCCATCCGGACGCAAGCCTCGAACGCGGCCAGATCGTGCCAGACGTCGATGGGCGCCACGGCCGGCGTCACCAGCGGGCAGCCATGCAGCTCCAGCGCATGGATCATCATGAGGTTGTCGACGAGGCCGAAATCCTCGACGGTCAGGCCCTGCGCGTCGACCAGCCGCCCGTCCTCGGACGTGACGTCCATGAAGCGGCTGAGGCGGTCGGCATAGGTGGCGCCGTCATTGGCATAAGCGAGGCAGAACTTGCCGCGGCCGGCCATGTAGCCGAGCTCGTAGACGGTGCCGGGATCGGCGCCGGCGCCGCGGAACGGGGTGAGGTTGGCGATGATGGCATCGGCCTCGTCCATCATCGCCTCGTTGCCGCAGAAGATCTGCCGCGCGGCATCGGGCGCCGTGAGGTCGATGGCGTTGTCGAGGGGATAGAGGCCGGTCAGGCCGTGTGCGGCGCAGACATCGACCTTGCGACGGCCGATCTCGATGGCATCCGGCAGGAACACGTCGGGACCTGCCAGATAGATCTTCATGGAGTCAGAACCGGAAAAATTTGGGCAGGGGCGCAAGCTACAGTGGGCGGTCTGCTCCCTCCCCCGCCTGCGGGGGAGGGCTGGGGAGAGGGTTGTCTCCGCACCGGGACAATCTCCCAGAGGATAGAGCCCTCTCCCGACGCTTCGCGCCGACCTCTCCCGCAAGCGGGAGAGGTGAACTCACTATCAAGCCAGCTTGACCGTCTCGGCCTTGACGTCCTTGCCGAGCGCTTCGAACACCTTGGCGACGATGCCCTTGGCGTCGAGGCCGGCGCGGGCGTACATCGCGGCGGGCGTGTCGTGATCCTGGAACACGTCGGGCAGCACCATCGAGCGGAACTTGACCATGCCGCTGTCGAGCACGCCCTGGTCGGTCAGGAATTGCGCGACATGCGAGCCGAAGCCGCCGACCGAGCCTTCCTCGATCGTGATCAGGATCTCATGGTCGCGGGCGAGCTTGAGCACCAGCTCGGTGTCGAGCGGCTTCATGAAGCGCGCGTCCGCGATCGTGGTGGACAGGCCGTGAGCGGCGAGCTCATCGGCTGCCTTCTCGCATTCGGCGAGGCGCGTGCCGAAGGAGAGCAGGGCGATCTTGCTGCCCTGGCGGATCATGCGCCCCTTGCCGATCTCGAGCGGAATGCCGACCTCGGGCATCTCGATGCCGCGGCCTTCGCCACGCGGATAGCGCAGCGAGCTCGGACGGTCGTTGATCGCCACCTGGGTCGCCACCATGTGCACGAGCTCGGCTTCGTCCGCTGCCGCCATGATCACCATGTTCGGCAAACAGCCGAGATAGGCGTTGTCGAACGAGCCGGCATGCGTCGCGCCGTCGGCGCCGACGAGACCGGCGCGGTCGATCGCGAAGCGGACGGGCAGGCTCTGGATCGCGACGTCGTGCACGATCTGGTCGTAGCCGCGCTGCAGGAAGGTCGAGTAGATCGCGCAGAACGGCTTGTAGCCTTCGGTGGCGAGGCCCGCGGCAAACGTCACCGCGTGCTGCTCGGCGATGCCGACGTCGAAGGTGCGGTCCGGGAAGGCCTTGTTGAAGATGTCGACGCCGGTGCCCGACGGCATCGCCGCGGTGATGGCGACGATCTTGTCGTCCTTCTGGGCTTCCTTGACGAGGCTCTGGCCGAACACGTTCTGATAGGCCGGCGCGTTCGGTTTTGCTTTCGCCTGGGTGCCGGTGGCGACGTCGAACTTGACGACGGCGTGGTACTTGTCGGCGGAAGCTTCCGCCGGGCCGTAGCCCTTGCCCTTCTGCGTCACGACGTGGACCAGGATCGGGCCGGTCTCCATGTCGCGGACGTTCTTCAGCACGGGCAGCAGATGGTCGAGATTGTGGCCGTCGATCGGGCCGACATAGTAGAAGCCGAGCTCCTCGAACAGCGTGCCGCCGTCCATCATGAAGCCGCGGGAATATTCCTCGACGCGGTTGGCGCGGTTGGCGATGATCTTGGGCAGGCGCTTGTTGATCTGCTTGGCCGCATCGCGCAGCGTGCGATAGGTCTTGCCGGAGTAGAGGCGCGACAGATAGGCGCTCATGGCGCCGACCGGCGGCGCAATCGACATGTCGTTGTCGTTGAGAATGACGATCAGGCGCGAGTTCATCGCACCCGCATTGTTCATGGCCTCATAGGCCATGCCGGCCGACATCGCGCCGTCACCGATGACGGCGATGACGTTGTTCTTGCCGCCGGAGAGGTCGCGCGCCACCGCCATGCCGAGGCCGGCGGAGATCGAGGTCGAGGAATGCGCGGCGCCGAACGGATCGTAGTCGCTCTCGCTGCGCTTGGTGAAGCCGGACAGGCCGCCGCCGGTGCGCAGGGTGCGGATGCGGTCGCGCCGGCCGGTGAGAATCTTGTGCGGATAGGCCTGGTGGCCGACGTCCCAGATCAGCCGGTCGCGCGGCGTGTCGAAGACGTAATGGATCGCGGTGGTGAGCTCGACCACGCCGAGGCCCGCGCCGAAGTGACCGCCGGTCACCGAGACGGCATCGATGGTCTCCTGCCGCAACTCATCGGCGACCTGGCGAACCTGCTCGACCTTGAGCTTGCGCAGGTCTTCCGGCGTCCGGATGGTGTCGAGAAGCGGCGTTTTACTGTATGCGTTCACGGCGATTTCCAATTTGTCAGCACCGGAAGGTCATTCCGGTGCGCGATGGGTTTGCACAATATCGGCGCAGCGCGAGTCCTAACCGTCGGAGCCACCTGCATGGGGCAAAGCCCCGTCTTCAAGCTTAGGTAAGCTTAAGTGCGCTCCGGTTCAGTCTCTGTGATCCCTGTCACTTAGATCGGCTTCGTCCGTCCCAAGCCAATTTCATTAGCAGTTTGAAGCTCTTGTCGTCGGTAATCGGTGCCCACGCAAGGCTTGCAAAAAGCCACACTCCGCGCAGCTTTACACCAAAGCTGGGGCCAAAGCCAACCCGGCGGACCGATTAGGGGTATGCAGATGCAACCGGCGGGCCAGAGTGGTTAACCGTGGCGCCGGACGTCGGGTTCCAGGTTTGCCTGGTCCTTGTCAGCATTTTCGAGCAGTTGGGAGCCCTTTCACCCCCGAGGGACCGTCCCGGAGCCAGACGATCCCGGCCCACCGCCATGGAACCGGGATCCGTCGGGGGCACGCCGCCGTGCGATCATGAAGACCCGGCAGGCGCTGCGCCCAGCGAAGACGTTGCACCGGAGCGCGGTCAGAAATGGATAGGGGGCCTCGGCCTATTGAACGTCGAGCGGCGCCGTGCCGGTGGCCTGGCCGGTGGCATCGGTGGTGATCTTGTCGACGCGCGCCTCGGCCTGGCGCAGCAGTTCCTCGCAGCGGCGCTTCAGCGCCTCGCCGCGCTCGTAGATGGTCACGGATTCCTCGAGCGGCACCTTGCCGTCCTCGAGCCGCTTCACGATCGTTTCGAGTTCCTCGATCGCGCGTTCGAAGGTGAGCCTGGAGACGTCGACTTGGGTGTTTTCGGCCATATCCGTTTCCGATTGCCCGATTCGCTTGGCCCACAGTGAAGGCGGGTTTTGCGGGCTTAATGTGGCGAGTGTTTCAAGCGCCCATCAGGGCGCCGACATGCGCCGTAACAGATTCTTTCAGTCCTTGCAGGTCATAGCCGCCCTCGAGCACCGAGACAACACGCCCTCCGGCGGTCTTGTCGGCGAGATCCATCAGCTTGCGCGTCACCCAGGCATAATCCTCCGCGCGCAAATTCAGCGAGGCCAGCGGATCGCGGTAATGCGCATCGAAGCCGGCGGAGATGACGAGCAACTCGGGGCTGAATTTCTCGAGCTGCGGCAGGATCAAGTTCTCGAACGCGGAGCGGAATTCCGGCCCGCCGTCCTCGGAAGCAAGCGGCGCGTTGACGATGGTGTCGTGGTCGCCGCGTTCGCTCTTGGCGCCGGTGCCCGGAAACAGCGGCATCTGGTGCGTCGAGCAGTACATCACGGTCGGGTCCGACCAGAAGATGTCCTGCGTGCCGTTGCCGTGATGCACGTCGAAATCGACGATGGCGGCGCGCTTGATGCCGTATTTGCGCTGCGCATGGCGCGCGGCGATCGCAACGTTGTCGAAGAAACAGAAGCCCATCGGTTTGCCGATCTCGGCGTGATGTCCGGGCGGACGCACTGCGACGAAGGCGTTGCGATGCTCGCCCGCCATCACGGCGTCGGTCGCCGCAACCGCGCCGCCGACGCCGCGCATCACCGCTTCCCACGTGCCCGGCGACATCGACGTGTCGCCATCGATATAGACCTGCCCGCTGGCCGGCGCGATGTGGCGCAGCTCGGTGACATAGTGCTCGTTGTGGCAGAGCGTGACGAGATCGAGATCGCCTTCCGGCGCCTGGTCGCGCGCCAGGAACTGGAAGCGCTCATGCGACAGCGCTTCCTCCACGGCACGCAGGCGATCGGGCCTTTCAGGATGTCCCGGAGGCGTGACATGGTCGAGGCAGGCCTTGTGGGACAGGAGAAGCGTGCTCATCAGGTCGGCCTCACAAGAAACGGGCTTTCGTCGTCGCTTGGCGCATCCGGCGCCAAAACGCAATGCAAAATCCAATCTATGCGCTTAGGCGGCAATGGCAAAGGGGCGTAGCGGGCCCAGCCGTTTGACCCGGATCAATTCACCCGCAGGATGCGGGTAGGCGGCAGCGGACCGATCGGCCCGTGCGCCCGGAAGAACGCGAACAGCGCGTCGGCGTCGTAACCGCCATATTGCGGCGACGTGCCCTGCTTGGCGACGGTAAAACCGTCGCCGCCGACGGCAAGGTAGTCATTGAGAGTGATCCGGTAGCCGCTAGCAGGCTCGATCGGCCTGTCGTTGAGCGTCATTGTCTCGGGGATTACGCGCTCGCCGAATGGCTTCGACGCATCCCAGGCATAGCTGAATCCGTTCGAAACCTGGAGGATCCGCGGCCGCTTCGGGTCCAGCCATTGCTGCTCGAGCATGTCCTTGAGCTGGCCGCCCGTCAGCGTGATCGTGACGAGGCGGTTGCGGAACGGCTGGCTGGCGAAGACATCGCCGAAGGAAATCGCGCCGTTCTCCTTCGGCACGATGTCGGTGCGGATGCCGCCGGGATTGGTGAGCGCAATGACAGCGCTGCCATCCTTGGCGTCTTTGGTCGCGGCGAGCTGCGCATCCGCGATGACGTCGCCGAGTGCGCTCTCGCCGGCCTCGTTCGGCACGCGCGACAACGTCTGCGTCACCGATCCGGCCGGCCGGTTGGCGATCGGCGCTGAGAGCCTGTCGTAGGCCTCGATCAGCGCGGTCTGCTCCGCGTCCTTCGCCAGCGAGGCATTGGCGACGAGCACGTTCTCGCCCCTGGCGCTGACGATGTCGCGCGTCGCGCGGTCGAGCTTCAGGTCGATCGCGGTGACCAGCGTGCCGTACTTGTCGCCGCTGGTGACGAGCCGCCCGTCGATATTGCAGACATAGGCGCGGTGAGTATGGCCGCTGACGATGACATCGACGGCGCGGTCGAACTTCTTCACGATGTCGACGATCGGCCCCGTAATGGCGGGGCATTCGTTGTAGTCGCCGGCGGGCTCGCCACCCTGGTGGATCAGCACCACGATCGCCTCGACGCCGCGCGCCCTCAACTGCGGCACCAGCGCGTTCACCGTCTCGGCCTCGTCGCGGAATTCGAGCCCCTTGATGCCCGATGGCGAGACGATGCCTGCGGTCTCCTTCAAGGTCAGCCCGATGAAGGCGATTGGGATGCCGTCGAATTCCCTGATCTCGTAGGGCGGCAGCACGCTGTTGCCGGTCGCGGTCTCGATGGTGGATGCCGCGAGATAGCGGAACTTGGCGCCCGTGAAGGGATGCGGCCCCTGGCAGCCGTCGACCGGATGGCAGCCGCCGTTCTGCATCCTGAGCAGCTCGGTCGTGCCCTCGTCGAATTCGTGATTGCCGACGGAGCTGATCGCCAGCCCCATCATCGAGAGCGATTCGATCGAGGGCTCGTCGTGAAACATCGCCGACAGGAACGGGCTCGCGCCGATCAGATCGCCGGCGGCGACGAAGATCGTGTTCTTGTGTCCTTCGCGCAGCTGCTTGACCAGCGTCGCCATGTATTCGGCGCCGCCGGCCGCCACCATCACCTTCTTGCTTTTGTCCTCGGGATCTCCGATGCGGATGCCGCCCGGCGGCGGCCGCAGGTTGCCGTGGAAATCGTTGATCGCGAGGACGCGCAGCTCGACGGGGGCTGCGGTCTGCGCGGAGGCGGGGAGGGCGCAGGTGAGGGCGAGTGCGGCGAAGATGGATTTGTATCGCATGGAACCAGATTAATCGTTCGGCGCGAAGATTTCACGAACGTTTCTCGCCGCCATTCCCGAGGCTCGACGTCGTCGAGAAGAGAGGCGGTGGCGGCCTCGTAACTTGAGCCGGGGCCCATGTCGCCGCGATCTCTTCCTGCCATGGGTCCCGGCTCTGCGCAGCAACGCTACGCGTTGCGGCGCGTCCGGGACAAATGAAGCACCTACCCCAGCAGCACCGCATCCGCCGCCGCAACCGATTCCGCGCTCTCCGTCACCGTGCGCTCGAGCGCGCCGGCCTGCACGGTGATGTTCTCGGCGAAGAAGCGCGCGAGCGAGACGTAGCGCGCGGCGTCGGTGTTGCCGTCGGCCTTGGCGGCGAGCGCCTCGGAAGCAAGCAGGCAGCCGCCGAGCGTAGCGCCGAACTGCTGCAGATAGGGCGTCGCGCCGGCCAGCGCCTCGTTCGGTGCGGACGTGACGCGTTCCAGCAGCCACTTGCTGGTGCGCGTCAGCGCCTCGAGCGCCTCGCGCAGCTTCGCTCCCGTGGTGCCGAAGGTGGGGTCGTTGGAGGCCTCGACCTTCTTGATGGTTGCCGAGAGCTCGTCGAGCAGCGCCCATACCGAGGCACCGCCGTTGGCCGCGAGCTTGCGCGTGACGAGGTCGATCGCCTGGATACCGTTGGTGCCCTCGTAGATCGCGGTGATGCGGGCGTCGCGATAGTGCTGCGCCGCGCCGGTCTCCTCGATGAAGCCCATGCCGCCATGGACCTGCACGCCGAGATAGGCGACCTCGTTGCCGATGTCGGTGGAATAGGCCTTGGCCATCGGCGTCAGCAGCGCCGCGCGCGCGGCGGCTTCAGTGCGCACCTTCGGGTCCTTGGCGCGTGTCGAGACGTCGATCGCGACCGCTGTCGCATAGCAGATGGTGCGCGCGGCGGCCGTCTGCGCCCGCATCCGCATCAGCATGCGCTTGACGTCGGGATGAACGAAGATCGCATCCGAGCCGTCGGTCTTGCTGCCGACGGCGCGACCCTGCTTGCGCTCCTGGGCGTACGACAAGGCCTGCTGATAGGCGCGGTCGGCAACGCCGACGCCCTCGAGGCCGACGCCGAGGCGAGCCTGGTTCATCATCGTGAACATGCAGCGCATGCCCTGGTTCTCTTCGCCGATCAGAAAGCCGATGGCGCCGCCGTGATCGCCCATCGTCATGGTGCAGGTGGGGGAGGCATGCATGCCGAGCTTGTGCTCGACGCCGCTGGCAAAGATGTCGTTGCGTGCGCCGAGCGAGCCGTCGGCATTGACCATGAATTTGGGCACCAGGAACAGAGAGATGCCCTTGGTGCCGGCGGGCGCATCGGGCAGACGGGCCAGCACGAAATGCACGATGTTGTCGGTCATGTCGTGCTCGCCATAGGTGATGAAGATCTTCGTCCCCTTGATCCGATAGGTGCCGTCGGCCTGCTTCTCGGCGCGGGTGCGCAGCGCGCCGACGTCGGAGCCGGCCTGCGGCTCGGTCAGCTGCATCGTGCCGGTCCATTCGCCGGAGACGAGCTTCTCCAGATAGATCTTCTTCAGCTCGTCGCTGCCATGCGCGTCCAGAGCTTCGATCGCCGAGGCGGTGAGCAGCGGGCAGAGGCCAAAGGCGACGTTGGCCGCACTCCAGATCTCGGTGCAGGCGGCGTTGATCGCGATCGGCAGGCCCTGGCCGCCGAAATCTTCGGGGCCGGACACCGCGTTCCAGCCGCCTTCGGTCCAGCGCTTGTAGGCGTCCGGCCAACCGGGCGCGGTCGTGACCTTGCCGCCGTCGAGCTTGATGCCGTGCTCGTCGCCCACCTTGTTGAGCGGCGCCAGCACGTCGGTTGCGAACTTGCCGGCCTCCTCAAGCACGGCCGCGACGATGTCCAGGTCGAACTCGCCGTAATGACCGGCCTCCACGGCAGCCTTGAGGCCGGCGCCATGGTTGAGGGACAGCAGCATGTCATTGATCGGCGCGCGGTAGGTCATGGCTCACTCCCGTGGACAAATATTGGCGCCGTATTCTCACGAAACGGGGGCGGTCTCAATGGCCGGAAGGCCGGGCGGGCGCCCGCCGGATCCTCCGGGTTCTCCATAATGGAGTGAGGTGTGGCGGATCGGCAGATCGGTGTGGTATTTTGACCCTCCAGGCGGTTGAAATACCGCGCCTCTCCCTATAGACCGGCTGCGACCGAAGGGAATCTGCGGGGGCCGGTTCTTCCGTCGTTCCTCGGTCGCCTGATGGGGCGTAGCCAAGCGGTAAGGCAGCGGATTTTGATTCCGCCATTCGGAGGTTCGATCCCTCCCGCCCCAGCCAGAAGCTCCGCGTCCCCTGAAATTGCTCACGAAACCGGCCTGACTGGGGCGCTGTTGCACAGCGCTGCGACGCACCCCTGCGGCACAAGTGTCGCTCGAAAATGGCTCCCCACATCCTTCGCCGCCGAGCCGTCCGCTATTGGCGGCATACGCCTCCCGCGCTCGCCAAATAAGCATACTGGGCTACGCGCTGCTGAACGCCCCGGGGTGTCACCGCGGGACACAAGCTGCTCTTCCCGGACCTTTTTTCTCTCGGCAGCCATTCGCCCTTGGGTGATCGTTTCTGCAAGGAGTTCAGGCCGATCCTCACGGCCGACATTGCGGAGGAAGGGCTCTCGGCGTTCACGCCGTGCGCCATCTTTTCGGAGCGCAACTGAAAAGGAAGCTGCTGACCAACGAGGATCGTGCGGGCTTGGGCATGATAGCGAGAGCGAAACCACTGAACACGATTGTGAGCCGCACGAGTTCGAAACGCTGTTCGAATTCATCATGAAGCTCGTTGCTCGAGGCCGAGCGACGCCGACCGCGAAGCCGCGGGCGCAAACATCGGCGATGACCGCCTGATCGATTCGCGGCGTGACGATGACGCACCCAGGATCCGGTCAGTGCAACCGCCAGCAGTCTGCGGGCTGGACGATCGATCGACGGATCAATAACGTGATCCGGCATGTATTGATTTGGATCGAAAAGTCTTCTCCCCGAACGAAAGTGTTGATTGTGACTGCGATTGCTGTTGTCGGGATTGGCTGCAGACTTCCAGGACATATCGACTCCCCGGACGCCTTGTGGGGCGCGCTCCTGGCAGGCACCGACCTCGTTGGGGAGATTCCGCCGCAGCGCTGGAATGCCGACGATTATTACGAACCCGTAGCAGGCGTGGCGGGCCGCTCGGTTTCGCGCTGGGGCGCGTTCCTGGACGACCCGTCGGGCTTTGATCATCGCTTTTTCGGCATCGGCGAACCCGAGGCCGTCGCCATGGACCCACAGCACCGGCTGTTGCTCGAGGTCACTTGGGAGGCCGCCGAACATTCCGGTCGCGATCCGCGCCGCCTGTTTGGGACCGATGCCGGTGTGTTCTTCGGCCTCTCGCATCAGGACTACATGCAGGTCACGCGCGACGCAGGTGCAATGGGCCTCGCCTACGCTTTCACGGGAACGCCCTTCAGCATGGCGTCAGGACGGGTCGCCCATGCGATGGGGCTCACGGGTCCTGCCATCACCTTGGACACGGCCTGCTCGTCCAGTCTCGTCGCCGTGCATGCGGCTCGGCGAAGCCTGCTCGCGCGCGAGTGCCACGTTGCGTTTGCCGGCGGGGCCATGTTGATGTTCTCGCCCACGACATTCGCCTCGGCGTCAGGGCTCGGCATGCTGTCGCCGACCGGGCGGTGTCATGCGTTTGACGAGCGCGCCGATGGCTTCGTGCGCGCCGAAGGCTGTGGGGTGGTGATGCTCAAGCTACTGAGCGACGCCCTGCGCGATAGCGATCGCGTGCTCGCGGTCATCCGCGGGAGCGCCGTCAACCAGGACGGACGCACGCACAACATTTTGGCGCCTTCCCGCGCGGCCCAGATCGCGGTGATCGATCGTGCGCTTGCCGAGGCGCAGGTTGATCCGTCATCCGTCGGCATGATCGAGGCGCACGGCACCGGTACACCGGTGGGCGATGCCGAGGAGTTCCAAAGTCTCTCAACACGGTATGGACGACATTCGCCCTGCGCCCTCGGCTCGCTCAAGAGCAACCTTGGCCACGCGGAATCGGCGGCGGGCGTCCTGGGCCTGATCAAAGCGACGCTCGCGCTGGCACATGGCGTGGTACCGCGATCCGTTCACTTCCATCAGCTGCCTGCGCATCTCCAGCCGATCGAGACGCGGCTCTTCGTCCCGACGGACACTGCGCCCTGGCCCTCGACCGGCGCTGACGGACTCCGCCGTGCGGCCATATCGTCCTACGGAATGTCCGGCACGAATGCCCACGTCGTGCTCGAACAAGCCCCTCACGCGCCAGCTTCATCTTGTTCGCCGCAAGCCGCCGAAACACACGATCAGCCGTGGTTGTTTCCGATTTCTTCGACCTCGCCGGAGGCGCTTCGCGTTTCGGCCGGGCGACTTGCCGCTTGGCTGGACGCGAGCGCCGGCCGTCATCGCCCCAGTGACGTCGCGCGGACCCTCGCCTGCAGGCGCGGGCACCGGCCCGTCCGGCACGCGCTCATTGCGACAACGCTCGGCGATCTGACAGCGCAATTGCGCGGGCTCGCGGCCGATCAGTCCATCGATGCAGATTGGGTCGATCAGGATAGAAGCGGTCCCGTCTTCGTATTCTCCGGACAGGGCTCGCAGTGGGAGTCGATGGGCGCGGCGCTGATCGACATCGATCCGGTCTTCGCCGGGATGGTTGGCGCCATTGAACCTCTGATTCAGACCCTCTGCGGTTTCTCTGTGACCGATGCCCTGCGTCGACCGGCGCAACTCGACGGCATCGAACGGATCCAACCCGCCATTTTTACGATCCAGGTCGCGTTGGCGGCGTCCTTGAAGGCCAAGGGTGTGGTGCCGTCGGCAGTGATCGGCCATTCCATGGGCGAAGTGTCGGCGGCAGTCGTGGCCGGCGCACTCTCGCTCGAAGATGGCGTGCGGGTGATCTGTCATCGCGCCATGCTGTGCCGAACGCTCGCTGGATCAGGTGCAATGGCGGTCGTCGGGATGACGCCGGCGGCGGTTCGCGAAGATCTTGCGCGCCGACGGATTGACGACGTCGAGATCGCCGTACTGGCGGCTCCGGCCTCGACGGTGGTGGGGGGCGCTGCCGTGGCCGTGCAGCGCCTTGTCGCTGCCTGGCAGGCTGAAGGCCGCTCCGCCCGCGAGGTCGCGGTCGATGTGGCCTCGCACACGTCGCAAGTGGAGCCGATCCTAGCGCAGCTGTCGGAGCGCCTTGTGGGAGTGACTGCGCACAGTCCGCACACACCGATGTATAGCACCGTGCTGCTTGATCCGCGCGAATCCCCCGTTTGCGATGGCGCTTACTGGATCGACAACCTTCGGCAAGCGGTCCGCTTCCGTCCGGCTGTTCAGGCGGCGCTCGAAGACGGACACCGCGTATTCGTCGAGCTTTCGCCACATCCCATCGTGTCCCACGCGGTGTTGGAGAGTGCTTCCGCAACGGACTTCGCCGTCCGCGCGCTTGCGTCGATGACTCGCGGCGAGCCCATGCACAACGGGCTTCTGGACCTGGTCGGCGCCATCTATGTCGCCGGCGCGGCGATCGACTTCAATGTCCTTTATCCGGATGGCCAGCCGCTTGACCTCCCGTTGCCGGCCTGGACGCACTATCCCCTGTTCCTTGCGCCGGCGACGCCGGCCGCAGGTCCGCATCAGGTGCCGTCGACGCATCCGCTGTTGAACGTCCACCGTGTCCTGCACGAAGAGCCGGAACGCCACGTCTGGGCTTGTGAGGTTGGTCTCGATGCCCACCCCTGGCTTGCGGATCACCGGGTGAACGGAACGCCGCTGTTTCCGGGCGCTGGCTTCTGCGAAATGGCGCTCGCCGCCGCGCGCACGGCCCTTGGTACATCTGGTACATCGCTCGTCGAAGTGCAGATGATCACGTTCGACCACGCGTTGCGGTTGGAACCATCGATGCCGATCGTCTGCACGGCAGTGCCGGACCGACCGGCTGAGCTGAATTTCAGGCTCGAGAGTCAGGCGAAGAGCGAAGCGCGGGTCCATGCAAGCGCCCGGCTTTCTGGCGCTATCTCTGCAAAGCCGCCGGCCGCGCACGACGTAGCCGCGCTGCGCGCCGCTCACGCGACGCCCGTCGCCGCGGACGAGGTGTGGCGGTGGTTCGACTCGCAGGGCATCCAGTACGGCCCGTCCTTTCGCGCACTGGGCCCGGGCTTGGCGTTGTCCGCGGACGGCGCTTCGCTCTTTGCGGATCTTCGGCTCCCGACCTCGTTCCGAACGACCGCGCGGGGCTACACGGTGCATCCCGTGCTGCTTGACGCGTGCTTTCAGTCCGTCGGGGCGTTCGCCCGGGTCGTTTCGGAGACAAACGGGCGCTTGCTGCTGCCGCTCTCGGTGCGAAGCCTCCGGCTCCACCGCACGGACGCCGACGCCGCTCACTGCATCACCCACCTGGTCGCGATCGACGCCTTGCACGTCGAGGTGGACATCGATCTGCTCGACGCCTCCGGTCGCGTGTTGCTCAGTGTCGATGGATTGGCAATGGGGAGCGGCGCGGCCGAACAGCATGCCGATGCCGTCGCCTGCAACTCGCGCCTGCTCGACATAACCTGGCAGTCATGGGACATCCCGCGTGCCACGGTCAGGCCGGACGACGGCACCTGGCTGCTGCTCGATGCCGATGATGCGGGACACCGCTTGATGTTGGACTTGGAACGAGACTTGCGCGTTCAAGGGTTCAAGTCCCGCATCCTCAGCAGCGCCGGAGCGGGGAAGGGG
>NZ_JBWJZE010000024.1:0-83183 GCF_056429085.1 Bradyrhizobium sp. CFUWI
GGCGCCGCCGCTCGACCGATGTGATCACCTCCGCCCTCGAAATCGTCATAGCGCTTCTCCTAGGATTACCCCTAGGACCTGCAGCCATCGCGCCCGTCAAACAAGGCGGCCCTCAATGGAGGGATACACGGCGCTGGTCCGAGGATGAGAAGCTCAAGATCGTCCTGGAGAGCTTACAGGCGCCGCGCCAGGGCGGCGATATAGCGTTTCGCGCTCGTCTGTGGCGATAGCCGATTGCGTAAGATTGGCGAGGACGTGACTGAGACGCTGGAGCTTGTTCCGCTCCAGTGGAGGGTTGTCCACTATGTGCGCGAGAAGCTCGTCTGATGGGCCCGCGAAGCAATCGGCTCCAGCAGAGGTCTCGTAAGCATTGCTTCTTGCAAAGCGTGGATGCCTCTTTTGCGGACTACTATTGCGCCGAACACCTTCACCGAGGTCTGCCGTTTGCGAACGTCGGAGGTTATTGATCTCTTTCAGTAGCATCAGACGTCGAAGCTGTGCTCCGTTCAGGAGTGATTCAAACAGCGCCAGGATCTCGCGCGCCTGAACATAGACCTCCATGCTGATAGAGTGTTGATCGAAGCCGCACGATGCGAGGCGGGTTTCGATTTCGAGTGCGGCAGAAGCATCCAATTGCCAGTCCAGCGCATTACCGATGGTGTAGATCTCCGCTACATCCTGGAAGTCTGGGGCGATGCCTACGAAATCGAACCCGTCGAAGTGTCATCTCAATGGCCTTTTGGCGATAGGTGCTTAGAAGCCTATGCCGCAGAACTCGGTAGCGCTGCATCTCCCAAGAGAGTTCTGCGATATCGATAGCGATCGGCCACTCGATGGCGGATTGGGGATCGAGGTCGCGGAAGATGACAGCCTGGAGAGCTTGATAGTGGTCGATGCTCTCGCCAGGAAGAAGTTGGGGCGGGGGAGATAACGCCTCGAACTGAGGCGGCAAGACGCTCGCCGATAGCTGTTGACCGAGGTTGACAGGGCCATTCATAGACCTCGGGCCTCCGACCGCGGACGCGATGGCGGTACTGCAACTGTTGCTCCGTCTGCCAAGTGGACGGGACTCCCATCCCGATCGGCAGCGGCGAAATTTGCAGATTGGTCCCCCACGCCTGCTCGTTTCGGTGCCGATGCAGGGATTGGTGATGAGATCGGCAAAGCGGGACGGTAAACTCGTCGCTGACTTTTCGGCCCAAGGTGCGCGGTTGAGCAAACTTCAGGTGATGCGCATCAGCGGGAGTCTTCTGACAGACAAGACAACCTTGGCTGCGAATAAAGGCGAGGTGATCCTTGCTTCGTCTCCGAGGCGGTTCTTTCGGAAAGGCGAGTCCAGTCTGCTCCCCGGAAGAGGCGTTGGCAGGCGCGTGAACGTCGCTGGCCGTCTGCGGAGAATGATCCTCGGGTACGAGCTGTCCGACCGCCAGCACGGCCTGCTGATCCGTTACATCGAGATTGGGAAGGACGGCTTCCTCGAACCTCTTCTGGTAGGCGGCCTCGAGAATGCGGGCGTCCGCCTCCAGAAGGGTGTTCTTGAGCGGGAGGCTGATCTTGGCCCAGGTGAGGAGGTCCTCGCCGCCTTCCCGCCGAGCAAGTTCGCCCAGAAGCCGATCCAAGACTTCAGCGGAGCGATCAGGCGGCAGAACGGGAGAGCGGTTCAGGACGCCTTTGAGCGGTTTGCCCTTTGGTCCTCGCGCGCTCAGTGGCTCGGCGGCGGCAGGCCCTGTTATAAAGTCCGGGGCGTCCAGATCGTCTTCTCCGGCGATCCCGACCGAGGCAGACAGGGCATACCGGCGGGCATAGGTCAGCGCAGAGCCCATCCGGTTCGGTGCCTCGACCTCCTTGGAGGCGCAAATCGGAAGGTCCGAGGAGATCCATTCCCCGGAGGCGTGGGCAAGCAGGGTGGTGAGATGGATCTGGCCGGTGACCTGCTCGATCCGGGTGTCTGGATGGTGGCGATCTCCTGCTGGCTTAACGTCTTGCGGAGGATGGCGAGGCCGGAGGCCAGGGACGCGTAGCGGAAGGTGCGATCATCCTCCCGGGGGAAGGGCGACCGGATCACGGCGGTCAGGGTCTTTTCGGGGTTCGTCAGTTCGGCCTGGGCCCAGGCGAGGGCCGCAGCAAGGGTGCCGATGCGCTCACTGGACCGGTGCATGGGAGCTCTCCAGCAGCTGAGCCTCGAAGCTGATCGCCCCCGCCTTGGAGCGCTTGGCTTTGATGCCGTGGCCGGCAGCCTCCTTGGCGTCCTCCGGCATCAGCTTTTTCAGATCCGCTTTGGCCGTCTCATGTTTGCGTGGGCCTCTGGCGTCCGTAGATGGGTCGCCGCCAATTCAGCCCATTGATTGGATGTCGACATATCGACGATCTTCACGGCTTCCAGGCGCGGACGGGGCGTCTCGATATTGAAGAGGATAGGCGGCTCGCCGCTCTGGACGCAGCGCCAAAACTTCTTCTCGGCCGTGAGCAGGAGGTGTTGATACAACGGGTCGGCATGAAGCTTGATCTCGACCGATTTGCAGCCGCCGGTGATGATCGAGAGAACGGCCGTGCGGGATGCGGTGACCCCATGTTGTGCTGCAGCTGTGCCATATGCTTCTCGGCGGCGGCTTCCTCGGTGAAGGCCCAAGGCAACATGAATTTGGCTTCGAAGACGGCGCCGGTCTGCTCGACGGTCCCGTCCAGCGTCGCCGCCATCCATTTGTGGACCGGATGGCGAACACGCTTCTGGATGTCTTTGACGGTGTGACCATTCGCTCGTTGGTACCAGGCGCGGTTCAGGACCTCGGTCACGGTGCCGAGCTGGACGATCGGATTGTCCGATAGGTCCTGCGGTTCGGTATCGCCGCGCTTCTCCCTCCAAAGGCGGATAAGGTTCTCCTGGTCATCTCCATGATGATGCGGGCGTCCGAGCCGCCGATGAAATGGCGCCGGTCGTTCGGGTTGAACCTGATGATATGATTTGGCGCGTCGGCGCCATTCGCTTGAACGGTTGTCACCGGTATCTCCTACGCAAGAACAAGCGGCCTCAGGTGCCGCACTGCCTGAAGCCCCGCGACAACAAGGTGAGATACCGGCGTCGTCATCGCGCTCGGTCGAATCAGTAACGCTCCAATCGGCGATAAAGGCCAGTCCTTTCTGCAGCAATCTTGTTGCTCGTTTTAGCGGAAGGAATGGCTCTTGTTCTCACGCGCTTGAAGCAAGGAAGAGAGAGGAGCTTTTCGAGCATTAAAGCTACAAAGCGTGAACAGCCAGGAGCTGCCTGCATAAAAGGCGCGGCGCAGAGATTGACCTGTCGAACCGCCCGACATGTTGAAATGGAGCGGCGATTGTCGGAAGATCGGCGGGCATCTCCTCCAACTTAGGTCAGTGAGCTTTGGAGCGTCCGGCAGTGTTTTTTGATCGTGATGGCGTCCTCAATGAGGACGACGGCTACGCTTTTGATCCAAACAAGATCCGGTGGGTGGCGGGAGCCCAGCAAGCCGTCAAAGCCGTCAATGACGCCGGGTATTTTGCGTTTGTCGTAACGAACCAATCAGGAATTGCGAGGGGATTTTACGAGGAAAGCCATGTTCGCAACTTGCACGACTGGATGTCGCATGAGCTTGCTATCGTTGGTGCGCATATCGATGCGTTTGAGTTCTGCCCCCACCATCCCGACGGCTTGATTGAGCGCTACCGTATCCTCTGCAACTGTCGCAAGCCGCAGCCTGGGATGATTAGAGCCCTGCTTGAGCGGTACCCGGTGGACATCGATGCTAGCTTCATGATTGGGGACAAGCAGAGCGACCTTGCTGCAGCGCAGGCGGCCGGCATCGCGGCCCATCTGTTTGATGGATCCAACCTCCAGACCTTCATCGCCCCGCTGTTAACGGCTTTGTCCCACGATCCTCCTCATCAATCACTGCTGCATCGCGGAGACGCGAGAGCCGAAGATTAATGCGGCCAATCGATAGCTCGTAAAATCAAGGAGGGAAGTTGGCGTCAAAGCGACAAGTCGAAGCCAATCGTGCAAACGCGGCGAAGTACCGGCCCGCGAACAAGCACTGGGAAAGTCGTCTCGAGCCGCAATGCTTATCGGCATGGCTTGTCTCGCTGGGACGATTCCGATGGCTCCGGTTTCGCCGGGTTCGATGCAGTTTTTGCGGAAGAGTTCAAAGCCGCGGGTAGGGAGATCGCGCTTCAAGATCTGGCTCAAGCAGGAACCGGCAGGATCGGTTGCGAGCTATCAGGTTAAGTCTGATAGCGCCTGTGATGGAGAGCGCTGAACCAAAGCAAGTGAGACTTCTGTCGAGCCTAGAACGTTACGAGAAGGCTGCCCTGTCTGGGCAGCGGCGAGGTCTGAAACGTGTGAAGCGAGACAACGGATCAGGACCTTAAGCAGGGTAGGAGCATCGACGCGGGAGCAGAATGGGGCAGGGTAGTAGCCGAGGGACTAGTATCTATTCGAAGTCCTCGAGGTTGCATGAACTACATTTTCCCACTGCTCGCGTTAGCCATCACGTGGGCTTCTCTACGCGATGCTGCGGCCGTATCTGCATCGATCTCGGCCGGCCGATGAGGTCCCCCACTGGCCCGATTCAAGTCTGAGGTTGGCAACTAAGCTCTTTGCGTCTGCCATCGGCAGTAGGCGAGCATAGTAACAAAGGCGTTGCCGGCTACGCGTATCGAAAAACCGAAATGGAACTTGCATCGTCGGGCAAAACACTGGTTATAGGGTGCTGGTCCAGTCGCAAATGGAGCCCAGCCAATGGCCGACGAATGCAAGGCGTTATCTGATCTGCCGGAAGTAGCTAAGCTCAACGGAGAATTTCGAAAGAACTATGGAAAGCTTCTTGGTGCTTTCCTGTATCTGCGTTCGATCAGCGCCGCTCGTGGACGGTCTTGGTTTTGGACCGCTTTGCTTTCAGCCATTTGTTCCGCGGCGCTGGCGTGGCTGGGGAGGCGGGGCGTCACGCTGTGAGCTTCAGATGACAGTTCGGAAGGCAATGGTCTTGCGACCCGCACAGGTTCCGCCGCTGCGGCAATCGCAGGGGACTGCAACTCACCAGGTTTGAACGATTTCTCAGAACGCTGCACGGAGTTCTGGGCCGCAAAGCGCGAAACGTAAGCTCTTGAGGGCGAGCGCTGGCTAGACCATCCCGCCGAAGTCGATGCCTTGCTTGGCGAGCTCTTCGGCTTCCTCGGCGGACGCGGCCGGCTTCGTATCAAGATAGGCATGCTCCGAAGCTGGCAGGATGGTGCGGATGTTCTGGCCATCCGCGCGCGTGATGCGGGCAGTCCAACGCTTATGGCCGTGCTCAACTCGCTGGATGTGATACTGCTTGTACGTAATCATGACTCTATAAACGCAACTGCCTTGAGACTGGCCATCCTTTTAGTCACAGGGGTGCCGTCGCGCAACAGATCTTAAAAGTTTCGTTAAGACCGCACCGAACCGGCACCACCCGTGGGACCAATGGTTCGAAGAAAACCCGCCGGCCTGGAAAGCCGGCGGGAAGTCAACTGAGATTGCGACCCGTTTGTGATCGCCCGGGGAGCTTAACACCGCGAATGGTCAACGTGAACGGCGGGAACTTGCCCACTTTTTCAGCTGGCCTCTGAAATCTGTCCCCCGAGGGGCGTCGCCGTGGACGTAAGCGGCCTTGTCCATCGGCTTGAGGTTGTCGCAGCTGGACCGGAGGCGTCCACTGCTAGACGGCCATCTGACAAGGGGTCATCGATCAATCAAAAGGCCTCAGCTGACGCCCAAGTGGCTCGCGGCGCCGATCGATTAGAGCTCGACCACCAATCCACGCAGTGCCGAGGATGGGCCGATGGGATCCATCATCTTTCGGGCCCGCTGGATCGAAGCGGCGCCGGGAGGAACGCGGGAACGCTAGTGGCGGTTTCTGCCTGCAGCGCCGAAGTCAGGCGCGGCAAGTTCTAATTCGAGATTAGTGATCCGCTCGAAAATGTGGTCCGCAATCTTCTCCAACTCGGGGACGGTCAATGATCGGGTGCCGATCGTCACCACTCATCTCTGACGACGTTCGCGACAATTGCCTTGACGCTCATCCTACCGTCCTGAAGTGGGCATCAAAGCAACAACGAAGGCCAGCACGAGCTATCGCCGGAGTCAGCGGCGGCGCCCGTGGGAGAGTCTGGTTTTAGACCGCGTTGCCCTCGGCGACTTGCCCTGCGGATCCGGCGTGGCTCGGGAGGTGGAGAGCGCTCCAATAAGCCGGCGGGCGACCGCCCGAACGCGCTGCTTCGGAAAAGCGGATCGAGCGCTTCACTTTGCCATCGCTCGGCAACAGCACGTAGTCGAGTATGGTCTTGTTGTGCTCGGACAGGCGGATGGCCGCAATCCAGCCATCGGGAAGACACGCCTCGCGCTCGATGCTCCAGTGCGGTGCATGGCTTGGCTTTTGGCGAGGTGTCCAACGGGCGGCCCTAACGGATAGACAGACTGTCCGGTTTATACGTAGGCAATCGCTCCAGCCGCCCGAACTGACGTGTCCGCCCGCCGCCTGAATCGCGGCGGCCGCTTGTTCGACAAGCTTTGCCCTCAGCCCGGACCAAACAGGACGGGCGTCCAGGAATTCGTAATTCCGCTTCGGGGTGTAGCCGAGCAACCGATAGAGATTTCGAAAACTGCCGAAGTGCGTTTGACATGTTGCAGAGGAGGGGAGTCCCACAGTTCGATCGATAATGGCCGGCGTCAAACGGCCTTCCTTGAAAAGAGTTTTCCGTAACCGGACAAGCATTTCCTCCTCCGAAAGATCGACACGCCGTTCCTCGATAATCTTCCTGACGTTGAAAAAGATTTCGCGATCGACGATGGGTTCGATGCAGCCCTCGCTTCTGATCCATTGTTCAGGAGGATTTCTCACGGCGGCCTGCCGCAGCTTCTGGGACTTTCGATTGAAGATGAGGTTCCCGATTTAGCTCTCGTTTCTGAGAACAATGCCAACCGCAGCGCGGGTCCACGGCGCGCCTGTGCTCGAGACCAGCCTTTCTGGTTCAGCTCCCAAGCAATCACGGTTTCAGACTCAACCTCCACGAATCTTTGGAATATCCATTTCACAACCGCGATTTCCTTCGGGTCACCTTATCCGAATATGGTCCGTAAGGATGTACTTCCGGTCACCTTTGTTCATCACCCCTCTTGTTTGAATCTTTTCATCGACGAGCTCTCGCACCAGCGCGTAGCCGGCACGACCGCATGGTTTGCAGCCGAGCTCGGCTCCGCAAATTCCCTGTTCTCGGAGCGGAAATTCCCTGATCGCGGTTTGGAATTCCCTATTATTTTCTGCCTGCGGGTGACTGAAATTCGTGCAAGCTCCGGGAATTTCGGAGGTTTTCCGCGCACAGGCGCTTCAACGCGGCCGTTGTTTCCGAAATATTCGCTGTACGAGACAGGAGCAGCGTTAGCGTTCGTCCGCGATCACCTTGCCGTCATTCGGCAGTGCGCCGGGGCCGACCAGTTCGACGGCGCCACCGAGCTTGGTCACGGCGCGCAGAGTTCCGGCGATCTCTTCGCGTAGCGCCTCGCTCGCGGTCGCCGTTTCCGCTCTCAATGTCATCGCGTCGGCCTCGCCCTGCCGTGTGACCACGAGGCGTAGTCTTCCGAGCGAGGAATGACGCTTGCCGATCTCGGCGATCTGCTCGGGACGCACGAACATGCCCTTGACCTTCGTGGTCTGGTCGGCGCGGCCCATCCAGCCTTTGATGCGCATATTGGTGCGCCCGCATTTGCTTGGACCCGGTAGAGCGGCGGTGAGGTCTCCGAGCGCAAGGCGGATCCAGGGATGATGCGGGTCGAGCGACGTCACCACGATCTCGCCGACGTCGCCGGGCGCCACGGGATCGCCGGTGCCGGGCTTGACGATCTCCAGGATCAGATCCTCGTTCACGACCATGCCCTCGCGTGCCCCGGTCTCGAACGCGATGAGGCCGAGATCGGCGGTGCCAAAGGCCTGGTAGGCGTCGATGCCGCGCGCCTTGATCTCGGCCTGGAGCGACGGCGGGAACGCGGCCCCCGAAACCAGTGCCCGCTTGATCGAGGAGACGTCGCGGCCCGAGCTCGCCGCCGCATCGAGCAATATCTTGAGGAAGTCAGGCGTGCCGCTGTAGCCAACCGGGCGGTAAGCCTCGATCAGCTCGAATTGCTGCTCGGTATTGCCGGGCCCCGCCGGAATCACGGCGCAGCCGAGCGCACGCGCCGACGCGTCGAAGATGAAGCCGCCGGGGGTGAGATGGTAGCTGAAGGTGTTGAGGACGATGTCATCGGGCCGGAACCCGGCCGCGAACAGGGCCCTTGCGCCGCGCCAGGGATCGGCCTGCCGTCCCTCCGGCTCGAAGATCGGGCCGGGGGAGGTGAAGAGGCGGGCGAATGAGCCGGGGGCCGCCGCCACGAAGCCTCCGAAGGGCGCAGAAGCCTTGTGCAAAGCGGGCAGTTCCGACTTGCGCAGCACCGGCAGGCCAGCCAGCGCGGTCCTAGAGGCCACGGCGGCGGGATCAAGGCCCCTCAGCCGCTCGGCGTAGGCCGGGGCGGCCATCGCGGCTCGCAGGACCTCTGGCAGGCGGGAGAACAGATCGGCCTCGCGGGCTGCCGGCTCGCGCGTCTCGCGGGCGTCGTAATGGGCGGTCATGGCTGTTCTTTCCGTGTTGGCATCCGTTGCGCGCCGCCACCGGCATGGGTATCAGACCGCCATTGGTGAGGCTTGGAGAGGACCCGATGGCGGACATGGGAAGCATTGCGGCGGCGAATGAGGCTGCGGATGTCGTCGCGCGCCTGAAGCGCCGCATGGTCGACGAGGCGCTGCCGCTGTGGTCGACGGTCGGCTGGGATCAGGCCACCGGCGGCTTCATCGACCGGCTGCACCGCGACGGTTCTGCGGATGCGGCTGCGCCGCGGCGCGTGTTCGTTCAGGCCCGCCAGATCTATTGCTACGCCAAGGCGGCGCAGATGGGCTGGTATCCTGAGGGGCGCGCAGTCGCGCTGAAGGGACTGGAACATCTGCTGGCCAAAGCCAAGGCGCCCGACGGCCGGCCCGGCTTTGTGCATCGGCTGACGCCGGAGGGGACGGTGCTGGACGGCCGGCGCGATGCCTATGACCACGCCTTCATCCTGTTTGCTCTCGCGACCGTCTACGCGCTCGACCAGGACGCGCAGGTTCGCGCCGAGATCGATGCGCTGCTCGCTTTCCTCGACGGCCATCTCCGTTCGCCGCACGGGGGCGTGCACGAAGGCCTTCCGGTGTCGTTGCCGCGCCGGCAGAACCCGCACATGCATCTGTTCGAGGCGATGATCGCCTGTTTCGACGCGACCCACGATCTGTCGTTCCAGAACCGCGCCGGCGAATTCTTCGCGCTGTTCCTGGCCAATCTCTACGACAAGCAAAAGCGCATCCTGACGGAGTATTTCGAGGAGGATTGGTCGAAGATCGAGCCGGTCAGCGTCGAGCCGGGCCATCAGGCGGAATGGGTCTGGCTCCTGAAGGGGTTCGAGCGCATCACGGGCTGCCCCACCGGGCAGCGCCGCGCTGAGCTCCTGGCGACCGCGATGCGCTATCGCGACGAGGCCACGGGCTGCCTGATCGACGAGGGGGACGACATCGGCAACATTCGACGCAGCACCCGCCGACTTTGGCCGCAGACCGAGATCGCGAAGGCGTGGATCGCGCAGGCGGAATCCGGCGAGGCAGGCGCGGCCGAGGAGGCCCGCGCGGCGCTGGTGCGGCTCGAACGGCATTATCTCAGCCATCCCGTGAAGGGCGGCTGGTACGACCAGTTCGATCGCGACGGCAAATCGCTGATCGACATCATTCCTGCGTCGTCGTTCTATCATGTTCTCTGCGCGGTCACGGAAGCGGAGCAGGTGTTGGGTTAGAGCCATCTAGTTTTGACGCGTTTTCTTCACGCGAACCGGTTCCCGCTTCGCTTGAAAACGCTATAGCCAGCGCTTGCGCCGCTTGAAGCTCTTGAGGTTCTTGAAGCTCTTGCGCTGGTCGCCGGCGCCGCCGAGATAGAATTCCTTGACGTCCTCGTTGTCGCGCAATTGGTCGGCGCTGCCGTCAAGCACGACCTTGCCCTGCTCCATGATATAGCCGTGGCTCGCCACCGAGAGCGCGGCGCGTGCGTTCTGCTCCACCAGGAGGATGGTGACGCCGAGGTCGCGGTTGATCTTCTGGATGATCGAGAACACCTCTTTCACCAGCAGCGGCGACAGGCCCATCGAGGGCTCGTCCATCAGGATCATCTTCGGGCGCGCCATCAGTGCGCGGCCGATCGCGAGCATCTGCTGCTCGCCGCCTGAGAGATAGCCGGCGAGGCCGGTGCGCTCCTTCAGGCGCGGGAAATAGTTGAAGACCATGTCGAGGTCGGTATCGACCTCGCGGTCCCTGCGGGTAAAGGCGCCAAGCTTGAGGTTCTCCAGCGACGTCATGTCGGCGACGATGCGCCGGCCCTCCATCACCTGGAAGATGCCGCGGCGGACGATCTTGTCGGGATCGATGCCGTTGATGCGCTCGCCCTCGAACAGGATCTCGCCGCGGGTGACTTCGCCGTCCTCGGTCTTGAGCAGCCCCGAGATCGCCTTCAGCGTCGTCGACTTGCCGGCGCCGTTGGCGCCCAGCAGCGCCACGATCGCGCCCTTGGGCACGTCGAGACTGAGGCCGCGCAGCACCAGAATGACGTCGTCATAGACGACCTCGATGTTGCGCACGGCGAGCAGGGGAGGCGCGGATACGATGCTGGGTCGCTCGATCTGGGCCGTTTCACTCATGATCAGCTACTTTCTCGGTGTCGTCACCCGCGAAGGCGGGTGACCCAGTATTCCAGAGGCGCCTGATGTTCCCCGAAAGGCCGCGGCGTACTGGATCCCCCGCCTTCGCGGGGGATGACAGTTCCGGGCTCGGCAAATGCTCGGCTCACCACCCCAGCAATTCCGGCTTGCGCGGCAGCTCGACGGTCTTGACCTTCTCGAGCTTGATCGTGCCCTTGGCCATGAGGTCGTTGAGGTCGCCGTCGGTCGCGCCCGAGACCTTGGTACGGTAGAGGTCGACCTTGAGCGTGCCGCGATGGTCCTTCTCGGTCCAGGTCGAGGC
The DNA here is from genome assembly GCF_056429085.1 of Bradyrhizobium sp. CFUWI. Classification (NCBI taxonomy): domain Bacteria; kingdom Pseudomonadati; phylum Pseudomonadota; class Alphaproteobacteria; order Hyphomicrobiales; family Nitrobacteraceae; genus Bradyrhizobium; species Bradyrhizobium sp. CFUWI. The sequence continues at coordinate 11,094 of NZ_JBWJZE010000024.1, forward strand.
ATTGCAGACGCCTTCCATCCCGGCCGGCACCCAGTCTTTCTTCTGGTGGAAGCCCTTGGCGACGTTCTCGCCGGTGGCGCCGCCGTTCTTGGCGGCCCACTCGATCGCCTCCTTCATGTAGAGCGACGAGCAGACGGCCGCGATGTAGTGCACCGGGCGATAGACCTTGCCGGTCGGGTCGGACATCTTCGAGATTTCCATCACCGTCTTCATGCCGGGCGCATCGCCGCCCCAGCTCACCGCGGTGCGCAGCGGGAAGATCACGCCATTGGCCGCATCGCCCGCGGTCTTCGCGGCGTTCTCGTCCATGCCCCAGACGTTGCCGAGGAACTGGATCTCGACGCCGGCGGTCTTGCAGGCCTTCATCACCGAGATGTTGGAGGCGGCGGTGTTGCCGAGATAGGCGTAGTTGGCGCCCGAGGATTTCAGGCTCAGGCACTGTGCGCTGTAGTCACCCGGCGTGAGGGCGAACACCAGCGGCGGAAGCACCTCGAAGCCGAGCTCCTGCGCCATGGCTTCACCGGCGGCCTTCGGCGCGTTCGGATAGGGATGGTTGGCGCCCATATGCACGAATTTCGGCTTGCCGGGCTTGCCCTTGGCCTTCCAGTCCTCGGCCGCCCAGATCAGCATCGCGCGCAGCGCGTCCGAATAGCTCGGGCCATAGAAGAAATTGTAGGGCGCGGGCTTGGCCTTGCCGCTGACGCCCTCGGGATCGGTGAGTGCGGCAGCATAGGAGGCGGACATGTCGGGGATCTTGTCCTGAGCGAGGAAGCCGGTCAGCGCCTCGGTGTCGGCGGTGCCCCAACCCATGATCGCGGCGACCTTGTTGTCGGGCGCCGACCACTTCTTGTAGAGCGCAATCGCGCGCGGCACCTGGTAGCCATAGTCGTTGGTGTCGAGATTGAGCTGCTTGCCGCCGACGCCGCCGTTCTTGTTGACCCAGGCGAAGGTGTCGGCGACGGCCTGGCCAAAGGGCGTGCCGACGTCGGAGGTGCCGCCGGAATAGTCGGCGAGATGCCCGATCGCGATCTGCGCCTGAGCGCTCGCCGAGAATGCGGCGATCGCAAGCACGAGCGATGCGGTGCTCAAAAGGGACTTCGTCGTCATGGGTCGGCTCCTCCTGTTTATTGTTTAAGTGAAGTTGCCCGCGCTCAATGCGAGAACGGGTAGAGTTTCCAATACGCCTTGATCTGCCGCCAGCGATGCGCGAGCCCGTCAGGCTCGAACATCAGAAATGCGATGATGATCACCCCGATCGCGATCTCGCGCAGAAAGGTGATGTTGTTGTTGAGCGAGAGCGCCTGGTCGATCGCGCCGCCCTTCAGATGATGGCTCAGCCACTCCATCGATTCCGGCAGCAGCACCACGAAGGCGGTACCCATCAGCGTACCCATGATCGAGCCGGTGCCGCCGATGATGATCATGGCCAGGAACAGGATCGAACGCTCGATGCCGAATCCCTCCTGCGACACCACGAGCTGGTAGTGCGCATAGAGCGCGCCGGCGGTGCCGGCGAAGAAGGCGGCAAGCCCGAATGACAGCGTCCGGTATTTGGTGAGGTTGATGCCCATGATCTCGGCGGAGAGATAATGGTCGCGGATTGCCACCAGCGCGCGGCCGTCACGGGTGCGCATCAGGTTGGTGACGAGGACGTAGCTCACGAGCACATAGGCCAGCACGACGTAAAAGTACTGCCTGTCGCCACGCAGCGTATAGCCGAAGATCGAGAAAGGCGCGGCGCTCGCCGGCACCGAGCCGCCGGAGAACCATTCGGCGCGCGAGAAGAAGTCGAGCAGGATGTACTGCGCAGCCAGCGTCGCAATGACGAGGTAAAGACCTTTCAGCCGCGCCGCCGGAATGCCGAAGATCAGCCCGACCAGCGCGGTGACGACGCCGGCGAGCGGGATTGCGAAGAACACCGGGATCGGCGCGTTGTTGGAAATGTAGGCGGAGGTAAATGCGCCGAGCAGGAAGAAGGCGGCATGGCCGATCGAGATCTGTCCGGTGAAGCCGACCAGGATGTTCAGCCCGAGCGCCGCGATCGAGAAGATGCCGATCTGGATCAGGATGCTCAGCCAATAACCGCTGAAGAATTGCGGTGCCAGACACAGCAGCAGCACGCCTGCGATGGCGAAGTTGCGGCTCGTCGCGGTCGGGAAGATCGTGGTGTCGGCCGCGTAAGAGGTGCGGAAATCACCAGCAGGAATGAGGGCAGGGCCGGCCATGGGTCAGATCCGTTCGATGTCGTGGGTGCCGAACAACCCGTAGGGCTTGATCATCAGCACGATGATGAGGACGTAGAACGGCGCGATCTCGTAGAGATTGCCCCAGTGCAGATACTCGCTGTCGACATATTGGGCGACGTTCTCGAGCAGTCCGATGATGATGCCGCCAAGCACGGCGCCGCCAACTGAATCCAGCCCGCCAAGGATCGCCGCCGGGAACACCTTGATGCCGTAGCCGGCAAGGCCCGAGGACACGCCGTTCACGACGGCGACGACGACGCCGGCGACCGCCGAGACCGTTGCCGAGATCGCCCAGGCCATCGCGAACACGCTCTTGACGGAGATGCCGAGAGACTGCGCGACCTGCTGGTTGAACGCGGTGGCGCGCATCGCCAGGCCGTATTTGGAGGCGCGGAAGAACCAGGCCATTCCAATCATCATGGCGACCGAGACGACGAGGCTCATGACATAGACGGTCTGGATCTGCAGTCCTAACAGGCTGACCGACTGGCTCTCGAACACGCGCGGGAACGGCTGCGGATTGACGCCGAAGATCCATTTCAGCGTCGCCTGCAGCACGGTGGAGAGGCCGATCGTCACCATGATCACCGAGATGATGGGCTCGCCGATCATCGGACGCAGGATCAGCACCTGGATCGCGATGCCGAACACGAACATGAACACCAGCGTGATCGGCATGCCGATCCAGAACGGCACCTGGTATTTCGCCAGCAGCGCCCAGCACACCCAGGCGCCGACCAGCAGCAGCTCGCCTTGCGCGAAGTTGACGACCTGCGTCGCCTTGTAGATCAGAACGAACGACATCGCGACCACGCCGTAGAGCGTGCCAACCACGAGGCCGTTGACCAGGAGCTGGATGAGGAAGGCGGTGTTCATGCAATGATGCTCGTTGACAAATTCGGCGCGCGCTTTCCCTCTCCCCTTGTGGGAGAGGGTGGCTTCGCGCAGCGAAGACGGGTGAGGGGTTCTCTCGGCAGCGAAGGCAGGGAGAGAGAACCCCTCACCCGAGCGAGCGTGTGGTTGACTGCGGAGATGCCCTCTCCCACAAGGGGAGAGGGCGCATCGGCTGGCATCGCGCGCTCGGCCGGAAGGCTCATTCGGCCGCCTCCGCCATGTGCCCGTGGCCGCCGAGGTCCACCACAGGCAATGTCGTCCGCACGCGCTGCGTGGTGCCGTCCTGGAAGCGGATCACGGTGTCGACGGGGATGTCGGAATCGCCGCGGTAGATCGCGTCGATGATGCCGGCGTATTTCTCGTTGATGACGCTGCGGCGCACCTTTCTCGTGCGGGTGAGCTCGCCGTCGTCGGCATCCAGCTCCTTGTAGAGCAGCAGGAAGCGCGAGATGCGCTGGGCCGGCGGCAGCGTGGCGTTGACGGTCTCGACCTCCTTGCGCAGCAGCGCATAGACCTCGGGCCGCGAGGCGAGGTCGGTGTAGGTGGTGAAGGAGAGGCGGTTCTTCTCCGCCCATTTCGAGATGATGGAGTAGCGGATGCAGATCATCGCCGCGAGGGCGTCGCGGCCGGCGCCCAGCACCACGGCTTCGGCGATATAGGGCGAGAATTTCAGCTTGTTCTCGATGAATTGCGGCGAGAAGCGCTCGCCGCGCGAGGTCTCGGCGAGATCCTTGATGCGGTCGATGACGACGAGCTGGTTGTTGGCGTTGAAATAGCCGGCATCGCCGGAGCACATCCAGCCATCCTTGATGTCGGCGGCGCTCGCTTCCGGGTTCTTGTAGTAGCCTAGGAACATGTTGGGATGCCGCACCACGATCTCGCCGACGCCGTGGACGTCGGGATTGTCGATGCGGATCTCGACATTGTCGGCCATCGGCACGCCGGTCGTGTCAGGATCGACCTTGCCCTCGGGGTGCAGCGTGTAGGCCCCGAGCAGCTCGGTCTGGCCGTAGAGCGTGCGCAGCGGCACGCCCATCGCCTGGAAGAACTTGAAGGTCTCGGGGCCGAGCGCCGCGCCGCCGGTCGCGGCCGAGCGCAGGCGGGTGAAGCCGAGGCGGTCGCGCAGCGCGCGGAACAGGATGGCGTCGGCAAGGCCGGAGCGCTTGCCCTGTTCGAGCGCGGCGAGGCCGCTCTTCATACCGACGTCGAACAGGCGCTGCTTGAGAGGCGTTGCGTCCATCACCTTGGCGCGGACGTCGGCGGCGATGGATTCCCAGACCCTTGGGGCAAAGAGCACGAACGTCGGCGCGATCTCGCGCAGATCGTTCATCATCGTCTCGGGCTCTTCGACGAAGTTGATCTTCATCCGGCACAGGAGGCCTTTGCCGAGCACGTAAACCTGCTCCATGATCCACGGCAGCGGCAGCACCGAGACGTATTCGTCGTCCGGTCCCTTCGGATCGAAGGCAAGATAGGTCGCGCAGTGACCGAGCACCCGGCCGGCGGCGAGCATCGCGAGCTTGGGATGGGACGTGGTGCCCGACGTCGTGCAGAGGATGGCGACGTCCTCGCCCTTGGTGGCATCCACGAGGCGGTCGTAGAGCTCCGGTTCGCGAGCGGCCCGCGCGCGGCCGAGCTCGGCGAATTTCTCCGCCGACATCAGGCGCGGGTCGTCGTATTTCCGCATCCCGCGCGGATCGGAATAGATGATGTGCTTCAGCTTCGGCGCACGCTCGGCGAGGGTAAGCAGCTTGTCGACCTGCTCCTCGTCCTCCGCGAAGACGAGCCGCGCCTCGCCATAGTTGAGCAGATAGGAAGCCTCCTCGTCGAGCACGTCGCGATAAAGTCCGAGGCTGAGGCCGCCGATCGCGTGGGTTGCCACTTCCGCCGCGACCCAGTCCGGCCGGTTGTCGCCGATGATGCCGATGACATCGCCGCGGCCAAGGCCCATTTCGACGAGACCGAGCGCGAAGTCGCGCACGCGGGCCTGATAGTCGTTCCAGGTGAAGAGCCGCCAGAGCCCGAGATCCTTCTCGCGCAATGCGATTTCGTTGCCGTGCTCCTTCGCGTTGAGCCGGAGCATCTTGGGATAGGTGTCGGCCTGCGCGACGCGACCTGCGTAATCCATCATGCCGCGCTCTCCTGCGCCGGCGGTGCGTCGTCGGGATCGACCAGCACCTCGTCTTCCTCGCCAAGATAGGCACGCCTGACGTGGGGGTCGGCGAGCACCGTCGCAGGGTCCCCTTCGGCGATCTTCTTGCCGAAATCCAGCACCATGATGCGATGGGAGATGTCCATCACCACGCCCATGTCGTGCTCGATCATCACCACCGTCATCCCGAACTCCTCGTTGAGGTCGACGATGTAGCGGGCCATGTCCTCCTTCTCCTCGAAGTTCATGCCGGCCATCGGCTCGTCGAGGAGGATGAGGCGTGGCTCCAGCGCCATGGCGCGGGCGAGTTCCACGCGCTTGCGAAGGCCATAGGAGAGGGTGCCGGCGGTGGCTTTCCGCACCGACTGCAGATCGAGGAAATCGATGATCTCCTCCACCTTTCGGCGGTGCTCGAGCTCTTCCTTGCGCGCGCCGGTGAGCCAGTACAGCGAGCCTGTCAGGAAATTGTTCTTCAGGAGGTGATGGCGGCCGACCATGATGTTGTCGAGCACGCTCATGTGGTGGAACAGGGCCAGGTTCTGGAAGGTGCGGCCGATGCCGAGCGAGGCTCGGGCATTCGGCGTCAAGCCGGTGATGTCGCGATCCCCGTAGAAGAGCTGGCCTTCAGTCGGCTTGTAGCGACCGGAAATACAGTTCACGATCGAAGTCTTGCCGGCGCCGTTGGGACCGATGATCGAGAACAGCTCGCCGTCCTTGATGGCGAAACTGACATCGGTCAACGCACGGACGCCGCCAAATCGCAAGGACACGCCGCGCACTTCAAGACTGTTAGCCACCAAACGAAACCCTCCCGGTGATGGCGCCTTTTCGCGGCGCTCTTCGTCCGTTCTGCCCGGCGATCCTAGTACGGTGGTGCCGGTGAGGCCATGCAGCAGATGGTCTCGACCGGAGCCGCGCCACTCTCGTTCCCGTTTGGGATCAAAAGCCGCATCGCCCGAGGTGGTCCTCAATAGGGGAAAGCGCTATTTTGAAATGTCTCGCGGCTGACAATTCTGCGACAAAGTTTGCCGGCGGCAGCGGCCTTCATCTTTATCTTTCGTCGGGTGGCAGTCGTCATAATCATGTTGCAATGCAACAGAAGGTGGAGTGACCAAACGGTGCGGCTGGCCGCGAGATCATGATTTCAGAAGATCATCTGAAGCGCGTCGCCGCCTGGTCGCGCGAGCTCACGCAAGCGGAGATCGAGGTCGCGCGTGCCGGGATCACGGAGCGGTCCTACGGCACCGGCGAGACCGTGTTCATGCGCGGCGATATCTTTGCCTATTGGGCCGGCATGGTGCGCGGCCTTGCCCGCATGGGCGGGGTCTCCCGGGACGGCAAGGAGACGAGCTTGGCCGGGCTGACGGCAGGGGCCTGGTTCGGCGAGGGCAGCGTGCTCAAGAACGAGCCGCGCCGCTATGACGTGGTCGCGCTGCGCGACAGTCGCGTCGCGCTGATGGAACGCAGCGCCTTCATGTGGCTGTTCGAGAACAGCGTCGGCTTCAACCGCTTTCTGGTGCGCCAGCTCAACGAACGGCTCGGCCAGTTCATCGGCATGCTCGAGGTCAATCGCACCCTCGATGCGACCGCGCGCCTTGCCCGCAGCATCGCCTCACTGTTCAACCCGATTCTCTATCCGGAATCGACCGCGCATCTGGAGATCACCCAGGAGGAGATCGGCGCGCTCTCCGGCATGTCCCGCCAGAATGCCAACCGCGCGCTGAACCGGCTGGAGAAGGAGGGACTGCTGCGGCTGGAATATGGCGGCGTCACCATCCTCGATATCGAGCGGCTGCGCGGCTACGGGGACTAGGGCGACCTCATCGCACATTGGCGGGCGCGTGCACCGGCCAGAGATCGGCGCGCCAGCGGATCGCGATCGCCAGCATCGCGATGAAGCCCGCGGCGGCATAGAGCGAGCCGGTCGCGGAATAGCCGATGACGTCGATCATGCTGCCGGCCGCGAGCAATCCGATCGGCAGGCCGTAGATCACCATCATGCGCACGCCCATCACGCGGCCGCGCAGGTGCGCACTGGCCGTGCGCATCAGGATCACGGCTGCCGAGATCATCGACATGCTCTGGGCGATACCGGCGAGAACGAGGCAGGCCATCGCCATCGGCATGGTCCTGATTTCGACGAATACCAGCAGCATGGCGAACCAGGCCAGCGTCGCGCCGATCAGAAGCCGGGCAATGCGGACGCCACTGACCAGGCTGAGCGTGACGGAGCCGATCAGCGAGCCCACGGCGAAGCTCGCCGAGAGATAACCGAGGCCGGTCTGGTCGGTATGAAAGATCTCGCGGGCGATGTAGGGCAACAGGCCGCCAGTGAAGGGAAATGCGGTGAGATTGGCCAGGAAGGCGACGCACAGCGCCGCGCGCATTGCCGGGCCATTCCAGGCGTAGACGATTCCTTCCTTGAGGTCGCCCAGCAGTCGCGACACCGCGTGGCTGTTGGCCGGAAGATCGCTCGTGATGACGGTTCTCTTGGGCCGGGTCAGGCAGAGCATGAGAAGCGCGGCCACGAAGTACAGGCAGGCGATCGCCACATAGACGAAGCCGATGCCGAGGACGGCGAACAGCCCGGCGCCGGTCAGCGCGCCGGCGATGCGCGCGCTGTCCTGGGTGGTGCGTGCAACGCTGATGGCGCCTACCAGCTGCTCGGCCGGCATGATCTCGGCAAGCAGCGCGCCCCGGACGCCGAGATCGGAGGGGCGAATCAGGCCCATGATCGCGACGATAATCATGACGCTCAGCGGCGACAGATGACCGGTCAGTGCCAGGACCATGATGGTTGACGACAGCACCGTATAAGCAAGACGCATCACCACCAGGAGATCGCGATGGCCCATGCGATCGCCGATCATGCCGAACACCGGCGCGACCAATGTCCCGACGAACTGGAGCGAGGCAAGCACGGTGAGCAGCAGCACCGAGCCGGTCTCGACCAAGATGTACCAGCCGAGCACCAGCGTCTCGACCTCGAACGCCCAGGAGGTGAGCAGATCCGACGGCCATTGAAAGCGATAGTTGCGAATGCGGAACGGCGCGAGCGCGGAAGGTCGTGCGGATGTGCTCAAGATGCGATGACGGGTTTCACGGCGATTCCCTGCCCTTATTTTTGTTCTTCTGTTCGGCAGGGTAGCCCCGGCGATGCCCCTGTCAATTGGCGCCACCGCATGCCCCCATGTTTGCCGACGACGTGCGGTGAGCCGGTGCGCCCGCAGCATTGCTTCGCTGCCAGCCGATACGGAGAGGTAGATTAGCCCGCTTGCTCTTCCGGCGCGCAGAGCCCATTCTGGTCTGCATCCTGGGCCCATTCGGCAGGTCCGGGAGATCGCGCCGTCGCGGCTTCCGCGAGGTCTTGACCCATGAACTGCTCTCGCTGTGGTTTCGAGGTCCAGAGCGGCTTTGCCTTCTGTCCGAAGTGCGGCACGAAGCAGCCGAACCCGTGCCCTGACTGCGGCTTTCCATGCGCACCGGATTTCGCCTATTGCCCGAAATGCGGCGCCTTCGTCTCCGAGGTCCCCCCGGGCGGCGGGCAGGCGCCGACGAGCCTGACGACGCTTCCGATCCGGCCGTCCTCTCCGCCGCTCGTGCCAGCGGATGCGGCTCAGGTCGCATTTGGATTTCAGTCGGACAAGATCGACAGCGAGGCGAACCGCCGTACCATCACCGTTCTGTTTGCCGACCTCAGCGGCTTCACCGCGATGAGCGAGCGGCTCGACCCCGAGGTCATGCAGACGCTTCAAAACGAGCTGTTCGAAGAGCTGACGGCCGCGGTGCAAAGCTTTGGCGGTTTCGTGGACAAATTCATCGGCGATGCGCTGCTTGCTCTGTTTGGTGCCCCGGCAGCGCACGAGGACGACCCGGAGCGGGCGGTCCGCGCTGCCCTCGACATGATCGGCCGGACAGCGCGTCTCAGCCAACGCGCGAAGGCGTATGCAGGTTCGCCGCTGCTGCTCCATGTCGGCATCAACACCGGGCACGTCGTCGCGGGCGGGCTCGGTGTGGGCGTTGCCAAATCCTATTCGGTGACCGGCGATACAGTGAATACCGCCCAGCGGCTACAGTCGATGGCGGCTCCGGGCGAGGTGCTGGTCGGGCCATTGACCCACCGTCTGACGCGGCATGCGTTCTCCTATGACTCGCTTGGCGAGGTCTCGCTCAAGGGCAAGATGGGCAGCGTGCTGGTGCACCGCCTGAAGGAGCCGCTCGACACGCCCCGTGCGGCACGCGGCCTCGACACGCTGGGCCTCAATGCGCCGTTGATCGGGCGCGACGCCGAGCTTGCGCGCATCATCGGCTGTCTTGATCTCGCATGCGGCGGCGCAGCTCAACTGGTGCGGCTGGTCGGTGAAGCCGGCATCGGGAAAACGCGCCTGGTCAGCGAATTCGCCGCCCGTATCCGCGACGAGGATCGATTTGCACGCGTGGCGATTCGGCGGGTGGCGTGCTCGCCGCTGGGCGAACAATCCTACGGCACACTCGCCGCCGTGTTGCGCAGCGCCTACGGCATCGCGCAGAAGGCTGGCGCCGCAGAGGCGGAGGCGAAGGTCGCCGAAGCGCTGTCGGAGCTCGGCCTCGCGACTGACGAGGCCGACCGACTGATGCCCCTCTACCTGCACGTACTCGGCCTCGGCGACCCCAACGCCGTGCTCAGGCATGTCGAGCCCGAACAGCTCCGCCGGCAGATATTCTTCGCGATCCGCACCGTCTTCGAACGCCGCCTGGCACTGTCGCCGCTGCTGATCATCGTCGAGGATCTGCATTGGGCGGATGCGGTATCCCTCGAAGCGTTGCGGTTCCTGATGGACAGAATGGAGCGGACGCGGCTGATGCTGCTGTTTACGCATCGGCCGATGCTGGAATTGGACCAGTTCGGTTCGAGCAAGATCAGTCACACGACCCTTCGGCTGCCCCCGCTCGACGACGCCGAGGGACAGAGGCTGCTCGCGGCCTACTTCAGTCGCGTTTGGCGTGACCCACCGGGACGCCTGTTCAGCCGAATCCTCGACCGCGCCGGCGGCAATCCGCTTTTTCTCGAGGAGATCATACGGGGCCTCATCGAGGCCGGCACGCTGGAGCGCGACGGCGCGCAGTGGCGGATGACGTCGGACGAAGCCGCCGCCGATATTCCGGCAAGCATTCAGGCGTTGTTGCTGGCGCGCCTCGACCGGTTGCCGCCTCAGGTACGCCGGCTGGCACAGGAGGCCGCGGTGATCGGCCCGCGTTTTGATGCGGCGGCTCTCGGTGCGGCGGCAACCGAGCCGGCGGGGGTTGAAGCAGGGCTGGAACGTCTGTGCGACGCGGAGATCATCGAGGAGGTCGCGGGCTCGAACTCGATTTCGCTGCGGATCTACCGCTTCACGCAAACCATGCTTCAGGACGTGATCTATCAAAACCTGCTTCTGCAGCGCCGGATCGAGCTTCATGGACGGATTGGTGGAGCGCTCGAGAGGCTCTATGGCAACGAGCCCGAGCGCCTCGAAGATCTCATACTGCTCGGACATCACTTCAGTCTGAGCGCGAGCAAGCCGAAGGGCGCGCGTTATCTGCGCGCGGCCGGCGATCGCGCACGCGCCAGCTATGCCAATGACGATGCCATCCGTCTCTACCAACAGGCCCTCGCCGTGCTGTTGACCGGCGGCGACCTGGAGCCGGAACGTCTGGTCCTGTATGAGCGGATTGCGGACCTCTGTGGTGCGGCTGGCCGCCGGAACACGGCCGAGGAGCACTATCAGAGCGCGTTGGAGGGTCATCGCGCCAGACAGGACCGGATCGGCGAAGCGCGGATTGTTCGCAAGCTTGGTCGATTGTTGTGGGACGCCGGCAAGCGGATCAAGGCAGAGACGCATTACGCCGAGGCGGCCAAATTGCTCGGAGGGACCGACGCGCCCATCGAGTGGGCGCATCTCTTGCAGGAGCGCGGCCGTCTCGCGTTTCGGACGGGCGATCACGTGGCCGCCGCAAAATGGGCAGACGAGGCGCTCGGCTATGCACGCTCAGTACCGGCGGACGGGGACGAGCAGGCCGGGCTCGAGGCGGCACGGGCCATTGCCGAGGCCCTCAACACCAAGGGGGTTGCGCTGGCGCGGCTTGGACGACACGAGGAGGCGGTCCGTGAGGTGGAGCAAAGTGTCGCGACCGCCGAAGCGGCCGGGCACCTTAACGTAGCGTGCCGCGGCTATACCAATCTCGGCGTGCTCTACACGATCGTTGACCCGGCGAAAGCCGTGGAGGTCTGCCGACGTGGACTCGATGTCGCGCGTCGGATCGGGGATCTCGGCTTCCAGGCGCGTCTGCTTGCCAATTTCGCCGTTGCCTGTTGCACCTTTACGGACAGATGTACCGAGGAAGGAGTGCCGGCTGCCGAAAGGGCAATCGAAATCGACCGTGCGCTCGATCAGCGCGAGCATCTCTCCGTGCCCTTGATTGTGCTTGGGCAGATCCATCAATGCCATTTCCGCCCGGATCTGGCCGCCCTCTGCTACAATGAAGCAATCGAGGTGGCGAACGAAACCGGCGAACCGCAGCAGCTTTTTCCATGCTATGATGGTCTCGCGACGCTGAGCCTTGATCGAGGCGACATGCCCGAGGCCGACCGATATTTCGCGCTGGCCCATGATGTCTGCGCCCGCCACGGGCTTGATCCCGCCGGGCTGATCGTACTGCCATTTCTTGACTAGGTCATATGAAGGAGTTCAACCATGTCAGAACTTCATGCCGATGGACCGCTTCAACCTGGCGATCGCGCACCGAACATCGTGCTGGACGCCATCACACGCGATGGAACGATCGCGCTCCAGGATTTTCGCGGACATAGTCCGATAATGATCGGCTTGTTTCGAGGGCTGCACTGCCCGTTCTGTCGGCGCCATATCGCGGCACAGGCGCAACTCGATGCAGCCCTGCGCGACAAGGGCGTCGAAAGTCTCACGATCGTGAATACGCCGATCGAGCGCGCGCGGCTTTACTTCCGCTATCATCCGTTGCCCAATCTGCTCGCCGCGTCCGACCCCGAGCGGGTCTCGCACCGCGCGTTCGGTCTGCCCAATCTCGAGTTCACGGAAAAGGAGACCGAGTGGCCGCGCAAGGTGGGTATGGACGTCGTCATGAGCATGCAGGTCGATATGCCCGGCGAAACGCCGGGGCCGATGAATCGGTTGGCAGCTGCCGAGTACCTCAACAACAAGGACGGCTACGAGATCACGGAGGCCGACCAGCGGATGGCGGCAACCGGTCAGGGCCAGCTGTTCGGCCAGTTCCTGCTCGATCGTGAGGGAATCGTGCGTTGGACCTTTACCGAGGTTCCTGACGGTGGCCTGCGCATGTTCGGGGCTCCGAGCCCTCAGGAGGTGATGTCGGCCGCCTCGCAGGTGGCAAGCTAAAGCATGATCCGGAAAAGTGCGCAGCGGTTTTCCGAAAAGATCATGCTTAAACAACAACCTAAAGCGCGATGACGATTCATCCTAATCGCATCGCCCTTTAGGCATCGTCGCCTGGTGATTAACCCGCTACCTTCGGCTGTTTCTCGGCGAGCGCTGCCGCCATCGCCGAGATCAGCGGGCGCATGAAGTACGCTTCCTCCGCCGGCGAAACGTCGGTGCGCAAGCCATGCGCGGCGAGCTCTCCGGAGACTGCAGGGCCGACCGACGCAATCAGCGTCTGTTCGAGGCCGGCGCGCAGCTTGGCCTCGCTGCCATGCGCCTTGGCGGCCTCGATCAGGCGGCGGACCTGGCCGAGATTGGTGAGCGCGAGGGCATCGATCCGTCCCGCGGCCATGTCGTCCACGGCGGCGATGATGTTGGCATCGGCGGCCTTGGAATCGTAGACATACGGCAGCACCGTATCGACCGCGGCGCCTTGCGCGGCGAGCGCGCCGGTCAGCGCGCTATGATCCTTGTCGGGATAGAGCTGAAGTCCGAGGCGCCGTCCCCTGAGGTCGAGCCTGCCCAGCATCTCGATCACGCCCTCGGTGGTCGGTTTCTCGGTGGTCCGCTGCGCCTCCAGACCGATCTCGCGCAGCGCCTTGCCGGGCTTTGGGCCGCGGGTGAATTTCCGCGCCTTGGCGAGCGCCGCGACAAGGTCAGCGTCGAGCCCGCGGGCGCGGGCAAGCTTCATGATCCGCCGTAGACCTTCGCCGGTCATCAGCACGAGGTCATCAAGCGGCTTCTCAATGGCGCGGCGGATCCAGGCCTCGACCGGAGCCGGGTCCGGCGCGTCGTGGATGGTGAACATCGGGCATTGCACGACCTCGGCGCCTTGCTCGGCCAGCAGCTTGGAAAACTGCGCCTCCTCGCGCGTTTCCAGGATCAGGATGCGATAGCCGTTCAGGCGGTCGGCCATGGGGATTCTCCGGTGGTCATTCGCAATCGTCCGTTCATCCTGACTCCGCGCATTGTGCTGAAGCAAGTCTCGGGATTGGCGCAAGGCCGGGGTCGGTGCTAGAGCAGGGTGCAGATCGCGGGTCGTTCCGCTGCACAAACCTTCATCAAGAGCCAAGCCCGTTCATCAACATGCCCGATCATCAATATGTTCTGACCTTGTCCTGTCCGGATCGGCCCGGCATCGTCTCGGCGGTGTCGACGTTCCTCGCCCACAATGGACAGAACATTCTCGACGCCCAGCAGTTCGACGACATCGAGACCAAGAAGTTCTTCATGCGGGTGGTGTTCACCGCGGCCGATCTTGCCGTGGAACTGTCGGCGCTGCAGACCGGCTTTGCCGCGATCGCCGAGCGTTTCGGCATGGAATGGCAGATGCGCGACCGCGCCGCACATCGCAAGGTGATGCTGCTGGTGTCGAAGTCCGACCACTGCCTGGTCGACATCCTCTATCGCTGGCGCACCGGCGAGTTGCCGATGACGCTGACTGCGATCGTCTCCAACCATCCGCGGGAGGTCTATGCCGGGCTCGATTTCGGCGGCATTCCGTTTCACCACCTGCCGGTGACCAAGGAGACCAAGCGCGAGCAGGAAGCGCAGATCATGGACCTCGTCGGCAAGACGAAGACCGATCTCGTCGTGCTCGCCCGCTACATGCAGATCCTGTCGGATGATCTGTCGGCCAAGCTTTCGGGCCGCTGCATCAACATCCACCACTCGTTCCTGCCGGGCTTCAAGGGCGCAAAGCCCTATCACCAGGCCCATGAGCGCGGCGTCAAGCTGATCGGCGCCACCGCGCATTACGTCACGCGCGATCTCGACGAAGGCCCGATCATCGACCAGGACGTCGAGCGCATCAGTCATCGCGACACGCCGGAAGATCTGGTTCGCAAGGGTCGGGACATCGAGCGCCGCGTGCTGGCCCGCGCGATCCGCTACCATCTCGACGATCGCGTCATCCTCAACGGCCGCAAGACCGTGGTGTTCGTGGATTAGCGAATGGGGAGTGGCGAGTAGCGAATGGGAGAGGGTGTATTCGCCACTCCCTATTCCTATTCGCCATTCGCTCCGTTAGCGCACCGGGCTCCCCGACGTCGTCGCCGTCGCGCCCTTCTGCGCCTGCTCTTCCTTCTCGCGGTCCGCGGCCGGCAGCAGCCGCTTGCGCTCGCGTTCCTTCATGTAGGCGTCGTATTGCGGTGTGCCCGGTCGCGGCGGGGCATCGGCCGGCAGGCCGCCGGCCCATTGCGGGACGTAGTCGCCCATGCCGGCGGAGAGCTTCTCGTTGACCGTGCCGCAGCCTGCAAGGCTGGAAGCGAGCAGGGCGACTGCGGCGATCGAAAGCGGACGGGTGCGCATGGACATCTTTTGGGTCGTGCCCGATCGGGCCTGGATGAGGAGCGCCGGACGGCGTCAGCGGCGAACCATAGCTCTCAACCAGTAAAATTGGCCTATTCAGCGGTGAGGGAGAATGTATACATGATTGGTATTATAATACGCAAACTTCGGTCTTGAAGCGCTCGTTTGAGCTGATACGGTATACATTACGTACTTTCGTTCGGGGTCAGCGTGACGAGGGGCTTCACCGCGCAGCCGTGAGATGTCCAGATTCTGCAAGTGAGAGGCGGAATCCTCCATCCACTGCATCGTGCGGCCTCCTTAGAGTGGCGCGTCAACGAGCCATCGCCATCCGGGCAGGGGCTTTTTCGTTGACAGGACCATTTTATTTGTACAATCGTACAAATCTCTCCCGCCGACGTTGAGGCGGATCGCGGCTTGCGCCGAATGGTCGCCCAACGTCCGATTGACAACGGGGTTGCAGAGGACGCCATGTGGCCGCACGGCATGGCTTCGCAAGTGAAGAGCGGCAAGGACCGGGCACTCGGTCCGGCTCACAAGAACGCAGGAATGAAGGGGAGGGACATCTGATGTTCGAACGCAAGATTTTTTCACGGACTGCCGCAGCGGCCGCCATCGCAAGCCTCGCGGCCGTCGCGCCGGCCAAGGCCCAGGACAGCGTCAAGATCGGCCTGATCCTGCCGATGACGGGCGGCCAGGCCTCGACCGGGAAGCAGATCGAGAACGCGATCAAGCTTTACATGCAGCAGAAGGGCGACACCGTCGCCGGCAAGAAGATCGAGATCATCGTCAAGGACGACGCCGCGATCCCGGACAAGACCAAGACTGCCGCGCAGGAGTTGATCGTCAACGACAAGGTCAACTTCATCGCCGGCTTCGGCGTGACGCCGGCCGCTCTCGCCGCCGCGCCGCTGGCCACCCAAGCCAAGATTCCGCAAATCGTGATGGCGGCCGGCACGTCCATCATCACTGAGCGCTCGCCCTATATCGTGCGCACCAGTTTCACGTTGGCGCAGTCCTCCACCATCATCGGCGACTGGGCGGTCAAGAACGGCATCAAGAAGGTCGCGACGCTGACTTCGGACTACGCGCCGGGCAATGACGCCCTCAACTTCTTCAAGCAGCATTTCACGGCCGGCGGCGGCGAGGTGGTCGAAGAGGTCAAGGTTCCCCTGCAGAACCCCGACTTCGCGCCGTTCCTGCAGCGCATGAAGGACGCCAAGCCCGACGCGATCTTCGTGTTCGTGCCGGCCGGCCAGGGCGGCAACTTCATGAAGCAATATGCCGAGCGTGGCCTCGACAAGGCCGGCATCAAGGTGATCGGGCCGGGCGACGTCACCGACGACGACCTGCTCAACAACATGGGCGACGCGGTGCTCGGCACGGTCACCGCGCATCTCTACTCCGCAGCGCATCCCTCGCAGATGAACAAGGATTTCGTCGCCGCCTACAAGAAGGCGTTCGGCAATCGTCCGGGCTTCATGGCGGTGGGCGGCTATGACGGCATCCACCTGATCTACGAAGCGCTGAAGAAGACGGGCGGCGACACCGACGGCACCAAGCTGGTCGAAGCCATGAAGGGCCAGAAGTGGGAAAGCCCGCGCGGTCCGATCTCGATCGACCCCGAAACCCGCGACATCGTGCAGAACATCTACATCCGCAAGGTGGAGAAGGTCGACGGCGAGCTCTACAATGTCGAGTTCGCCACCTTCGAGGCGGTCAAGGATCTCGGCAAGACCAAGAAGTGACGCGCGAAAGCGCGTCATCCCGGGGCGCGCTTAGCGCGCATCCGGGATCTCGCGAGCCACTTTCTGCGTCATGCCCGGGCTTGTCCCGGGCATCCACGCAAAGCCCAGACAAGAACGTGGATGGCCGGGACGAGCCCGGCCATGACGATAACTCCAAGCTGAGACGATGACCGCAATCCTCACCAACCTGTTCGATGGCGTTGCCTACGGCATGCTGCTGTTCGTGCTCGCCTGCGGGCTTGCGGTCACGCTCGGCCTGATGAACTTCGTCAACCTCGCCCACGGCGCCTTCGCCATGGCTGGCGGCTATGTCTGCATGGTGCTGGTCAACCGGATGGGCTGGCCGTTTTTCGCCGCACTGCCGCTCGCTTTCGTCTCCTCGGCCGCGATCGGCATTGTGCTCGAACGGACGCTCTATCGCCACCTCTATGCGCGCAGCCATCTCGACCAGGTTCTGTTCACGATCGGCCTGACCTTCATGTCGGTGGCGGCCGTCGACTACATCCAGGGCTCCTCGCGCGTCTTCATCAATCTGCCGGCCGCGCTCCAAGGCCAGTTCGACCTGTTCGGCGTCGGCATCGGACGCTACAGGCTGATGATCATCGTGATCTGCGGCCTGCTCACCATCGCTCTGCAGATGGTGCTCGCCAAGACCCGCTTCGGCAGCCGCCTGCGCGCCGCCGTCGACGATCCCCGTGCCGCGAGCGGCCTCGGCATCAACGTGCCGCAGGTGTTCGCCTTTACCTTTGCCTTTGGTTGCGGCCTCGCCGGCCTCGGCGGCGCGCTCAGCGCCGAGATCCTCGGCCTCGATCCGTACTTCCCGCTGAAGTTCATGATCTACTTCCTGATCGTGGTCACCGTCGGCGGCTCCTCCTCGATAACAGGCCCATTCCTGGCCTCACTCCTGCTCGGCATCGGCGACG
Organism: Bradyrhizobium sp. CFUWI; assembly: GCF_056429085.1. Taxonomy (NCBI): domain Bacteria; kingdom Pseudomonadati; phylum Pseudomonadota; class Alphaproteobacteria; order Hyphomicrobiales; family Nitrobacteraceae; genus Bradyrhizobium; species Bradyrhizobium sp. CFUWI. The sequence continues at coordinate 28,803 of NZ_JBWJZE010000024.1, forward strand.
TGGCCGGCAAATATTACGTGCCGAAGATGGGCCCCTTCGTGATCTACACCATGATGATAGTGATCCTGATCTGGCGCCCGAACGGCCTGTTCGGCCGCACGGCCGCGCGTTGAGTTCGCCGATGAACGCTGCTTCCGACGTCGGTTATCACGCTCAGCGCCAGGCGCGCTGGCACTACGGCGAAATCGCCTTCTGGCTGATCGTGCTGGCCTGCGGCTTCGCCTTTCCCTCGCGCTATCTGATCATGACCGACATCCTGCGCCTGGCGCTGTTCACGATGTCACTCGATCTCATCCTTGGCTATGCCGGCATCGTCTCGCTCGGCCACGCCGCCTTTTTCGGCGTCGGCGCCTATGCCGCGGGACTTCTCGCGCTTCACGGTATCGTCAACGAGCCCGTGCTCGCGCTGATCGTCTCAGGCCTGGCCGCGATGGTGCTTGGCTTTGCCACCAGCTTCCTGGTGATCCGCGGCGTCGACCTCACACGCCTGATGGTGACGCTCGGCATAGCGCTGCTGCTGGAAGCGCTCGCCGAGCGCTTCTCCAACATCACCGGCGGTACCGACGGCCTGCAAGGCATCGAGATGCAGCCGATCTTCGGCCAGGTTCCGTTCGACATGTTCGGCAAGGCCGGTTTCTTCTATTCGCTGGCGGTGCTGTTCCTCCTGTTCCTGTTCGCCCGCCGCGTCGTGCATTCGCCATTCGGCCTGTCGCTGCGCGCGATCAAGAACAACCCGCTGCGGGCTGCGGCGATCGGCATTCCCGTCAACCGCCGCCTGATCGCCATCTACACGCTGGCTGCGTTCTATGCCGGCATCGCGGGCGCGCTGTTCACCCAGACCACCGCGATCGCCTCGCTCGACGTCTTCGCCTTCGAGCGCTCGGCCGATCTGATGCTGGTGCTCGTCATCGGCGGCACCGGCTATCTCTATGGTGGGCTGATTGGTGCGGTGATCTTCCGCATGCTCCAGGAATTGTTCTCCACCATCACCCCCCAATACTGGCAGTTCTGGATCGGCCTCGTGCTGGTCGTGATCGTGCTGGTCGGCCGACAGCGCCTGCATCGCTGGGTGCTGTATGTGCCGAACCTGGTCATCAGACAGGTTGCCGGACGCAAGGCGGTCGTCGCCGTACCGGAGAGCGAGGCATGACCATCGCGCTCGAAACCCAGAAGCTCGAAAAGCAGTTCGGCGGCCTGCGCGTCACCCGCGATCTCTCGCTGAGGGTCGAGCAGGGCGCCCGGCACGCGCTGATCGGTCCGAACGGCGCCGGTAAGACCACGGTGATCAACCAGCTCACCGGCGTGCTGAAGCCGAACTCGGGTCGCATCCTGCTCGAAGGCCAGGACATCACCGATCTGCCCGTGCACAAGCGCGTGCTGCTCGGCCTGTCGCGCACCTTCCAGATCAACCAGCTCTATCCCGATCTGACCCCGCTCGAGACCATCGGTCTTGTCGTCTCCGAGCGTCTCGGCCATGGCGGCGACTGGTGGCGGCGGATGGGCACGCGCAGCGACGTCAATGGCGAGATCGCCGATCTCCTGACCCGCTTCCACCTGCTCGACGTCATGAACGAGCAGACCGTGACGCTGCCCTACGGCAAGCAGCGTCTGCTCGAGATCGCGGTCGCGATCGCGGCCAAGCCGCGCGTGCTGCTGCTCGACGAGCCTGCCGCGGGCGTCCCTGAGAGCGAGCGCCACGACATCCTCGCCGTGGTCGGCGCGCTGCCGCGCGACGTCACCGTGCTCTTGATCGAGCACGACATGGACCTCGTCTTCTCCTTTGCCGACCGCATCTCGGTGCTGGTCTCCGGCGCGCTGCTGACCGAAGGCCCGCCGGAGCAGGTCGCGCGCGATCCGCAAGTGAAGGCGGTCTATCTTGGCGAGGAGGCGGTCAATGTCTGACCTGCTCGCGATCGATTCACTTCGCGCGGGTTATGGCGAAGCGGTGGTGCTGCCCAACATGTCATTGCGCCTCGCCGAGGGGCAGGTCCTGGCGCTGCTTGGCCGCAACGGCACCGGCAAGACCACGCTGATCAACTCCATCGTCGGCGTCACCCGCCGCTTCTCCGGCTCGGTCGTGCTCGCCGGCACCGACGTCACCAGCTTGCGGCCCGACCAGCGCGCGCGCGCCGGCATCGGCTGGGTGCCGCAGGAGCGCAACATCTTCCGCTCGCTCACGGTCGAGGAGAACATGACCGCGGTGGCGCAGCCGGGCCCCTGGACGGTCGAGAAGGTGTACGAGATGTTCCCGCGGCTGAAGGAGCGGCGGACCAACTTTGGCAATCAGCTCTCCGGCGGCGAGCAGCAGATGCTGGCGATCGGGCGCGCGCTCACCCTCAATCCGAAAGTGCTGCTGCTGGACGAGCCGACCGAGGGCCTTGCCCCCATCATCGTCGAGGAGCTCCTGAAGGCGATCGGGACCATCACCCGGGCGGGCGGCATCTGCTCGATCATCGTCGAGCAGAATGCCCAAAAGATTCTGGGGCTGGCCGACCGCGTTGTGATATTGGAGCGCGGAACGATCGTCCACGACGCCCCGAGCGCCGCGCTGAAGGCCGACCCTTCGGTCCTGGAGCGGCACCTCGGCGTCGCTGGGGCGGTGGCCCACTGACTTTTTCTTCGCCTCTCCCCGCTTGCGGGGAAAGGCAGTACAACGAGCGCCGACTGAAATTTCGGGAGAAACAAAAATGCAGCGAACCAGAGCCCCCTTCCGTGCCGACGAGGTCGGTAGCCTCCTGCGTCCGGCCAAGATCAAGGAAGCCCGCACCCGGCTCGAGAAGGGCGAGATCTCGGCCGACGATCTGCGCAAGATCGAGGACATGGAGATCGAGAAGGTCGTGCACAAGCAGGCCTCGATCGGGCTCAAGCTCGCGACCGACGGCGAATTCCGCCGCTCCTGGTGGCATTTCGACTTCCTGGCCAAGCTCACCGGCTGCGAGCTGTTCCACCCCGACACCGGCATCCAGTTCGCGGGCGTGCAGACCCGTCACGACGCGGTGCGCGTCATCGGCAAGCTCGACTTTCCCGCCGATCACCCGATGTTGGATCACTTCCGCTTCCTGAAGAAGGTCGCCGACCAGGCCCACGTCACCGCCAAGATGACGATACCGTCGCCCGCTGTGCTGCACTTCCGCGGCGGCCGCAAGTCGATCTCCAAGGACGTCTATCCCGATCTCGAGGCCTTCTACGAGGACCTCGGCAGGACCTATCGCAAGGCGGTGAAGGCGTTCTACGACGCCGGCTGCCGTTATCTCCAGTTCGACGACACCGTGTGGGCCTATCTCTGCTCGCAGGACGAATTGCAGAAGGCGCGCGAGCGCGGCGACAATCCGGATGGTCTCCAGCAGATCTATGCGCGCATCATCAACTACGCGCTGGCCGAGAAGCCCGCCGACATGGTGGTGACGACCCATGTCTGCCGCGGCAATTTCCGCTCGACCTGGATTTCTTCGGGCGGCTACGAGCCCGTTGCCGAAACCATGCTCGCCGGCACCAATTACGACGGCTACTTCCTGGAATACGACTCTGACCGTGCCGGCGGCTTCGAGCCGCTGCGCTTCCTGCCCAAAGGTAACAAGGTCGTCGTGGTCGGCGTCATCACCTCGAAGTTCGGTGAGCTCGAGAAGAAGGACGACATCAAGCGCCGCCTGGCGGAAGCCGCCAAGTTCGCGCCGCTGGAGCAGCTCGCGCTCTCCCCGCAATGCGGTTTCGCTTCGACGGAAGAGGGCAACATCCTCTCCGAGGAAGAGCAATGGGCCAAGCTCAGCCTCGCGGTCGAGATCGCGAAGGAAGTGTGGGGCCAATAAGCCGCGGAGCTAGCCGCCCTCGTGTCCCGGACGCGCTGCAACGCTCCTGCGTTGCCGCGCAGAGCCGGGGACCCATGCTGCAGGATTTGCTATTCGAAGATGAGGGCCCCGGGCTCAGCAGCGCACCGCTCGCTGGACGATGCTTCGTATCGCCAGGGAAGCGCTGCGCTGCGTCCGGGCACGAGCGTATCTCACTTCTCCGCCAGATAAACCTCGCCCAGCAGCGACGAGTTCGACCACGGCACCTGCTTGTTCTTGGTGGCCGAGACCACCTCCGCCCGCACCCGCGTTAGCATCTGCTGCACCTCAAGCCCGGGCGTGCCGAGGTGGCGGGAGAGCGCGGCGGAAAACGGCGAGTTGGCGCCTTCGCCGTCGAGCGCGACCTGGCCCGGCGCGGTCGCGAAGGCGATCAGCGTGCCTGCGCCCAATGTCGCGCCAGCGCCCAGGCTCGTCGGTGCCGCGAGGCCCGATGCGCCTTCAATGCCGCGATTGGTGCCGGCGCTTGCCATCTGCTGCGCCATGGGATTGTTGCGGCAGGCATCGAAGATCAAGATGTTGGTGCGAACCTGGTCGTCGAGGCCGGCCATGATCGTGTCCATGTCGATCATCGCCTCGGTCATGGCCGTGCCCGGCTTGAGCGCGACGTCGACGGGAATGAGATAGTTGCGGCCGTCGACCTGCACGCCATGGCCGGCATAATAGACCACCGCGACCTGCGCCCGGGCGGCTTCGCGCAGGAAGTCGCGCGTCATTTTCTGCATCGCGGCGCGATCGAGATCGATGCCCTCCGACACGGTGAAGCCGATGTCGCGCAGGCTCTTGGCGACGGCGCGCGCGTCGTTGGCGGGATTGGGCAGCGCCTTGACATGGGCATAGCCGCCGTTGCCGATGATCAGCGCCATGCGTGCGCCGCGAGCGGCCGGAGCAGGCGAGGGGGCCGGTGCCGCGCCGGTCTGCTGTGGGGCAGGACTATTCGCCGGCTGCGTCGTCGGCGAGGGCGCATCGCGCGGGATCGGCGCGCCCGCGTCCGTCACCAGCGACAGCCGGACCTTTGCTGTGGCCTGGTTGGCCTTGCTGCCGGCGTCGGACGCCACGATCGCCAGCGTCGCCTGGTAGTCGTCGCGCGCGCGGGCGTAGTCGCCCTTGGCTTCATAGGCCAGCGCGCGATGGGTGTAACCGGAGATCAGCACGCTGTTCGGCGGCGTCATGATGTTGACCGGCGGCCTTTCCTTGGCCAGCCGGATCGCCTCGCTGCCGTCGGCGATGGCGCGATCGAGATCGCCCTTGGCGCGCCAGATCGCGGTGCGGTTGATCAGCGGCTGCGGCAGCGAAGGATCAAGCCGGATCGCCTGGTTGATGTCGGCCAGCGCCCCGTCGAGGTCGCCGAGTGCCTGCTTTGAGATGCCGCGGTTCTGGAACGAAAATACCGATTTCGGATCGGCCTTGATCGCCATGTCGTAGTCGGCGATGGCCTTGGCATAGTCGTGCTTGCCGCGCCAGGCGTTGCCCCGATTGTGGAAGATGGTGCCGCTGGGCGGTCCAAGCGTCAGTGCGTCGTCGAAATCGGTGATCGCGATCTCGTAGTCGCCCTTGTCGTAATAGGCCGATCCCCTGAGATTATAGGCCGCTTGGCTCGGCCGAAGTCGGATCGCTTCGGTGGCATCGGCGATGACCTTCGAATAGTCGCCCTTCTTATTCCAGCCCACCGCGCGCCAGAAATGAATGGTCGCGAGCTGCTCGCCTCGAAACACCTTCAACGCGATGATCTTGTTGCAGGCATCGATCATCTGCTCCCCAGGGGTCGTGTCGGTGGTGCAGAGCGGCCCAAGCTGATTGCGCGCCTGTGCGACTGCGGGTGCGGACCAAAGGGTCGCGGCGAGCAGGCTGAGCGCGACGAGCAGGCGGCGCATGACGATGGACCTTCACAGGAGAAGCGCCTGTTTGTTGCCCGGCGGGACGCGGCGGTTCACGGCTGGGCGCCGGCGTGAGCGGCAGGGGAGGAGTCTCGATCCACTATTCCCTTGGTGGGCAGACTTTGCTAGGAGGATGCGTCCCACTTGGTCTGCCCACCGCATCCCACCCCATGAAGAACGACGAAATCCTGAGCCAGATCACGGAGTTCTGCCGCAAGGCGGACATGGCGGAATCGACCTTTGGCCGGCGCGCGGTGAACGATGGGAAGCTGGTGCACCGCCTGCGCGAGGGCAAGCGCATCACCATCGACACGCTGGAGCGGATCCAGGCCTATATGGCGGCCTCGATGGCCGGCGGCGTGCCGCCGCCGCGGGGGCTTCAGGTCCCGCCCGAGAAGCGCGATCCGCGCGGCAATTTCCGCTTCTTCGAGAACCGCCAGAAATACCTGCTGTTCGTCCATACCTGCAGCGAAAAGCGGGTGATCGCGGACAGGGTCGCGCTGGAGCTCGCCTCGATCCATCCGCGCCCGCCGGCCCTGCGCCTGTTCGACGCCGGCGTCGGCGACGGCACGGTGCTGGCGCGGGTGCTGCGCGCAACGCACCAGCGCTTTCCCCACATGCCGTTCTACGTCGCCGGCAAGGAGCTCAGTCTCGAAGACCTTCGCCTGACGCTGGAGAAGGTGCCGGACCGCATTTTCGAGCATCCGGCGTCGGTGTTCGTCTTCACCAACATGTTCTATTCGGAGGCGCCCTGGCTCACGCCGGCATCGCCTGCGGCGGCGGCCGCGACGGTCTGGCACGAAGTCCCGCTGCGGGGCGCCTCGTCGGGGGAGTTCGAGCAGCAGATCGCCGAGCTGAGGCCCTTCCTGGAGCAGAACTGGCGCGCCGCGATCAGCCCGCGCACCGCCATGCCGCTGTATGAGCGGCCCGTGGTTCTGGTGCTGTATCGCGAGGACCACAGATTCCTGCTGGATTCGACCATTCCGCGGCCGGGCCAGACCGAAGCCAATTTCGATCTCGTCATCGCGTCCCAGCCCTACCGTGCCCTGTCCTCGGTCAACTTCCGGGCCAAGCGGATCATCGCACCTCTGGCACGGGCGCTGCGGCCGGGAGGGCGCCTGATCGGTATTCACTCCCATGGCCAGGATCCGGGCATGGAAATGATCCAGGCGATCTGGCCCGGAGAAAATCCTTTCGCGGTGAGCCGTCATGAGCTATTGCGCGCCGTTAAGTATGAACTCGGATCGGTGGGCCGCGACTTAAATTTTAATGCATATGCGGATAACCGCTCGATCTTCAGGTATGATATGGAAGCGCTGCCCAACGAGGTTACCGGTACGATCGGGACCTCGACGGCCTTTGCAGCGTGGAATGCGGCGGTGTATGTCGCTCAGATTGAGGACGACCGGTTGACAGAAATGAATCAAAACGGCCGCACTCTGGATGCCGCCAGGGACGTGCTGCGAAAGTACAATGGGCTCTGGTTTCTCGACGAATCCTACGTCATCTCGCGCCGGCGTGAGTGACATTTCCACAGGTAAACATCGCAAACGCCCGCCGGCTTAGCGGCGGAACAAGGGGTTACTGATGCGCGCGTCCTATCTCTTCACCAGCGAGTCCGTGTCCGAGGGTCATCCGGACAAGGTCTGCGACCGCATTTCCGACGAGATCGTCGATCTGTTCTACCGCGAAGGGCCGAAGGCCGGCATCGACCCCTGGCAGATCCGCGCCGCCTGCGAGACGCTCGCCACCACCAACAAGGTGGTGATTGCCGGCGAGACCCGCGGTCCGAAGTCGGTGACCAACGAGCAGATCGAGGGCGTCGTCCGCGGCGCGATCAAGGACATCGGCTACGAGCAGGAAGGCTTCCACTGGAAGACCTGCGACATCGAGATCCTCCTGCATCCGCAGTCGGCCGACATCGCCCAGGGCGTCGATGCGCTGCAGCCGGGCGAGGTCAAGGAAGAGGGCGCGGGCGACCAGGGCATCATGTTCGGTTACGCCACCAACGAGACGCCCGATCTGATGCCGGCGCCGATCTTCTACGCCCACAAGATCCTCCGCCTGATCTCCGAAGCCCGCCACTCCGGCAAGGAGAAGGTGCTCGGACCGGACTCCAAGAGCCAGGTCACCGTGCAATACGAGAACGGCAAGCCGGTCGCCGTGCGCGAGATCGTGGTCTCGCACCAGCATCTGGTTCCGGACCTCACCTCGAACCAGGTCCGCGAGATCGTCGAGCCCTATGTGCGCGAGGCGCTGCCGAAGGACTGGATCACCCCGAAGACGATCTGGCACATCAACCCGACCGGCAAGTTCTACATCGGCGGCCCCGATGGTGATTCCGGCCTGACCGGCCGCAAGATCATCGTCGACACCTATGGCGGTGCGGCCCCGCATGGCGGCGGTGCGTTCTCGGGCAAGGATCCGACCAAGGTCGACCGCTCGGCGGCTTATGCTGCGCGCTACGTCGCCAAGAACATCGTCGCCGCCGGGCTTGCCGACCGCTGCACGCTCCAGCTCGCCTACGCCATCGGCGTGGCGCGTCCGCTGTCGATCTACATCGACACCCATGGCACCGGCAAGGTGCCGGAGGAACAGCTCGAGAAGGCCGCGGCGCAGGCGATGGATCTGACGCCCCGCGGCATCCGCACCCATCTCGACCTCAACCGCCCGATCTACGCGCGCACCTCGGCCTACGGCCATTTCGGCCGCACGCCGGACAACGAGGGCGGCTTCTCCTGGGAGAAGACCGACCTCGTCGAGCAGCTCAAGCGCGCGCTCTGACGCTCTTGCCTCGCCCCGCCTGCGGGGAGAGCATGGGCCGCCTTCGGCGGCCGTCACTTAAGAGACGCCGAAGCAAGGCTTCGGCTATGCGCGAAGCGGCGGGTGAGGGGGACTCTCCGCGAGCTCAGTGCTCGGATAGAGCCCCTCACCCCGGCCCTCTCCCCGTAAGAACGGGGAGAGGGAGAATGGTGCCACAAAGCGTTCAGCTTGCCTTGCTACTGACACGCCAGCCTCACTGATTAGGAAACACACATGAACGCGAAGCCCGGCTTCACCGATTACATCGTCAAGGACATTTCGCTCGCCGATTTCGGCCGCAAGGAGCTCTCGCTGGCCGAGACCGAGATGCCCGGCCTGATGGCCACCCGCGAGGAGTACGGCCCGAAGCAGCCGCTGAAGGGCGCGCGGATCGCCGGCTCGCTGCACATGACGATCCAGACCGGCGTGCTGATCGAGACGTTGGCCGCGCTCGGCGCCGACATCCGCTGGGTCTCCTGCAACATCTATTCGACGCAGGACCACGCTGCCGCCGCGATCGCGGCCGCCGGCATTCCCGTCTTTGCCGTCAAGGGCGAGACGCTGACCGAGTACTGGGACTACACCGCGAAGCTGTTCGACTGGCACGGCGGCGGTCACCCGAACATGATCCTCGACGACGGCGGTGACGCCACCATGTACGTCCATCTCGGTCTGCGCGCCGAGAACGGCGACGCCGCCTTCCTCGACAAGCCCGGCTCCGAGGAAGAGGAAGTCTTCTTCGCGCTGTTGAAGAAGCAGCTCAAGGAGAAGCCGAAGGGCTACTTCGCCGCCATCGCCAAGAGCATCAAGGGCGTGTCCGAGGAGACCACCACGGGCGTGCATCGTCTCTATGACATGCAGAAGGCAGGCACGCTGCTGTGGCCGGCCATCAACGTCAACGACAGCGTCACCAAGTCGAAGTTCGACAACCTCTATGGCTGCCGGGAATCGCTGGTCGACGGCATCCGCCGCGGCACCGACGTGATGCTGTCGGGCAAGGTCGCGATGGTCGCCGGCTTCGGCGACGTCGGCAAGGGCTCGGCCGCCTCGCTGCGCCAGGCCGGCTGCCGCGTCATGGTGTCGGAAGTCGACCCGATCTGCGCGCTGCAGGCCGCGATGGAAGGCTACGAGGTCGTGACCATGGAAGACGCCGCGCCCCGCGCCGACATCTTCGTCACCGCCACCGGCAACAAGGACATCATCACCATCGAGCACATGCGCGCGATGAAGGATCGCGCCATCGTCTGCAACATCGGTCACTTCGACAACGAGATCCAGATCGCGGCTCTCCGTAACCTGAAGTGGACCAACATCAAGCCGCAGGTCGACGAGATCGAATTCCCCGACAAGCACCGCATCATCATGCTGTCGGAGGGCCGCCTCGTGAACCTCGGCAACGCGATGGGCCATCCTTCCTTCGTGATGTCGGCATCCTTCACCAACCAGACGCTGGCGCAGATCGAGCTGTTCGCCAACAACAAGGACGGCAAGTACGAGAAGAAGGTCTACGTGCTGCCGAAGACGCTCGACGAGAAGGTCGCCCGCCTGCACCTCGCCAAGATCGGCGTCAAGCTCACCGAGCTGCGCAAGGACCAGGCCGACTACATCGGCGTGAAGCAGGAAGGTCCGTACAAGTCGGATCATTACCGCTACTGAGCCGTACGCAGTTGCGACACAAAGGCCCCGGAGCGATCTGGGGCCTTTTTTTGTCGGGTCTGCCTGTGGTACGCTTTCAGGTAGAGCCGAAACAAGCCTGCCACTTTCCAGAGCCGGCGGCCGATTTCCTACGTTCATTGTCGGAAATGCATATGGAGGGAATGCGATGTCCAGCGAAGCCAATGTTCAGCTATTGAAGGAAGCCTATCGCCAGTGGAGCGACAGCAAGGGCCAAGACGTCGACTACTGGTTTGACAATGTCATCGGCCCGCAGATCAAGTTCGATTCGATTCCGCAGGGGGATGCGGCGGTGCCTTTTGCCACGCGTTATGACGACCGCAATTCACTGCGAGGCTATTTCGAGGGTCTGCTGGCTAACTGGAGCATGCAGTACTACACGATGAACGAATTCGTCGCGCAGGGCGACACCGTCGTCGCGCGCGGGGAGTGCGCATGGACCAACAAGAAGACCAACAAGGTCGCGAAGACGCCGAAGATCGACTACTGGCGCTTTGAGGACGGCAAGGCGGTTGAATTCCACGAATATTTCGACACCGCCAAGGTCTACAGCGCGACCGTCCCGTGATGGTTGCAATTCGGCGCGGCCCTGCCATGCTGCGGCGAGGGAGAGCGCCATGACGGAAGCGAAAGAACATTTCGACGTCCTCATCGTCGGTGCCGGACTATCGGGCATCGGCGCGGGCTATCATTTGCAGACCAGGTGTCCGACCAAGAGCTACGTCATCCTGGAGGGGCGCGATTGCATCGGCGGCACCTGGGACCTGTTCCGCTATCCCGGCATCCGCTCCGACAGCGACATGTTCACGCTCGGCTATTCGTTCAAGCCGTGGACCGACCCGAAGGCGATCGCCGACGGGCCGCAAATCCTGAACTATGTGCGCGAAACAGCCAGCGAGAACGGCATCGACAAACACATCCGCTTCCGCCATCGCGTCAAGCGCGCCTCTTGGTCGACGAGCGAGGCACGCTGGACCGTCGAGGCCGAGCGCATCACGGGGGAGGGCGCGAGCGAGCTGGTTCGCTTTAGCTGCAATTTCCTCTTCATGTGCTCGGGCTATTACAAATACGAGGCGGGCTACACGCCGGAGTTCAAGGGCGCTGCGGATTTCGCCGGCCGCATCGTGCATCCGCAGAAATGGACCGAGGACATCGACTATGCGGGAAAACGCATCGTCGTGATCGGCTCGGGCGCGACCGCGGTCACGCTGGTGCCGGAGCTCGCCAAGAAGGCGGCGCAGGTCACCATGCTGCAGCGCTCGCCGACCTATGTGGTATCGCGGCCGGCGCAGGATCCCCTCGCCAACAAGTTGCGCCGCAATCTGCCGGCGCAGCTGGCCTATCATATGATCCGCTGGCGCAACGTGATGTGGGGGATGTTCTTCTTCCAGCTCAGCCGGCGCAAGCCTGCCAAGGTCAAGGACCTCATTCTCAAGGGCGTGCGAATGGCGCTCGGCCCCGACTACGACGTCGCAACCCACTTCACCCCGCGCTACAATCCCTGGGACCAGCGGCTGTGCCTGGTGCCGGACGGAGACCTCTTCAAGGCGATCCGCGAGCAGCGCGCCAGCGTCGTTACCAACGAGATCGACACCTTCACGCATGACGGCATCCGCCTGAAGGACGGAAGCGAGCTTGCGGCCGACATCATCGTGACGGCGACCGGATTGGTGCTCCAGGTCGTCGGCGGCCTCGAGGTCAGTGTCGACGGCCGCAGTGTCGATTTCGCCAATACGCTGACCTACAAGGGCATGATGTATGCCGACGTGCCCAATATGGCCTCGGCTTTCGGTTACACCAACGCGTCCTGGACGCTGAAATGCGATCTCACCTGCGAATATGTCTGCCGTCTCATCAACTACATGGACCGGCACAATTTCCGTCAATGCGTGCCGCACAACGACGATTCGACGATCACAGCGCAGCCGTCGCTGGATTTCACATCGGGCTATGTGCAGCGCTCGGTGGCCAAGATGCCGAAGCAGGGCTCGAAGCGGCCGTGGCGGCTGCACCAGAACTACGCGCTCGACATCGTCTCCCTGCGCTTTGGCCGGATCGATGACGGTGTGATGCGCTATTCCTGACGCGCCTCCGCAATGCGGTTTCGGCCGGCTCACGACGTCCTGCTCCGAGTCTGCGTCTGCCCTGTCGACCTCCTACGCGCAATGACGGGCGGATCATCCTGTCCGGGCGGCGCGGCGGCGTCGGAATTCCTGCACCGGCAGGCCGCCCCAGCCCCAATTGGCGGTGTCGACTTCCTCGATCACGACGAAGGTGGACTCGAGCGGCTTGCCGAGCACGTCGAGCAGGAGCTGGCTCGAACCCTTGATCAGTGCGGCCTTCTCCTCCGCCGTGAGCGACGCCGCTCCCGGCGTCGTTCCCTCGCGGGTCACTTGAATGGTGACGATCGGCATCGTGCTTCTCCTCGTCTCAATGGCCGGCGCTCTGCCCGCCGTCCACATGCAGGATCTCGCCGGTCACGAAGGGGGCCCCCTCGAGATAGAGCACCGCATCGACGATGTCGGACATCTCGCCCATGCGACCGACCGGGTGCAGCGCAGCGAGTTGCGCATGCGTCGCGATCGGGTGCATCGGCGACTTGATGACGCCGGGCGACACCGCGTTCACACGGATGCCGCGCTTGGCGTATTCGATCGCGAGCGACCTGGTCGCGGCGTTGAGGCCGCCCTTGCTGAGCGAGGCCAGCACCGATGGAACGTTTGAATTGGCCTGATCGACCAGCGTGGTCGTGATCTGGACGACATGGCCGGACCCCTGCTTCTCCATCTCGGCGATGGCGAGCTGGGTGATGTTGAAGAATCCCGCGACGTTGGTGCCCATCACCGCCGCATAGTCTTCGGCCGTGTACTGGGTGAACGGCTTTGCGACGAAGATGCCGGCATTGTTGACCAGCGTGTCGACACGGCCGAAGCGGGCGACGGCCTGGGAGACCACGCGCTCGGCAGTGGCCCGGTCGGCGATGTCGCCGGGAACGGAGAGGATGTCATCGTCGCCCGACGGCCTGATGGAGCGGGCTGTGGCGACGACGCGATAATTGCGATCGCGAAAACCCTTTACCAGGGCGGCGCCGATGCCCTGTGATGCACCGGTGACGATGGCGACCTTCTGCTCGATACCCATGATGGGCTCCTGTTGTTGGCTTTGAGACCTGCGCCAGCAGCGGCTGGCTTGCGTGCTGAGGTACGCCGCGGCGGGCCGGTCGCGAAGATCCGCTGTCCGGCAGACACTCTTTCGCCGCGCGAACGAATGCGGGGTCGGCGCCCCGGCGGTAGTTGTCGAGGTTGCGGCGAACGCCTAGCCTGCGAGCGGAAGCTCAGAGGGCGATGGGAAGGGAATGGATCGTCTGGATGCGATGAAAGTGTTCGTCCTGGCGGTGGACGAGGGCAGCTTGGCTGCCGCCGGGCGCAAGCTCGGCCGCTCGCCGGCAGCGGTGAGCCGGGCCATCGCGTTTCTGGAAGAACGCGTCGGCGCCGAACTGCTGCACCGGACGACACGCGCGATCAAGCTGAGCGAGGAGGGAGAACGCTATGCCGCGATCTGCCGCCGTGTGCTCGCCGAGCTCCAGGAAGCCGACGACATCGCGGCTGGACCGCGCATGGCGCCGCGCGGCCTGCTCACGATCACGGCTCCCGTGGTCTCCGGAGAGATGGTCTTGCGGCCGATCCTCGATGCGTTCCTCGATGCTTATCCGACCGTGTCGGCCAAGCTGCTGTTGTTCGATCGCGCGGTCAACCTGATCGAGGAGGGCATCGATATCGCGCTTCGCATCGGTCCCCTCGCGGACTCAGCGATGATCGCGATGCGGGTCGGCGAGATCAGTCGCGTCGTCGTGGCAGCGCCACGCTATCTCAAGCAGCATCCACGCATTACCGAGCCCGGCGATCTCGCCAGGCATCAGATCGTGGCGATGGCGCACCTTCCCAATTCCTGGACCTTTGCGCCGCAGGCCGGCGCGTCAGTGCCGCGCACGGTTCAGTTCACGCCTCGGCTTGTCGTCAACAGCACCTATGCGGCGGTGGCCTCCGCGGTCGCCGGGCGCGGCGTCGCGCGGATGTATTCCTATCAGGTGGCCGAGCAGGTCGCCCGCGGCGAGCTCGAGATTGTACTAGCCAGCGAGGAGGACCCGGAGATGCCCGCGCATTTGATCTGCCCGCAGGGCCGGCTCTCGGTGCCGAAGGTGCGGGCCTTCACCGACTTCGCGGTGCCCCGGCTGAAGAAGCAGTTTGCGCTGCTGAAGAAGAGCATCAAGGCGCGTTGAGCTGCTTCGCGCCCCCGCAATGCGTTGTTTTGCGTATACGGCGGCCCGGCTGAATCGGCGAGGGTTCCAAAACGGTTAACGTCGATTTAACGGATGAGTCCTAGCCTGTCTCGGCCGGGGTTACTCGCAAGGCCGAGGTGAGCCCAATGGAAGCCCAGAGAATCGCCGTCGATGCCGTCGTCGCGCTGACCGATTGCGACCGCGACGCTGTCATCGCCTTCATCCGCCGTCTCTATCTGGCCGGCGTCACCGATCCCAAGCGCCTGACCTTCAAGGGTCTCCAGGCGCTGTCCAGGGCATGATTTGGCGCGATTGACCGCCGCCAGGTCCCCTCGTCTGCTCTCTCCAGTGTGAACGCAACCCAGCGGTGAGTATCTTGTCGCGCCCGTTCGCCCGGAGTAGATGACGTCCCCGGCTGGGTTCACTGGGGAACGGGGAGATGTTGAAACAGCTTTTTGCGCCGCAACTTGTCATTCTTTATGTGCTGGCGGCCTCGACGATTTACGTTCACTTCCGCGGCAAACAGCGGCTGCGCTTTGCGCGCCAGCTCGGCGATCACTCGACCTATCTGGCACCTTACAATGTGCTGATGTATGCGGGTTCGGCAGTGCCGAACAGGCCGGTGATCTCGGTCGAGCAATTTCCGGAGCTGAGGCCGCTGAGCGAGAACTGGGAGACCATCCGCGACGAGGCCGTGCGCCTGTTCGACGAAGGTTTTATCCGCGCGGCGGCGAAGAATAACGATTGGGGATTCTACTCGTTCTTCAAGAGCGGCTGGAAACGGTTTTACCTGAAATGGTATGACGACTTCCTGCCCTCGGCGAATACGTTGTGCCCGAAGACGGTTGAGCTGCTCAAGTCGATCCCGAGCGTGCACGGCGCGATGTTCGCGATGTTGCCGCCGGGCGGCAAGCTGGGCGCGCACCGAGATCCCTTCGCGGGCTCGCTGCGCTATCACCTCGGCCTGGTCACGCCGAACTCGAACAAGTGCCGGATCCTGGTCGATGGCGTCGAATGCGTCTGGCGCGACGGCGAGGCCTTCATGTTCGACGAGACCTTCATCCACAGCGCCGAGAACGCGACCGACGTCAACCGCATCATCCTGTTCTGCGACGTCGAGCGCCCGATGAAGTTCGGCTTCATGACCGCAATCAACCGCTGGGTCAGCCATCACATCGTCAAGGCGTCGGCGACCCAGAACGTCGACGGGGAGAATGTCGGCGTGCTCAACAAGGTATTCGGCAAGCTCTACGAGGTCCATCTCGCCAGCCGCAAGGTCAAGGAGTGGAACCGCAACGTCTACTACACGCTGAAATACTCTCTGACGGCGCTGGTTCTTGGTCTCATCGTGTATTCGGCACTGAATTGAAGCGACGCGTGGGGCGGATCGGCGAAGCTTGGTTCGCCCTTGCGTCATGCCGGTATGCTGCTTTCGTCCCGCCCTGCCACGATCGGCCGATCCCGGTCGGCATCGGCTAGCGATGGTGCTTGTGCCCTGTGGAGCTATCGGGACGCTGGTAGCCCCGTAACTCTGCATACCGCTGCATCTGGCTCTGATTGAGCAAGGCAGCGGTCGATAGATGATATTTGAGATGGCTCTCGCGGAGCTGCCCCTGCGTTTCGGCAATGGCCCCGATGCTCGTCTTGAGCGTTTCCGAGGTGACCGCACGGGAAGAGAAAAGGTCTTCCAGCGCTCGCTCTTGTTCGACGAGCTTGTGACCCAGCGGAACGGTTTCCTGTTTCATGGCATCGAACAGTCGCCGGACCTCGACGCGTTGATCGGCTGTCAAGTCGAGGCTATCGCCGAGTTCGAGTACGTGGCTGGGACCGGGATAGCCATTGAGCTCCGCAGCAAGAGCCAGGCCCATACCGCGTCCGGCGCGAAGATCGTCGATCTGCTGCTGTGACAGCGCCTTGATGGGGCGCCCTTCGAGGCCGGCATAGGGGCGGCTGGACTGGGCGCCGGCGGCGCTGCTGGTGAGGAGAAGAGAGGCGGCAAGCAGAAGCAGGCGGTTCATGAATCTGGCTCCATCAAATCGAGCCAGCCGATGCCGAAGCATCGGACCCGGCTGCGACGCTACCTTTATCGTGATCGAGGTGATCTCGGGTTTCAAATCTTGCTGGATAGTCCGCCCCATGGCAACAAACGTTGCCGCGATTGAGTTGCCGAATGTGGAGCTGGCGATGGCCTCCTTGCCGACCGCGAATGCCGAGATCATGCAGTTCTTCCGCGATTGGCTGGAAACCTTCGCGGGCCATGTCCGGGACGTCGACTACGCCTCGGCGCGGCCGCTCTTCCATCCGGAGGTGCTGGCCTTCGGTACCCATAACGATGTCATCCCCGGGCTCGATCAGTGGGTCTCGACGCAATGGGACAATGTCTGGCCGAAAACGACCGACTTTCGTTTCGTGCTCGATCAGACCTCAATCCTGGCATCGTCCGACGGCACGATGGCAACGGTGATCGCACCGTGGACGAGCACGGGGTATCATCAAGATGGCAGCCCATTTGCGCGGCCCGGCCGAGCGACGATGGTGTTTTCAAGACATGGCGACGGCTGGCTGTGTGTGCATTCGCACATGTCGCTCAATCGCGGTGTGCCGCAGACAAGCCACGCCAATCGGCCGGTGAAGGCCTGGTAGCCCGTCGGGGGATTTGCGAAGCGCAATCCACCCATCTTGCCGCAACAAAGACGGTGGTGATTACGCTTTCGCTAGTCCCCCTACAATGCCAGCCTATTCCGGCTGGCCGATGCTTACCTTCAGCGTGCCGACACCGTCGACGCCGCATTCGAGCTTGTCGCCGGGTTGGAGCTGGGACACGCCGGCCGGGGTGCCGGTCATGATGATGTCGCCGGCGGCGAGCTTGACCTGCTGCGAGAGCTGCCAGATGATCTCGGGCACGTTCCAGATCAGCTCGGTGAGGTCGCCCTTCTGGGCTTCCTTGCCGTTGACCGTGAGCCAGATCTTGCCTTTGGCGGGATGGCCGATCTTCGAGGCCGGCTGAATCGCGGAGCAGGGCGCCGAATAGTCGAACGACTTGCCGATCTCCCAGGGACGCTCCTTCTTGCGCGAGGCGAGCTGGAGGTCGCGGCGGGTGAGGTCGATGCCGACGGCGTAGCCGTAGACGTGATCGAGTGCCTTGTCGGCCGGGATATTGAGGCCGCCGCTCTTCATCGCCACGATCAGCTCGACCTCGTGATGCAGGTCCTTGGTCAGCGGCGGATAGGGAATCGTGGCGCCGTCGGGCACCAGCATGTCGGCGTGCTTGGCGAAGAAGAACGGCGGGGCGCGCTCGTCATTGCCCATCTCGCGGATGTGCTCGAGATAGTTGCGGCCGACGCACCAGATGCGGCGAACCGGATATCGGCCGCTTTCCCCGACGACGGGAAGCGAAGCCTGGGGCGGAAGCGGGATGACGTAGGAGGCGGCGTTCATGAAAGCGGTCTCGCTGCTCTTGAGGTGGAACGAACTCTATGCGGTTGCGCTGATCGGCGCCAGGGCGGCGTCGTGGTGGTGTTGCAGGCGGAAGAACGAGGCGTAGCGGCCGCCGCGGCGGAGCAACTCATCATGCCGGCCCTGCTCGACGATCTCGCCACCCTCGACCACCAGGATGCTATCTGCGTGCATGATGGTATGCAGACGGTGGGCGATCACGATGGTGGTGCGGTTTTGGCAGAGATGCTCAATCGCCTCCTGCACCTGCCGCTCGGACTCCGAATCGAGCGCCGCCGTGGCCTCGTCCAAGAGGATGACCGGCGCGTTCTTGATCAGCGCGCGCGCCACCGCAATGCGCTGGCGCTGGCCGCCGGACAGCTGCGTGCCGTGCTCGCCGACCGGGGTGTCGTAGCCGAGCGGGAAGCCCATGATGAAATCATGCGCGCAGGCCGCCTTCGCCGCCTCGATGATCTCGTCCTCGCTCGCGCCCGGTTTGCCGAAGGCGATGTTGTTCCGGATGGTGTCGCGGAACAGATAGACGTCCTGTCCGACATAGGCGGTCTGCGAGCGCAGCGATCTGCGCGAGACCGCGCCGATCGACTGGCCGTCGATCACGATGTCGCCCTGCGTCACCTCATGGAAGCGCAGCAGCAGCGCCAGCACGGTCGATTTGCCGCCGCCGGAGGGGCCGACCAGCGCGGTGACCTTGCCGGGTTCGGCGACGAAGCTCATACGGTTGAGCACGGTCTCGCCGGTGCGGTAGGCGAAGCTGACGTCACGCAGCTCGATCCGCGCGTCGGTGAGCTTCAACGCCGGCTTGTCGTCGTCGGAGCGCTCGCTGGCAGGGCTGTCGACGACTTCGAGCAGCATGCGGGCGCCGACCAGCTGGCTGTTCAGATCGATGTTGAGCCGCGCCAGCCGCTTGGCCGGCTCGGTCGCCATCAGGAACGCTGTCATGAAGGAGAAGAACGCGCCGGGCGTGGCGTTGAGCGCGACCACGCTGTAGCCGCCGTACATCAGGCAGCCGGCGACCGCGAAGCCGCCGAGCATCTCCATCAGCGGGTTGGAGCGGTTGGCGACGCGCGCCATCTTGTTGGCGTTGCGCTCGACGATCGCGATGTTCTCGTCGATGCGCTTCTGCATGGTCTCTTCCAGCGTGAACGCCTTGACCGTGCGGATGCCCTGCAGCGATTCCTGCATCGTCTCCATGATGTCGGCGGTGCCGGTGAACTGGTTGTAGGCGAGGCCTTTGATGCGCTTCACCAGCTTGCGCAGGACCAGCATCGCCGGCGGCACCACGACGAGGCCGATGAACGACATCAGCGGATCTTGCCACACCATCACGCCGATCATGGCGAGCAGCATCAACAGGTCGCGGCCGATGGCGTTGACCAGCATGTTGAGCACGTCGGTGATCGACTTGGCGCCGGCCGTCAGCCGCGCCAGGAATTCGGAGGAATGGCGCTCGGAGAAGAAGCCGACGCCCTCGCGCATCAGTTTTGCGAAGAGTTGGCGCTGGTTGGTGGCAAGGATCGCGTTCGAGATCTTGGTCAGGATCACCATGTGGCCGTAGGTCGCCACGCCCTTGATGAAGAGCAGGATCACCGTGAGCCCCGAGAACATCGCGATGCCGGGGATGTTCTTGTCGACATAGGCCTGGTTGATGACCTGGCCGAGCACGTAGGTCGCGCACGCAGTCGCGCCCGCGGCCACCGCCATCAGCGCGAAAGCAGCGAGGTAGCGCCGCCAGTAGACGATCCCCTGTTCCGTGACCAGGCGGCGCACCAGGGCCATTGCCGCATAGGGATCGTCGGTGATTTTCTTTGGAAACTGGGCCATCCGGTGTCCATTGACGGCGCAGGACAAAGCCTGCCCGCGCGTCAGGGATCGATGGGCCTCTGTGCCCGCTCAAGCGGGGTTTTTCAAGCCCAATTAAGGGCTTGCGCTTGGGACGATTCTAGGCCGAGGCGGCGCGGCGAAGCTCGCCATGGCGCTCGCGGAACAGCTTGTCCTCCCATGCCAGAGCGTGGGCCGCGATGGTCTCGAGGTCCTCGTATTGCGGCTTCCAGTCCAACAGTCCGCGGATGCGGCTGGTGTCGGCGACCATGGTCATGATGTCGCCCGGCCGGCGCGGCGCGTATTGCACGGCAAAGCTGCGGCCCGACACGCGCCGCACGGCGTCGATGGTCTCCAGCACCGAATAGCCGCGGCCGTAGCCGCAATTCAGCGTCGTCGAGGCACCGCCATTGCGCAGATATGCGAGGGCCGAACGATGCGCTTGCGAGAGGTCGGTGACGTGGATGAAGTCGCGAATGCAGCTGCCGTCGGGGGTCGGATAGTCGGTGCCGAACACGTCGATCTTGGCGCGCTGGCCGGTCGCGGCTTCCACCGCGATCTTGAGCAGATGCGTGGCGCCGACGGTGGCGAGGCCGATGCGGGCGTGCGGATCGGCACCGGCGACGTTGAAATAGCGCAGCGTCACGTATTGCATGCCGTAGGCGGCGGCGACGTCGTGCAGCATGATCTCGGTCATCAGCTTCGACGAGCCATAGGGCGACAGCGGCCGCGTCGGCGCGTGCTCGGGCACCGGGACCTGGTCCGGATTGCCATAGACGGCGGCGGTCGAGGAGAAGATGAAGCGATTGATGCCGCGCTTGACCGCTACGTTGAGCAGGTTGCGCGCGGTCATGAAATTGTTGCGGTAGTAGCCGAGCGGATCGCGCATCGAGTCCGGGACGACGACGGAGCCGGCGAAATGGATGATGCTCTCGATGTCGTGCTGGGCGATCACGCCCTCGAGCAGGTTCTCGTCGCCGGCATCGCCGATGAACAGCGGCACGCCCTCAGGCAGATAGGCGGAGAAACCGGTGGAGAGATCGTCGATCACCACGACGTCCTCGCCGGCTTCCGCCAGCGCGAGCACCGTGTGACTTCCGATATAGCCGGCGCCGCCGGTGACTAGCACAGTCATGATCTCGCCCGTCTTCGATCAACGCTGCAAGCTAACGTCTGCGTGGTGAAGAGGGGGTATCGGCGCGGCCGAACTGGTCACTATGCTTAATGTTGCGTATAGGGGGCCGGTCAAATGGAGCGTGACGTGGCCGATTCCCCCGGCGATCTCGAAGTGATCGTGCCAAATCTGCACAGGCGCTATTCCGGGGTCACCGCGACCAACCGGATGGTGGCGCCGCGGCTGGCGAAGCTGTATCGCGCCGCCTGGTTCGGCTCCGACGCTCCGGCGGGGATTGCGCGCCTGGGCGTTGCCGGTTTTCTCAAGCTGTGGCGCCGCAACGCGCCGCTGATCTGGCATGCGCGGCGCAACAACGAGATGATCGCCGGCGTCGTGCTGCGCGCGCTCGGCTGGCCCTTGAGGCTCGTGTTCACCTCGGCGGCGCAGCGGCATCATAGCTGGATCACGCGCTGGCTGATCCGGCGCATGGACGCGATCATCGCGACGAGTGACATCTCGGCCTCGTTCCTGAAGGTGAAGGCGACGGTGATCCCGCACGGCGTCGACACCGACGTTTACGCGCCGCCGACCGATCGCGCTGCGGCTTTCGCCGAAAGCGGTCTGCCGGGCCGCTACGCCATCGGCTGCTTCGGTCGCGTGCGTGCGCAGAAGGGCACCGACGTCTTCGTCGATGCGATGTGCCGCCTGTTGCCGCGCTATCCGGATTTCACCGCCGTCATCGTCGGTCAGGTCACGGCCGAGCAGACGCCCTTTGCCAACGATCTGAACAAGCGGATCGAGGCCGCCGGCCTGCAATCGCGCATCATCGTCACCGGCGAGCTGCCGATCGAAGCAGTGCAGCGCTGGTACCAGCGGCTGACGATCTACGCCTTCACCTCACGCAACGAAGGGTTTGGCCTGACGCTGATCGAGGCGATGGCGGCAGGCAGCGCACTGGTCGCCGCCCGCGCCGGCGCGGCCGAGCTCGTGGTGGAGGATGGCGTCACCGGCGTGCTGGTCCCGCCGGGAGATGCCGACGCGCTCACTGCAGCGCTGGAGCCGCTGATGCGCGATGTGGCCGCTGGGGCAGCGATGGGCGAGCGGGGGCGGGCTCGGGTGCTCGCAAAGTTCAGTCTCGATGCCGAAGCGGCGCGGATCGGCGAGGTCTATCGGCCGCTGCTCTGACGTGCCGCTCTTGAGCCCACAAACCAATACCGCGAAAACAACCCCATGCACAGTAGACGAGGCCAGCGAAATCAACGACTTGGCGCCTGCGGCAGCTTTGCGGATTTCGCGAAGCGGGTTTGACACGTCGGGCAAAACACCGGCACGATGTCATCATCGGCACAGGCTTGCCAAGCTCACGTCGTCGCCTTCGCCCCAGCCTCGCTCAATACCCGCTGCGCAATCGCCGCCACCTCGCTGGCCGCGATATTCCGCATACATCTGTGATCATTCATCTTGCAGATCGTGCTTTGGCAGGGCTGGCAGGACAGCACTTCCTTGTCCTGCACCACGGTTGCGGCGAGGCCGTTGAGGGGGGCCCAGAGATAGGGGCTGGTCGGGCCGAAGATGCCCATGGTAGGCGTGCCCAGGGCGGCCGCGATGTGCATCAGGCCGGAATCGTTGGAGACGGCGACGCCGGCGGCCGCCATGGCCAGCACGCCGTTGCGCAAATCGTTGCCGGTGAGGTCCCGCACGCCAGAGCCGCCCGCCGCGACGATCTCCTGGGCGAGGCCCTTTTCCGCGGGGCCGCCGACCACCCAGACTTCCAGCCCGCGCTCGGCCAGCAGGCGGGCGGCCTCGGGATAGTACGTCCAGCGCTTTGAGACGCCCACGGAGCCGGGAGCGAGCGCTACCGCAGCTCCGGCGCCGAGGCCGTTGGCCTGCCGCCAGCGGACGATGTCCTCGGCCGGGACCCGCAATTGCGGCACCGGCCATTCCGGGGGCAGGGGGGCCCCGTCGGGCTGGGCCAGGGCAGCGTTCTTGTCGATGAAGCGGGGCAGCTTCCTCTCGCCCCAGCGCCAGCGGTTGATCAGGCCGAACCGGAACTCGCCGACGAAGCCGATCCGCTCAGGAATACCGGCCAGGGCAGGCGCGATGGCGGCCTTCCAGGTGCGCGGCAGCACCAGGGCGGTGCCATAGTTCCGCTCACGCAGCAGCTTCGCCAAGGCCAGTTGACGGCCCACGGCAAGCCGGCCTCGAGGCAGGTCCCAGACGATCCCCTCGCGCACGCCGGGCATGTAATCGACCAGGGGAGCGCAGAGCGGGGTGGTGAGGAGATCGACCGGCCGGTTTGGCCAGCGTTCCTTCAGGACCCGTACGACGGTGTGATTCCGGACGAAATCGCCGATCCACATGTAGGGAATGATCAGAATCGGACGGGTATCGCTCCGGTCTGGATCTCCACTAAGTTGTGAATTTTGGTTCATTCGTTGAAGGAGCCGCAATGATTTTGGCGGTTCGGTAGCCGCTCCCGGCCGGCAGGTAAAGCCGGCAAACCGCTCAATCTCAAAACCGCTTACAGTTTAGCGGCTCATGCGCTACGGCAGGACCGGACCGCAAAAAATCGGGCAGGGATTTCGGAATGTTGCTGGTGACCGGCGGGGCCGGTTTTATCGGGTCGAATGTCGTGGCCGCGCTCAATGACGCGGGCCGCAGCGACGTCGTGGTTTGCGATCTGCTCGGCACCGACGGCAAGTGGCGGAACCTGGCCAAGCGTCAGCTTGTGGATATCGTTCCGCCGGCCGAGCTGATGGACTGGCTGAAAGGCCGCAAGCTCGATGCCGTGATCCATCTCGGGGCGATTTCCGCGACCACCGCGACCGACGGCGACCTCGTGTTCGAGACCAATTTCCGTCTGTCGATGCGCCTTCTCGACTGGTGCACGGCAAGCGCGGTGCCCTTCATCTACGCCTCCTCGGCGGCGACTTATGGCGACGGCGAAAGAGGTTTCGACGACGACGCCTCGATCCCCGCATTGAAGAGACTTCGGCCGATGAATCTCTACGGCTGGAGCAAGCACATGTTCGATCTTGCGGTCGCCGGGCGCGTGGCAAATGGCGATCCGCTCCCGCCGCAATGTGTCGGCCTGAAATTCTTCAACGTGTTCGGCCCCAACGAATACCACAAGGGCTCGATGATGAGCGTGCTGACGCGCCGCTTCGACGACGTCAAGGCCGGCCGCGTCGTGCAATTGTTCAAATCGCATCGCGAGGGCATCGCCGACGGCGATCAGCGCCGCGATTTCATCTATGTCGACGACGTCGTGCGTGTCGTCATGTGGCTCTTGGCGACGCCGTCAGTGTCCGGACTGTTCAACGTCGGAACCGGCAAGGCGCGCAGCTTCAGGGACCTGATGCTGGCTGCCTATGCGGCGCTCGGCACCAGGCCCAACATCGAATATATCGACATGCCCGAGCAGATCCGCTCGGCCTATCAGTATTTCACCCAGAGCGAGGTCGATCGGCTCCACCGCGCCGGCTATAACGGCGGCTTCACGACGCTCGAGGACGCGGTGAAGGCCTATGTCGGGGATTACCTCGACCGGCCCGACCGCTTCCGCTGAGGCTCTTTGACCATGCCGACGCCCATTCTCGATTTCGACGCTCTCGCGCAAGCCATCTCAGGCCGCACGGTGCTGTGCATCGGCGATATCATGCTGGACGAGTTCGTCTATGGCGAGGTGTCGCGGATTTCGCCGGAGGCGCCGACCCCTGTCATCACGGCCCAGCGCAGCGAGATCCATATCGGCGGCGCCGGCAACGTCGCGCGCAACGTCGCCTCGCTCGGCGCGCGCTGCATCTTCGTCGGCCTCGTCGGCGAGGACGATGCCGGTGCACGGCTGAAGACGGCGCTGGACGAGCTCGCTGCAATCGAAAGCGTGCTGGTGTGCGATCCCTCGCGCCCGACCACGCGAAAAGTCCGCTTCGTCTCTGAACATTTTTCCACGCACATGCTGCGCGCGGATTGGGAGCAGGCGGAACCCGTATCCGATGGGGTTGAGACCAAGCTGATCGAGGCGATCCTGCCGCAAATCGCGCGCGCCGACCTCGTGCTGCTTTCGGACTACGCCAAGGGCGTGCTGACGGCGCGCGTCATCCGCCACACCATCGACGCTGCGCGAAAGCTCGGCAAGCCCGTGATCGTCGATCCCAAGAGCCTGAACTGGGCGATCTATCGCGGCGCCACGCTGCTCACGCCCAACCGCAAGGAATTTTCGGAAGCGACGCGCAGCCGCGCCGACACGCCGCAGAGCATCGTCGATGCCAGCGAGGACGTGATGCGTCTCGCCGATTGCGAGGCGATTCTGGTCACCCAGGGCGAGCACGGCATGACGCTGGTGCCGCGCGGCGGCGAGGCCGTTCACGTTCCGGCGTTCCCGGTGAAAGTGCGCGACGTCTCCGGTGCCGGTGACACCGTCGCTGCCGCGCTCGCGGTGTCGCTTGCGGCCGGCGCGGACTGGGACACGGCATTGCGCATGGCCAACGCCGCGGCCGCCGTCGCCGTCGGCAAGCAGGGCACCGCCAGCGTAAGCGCGGCCGAGCTGCGCCGGAAGGTCCTGCCGCATGCCAGTCTCGCGGCCGAGGAGAAGATCGTGCTCGATCCGGCCGCGCTCGACGCCCAGCTCGCCGAATGGAGGAGCCAGGGCCAGCGCGTCGGCTTCACCAACGGCTGTTTCGACATCCTGCATCCCGGCCACGTCAAGGTGCTGACTGCGGCGCGCGCCGCCTGCGACCGCCTGATCGTGGGTCTCAACAGCGACGCCTCGGTGCGGCGGCTCAAGGGTGCGGAGCGGCCGGTCCAGGACGAGCGCGCGCGAGCCGAGGTGCTCGCTGCGCTGGAAGCCGTCGATCTCATCGTCATCTTCGAGGAAGACACGCCGATCGACCTGATCAGGCGGATCAAGCCCGGCGTGCTGGTGAAGGGCGGCGACTACACCCGCGAGCAGGTGGTGGGCCACGAGGTCGTCGAGCAAGCGGGCGGGGTGGTCGTGCTGGTCGACATCCTCCAGGGCTTCAGCACGACGGCGCTGGTGCATCGCGCCCGGGGAGGGGGCAAGTGACGGTGCTCGCACGCGAAACGACCGGCGAAATGTTGCTTCGCCATCTGCGCAGCCCGGCCGCCTGGCGCGAGACCGTCGATATCTTCGCGGTCCTGACCGCGGCCTCGCTGCCCTGGTCGACCTCGCTTGCGGGGATATTCAACGCGCTGATGCTGCTCTGCATGGTGCCGTTCCTCGACGTCCGCGCGTTCCTGCAATCCTTGAAGCGTCCGATCTGTGCGGCCCCGATCGCACTGGTGCTGCTGGCGCTGGTGGGAACACTCTGGTCGGACGCGACCTGGGGCGCGCGCTTCTATGCGGTCAATCCGACCGTGAAGCTGCTCATGCTGCCGCTTCTGCTCTATCATTTCGAGCGATCGCCGCGCGGGCACTGGATCTTCATCGCCTTTCTGGTGTCCTGCGCCTTGTTGTCGGTGATGTCCTGGCTGGTCGCCTTCTACCCGAACCTCGCGCTCAAGACCGATCCGCCCGAGCGGGGCGTCTTCGTCAAGAACTACATCGACCAGAGCCAGGAATTCGCGCTCTGCGCGGTCGCGCTGGCCTATCCAATCGTGACGTTGCTGCGGGAGAAACGCTACTGGCTCGCCGGACTGCTGACGGCGCTGGCGCTGAGCTTCTTCGTCAATATGACCTTCGTGGTGGTGTCGCGTACCGCGCTCGTCACCATTCCGATCATGCTCGGCGTGTTCGCGCTGCTCCACCTCAAATGGCGCAGCATCGCGATCATCTCCGCCGCCCTGCTCGCCGGCGCCGTTCTGGCC
The DNA here is from genome assembly GCF_056429085.1 of Bradyrhizobium sp. CFUWI. Taxonomy (NCBI): domain Bacteria; kingdom Pseudomonadati; phylum Pseudomonadota; class Alphaproteobacteria; order Hyphomicrobiales; family Nitrobacteraceae; genus Bradyrhizobium; species Bradyrhizobium sp. CFUWI. Next base: position 55,491 of record NZ_JBWJZE010000024.1, read on the forward strand.
TGGCAGGCCTCCCCGCAATTGCGCCATACTGCCGAGCGGTTTACTGGCGACTACGCCGGTTATGTGGAAAGGGGCGAGGCGACCTCCATAGGCCTGCGGCTCGAATTCTGGCGGAAGTCGCTGAGCTTCTTGGCGGAGGCGCCGATCATGGGACACGGCACCGGCTCGACGCGCGGATTGTTCGAACGCGCCGCGGCGCCCGCCGGTCAGAACCGGGCGTCGGCCGAGGTGATCGGCAATCCCCATAACCAGACACTCAACGTTGCCGTGCAATGGGGCGCGATCGGCATCCTCATTCTCTACGCGATCTGGATCCTGCATCTGCTGTTGTTTCGCGGCGAGGGGCTCGCCAACTGGATCGGGCTCCTGGTGGTGGTGCAGAACGTCTTCACCTCGCTGTTCAACTCCCATCTGTTCGACTTCCATGAGGGCTGGATGTACGTCATCGGCGTCGGCGTGGCCGGCGGCATGGTGATCCGGGCGCAACGGGGCCGGACGAAGATGGGGGAAGCCGGTTCCTGAGCGGCCGCGCGGCTGGCAAGTCTGGTCCAGATGGGCTATCAGCGCGGACAGGTTGCATCTAACTGGATTTTCATCGGTCGGCGGATGACGCGTCTCTCGCATCTCACCTCGCGCAATTTCCTGATCGCGCTCCACGATTTGTTGGCGACGACGGCGGCGCTTTTTGCCGCCTTTTACGTGCGATTCGAGGGCGGCGACGACTTCTTCGACCGTCTGCCGCTGCTGTTCCAGATCCTGCCCTATTTTCTGGGCTTCAGCGTGGTCGTGTTCTTCGTCTTGAACCTGACCACGACGAAATGGCGCTTCATCTCGCTGCCTGACGCGCTGAACATCATTCGCGCGGCGACCGTGCTGACGGTTGCGCTGCTCGTGCTCGACTACATCTTCGTTGCCCCCAACGTTCGCGGCGCCTTCTTCCTCGGCAAGGTGACGATCGTTCTCTACTGGTTCCTGGAGATCGCCTTCCTCAGCGCGCTGCGCATGACCTATCGCTATTTCCGTTATACGCGGGTGCGGCGTCATGCGCGGACCGGGGAGGCGGCACCGACGCTGCTGATCGGCCGCGCCGCGGACGCGGAGGTGCTTCTGCGCGGCATCGAGAGCGGGGCAATCAAGCGCATCTGGCCGGTCGGCGTCTTATCGCCGTCGTTTGCGGACCGGGGCCAGTTCATCCGTAACCTGCCGGTGCTGGGCGGCATCGACGATGTCGAGGACGTCATTGCGGACTTCGCCAAACGCAACAAGCCGATCGCCCGCCTCGTGATGACGCCGTCGGCGTTCGAGCCGGGGGCGCATCCGGAATCGGTCCTGATGCGTGCACGCAAGTTGGGTGTGATCGTCAACCGGATGCCCTCGCTCGAGAGTGGCGATACGCCGCGGCTCACCGCCGTCGCGGTCGAAGATCTCCTGCTGCGGCCGAGCGAGGCGATCGACTATGAGCGCCTGGAGGCCCTGATCAGCGGCAAGGCGGTGATCGTCACCGGCGGCGGCGGCTCGATCGGTTCCGAGATCTGCGAGCGCGTCGTCGCCTTCGGCGCCGCGCGGCTCCTGATCGTCGAAAACTCCGAGCCGGCGCTCTACGCGATCACCGAACGGCTCGCCGCGCGGGGTGCGGCAGCCGAGATCGAAGGGCGGATCGCCGACATTCGCGATCGCGAGCGCATCATGCGCCTGATGGCCGAGTTCAAGCCGGATATCGTCTTCCATGCCGCCGCGCTCAAGCATGTGCCGATCCTCGAGCGCGACTGGAGCGAGGGCGTCAAGACCAATATCTTCGGCTCGATCAATGTCGCCGATGCCGCGCACAGCGCCGGCGCCGAAGCCATGGTGATGATCTCGACCGACAAGGCGATCGAGCCGGTGTCGATGCTCGGTCTGACCAAGCGTTTCGCCGAGATGTACTGCCAGGCGCTCGATCGCGATCTCGCTGCAGCCAGCGGCGGTGGCAGGCCGAAGATGCGATTGATCTCGGTCCGGTTCGGCAACGTGCTGGCGTCGAACGGCTCGGTGGTGCCGAAGTTCAAGGCCCAGATCGAGGCCGGCGGCCCCGTGACGGTGACGCATCCCGACATGGTCCGCTACTTCATGACCATCCGCGAGGCCTGCGATCTCGTCATCACCGCGGCCACGCACGCGCTCGGCGCGCAGCGTCCCGACGTCTCGGTCTACGTGCTCAATATGGGCCAGCCGGTGAAGATCGTCGATCTCGCCGAGCGCATGATCCGTCTCTCCGGACTGCAGCCCGGCTACGACATCGAGATCGTGTTCACGGGCATGCGGCCGGGCGAGCGCCTGTACGAGATCCTGTTCGCTTCCGAGGAGCCGACCCGCGAGATCGGCATTGCCGGCATCATGGCCGCGCAGCCGAACGAGCCGCCGATGCAGACGCTGCGCAAATGGATCAGCGCGCTGGAGCAGGCCGTCGCGCGCGAGGACCGCGCCACCATCAGGACCATCCTGAAGGATGCGGTGCCCGAATTCGGGTCGACGGCGGCCTGACCATGCCGGTCGATGAGTTGCGCGCTGTTCTGTCGGAGCAACGATGAGCGAGACAATGCCGGTCGTGCTGGTGACGGGAGCGAGTGGCTTCGTCGGTCGTCACGTCGTGCGCGCATTGACACGCGAGGGCTGGTCGGTCCGCCGCGCGGTGCGCAGCTCGCAAGGGGCGGACGACGAGGTCGTGATCGACTCGATCGGCGCCGAAACCAATTGGCAGGCGGGGCTTGAAGGCGCCGACGCCGTCATCCATCTCGCCGCACGCGTGCATTACAAGAACGACGAGCACGCGGCCGAACTCTACCGCAAGGTCAATGTCGAGGGCACGCTGCGCCTGGCACGCTGCGCAGCGACGGCCGGCGTGCGTCATTTCATCTTCATCAGCACCGTGCTGGTGCATGGCCGCAGCAATGACGGCCGCGCGCCGTTCAGCGAAAGCGATTTGCCGACGCCGCGTGGCCTCTACGGCACATCCAAGGCCGCGGCCGAGGCGGGCTTGAGCACGCTGGCCCGCGACGTCGACATGAAGATCTCGGTGATCAGGCCGCCGCTGATCTACGGCGCGCACGCCAAGGGCAATTTCCCGCTGCTGGCGCGCGCCGTCAGGCTGGGGCTGCCGCTGCCGTTTGCGGCGATCCGCAATCGCCGCAACTTTCTTGCCGTGCAGAACCTGTCGTCATTCATCCTGCATCGGCTGCGCCATCCTGACGCGGTGAGCAATTTCGAGATCTTCCTGCTGGCCGACCGGGAGCGGGTCTCGACGCCTGAATTCATCGCGTGCCTGGCGCGCGCCTCCGGCACGACTGCCCGGCTGTTCAGCGTCCCGCCGAACCTGCTCGGCATGGTCCTCCGCTTGATGGGGCGTCAGGAGATGCAGGCCGGGCTGATCGGCTCGCTCGAGCTCGACATCTCGAAAGCGATCGCCACCGGATGGCAGCCGCAGGTCTCCCTCGACGAGGGGGTGCGGCTGGCGCTGTCGGATCAGGACGCCTGAGTGCGGGAAAAGCGTCGCAGCACGAAACCGACGGCGACCGCGCCTGCGACCAAGGACGCAACAATGATCGTCGTCGAGCCGGCGCGAACGGTGACGATGGCAAGCAACGCCAGTACGAGATTGAGCGCGAATACCTCGCCGATCACCCGCGGGACCGTGAACCCGTTGTCGGTTGCGCGTTGATAGAAGTGGGTGCGGTGCGCCGACCAGAACGGCTCGCGCCTGACGATGCGCCGAAGCAGCGTGATGGTGGAATCCGCAAGGTAATAGGCCGGCAGCAGCAGCGCCGCGGCGGGTTGGCCGTGCCAGGCGAGCTCCAGCAGGCACCAGCCTAGCAACAGGCCGATCGGCAGGCTGCCGACATCGCCGAGAAAGACTTTTGCAGCCGGTCGGTTGAACGGCGCAAAGCCGAGCATGGCCCCGCACAGTGCGGTGGCGAGCAGTCCGGCGGACGGCGACAGGTCACCAAACCATCCGAGCAGCCCGAGCGCGGCGGTGACCGGCACGACTTCCGCCACGGTCATCAGGTCGAGGCCGTCCATGAAGTTGACGAGGTTCACGAACCAGATTCCGGCGAGCAGAATGAGGCCGCGCTCCAGCGCGAACGGCAGCGCCGGCACGATGCGCGCGCTCTCCGGCGCCGTGAAGACGACGGCGGCCACGGCTGCCGCCTGCAACACGAGGCGGAGGAGGACGGGAAGGGGCCGGATGTCGTCGACGAGCCCGACCACGGCGATGAGGACGGCCGAGCCGATCAGGGCCAGCGGAATTGCGCCGTAAGTCCAGGCCGCAGCCACCAGCAGGGTCGCCGCGATCACCGCGATGCCCGCGCCCTGCGGCGTCGGAATCTTGTGGGACGAGCGTGCGTTGGGACGCGCCAGCGCGTAACGCTGCAGCAGCGGCATGCTCTGCCAGGTGATGCAGGCGCAGATCAGAGCGGCGAGCGCGGCCGGCGCAAGCGCGAACAGCATGAGTCCGGCCGCAAGGTCCGGGCCCGAGGCGAGCGTCGTCACTCCGGCACCCCGATCGGAGCGGCCCCTTGCGCGGCCTTTTCCGCGCTGAGGATCCAGACCAGGCCGCCGATCGCGCCGACGATGAAGGACACAGCGCCGTACAGCAGCGAGACGTTGACGCCCTCGTTGGCGGCAAGTCCGGCGAAGCCGAACGCCAGGCCCATCGTGGCCTCACGCACGCCCCAGCCGGCGATCGAGATCGGCATCATCGTGATCAGCATCACGGGCGGCACGAGCAGAAAGACGTCGCTGAAGCGAACCGGGGCTGCAATCGACTGCACCACGCACCAGGCGATGACGACGGCGAGCACGTGAACGAGGATCGACAGGATCGCGATCACCGGTCCGCGGCTGCGACTGAAGATCACGCGGTTGGCGATCACCGCGCAGGCGTGAAGATGATGCGTGGCCCACCAGGTCTTGAGCCACCGCCACTTCAGGGCGCCGAAGATCAGGAAGCCGACCCCGCCGGTGAGCGCCAGGAGGTCGATGAGCAGCAGCGCCGAGCGCCCGTGCGGATCGGTGATGAGGGTGTAGCTCCAGGGGAGGCTCGCGACGATGAGAACCGCGAGCGCGATCAGGCCGATCGCGCGGTCGACGAAGATCGAGTAGGTGGCTGCACGCCAGCCGGCGCCGGCGCGCGCGACGAGCCACAGCCGGACCGCGTCGCCGCCGATCGCCGACGGCAGGGTCTGGTTGAAGAAGGCGCCGATCACGTTGTAGCGCATGGCGCGGCCGAGCTCGAGCGGCGCGCCGCAGACGGCACTGATCTGGCGCCAGCGCAGCACGCCGACGAAGATCTGCAGAAACGTGATCGCGATCGCCACGCCGATCCACAGCAGGCTGGTCACGGTGAAACGCGAAAACAGTTCGGATAGATCGACCTTGCGCAGCGCCAGATAGAGCAGCGCCGCGGAAATCACGATTTTGGCCGCAGAAAGCAGGATTCGGCGCATTTCGCCCGCACGAACAGGGTTTGCGAAGATTTGAGGCAACCCGACGCGAGGCGCCGAATTCGGCCGCTTTGGTATGGTTTTGGCGCCGATCTTGCAATAGCCCTCGTTCAATTGCCCTCGTTAAGGACGCTGAGAGGAGTCCTGATGAAGCGCTGCGGGCCTATTGCGAGCGGATCGAGCTGGCGGCTAAACAGGGCCGGCTTGGATCCCCAGGGAACAGGATGACAGATCAGGCGATTTTGGTTACCGGCGCGGCCGGCTTCATCGGCTTTCACGTCGCCCGCCAGCTCCTGGGCGAAGGCCGGTCTGTCGTCGGGCTCGACAATCTCAACAGTTATTACGATCCGGCGCTGAAGAAGGCGCGACTTGCGCTGCTCAGGGGCGAGCCCCGCTTCTCTTTCGTCGAGGCCGACCTCGCCGACCGCGAGACGATGGCCGCGCTGTTTGCGCAACATCGTTTTGCCAAAGTCGTGCATCTGGCGGCGCAGGCCGGCGTGCGCTACTCGATCGAGCAGCCGCACGCCTACGCCGAGTCCAATCTCGTCGGATTTCTCAATGTGCTCGAGGGCTGCCGCAACAACGGCTGTCGTCATCTCGTCTACGCCTCGTCATCCTCCGTTTACGGCGCCAACACAAAAATGCCATTTGCGGTTGCGGACCGCACCGATCATCCGGTGAGCTTTTATGCCGCGACCAAGAAGGCGAACGAGGTGATGGCGCAGTCCTACAGCCATCTCTATAGCCTGCCGGTCACGGGCCTGCGCTTCTTTACCATCTACGGGCCATGGGGACGGCCCGACATGGCCATGTTTCTGTTCGTGAACGCCATCATGGCCGGCAAGCCGATCCGGCTCTTCAACCACGGCAGGATGCGTCGCGACTTCACCTATATCGATGACGTGACCCGTGTCGTATCCAGGCTGATCGATCTTGTGCCGGCGGAGGATCCTTCTGCCGCAAATGCGCCGTTTAAGCTCTACAATGTCGGCAATCACCATCCGGAGGAACTGATGCACGTCGTCGGTCTTCTGGAGCGGGAGCTGGGCCGGACGGCAATCAAAGAATTGCTGCCGATGCAGCCGGGAGATGTGCTGGAAACGTTCGCGGATGTCGAGGATTTGATGCGCGACACCGGCTTTGCACCGTCAACGCCGATCGAGCATGGGGTCCACAATTTTGTCACCTGGTATCGGGACTATTTCAAGGTTTGAGATGACGATGGACAAACGCATAATCCCCCTGATCATGTGCGGCGGCGCCGGCACGCGGCTGTGGCCGGCCTCGCGCGAGGTGCGGCCCAAGCAGTTCCTGCCGCTGTTCGGCACGCGCTCGACCTTCCAGGACACGCTGCTGCGCGTCTCCGATCCACAGCTGTTCGACCGGCCGATCGTCATCACCAACGCGTCCTATCGCTTCATGGTGCTGGAGCAGCTCGCCGAGATCGGTATCGAGGCCGACGTGATCCTCGAGCCGATGCGGCGCGATTCCGGACCTGCGATCGCCGCCGGCGCGGTGTTCGCGCAGAACCGCGCGAGTGAAGCGATCGTGCTCGCGCTCGCCGCCGATCACGTCGTGCAGGACAATGCCGCGTTCGTCGCCGCCTGCCGCGAGGGCCTTACCGCCGCGAGCACCGGGCGCATCGTCACTTTCGGCGTCAAGCCGGAGCGGCCGGCGACCGAATACGGGTACATCAATCCGGGCGAGGTGATCTCAGGCGAGGTGCATGCGGTTACACGCTTCGTCGAAAAGCCGGATGCGGTGAAGGCTTCCGACTACGTCAATTCCGGCTATTTCTGGAACAGCGGTAACTTCATGTTCCCGGCGAGCGTGCTGCTCGACGAATATCGCAGGGTCGATGCGGCAAGCGTCGAGGCCATCACCAATGCGGTCAACAATGCCGGCCGCGATCTCGGCTTCGTCACGCTGGAGCCGGAGGCATTCGGCGCGGCCAAGGCGATCTCGATCGACTATGCCGTGATGGAGAAGACCTCGCGCGCGGCGGTCGTGCCGGTGTCGTGCGGATGGTCCGACGTCGGCTCCTGGCACGCGGTGTGGGAGCTGTCGGAGAAGGACACGCAGGGCAATGCCGCGCACGGCACCGCCGTGTTCGAGGATTCCCGCAACTGCAACGTCACCACCGATTCCGCGCTGGTCGCGCTCGAAGGCGTCGACGATCTCGTCGTGGTCGCAACCGCGGATGCGGTGCTGGTCTCGCGCCAGAAGGATGCCAACGGCCTGAAGCGTCTCGTCACCAAGCTGAAGGCGGTCGCACCCAAGGTCACCGAGGAGCATCTCAAGGTGCACCGGCCCTGGGGCAGCTACCAGTCCGTCGACAACGGCGAGCGCCATCAGGTCAAGCGCATCGTGGTGAAGCCGGGCGGCCGGCTGTCGCTGCAGAAGCACCACCATCGCGCCGAGCACTGGATCGTGGTCCGCGGCACCGCGCAGGTGACGGTCAACGAGACCGTCAAGACGGTGCACGAGAACGAGTCGATCTACATCCCGATGGGCGCCGTCCACCGGATGGAGAATCCGGGCAAGATCCAGCTGGAACTGATCGAGGTCCAGACCGGCTCCTATCTCGGGGAAGACGACATCATCCGGATTGAAGACGACTATCAAAGGTCGTAACCACCAAACTCCGAATCACGAGGACCCGGGCCAACAGGCGATATTTTTCCGCTTAAGGCCCGGGGAACGTGTAACTTTTTGAATCAAATCGTGTCCGGGCCGCGAAGGCGGCATTCGCCACAAATGTGGCGTCCGTGCTAGAAGCGCGCCGGGGATTTGCGTTGAATCGGGGTTTGCTCAGATGAGTTCCAAAGGATCTGCACCGGCAAAGGCCGGCTTGCGCGTCGGCGTCATTGGTGCCGGCGTGATGGGCAGCAACCATGCGCGTGTGCTGAGCGGCCTGCCCGGCGTCAGCCTCGTCGGCGTCGTCGATCCTTCGCACGCGCATCGCGCCCGCGCGACGGAACTTGCCAATTGCCCGAGCTTCGAGACGCTCGACCAGCTCATCGCCGCCGGCGTCGACGCGGTCACCATCGCGGCGCCGACGCATCTGCATCACGAGGTCGCGCTCGCCTGCATCGCCAAGAACATCCACGTGTTGGTCGAGAAGCCGATCGCGTCCACGGTCGCAGAGGGCCGCGAGATCGTCGCCGCCGCGCACAAGGCCGGCGTGACGCTGATGGTCGGCCATGTCGAGCGCTTCAATCCGGCGGTCGCCGCCGTCAAGCAGGCGATCGCGGGCGAGGACATTCTCTCCATCGCGATCACCCGCGTCGGCCCGTTTCCGCCGCGCATGTCCAATGTCGGCGTCGTCATCGACCTCGCCGTGCACGACATCGATCTGATCCGCTGGTTCACCGAATCCGACATCGTCGAGGTGCAGCCGCAGCTGTCGAGCGCGGTCGCCGAGCGCGAGGACATCGCGCTGCTGCAGTTCCGCACCGCCAACGGCGTGCTCGCCCACATCAACACCAACTGGCTGACGCCGTTCAAGGCGCGTAGCGTCACGGTCGCGACCCGCGGTAAATACGTGATGGGCGATCTCTTGACGCGCCAGGTCACCGAGTGCTTCGGCTTCAAGCCCGACGGCAGCTACTCGATGCGGCATCTGCCGGTCGGACATGACGAGCCGCTGCGTGCCGAGCTGATCGCGTTCCTCAAGGCCGTGCGCAACGGCGAGACGCCGGCGGTCACAGGCGATGAAGGCGTCGCCAGCCTCGAGATCGCCACCCAGTGCCTGGAGACGCCGTCACGGCCCGCGGCCAAATCGCCCGCCCTCAAGGGGCCGCGCCGCGTCGTCGGCTGATACCTTTCCATGTCGACCGCTCAAGACCAGCAAGGCGCCAAGAACCAGGCCATGAACCAGCATCTGCGTTCCGAACCCATTCCCTTCATCGACGTCGCCTCGCAGCGCCGCCGGCTCGGCGCCTCGCTCGATGCCGCCGTCAAGCGCGTGCTCGATCACTGCCAGTTCGTCAACGGTCCGGAAGTGTTCGAGCTTGAGAAGCAGCTTGCGGCCTATTCCGGCGCCAAGCATGTCATCGGCTGCGCCAGCGGCACCGACGCGATCCTGATGGTGATGATGGCGAAGAATGTCGGGCCCGGCGATGCCGTGCTGTGTCCGTCCTTCACCTTCATCGCGACAGCCTCGCCGGTGGCGCGGACCGGCGCGACGCCGGTCTATGTCGACGTCGACGAGGCCACCTTCAACATGAGCCCGGACTCGCTGAAGCGCGGCATCGCGACCGCGCGCAAGGCCGGCCTCAAGCCGGTTGCGGTGATTCCGGTCGACCTGTTCGGCCAGCCCGCCGATCACGACGCCATCGCCGAGATCGCGAAAGCCGAAGGCCTGTTCGTGCTCGATGACGCCGCGCAAGGGTTCGGCGCGAGCTACAAGGGCCGCAAGCTCGGCACCTTCGGGCTCGCCACCGCGACCAGCTTCTTCCCGGCAAAGCCGCTCGGCTGCTTCGGCGACGGCGGCGCCATCTTCACCGATGACGACGAGCTCGCGGCGACGCTGCGCAGCATCCGCGTGCACGGGCAGGGCGTCGACAAATACGACAACGTCCGGCTCGGCCTGACCGGCCGGCTCGACACCATGCAGGCTGCGGTCCTGATCGAGAAGCTGAAGATCTTCGACGACGAGATCGCCGCCCGCAACAGGGTCGCCGACCGCTACGCGCGCGGGCTCAGCAACGTCGTCACCGTGCCGCGTCTGGCGCCGGGCAATACCTCGGTCTGGGCGCAGTATACGATCCGGTTGCCGAAGGGGACCGACCGCGACGGTTTCGCTGCCGCGCTCAAGGCCCAGGGCGTGCCGACCGCGATCTATTACGGCAAGTCGATGCATCAGCAGACCGCCTACAAGCAATACCCGGTCGCCGAGGGCGGCCTGCCTGGTTGCGAGAGCCTGTCGCAGGACGTCATCAGCCTGCCGATGCATGCCTATCTGACCGAAGCCGACCAGGAACGAATCATCGCCGCCGTCCGCGGCGCGATTGCGGGGTGATCCTTCGCGCTTCTTCACCTCTCTCGCTTGCGGGAAAGGTCGCGCCGAAGGCGCGGGTGAGGCTTCTCTCCTCTGGGGGAGTCTTCGTCGTCGAGGCACCCTCTCCCCAACCCTCCCCCGCAAGCGGGGGAGGGAGCACACCTTCCCCACCGCTTGCACCTAGACCTAATCCTATCATGCTCTAAAACAGACGCATGCTCGGACGCATCTTCACGGTTGGTGGTTACACGCTGCTCTCGCGGCTGACGGGGTTTGCCCGCGACATCATGCTTGCGGCGATCCTCGGCGCCGGTCCCGTGGCCGACGCCTTCTTCGTGGCGCTACGGCTGCCCAATCATTTCCGCGCGATCTTCGCCGAGGGCGCCTTCAACGCCGCCTGGGTGCCGGCCTACGCGCATGTCCATGGCGAGAAGGGGGAGGCGGCAGCACATTTGTTCGCCGACCGCATCTTCACGCTGTTGCTGGCTTCACAGGTTCTGCTGCTGATCGTCGCCTGGCTGTTCATGCCGCAGGCCATGAGCATCCTGGCACCGGGCTTCGGTGAGGACGCCGAGCAGCGCAAGCTCGCGATCGAGCTGACCCGGATCACCTTTCCCTATCTGCTGTTGATCACGCTGGTGACGCTCTATGGCGGCATGCTCAACGTGATGCAGCGCTTTGCCAGCGCCGCGGCGGCGTCGATCTTCCTCAACGTCGCGATGATGATGACGCTGGCGCTCGCCGCCTGGTTTCCGACCGCGGGTCACGCCGCCGCCTGGGGCGTGCTCATTTCGGGCTTCCTGCAATATTTCCTGCTCGCCGGCGATCTCGCCCGCCATGGCGGCCTGCCGCGTTTTGCACCGCTGAAGCTCGACGAGGACGTCCGCGGTTTCTTTAGGGCGTTGGGCCCGGCAACGCTGGGCTCGATGGGCACGCAGGTCGCGCTGTTCGCCGATACCATCATCGCGACGTTCTTGCCCGCAGGTGCTCTTTCGGCGCTCTATTATGCCGACCGGCTGTATCAGCTGCCGATCGGCGTGATCGGCATCGCCATCGGCACGGTGCTGCTGCCGGAGATGTCGCGGCGGATCACGGCGAATGACCAGGACGGCGCGATGAAATCGCAGCGCCGTGCCTTCGATTTCACGCTGCTCTTCTCGGTGCCGTTCGTCGCTGCCTTTCTCACCGTGCCCGGCGAGATCATGCGCGCGTTGTTCGCCCATGGCGCTTTCTCCAAAGCGGACGCCGCTGCGGCCGGTGCAACGCTTGCGGCCTATGCGATTGCCTTGATCCCGGCCGTGTTGATCCGCAGTGCAGTCGCGACCTTCTATGCGCGCAAGGATACGGCCACTCCGGTCCGCGCCTCGCTGACGGGCATCGCCGTCAACGTCGCGCTGAAGTTCGCGTTGATGGGTTCTCTCGCTCAGATCGGGCTTGCGCTCGCGACCGCCGTTGGGATCTGGACAAATCTCCTGCTGGTGTTTTTCTTCGCTATGCGCCGCGGATTCCTCGTGCCGGACCGCGCCTGGCTGGTGTCGCTCGTAAAATTCCTGCTGACCGGGATCATCCTCGCCGCCACGTTCTGGCTGATTGCGCGCTTTAGCGGGTCTTTGCTGGGCGCGATGCACTTCCGGGACGAAGTGATGCTGGTCCTGCTCGCCGTCGGCGGCACCATCGTCTACGCGATTGCGATTTTGGTTCTGTTCGGCCGCAACTGGCTGGTCACGCTGGTGCGCGGCTAGGCAAGCAGGGGTTGCTCGCCTCCAGGATGCAGGAAGGCCGCGCACATCTCTTGATTTTGTGCGGTCGCCGTGCTATGAGCGACGCATGATCAAATCGTCGCGCACCGTCAACCGCAACCAGATGACCCGCTTCGGCTGGGCCGTGGGAGGAGTCGTGCGCTAGGATTTCGACGACATCTTTTCCACCAGGCCCCGCCGGCATCGGACGGGGCCTTTTCTTTGGCCACGCTCCCTGCCGGCTCAACAGTAGGAGCATCCGATGCCACCCCAACAGACGAACATCACAGCCGCGACGGAGCGCGATGCCGCGAGACTTCGCCTCGACCTTTCAATCATCCCGAGCCTGCTCAGGCGCTATTGGTTTGCCTTTCAGGAGCGGCGCTGGCGCCCGCGCAACAGCTTGCACGACCTCAGCGACAGGGAGCTGATGGATATCGGCTTGACGCGCGGCGAGATCGACAGCCTCGCGCCTGAACGCGCTATCGACAGATTGAGAGAGAATGCGAGGGCTCAGTGGGGCCGTGGTGGGATGTGACAGGCCCACCAATCCCTGCCGATCTCCGCTACCGACAAAGAGAGGAGGCGATCATGGTATCGCATGCTGCGCGTGCCCAAGCGGACATCGACATCCGCCGATTGACGGTCGATAATCTCGACCTCTTTCGCGACATTCGCGCGGAGGCGCTTCGAACGCATCCTCAAACGTTTGGTTCTCGTGAAGAGGACGAGGGCGGCGAGGCGATGCTGGCGGCCTATCGCCATTGGCTGAGTGGAGCGATCCTTGGCGCCTTTGGGCGCGGAAATCTGATCGGGGTCGCCGGATTCTATGTGTCCCCAGATCGGCGTTCGCGGCACAGGGGGCACATCTTCACGGTTTTTGTAAAGGATGGTGGCCGCGGTAAAGGGGTCGGAGATCTGCTCGTCAAGGAGCTTCTTGTCCATGCCGAGTCGTGCGTCGAGCAGGTGCATCTTGAGGTCCTGCTCGAAGCAACCGCTGCAATCAGGACCTACAAGCGCAACGGGTTTGAAATCTACGGCACTGATCCTGCTGCCGTCCGCATCGGTGACGCCACATATGACAAGTACCTTATGGTCAGGAAATTCAGCCACTGACGCGGGTCCGCGGCAGCGCGGTATGGTTGCCCCAAAACCGCCGAGGGTGGCCTCGAATCATCGATCTCCATGGGATTGGCCCGCCTAAACCCGTTTGCCTTGCCAGTTTTTCCACGGCAATATGCCCGCAAAACAACCATGAGAACGGGAAGACAAAATGGCGGCTCCCATCAAGTTCGGCGTTGGCCAAAGCGTGCTGCGCAAGGAGGATGACGCGCTCATCCGCGGCAAGGGCCGCTATACCGACGATTATGCGCCGCAGGCCGCGCTGCGCTGCCTGATGCTGCGCTCGCCGCATGCGCATGCCAAATACACCATTGATGCGAGCCGCGCCCGCGGCCTGCCCGGCGTCGCGCTGATCCTCACGGCCGACGACGTCAAGGATCTCGGCAATCTGCCGTGCCTGTTCAATCTCGAGACCGATCCGTTCACCGGACCGCCTTACCCGATCCTGGCCAAGGACGAGGTGCGCCATGTCGGCGATGCCATCGCCTTCGTGGTCGCCGAGACCATCGACCAGGCCCGCGACGCGATCGAGGGGATCGAGGTCAAATGGAGCCCGCTGCCGGCGGTGACCGGCGTCGTCAATGCCGTGAAGAAGGGCGCGCCGCAGGTCTGGCCGGACAAGGCCGGCAACGTGCTGTTCGACGTCTCGATCGGCGACAAGGCGGCGACCGAAGCCGCCTTCGCCAAGGCGCATGCGGTGGCCGAGATCTCGATCGTCAATCCACGCGTGGTTGCGAGCTTCATGGAGACGCGCGCGGCGGTCTGCGAATACGATTCCAAGCGCGATCATCTGACTCTGACGATCGGCAGCCAGGGCAGCCATCGTCTGCGCGATATCCTGTGCCAGAACGTGCTCAACATCCCCACCGAGAAGATGCGGGTGATCTGTCCCGACGTCGGCGGCGGGTTCGGCACAAAATTGTTCCCGTATCGCGAATACGCCTTGATGGCGGTTGCGGCTAAGAAGCTCAAGAAGACGGTGAAATGGGCGGCCGACCGCACCGAGCATTTCATGGGCGACGCGCAGGGCCGCGACAACGTCACCACCGCCAAGATGGCGCTGGCGGAAGACGGCAAGTTCCTCGCCATGGACTGCGACCTGATGGGCGACATGGGCGCGTATCTGTCGACCTTCGGCCCCTACATCCCGCATGGCGGCGCCGGCATGCTGCCGGGGCTCTACGATATCCAGGCCTTTCATTGCCGGGTGCGCACCATCTTCACTCACAGCGTGCCGGTCGACGCCTATCGCGGTGCGGGCCGGCCCGAGGCCGCCTATGTCATCGAGCGCCTCGTTGACGCCTGCGCGCGCAAACTCGACATGACGCCGGATGCCATCCGCCGCAAGAACTTCATTCCGCCGAAGGCGCTGCCCTACAAGACCGCCACCGGCAAGGTCTACGATTCCGGAGACTTCGCCGCGCATCTCAAGCGCGCGATGGAGATCGCCGAGTGGAAGGAATTTGGAAAGCGCGCCAAGGTGGCCAAGAAGAGCGGGCTGATCCGCGGCATTGGGCTGGCGAGCTATGTCGAGATCTGCGGCGTGATGGGTGAGGAGACGGCCAATGTCCGCCTCGAACCCAACGGCGACGTCACCGTGCTGATCGGTACGCAGTCGAGCGGGCAGGGCCACCAGACCGCCTATGCCCAGATCGTCGCGGAGCAGTTCGGCGTGGCGCCGGAGCGGGTCCACGTCCGCCAGGGCGACACCGACGAGATCGCCACCGGCCTTGGCACCGGCGGCTCGGCCTCGATCCCCTCGGGCGGCGTCAGCGTCGAGCGCGCCACGCGCGAGCTCGGGCAGAAGCTCAAGGAGATCGCGGCACAAGCGCTGGAGGCCGGCGCCGGCGACCTCGAGATCTCCGAGGGCGTGGTGCGCATCGCCGGCACCGACCGTTCGATCTCGTTCGCCGACCTCGCGAAGCGGCCCGGCGTCGATCCGTCGAAGCTGAACGGCAGCGCGACCTTCGCCAGCGCCGACGGCACCTATCCCAACGGCACTCATGTCGCGGAAGTCGAGATCGATCCGGCCACCGGCATCATCAAGATCGTCAACTACGTGATCGTCGACGATTTCGGCAAGACGCTCAATCCGCTGCTGCTGGCGGGACAGGTGCATGGCGGCGCGATGCAGGGCATCGGCCAGGCGCTGATGGAGCAGGTGGTCTATGGCGCCACCGACGGCCAGCTTATCACCGCGACCTACATGGACTACGCGCTGCCGCGGGCGGCGGACGGGCCGGCCTTCGTGTTCGAGACCCACAACGTCCCCTGCAAGACCAATCCGATGGGCGTGAAGGGGGCGGGCGAGGCCGGCGCGATCGGCTCCTGTCCGGCCGTCGTCAACGCCATCGTCGACGCGCTCTGGCGCGAATACAAGATCGACCACATCGACATGCCGGCAACGCCGGAGCGGGTGTGGATCGCCATCAACGAGCATCACCGCCGCCACAGCCTGTAAGTCCAAGCAAACGCGGAACGCGTTTTACGGGCTCAGCCACATGGTCCGGAGTGCGACGATTTATCGTCGCACTCCGGATGGAATGAAATCAGCCAATCGGTGTTGGCCATTCAGGGGTCGGCACGATCCTGCATCAGGGAAAGGGATTTTGCGAATGAAGCGAGTGTTGATTGTCGGGGGCACGCTGCTGCTCGGGATGGGGGCCGTCTGGGCGCAACAGGATTCCGTCAAGGAAGCTCAGACCCTCATGAAGGGCAACGGCAAGAACGCCGGCGCGATGTCGGCCATGGTGAAGGGCGAGAAGCCTTACGAACAGGCTACCGTGGACAGCGCGCTGGCGCAGTTCGAAGATACCGCCAAGAAGCTGCCGAACCTGTTTCCGGCCAGCGCCAAAGGCGTGAAGCTCGACGGTGACTACTCGGCCTCGCCGAAGGTCTGGGAGGACAAGGCCGGTTTCGACGCGAAGATCGCAAGCTTCGCCAAGGTCGTTGGCGAGGCCAAGGGCAAGATCAAGGACCTGGATTCGCTCAAGGCGACGATGCCTGCCATCGGCAAGGAATGCGGCGGCTGCCACGAAACCTACCGCGTCAAGAACAGCTGAGGCGGATACTTTCGTAGCCCGGATGAGCGAAGGGATATCCGGGAAGCCTGTGCGAGTTGATGAAACTATCCCGGATGTCGCTTTGCTCATCCGGGCTACGGAAAGGGCGGTTGCGAAAGCAGCCGCCCTTTTTCCGTTTATAAGGTCTGACGGATCGCCGTCCGAGCGATTATGTTCGCACCAGCGGCCGCGGCGTTGATGCGAGTCGACGCATCTCATTCCGGATCGCCTCATGACGTGAGGAATTCCAGCGCGCGGCGAGGATCCCAATGAAAAGCGAGACAGGCCATGGTCAAACCGTTTCCGTCGAAGACGCACATCGGCAACCACATGCTGCATCCCGAAACGCTGATGCTGACCTATGGCTATGACCCGCAGCTGTCGGAAGGCGCCATCAAGCCGCCGGTGTTCCTGACCTCCACCTTCGTGTTCAAGACGGCCGATGACGGGCAGGACTTCTTCGATTACGTCGCCGGCCGGCGCGAGCCGCCGGAAGGCATGGGCGCGGGCCTAGTCTATTCGCGCTTCAATCATCCAAACAGCGAGATCGTCGAGGACAGGCTCTCGATCTACGAACGCACCGAGAGCTGCGCGCTGTTCTCGTCCGGCATGGCGGCGATCGCCACCACGATCCTGGCCTTCGTCCGCCCCGGCGACGTGATTCTGCACTCGCAACCGCTCTACGGCGGGACCGAAACGCTGCTGACCAACACGCTGGCGCGCCTGTCGATCGGCGCCGTCGGGTTCGCCGACGGGATCGACGAAGCGGCCGTCAGGCAGGCCTCGGAAGAGGCCATGGCCAAGGGCCGCGTTTCGATGATCCTGATCGAAACCCCGGCCAACCCGACCAACGGCCTGGTCGATGTCGCCATGATCCGGCGTGTTGCCGACGCGATCGGAAAGGCGCAGGGACACACACCGGTGATTGCCTGCGACAACACGCTGCTCGGCCCGGTGTTTCAGCGGCCGATCGAGCACGGCGCGGACCTGTCGCTGTATTCGTTGACGAAATATGTCGGCGGTCATTCCGACCTGATCGCGGGTGCTGCGCTCGGCTCGAAGGCGATCATGAAAGGCATCAAGGCGCTGCGCGGCGCCATCGGGACTCAGCTCGATCCGCATTCCTGCTGGATGATCAACCGCTCGCTCGAGACGCTGAGCCTGCGCATGGAGAAGGCCAACAGCAACGCGCGCCTCGTGGCGGATTATCTGCGCGATCACCCCAAGGTGGCCAAGGTCCACTATCTCGGTCATCACGAGGAGGCTTCGCCGGCGGGCCGCGTGTTCGCGCGGCAGTGCCACGGGGCGGGATCGACCTTCTCGTTCGACATCGTCGGCGGCAAGGACGCGGCGGTCAAGTTTCTCAACGCGCTGCAGATCCTCAAGCTGGCGGTGAGTCTCGGCGGCACCGAGTCGCTTGCAAGCCTGCCCGCAACCATGACGCATTCCGGCGTTCCCGCCGACATCCGCCAGAAGATCGGCGTGCTGGATTCCACGATCCGGTTGTCGATCGGCATCGAGAACCCGTCCGACCTGATCGCGGACCTCGCGCAGGCGCTGAACGCGGCCTGAGCGCGCTCAAAATCGAAAAGGCCGGGCGCGCCCCCTCCTGCGCCCGGCCTTCGCCACGAAGCAGCGTGCGGCTTACTTCGTCACTTGACCGCGGATCTCGCCGCCGGGATTGGCCGCGGTGTGGATGTTGATGTAGTACTTGCCGGCGAGCAGATCGGCGGCCTGCGCGTCGGTCAGGGTCGCTTCGCCCTTGACCGGGCTCGAGGCCGCGTTCGGGATCGCGACAGCGACGCCTGCGTTCTTGCCGGCCTCGGCAGGCCCGTGGAAATGCGCCGCGGTGGCGGGCCCGGAGAGGCCGGAATAGGTGACGGTCCAGGACAGTTTCTTGCTGGCGGCATCGTAGTCCAGATCGGCGGTTCCGGTGGCGCTGGTGGTGATTGCCGGCACCTCGGACTTGCCGTCGAGGGTTGCTTTGAGCTTTTCGGCGCTGGCCGGGCCTGCAAAGGTCACGGCACCAAGCGCCAGGGCGGCAATGACGGTCTTGTTCATGACATTCTCCCTGCTGAACCCGTTCGGGCTGGCAAACTTCCAACAGCCGGCGTTTCAGTTTATTCCCGTGTCCGGCCGGAGCGGGCTAAATTCTTCGTGGCTGGAGCCGCGACGACATCGGGCATAAGTTCGCCGCGACGATTGAATGGATCTGCATGTTGCAACGAACAATTCTTATCGGGCTGCTCGCGGCGCTCGTCGCCGCGGGCACCTATTGGTGGCTCAGCGCGCCGAAAGCGGCTGCAGCCAACGCGCCGGCCCATGTGGCCAACCTCGCCAATGGCGAGGTGATGTTCAACGCCGGCGGCTGCGCCTCCTGCCATGCCGTTCCCAATCAGCCCGATCGTCTCAGGCTCGGTGGCGGCGTCGCGATCAAGTCGCCGTTCGGGACGTTCTACGCGCCGAACATCTCCCCGGATCCGAACGACGGCATCGGCAAATGGACGGACGCCGACTTCGTCAACGCGGTGATGTACGGGGTGTCGCCCGGCGGGCAGCATTATTTTCCCGCCTTCCCCTATACGTCCTATCGGCACGCCAGGCGCGAGGACGTGCTCGATCTCTTTGCTTACTTGAAGACGCTGCCGCCCATGACCGGCAAGGTGCGCGACCACGACATGCATTTTCCTTTCGACATCCGGCGCAATATCGGCATCTGGAAGTTCCTGTTTCTGGACGACAAGCCCTTCGTCGCCGACAGCAGCAAGTCACCGCAATTCAACCGCGGCGCCTATCTGGTCAACAGCTTTGGCCATTGCGCCGAATGCCACAGCCCGCGCAACGCGCTGGGCGGCATCATCTCGAGCCAGCGCTTTGCCGGCGGGCCCAATCCCGAAGGCGAGGGCTGGGTGCCCAACATCACCCAGAAGCGCCTCGGCGAGTGGAGCGTGAAGGATATCGCCTATTTCCTCAAGAACGGCGAATTACCCGATGGCGACAGCGTCGGCGGCGCGATGACGCGCGTGATCAAGAACACCTCGCAATTGCCCGACGAGGATATTGCGGCGATGGCGGAGTACCTCAAATCGCTGCCGCCGGTGGACGGTCCGCCGCGGCCCAAGCGCAAGGAAACCGGGAAGGAGGCCGGTTAGCTGCCGCCAAACGCCTTGAACGTGATGATGGTGAGGGTGTCCTGGATGCCCGGCAGCACCTGCACCTTCTCGTTGACGAAATGGCCGATGTCGGTGTCCTTGTCGACGTAGAATTTCACCAGCAGGTCGTACTGGCCGGCCGTGGAGTAGATCTCGGAGGCGATCTCGGCCTCGGCGAGCGCATTGGCCACCGTGTAGGACTGGCCGAGCTTGCATTTGATCTGGACAAAAAAAGGAACCATTGCGGGCACTCCGAAAGCGTATTCTTCCGGCTAATAGGCCAAACCCGGCACGATTTAGCAAGCGGACTTGCGAGCCGCCAGCTGCCGATCCGAGGCCTTGCCGGTGTTCGACGGTCGCGCTAGGACAGGCCATGGCGGTGTCCGTATCCAGCAAATGTGTCCGGCGATGACGACCCCGGTCGCACTCACCATCGCCGGCTCCGATTCGAGCGGCGGCGCCGGCATCCAGGCCGACCTGAAGACGTTTGCGGCGCTCGGCGTCTATGGCGCGTCCGTCATCACGGCCTTGACCGCACAGAACACGCGGGGCGTCACCGGCATCCACGCCGTGCCGGCGGCGTTCGTCACCGAGCAGATTGATGCGGTGTTCTCCGATCTCGACATCGGCGCGGTGAAGATCGGCATGGTGGCCCAGGTCGCCAGCATCGACGCGATCGCAGCCGCACTGTCGCGCTGGTCGCCGGGGCACGTCGTGCTCGATCCCGTGATGGTGGCGACGTCAGGGGATCGGCTGCTCGCAGCGGAGGCCGTCAATGCGCTGCGCACAAGACTGATACCGCTGGCGTCGGTGATCACGCCCAATCTGCCGGAGGCCGCCGCTCTGCTCGACGAGCCGGTCGCGGCGAGCGAGGCGGAGATCGAAGGCCAGGGGCGGCGCCTGCTGGCGCTCGGCTGCCGTGCCGTCCTGATCAAGGGCGGGCACGGCACGGGTGCCGAGAGCATCGACTATCTCGTCGCTGCCGACAACACGCTCGCGCTCACCGCGCCGCGCGTGGCGACCCGCAACACCCATGGCACCGGCTGCTCGCTATCCTCGGCGGTCGCGGCCGGGCTCGCCAAGGGCGAGGATCTGGCAAGCGCCGTGCGCAACGCCAAGACCTGGATCAGCGCGGCGATCGCCGCCGCCGACCGCTTCAGCGTCGGACACGGCCACGGCCCGATCCATCATTTTCACAGGTTCTACTGAGGCCGCCGCGCGCGGGAGCGCCGCCGCGGCGCACTTTGGGGGCACGCTAGCCCCACATCGTCATGGCCGGGCCTGTCCCGGCCATCCACGCCTTGCCACGCAGCACGAAGAACGTGGATGCCCGGGACAAGCCCGGGCATGACGATCACCTTCTGCGGCGCCGTGTCGCCTGATTGTCGCATGCGACTGATATTCGCAGGGAGGGCGAGGCTAGGCGTGATTCGTATCTGAAGGTGCCTCAAAGGTTCGATCGGTCATCCCCCTGTCACGGGACATTGTTACAGGCTGACGCATGGGAAGTTACGATGTGAGTGACGAGAGCCCCGAGCGGCGCTTTCGCACGTTGTTCATCTCCGACGTTCATCTCGGAGCCCGCGGTTCTCAAGCCGATCTTCTGCTGGACTTCCTGCGCTACCATGATGCCGACACGATCTATCTCGTCGGCGACATCGTCGACGGCTGGGCGCTCAAATCGAGCTGGCATTGGCCGCAATCCCACAACGACCTCGTCCAGAAGCTTTTGCGCAAGGCGCGCAAGGGTGCCAAGGTCATCTACATCCCCGGCAATCACGACGAGTTCCTGCGCAACTATTACGGCACGCATTTCGGCGGCATCGACGTGGTCGAGAACACCGTCCACACCAGCGCCGACGGCAAGCGCTATCTCGTCATCCACGGCGACATCTTCGATCTCGTGGTGCAGAACGCGCGCTGGCTCGCCCATCTCGGCGACAAGGCCTACGACTTCGCGATTCAGATGAATCGCTTGGTCAACTTCTTCCGCCGC
Source organism: Bradyrhizobium sp. CFUWI (assembly GCF_056429085.1). NCBI lineage: Bacteria > Pseudomonadati > Pseudomonadota > Alphaproteobacteria > Hyphomicrobiales > Nitrobacteraceae > Bradyrhizobium > Bradyrhizobium sp. CFUWI. The sequence goes on from NZ_JBWJZE010000024.1 coordinate 77,041, forward strand.
TTGTTCAAGGTGCCCTATTGGTCGCTGTCGCAATGGGCCAAGCAGAAGGTCAAGAACGCGGTCAATTATATCGGCGCGTTCGAGCAGGCGCTCGCCGCCGAGGCGCGGCGCTACGACGCCGACGGCGTGATCTGCGGCCACATCCACTACGCCGTGATCCGCGACGAGGGCGACATTCGCTACATGAATTGCGGCGACTGGGTCGAGAGCTGCACCGCGCTCGTCGAGCATGACGACGGTCATTTCGAGATCATCACCTGGGCGGATCATTTGCAGAAGCCGGCCGCCGTCCCGCAGGTTGCAGCCAGAGCTGCATAACAAAGGCCGCCCGATGCGCATCCTGGTCGCGACCGACGCCTGGCACCCGCAAGTCAACGGTGTGGTTCGGACGCTGACCAAGCTCGCCGACGCGGCCGAGGGGCTTGACGTCGAAGGTTCCGGCGTTGCGTTCACGTTCCTGACGCCGCAATCGTTCCGCACCTTCGCGATGCCGAGCTATCGCGACGTGCGGCTGGCGATGCCGCGCCCGGCGCGGATTGCCAGGCTGATCGAGGAGGCGCGCCCGGACAGCATCCACATCGCGACCGAAGGGCCGATCGGCCTGATGGTCCGCCGCTATTGCCGCCAGCGCCGGCTGCCGTTCACGACCAGCTTCCACACCCGCTTTCCCGAATATGTCCGCGCCCGCGTGCCGGTGCCGGGCTCGCTGATCTGGCGGGCGCTGCGCCGCTTCCATGCCCCCAGCCGTGCCGTAATGGCAGCAACGCCTGCGCTCGCCGGTGAGCTGACCGAGCGCGGTTTCGACAATGTCATGCTGTGGCCGCGCGGCGTCGATACAAATGTGTTCCATCCGCGGGCCATCGACCTCTGCCTGCCGGCACCGGTGTTCCTGTCGGTCGGCCGCGTCGCGGTGGAGAAGAATCTCCAAGCCTTCCTCGACCTCGATCTGCCGGGCACGAAGGTGATCGTGGGCGACGGCCCGGCGCGCGCCGCGCTCGAAGAGGCCTATCCCGATGCGATCTTCCTCGGCGAGAAGCAGGGTGAGGCGCTGGCGGAAATCTATGCGGCGGCCGATGTGTTCGTATTCCCGAGCAAGACCGACACGTTCGGCCTGGTTCTGCTGGAGGCGCTGGCGAGCGGGCTGCCGGTCGCGGCCTTTCCGGTGAAGGGCCCCCGCGACGTGATCGGCAATGCCCCGGTCGGCGCCCTCGATCACGATCTGCGCAGCGCCTGCTTCGCGGCGCTCGACATCTCCCGGCAGGACTGTGTCGAATTCGCCGGCAACTACACCTGGGAAGCCTCGGCGAGGGCTTTTGTCGACAATATCCAGGCGGTGGGGGCTGTGCTGCCGGGCGGGGACGGCACGGAACAGCCGCGCTTCGTCGCCTAAAGGGAAGATTCCTCGCGCGGAGGTGTCTTGCCCGCGGCTCGATGGCCGCGATAAGGTCTGATATGACCGAACAGCTTCTCCCGATCGGCCCCGCCGATATCGATGCCGCAGCGCGCGTGATCGCGCCCTACGCCATCCGCACCCCGCTGTTGTCCTTTCCGGTGCTCAACGAGCGGGTTGGCGCGAAAGTCTTCCTGAAGCCGGAGATGCTTCAGCGCACCGGCTCCTTCAAGTTCCGTGGCGCCTTCAACAAGGTGTTCTCGATCCCGCAGGACAAGCGCGCCGGCGGCGTCGTCGCGTTCTCCTCCGGCAATCACGCCCAGGGCGTGGCAGCGGCGGCAAAGATCCTCGACATGCAGGCGACCATCGTGATGCCTGCGGATGCGCCGCTGTCCAAGCGCGAGCGCACCAAATCCTACGGCGCCGAAGTCGTGCTCTATGATCGCGACAAGGACGACCGCGAGGCGATCTCGCGCGGCATCGCCGAGAAGCGCGGCGCGACGCTGGTCAGGCCTTACGACGATCCGTTCGTGATCGCAGGGCAGGGCACCGCCGGCCGCGAGATCGCGGAGGACATGGCAACGCTTGGTCTGTCCCCCGACATCGTGGTGGCACCGGCGTCGGGCGGCGGCCTGATCGCGGGCGTCGCGACGGCGGTGAAGGCACGCTATCCGCTCGCCGAGATCGTGGTGGCCGAGCCCGAGGCGTTCGACGATCATGGCATTTCGCTGAGCGCGGGCCATCGCGAGCCGCATCCGCCGGCCGGCCGCACCATCTGCGATGCGCTGATGGCCCTGATCCCCGGCGAGATGACCTTTGCGATCAACAGCAAGCTGCTCGCGCGCGGCGTCACGGCGTCGGACAAGGAAGTCGGCGCCGCAGTCGCCTTCGCCTATCGCGAGCTCAAGCTCGTGGTGGAGCCGGGCGGCGCCGTCGGTCTCGCCGCGCTGCTGGCGGGACGTCTCGACGTCGCCGGGAAGAACGTCGTCATCGTGCTCTCCGGCGGCAACGTCGATGCGGATCTGTTCGCCGAGCTGGTGGCCTAGCCGTCCTTCCGGGGCGCGCGAAGCGTGAGCCCGGAATCCACGCTCCCGATCGTGGTTATGGATTCCGGGCCTGCGCCTTTCGGCGCAGCAATCCAGTGCCGTAGGATGGGCAAAGGCGCAAAGCGCCGGGCGCACCACCTTTCAGTGATTCCAAAGAGAGACGACGTGGGCACGCTTCGCTTTGCCCACCCTACGAGACCTCCCCTCGTCATTGCGCGCGAAAGTGCTTCCCGGAATGACGACGTTCAATGGCTGAGATGACGAAGGGGTAGAGCGTCACCGCTCTGCCCCTTCGTCTTGTCTTGGGGATTGTCCCGTTGTGGAGAGACCCTCTCCCCAACCCTTCCCCGCCAGCGGGGGAGGGAGCGCACCTTCTTCGTTCGTGCGATCAGTGCATGAAGCCGCCGCGGCGATTGCCGCCATTGTTCGTGCTCGGCGCCTGGTTCATCGACTGCCGGAAGTTGTTGTTGCTGTTGACCATGCGGCTCGGCATCGTGTTGAGCTGCGGACGGTTGGTCTGCACGTTGTTCTGCACCTGCACCTTGTTCACCGGGTTGTTGTTGAGCTTCACGATGCCGGTGTTGCCGTTGTTGACGCGGATCGGCTGGTTCTGGGTCTGAACATTGACCGGCTTGGTCTCGACATTCGAGCCGGCCTTGCCGACGTTCACCGGCATGCTGACGATCTTGCCCGGCTTGCCATTGGCGTTGCCGCCGTTCGGCGCATTGTTGGTCGCAGGCAGCGTCACGATCTTGCCGATGCCGCCATTGTTGTTGCCGGTGGTGGTCGGCGCGGGCAGGGTGACGATCTTGCCCGGGGACTGCGACGGCGTGCCGTTCTGTGGGTTTGGCTGGTTGTTGTTGCCAGCCGGCAGATTGACGATCTGGCCGCCATTGCCGGGCTTGCCGATGCCATTGCCGTCGACCGGCTTCTGCACGACCGGCAGATTGCCATTGATCTGACCGCCGCCATTGCCCTGCTGCATCAGCGGCAGGTATTTCGGCTGGCCGAGATTGCCGATCTTCAAGGTCGGAGCAATGTTCTGCGGCGCCAGGAACTTGGTCGCCTGCATCAGGGGGATCTGCTTCGGCTGCGCCTGCAGCTTCAGCGCGACCTGTGCATAGGGGCTGTTGCCGTAGCTGTCATAGAAGGTCTTGTAGCCGAGCGGCGAGTTCGCGAGCACGGCCTTGTGCCAGGCCTGCGAGAGCAGGATGTTGTTGAGCAGCCAGCGGACGTGGTCGCACAGCGGGTCGTGCGGATACATCCGGATGAACTCCTGATAATATTCCGGCCGGCCCTCGGACACGACGTAGTCATAGGCCTGGCGCGTCGAACGGCTCGGCAGGTTGGAGGCCATCTGCACCACGGGCGCCCTGACCGGCGCGCGGTTGGCGGCAATTGCGGTGTCGCCGAAGAAGGTGAAGTCGCTCGTCAGCGAGGAGCTCTCCCACGGGATCTGCGCGCCGCTGGTGGTCTGGTTCACCTGCAGGCGGATGCGCTTGAACAGCTGCTCGATCGGCACGTTGGGTTCGCGCGCGACGTCCAGGAAGGCTCGCGTGTACGGGCTGTGGCCGCCGGTGCCGTCGAGCGCCTCGGCGCCCGGCGCGGTCGAGTAGCCGACGATCGAGCCGTTCGGCGCATCGACGATGGCAAGGCCGCGGCCGGCATCGTTGACCTCAGGGAACGGGTTGTTGCGGCAGGCATCGAGGATCACGATGCGCATGCGGCTCGGGATCGTCTCCAGCGTCGACATCACGTCGACGAGGCGCACCGAATTGTTGACGAGCTCGGTCGGGCTCGAGACCTTGGCGTCGACCGGAACGAGATAGTTCTCGCCGGCGAGCTGCACGCCGTGGCCGGCGTAATAGACCATCGCCACCGTGTTCGGGCCGCGCGAGGCGACCTTGGCGGAAAAGTCCTGCACCACGCGCAGCATGTCGTTCTGCGTCAGGTCGGTGGCGGCAACCACCTCGAAGCCGGCGGAGTTCAGGAACTGCGCCATCGACTGGGCATCATCGTCAGGGTTCGCGAGTTGCGGCGCGTTCTGGTAGTTCGCATTGCCGATCACCAGCGCCACCCGCTGCTCCGGGCCTTGCAGCGCGGTGGGGGCAGGCTGGACCGGGGCGACTTGCGCGGAAACGGGCCCGCAGGTGAAGCCGAACAGACTTCCCACAAGGCCGGCCGTCATCAGCAAAGGCTTTAGGCGGAACATGGCGTGCTCCTTTGGCACTCATCTCGATACGAGATTGGTTGCGAGCAAGCCTGGCCGCGTTCGAGCGTGCGGTCCGTGATCCCTGTCACCATGGCGACGGACGTGATCTGAATCACGCTTGGAACCTGCTATGGTTAGCGATCGCTGAGAGGAACCGCCGCCCCATGCTGAAATCGATCGATCCGATCCTGACGCCCGACCTGCTCTGGCTGCTGGCTTCCATGGGCCACGGCGACGATCTCGTGGTCGTCGACGCCAACCACCCGGCCACGCATATCGCCCGCAGCACATCGTCGCAGCGCCTGATCCAGTTGCCGGGCATGACGATGGAGACCGCCGTCCGCGCCATCATGTCGGTCTATCCGCTCGACGATTTCGATCCAGATCCGGTGCGCGTGATGATGCCGGTCGACGATCCCGATCGCGTGCCCGACGTGCAGCGCGCGGTGCTGGCCGAGATCGAACGCGCCAGCGGCGGTCCGGTCAGTCCCGGCAAGCTCTCGCGGGCGGATTTCTATCGCGCGGCGGCGGCTGGGTTCGGCGTCGTGCAGGTCGGCGACAGCAGGGGCTACGGCTGCTTCCTGATCAGGAAAGGCGTGATCGGTTAGGCGGAAACATTCCGCGCGAGGTTGCGCAAAACCTGCACCCGGATTTGAATGGCCTCCGCGCAACCGACCGACTATTGTCGATTCATGTCGCGCATCGTGTGTCTAATTGTTGCCATCGTCCTTTCGCTGCTGCCGGCGGTCGCGTTCGCTGCGTCAAGTCAAAAGCGTCCCAAGCAGGCCTGGCATGGCTACGGCTTCCTGCCGGGCTATCGGCAGCCGCTCAGCAACAGCATTCCGCTCTACAAGCAGAAGGACGCGATGCGCCGAATGTCGCGCGCTGACCGGCGCCACTGGTACATCGATCCGGTTCCGCAATATTACCGCTGGGACGGCGAGTGGCACTATTTCGGCCGCCCGGGCTTCAACGGCGGCCGCTACAACGGCGGCAGCTTTGGTCCGTGCTGGACCCGCACGCCGATCGGGCCGGTGTGGAATTGCGGGTGATCGTTCGAGACGGCTAGGTGATGCGTTTCTCCGTTCCATCACCGTCACCCTGAGGTGCGCGCGCAGCGGCGCATCGCGCCGCTGAGCAAGCCTCGAAGGGCGACGGCCCGGCTGCATCGGGCCGTCTATCCTTCGAGGCTCGCCGCACGATGCTGCGCATCGTACGCCTCGCGCCTCAGGATGACGGCGACAGAGCGACGCTCGCTGCCTCAGCACGTCATTGCGAGCGCAGCGCTTCCCCGGCGATGCACAGCATCGTCCGGTTCAGCGGTGCGCTGCTGAGCCGGGGCCCATGCGACCACCGAGAATGTGGCTCTGGGTCCCGGATCTGCGCTTCGCTTGTCCGGGACACGAAAGCACGCGGGCCCTACGAGAAGAACGCGATCTTCTCAGCCTGGGTCATGCGGCGGATCGGGGCGAGGGGGTCGTTGGCGGGGGCGCGG
>NZ_JBWJZE010000025.1:0-80918 GCF_056429085.1 Bradyrhizobium sp. CFUWI
AGCCTTGACGGCAGCACACCGGATCAAGCCTACTTCACCCCGCTGCCGCTCCGCACGGCAGCCTAACCCCGGCAGAGGCTCCACTTATCGACGCGGATATTCTGTTCAGACAACCGGGGCCAGCTCAAGGCCATGTCTGGTGTAACCACCAATTTGCGATGGAAACGGAGCGTCAATCGCCTATTCCGCTGCGAGTTGTTGCCGATAAATTTGGCTCTGTGAATAGTTCGTTGCCCGGGCATTAAACCCTCCAGAAACACCTGGTACAAGCACGCGGGACGAGTTTCCGCAACCTAAAGCGCCGCTCTCCGATTTGCGGATACGGCTGCTAAAGCAATGTCAGGTTGAGCAATGCGCAAGCATCAGGAACGTTTGAATCGATCTAAACGCCACCTTCGCCGCCGCTTGTCGCACCAGGACGGGTTCACACTCGTTGAGATGCTCGTCGTGATCACCATCATTGGCCTCGTCGTCGGTCTCGTCGGCCCGCGAGTCCTCAACCATCTTTCGGATTCAAAGACCAAGGCGGCCAAGATCCAGATCGAGGGGTTAGCTCAGGCGCTTGACCTGTATTATCTCGACAATGGCTCATATCCGCTAACGAGTGTCGGCTTGGCTGCCCTTGTGCAGAAACCAAGCAGCGCAGAACGCTGGAACGGCCCATATTTGAAAGGCAATGCGGTTCCCAACGACCCGTGGGGCAAACCATATACGTATGCATTTCCGGGACACGCGGGCTGGCCTATGATCTCGCGTCTCTTGGAGCCGACGGCCGCGAGGGTGGCACTGAACAAGCTGCAGATATCGCCAACTGGCAGAAATAGCGCGCGCCGCCAGACCTGAACGACCTTCGCGGCAAGCGTGGCCCAGTGCCGCAGTGGCAGCAACAGATCGAGGCGGTACTCGCCCAGGTGGCCACTCGATGACGGCGCTGCAGCCCTTCATCCAGAGCCGCATCCTGTCGCTGCGCGAGCAGCGCGTGATGCTGGATGCCGACCTGGCGCAGCTCTACGGTATCCGTCCGGTGAAGGCCGCCTTGCCGAATGAGGCGTGTTGTTGAGAACTGTCCTTATGGACAGTGATAGGCGCAGTGCCCAAGTCGAACGGCTTGAGGTGGTGGACACGGGCCGGCGGCGGCGCTGGTCCGAGGATGAGAAGCTCAAGATCGTCCTGGAGAGCTTACAGGCACCGCGCCAGGTCGCGGCAACAGCGCGGCGGTATGGCGTTTCGCACTCCTTGCTGCTGCGATGGCGACGCTCGTTTCGGCCTGAGCCGAAGGATACCGCCCGTCAACCTGGCTTCGTACGGGCGATGGTGAAGCCGGAATCTGGGCCGCCGCCTTGTCCAGTCGCGCCGGCCAACAAAAACAGATGTTAGATGACGCGGAACAGATGTTAGCCGCTTTGTAAAACCGGTTAGCCACGCATCGCGGAGGCATAATACCCGCATAATACAGGCATAACAGAGTGCGATCGGAATTCTGCGAGTCAAGACAGATACTTGCGAAGGCTCTACTCGTCCTCAATGGCCGCATCCCCCCTGAACCCATATCCTTGCTCTACCCATGGCGCATTGCGCTCCAGCAGACGGCAGGCCTGCTGCAGGGCGGTTTTGATCTCGTCTCGTTCTAGCGACGGGTACTTCGCACGCACGATCTCGTCGACCGACGTGTCGGCCAGCATGGCGAAGACCGGCCCCGGCAGCACGCGCGTGTCCCGAAAGACCGGATCGCCACCCATAATGCCGGAGTGCCGCACGATGACGGGCTCGTCCGCCGAGAGGTTGCCGGCGATGGTATCAATGAGAGCGATCCGAGCGAGGAACTCGAGGGTGGATTCGTCGACCTTGCTCTGGCCGCCCCTGATGCGGCGCATCATTCCCGGCGAGACGAGGTGAACCCCGCATCCAAGAATATCGGCCATCGCCGCCTTGGCGGCTAACATCTCGGCGGGATTTCCGCGGAGGACGAGCAGCAATTCGCCATCGTACACCTCCGCATCCAGCAATCTCTTGACACTACCTCGCATAAATAACTATCCAAATAATCGTCAGCTTGCTGACGCTGGCCATCGCACCGCCCTCTGCGGACCATTGCTGATGCCGAAGGTCTGCGACGCGGAGAGCGGTCCGCGGGCGCGTTGACGAGATAGAAGTTGACGACGGCCATTTCAATTTCGCGCTGCCCGCTGATCGCGCTCGCGCAGGATCGCCTCCACCATGCGGCGCAGCCGCCGCATCGAGCCGCCGCGCCAGCTCTGGCCGATCGCGGCGCGCTCGACGCCGTCCAGCGGCGGCACCCAGGCCGCATCGAGACCACGCTCCCGTGCAAGGTCATCCAGCACAGCCGGCAGCAGCGCGTCGAGGTCTTCGGCTGACGGCTTTGGGAACATCACGACGCGAAAGCGGTCGCGGATCGGCGAGGGCAACGGCTCGATGCTATTGGCAGTCGCGATGTAGGAGACCTGCGAGACATCGAGGGTCGTCTGAAGTGCGGGATCAGGATAGCGGGCGCTGGTTTCAGGCTCCAAGAAGCCGAGCAGGCAATCCCACAAGCGGCCGTAGTCCGACCGCGTGCCCGCCTTTTCCAATTCGTCGATTAGCACCAGCGGGTTTCCAATTTTACCTCGCGCAATTGCGAGAAAGGGATGGCAGGGTTCGACCGAATACCAGCGCCGATCGGTGCCGCCAAACACCGCGCCATCGGAGCGCGACGCGTCCTCCCGCCACACGCTGACGCCGAGGATTTCGCCGAGCCGACGGGCGAATCTGCTTTTGCCGGCGCCGGGATCACCAACGAGCAACAGCGGCCGCAGGCGAACTGTCGCGCGGCCGACGAGGTCGGCCAGCGTGAAGTCGATCACGTTAAGCGCATAAGGAAACTCGAATGCAAGCGCGTTGCGGCCCCTGTGCAGTGGCGGCACCTCGACCAGCGGCAGGGGCGTATTGATGACGTGCGCGAGTGGTTTGAGGATTTCCTTCAACTTGGGATTCATCATCTCGCCCTTCTCGAGGCGAGCCACCATGACGTGGCCGGCGGGCATGGCTTCCGCGGTCGCCGCCGGCGTCACTTGCAAGGTGGCTGCCCTTTCCTGCTCCTCGGCCTCCCGTTGTTTCCGGTGCTCTTCCGTTAGCTTCCGCCGGACTGCTGTCTTCGCGGCAGTGACACGGTGCTCCGTCATGCGGGCGCCAAGATAGGCCGCATTCGTCGCCGCCGACGCGCTTCTGGACAGCATGCTGGTGCAGGCCGGTAGCGCTGCCCAGCCGAACGTGAATCCCTCGAGATCGCAGCAGAGCTCCTGCTCCACGTGCCTGGCGCTCGCATAAAAGGCCTGGACCAGCGCCTTGCCGACCCTTTGGTGCTCCTCGATATAGTCGGACCCGTGCGGCGTCGGCAGCGACAGCAGCCGGACGCAATCGGCCAGGCTCCTGATGTTCGGCTGGTCCTGAGCGACCGCACGATGGTCGAGCTCGGCCGCGAGCGCCAATGCGCTGTCAAGCGTGCGCGCGACCGCCCAAGCGACGGTGTGCGGCAGTTGCGGGCACAGCTCATGGATCTCTGCGATCAGCCGCTCGATGACGTGCTGGCTCCCATCGGCGATCAGCATGGCGTAGCGCAGAAGGCGCGGTAGTCCCTTCAGGCGCTCGTCACGGTCGGCGGAATCCGCCGCCGCGCCTGTCGAGACGGCGTCTTCCACGACAGCCGGAAGATCGGCTGTCTCATCCTCAGAGCTCATGCGTGCTCTGCCTGCACGCAGAGCCGGACAAGCGTGGTCGGGCTCAGCGGTTGGGAGAAGAGATCGAGACAGACGAGATTGGCGCAGGCGAGCGCCATCACTGCCACCGCGGGATCACCTTCTCCGTCCAAAGACTTCAGGAGCTGGCCGAGCGCCATCGGCCCCTCATCGAGCAGGACTTGCTGGATGCGCAGGCGCAAGCCGACCGGAACTGCCGCGCCGCTATACGCCCAGACCAGGTTCGCGTTGGAACGGCGCGGCTCGCGCCGGATTTCTTCAAGGGTCAGCTCAAGCGGCTCGAGCTTGAGCTCATCCCATGCGATCAGCACGAGACCTCCCTCGTCGAGGTCGACGATGCGTCGCGCCGGCACGATGTCGAGGACATAACGACCATCATCGCGCTGGAGGACGACGGCATCGAGCGCGACCTGCGCGGAGGCAACCTGAGCGCTGGCGACGTAATCGATGGAACGCACCTGCGGATCGAGGGACGCCTGAATCAGTGCATCCCGGAGTGCCGGGTGTCGCACAGGGATCGCCGTCGTGGTCTTGGCCGAGATAAAAGAATCGTTGGGGCTATGGGCGTCTGTCGTGTCACACATACTCTTGCACCTTGTTTTACCGTCATGGAAAGGACGTAAGCACGTCCGCCTGCGTCCGGTCGTCTTCGCTATCCGTCATGGCATCTCGCTGCCCCTTCAGATCTCGATAGTCAGTTTTGGATCGAAGCTCCGGTTGTCCCAGGCGCGCTGCTGTGGCGGCCAGGGTCCGTTGCCTTTTGCGTTCGAAACCACGCGCGTTGCGCCGACCACGGTATCGTCGGACTCGTGGGTATGGCCGTAGATCCAGAGGTCAGCGGGCTTCAGTGCGCCGCGTCCATCATTGGCCGCCGGGCGCATGAGAGCGGTCAGGTCGCGGCGATAGGCGGCGCTGAGCATCTCGTCCGGCCGCGGGGGATCGGACGGCAGCGAAGTCGCGCCGGGATGAGGGGCATGATGGGAGATCACGACAAGCCTGCCCGGACGGGGTCCGCGCATCTGCGATTCGAAGAACGCACGAGCCTGCTGGTGCCGGATCAGCGCGTGGAGCGGTCGGAATCGCCTGGCATAGCCCCCGATCCGGATCTTCCGGAAATCATTCATCCGCTCGCCCGCGAGAAACATGGCGCGATCCGCGTCGCCGAACAGATCGAAATCCGTCCACGTTGTTGCGCCGGCGAAAGTGACATTGCCGATCCGGACGCAGTCGTGCTGCAGCACATGAATGTTCGTGCCGACTGCCGCCGCTCTCGCCTTCTCGACCGTCCGATCGATATCGGCACCATAGAATTCGTGGTTGCCGGGTACGTAGATCACCGGCCGATTGGGGATGCGTTCGAGCAGCCACCTCACGCCCCGCTCCATGCGCGGGATCAGATCGCCGGCGACCACCAGGACGTCGAACCGCGGCCGCGCATCCGGAGCCGGCAGGTCCCAGCCGCGCGTTAGTTCTACTTGCAGATCCGACACAACCCATAGCCGCACGTCAGTCCTCATCATTTTCGTGATCATCAAGAGGCTCGGCATCAAGCAGCGTCGCCACGAGCTCTTCCGGCAGCTCATCGATGCCAAGCGCGAACACGACGTTCGCTGCTCCGCAGAGCGGACATTCATGGCGGTGCGGCTCATATTCGCATTCGCCCTCGCGCTCACAGGCCCCGCACCGGAATCGAGCCATCCTATCGCTCCATTCCGCGCGCTGGCGGGCTACCCCTTCCGGGGGCACGCGAAGCAAGGCCCCTGCGGTCGACGGATGTGCTCGCTCCGCTCCTGGCTTGGCCTTCTGGCAATGCCCATGGCGGAAAGCACCCTGTTGATGGCGTCAGCATGCTGCTGCGGCCGATCCCTCCAGCCCGCAGATGTCACAGGTCCAGCTCGCGCGCTGGAGGGCGAGGCTGATGGCGTCTTCGATCTTCGCGCGACTCTCGCCCGAGACCTCGCCCTCCCACTTGATCCAGAGCAGGCCCAGTTTGGTGCCGATACTGACGAACTTGAAGGTTTCGTTATGCGCCAATGCGGCTTCAATTTTCCGGCAAAGCTGGTCGAGAACATCACGCCACCCTGACCGGCAGGATGGATAGCCGAACGATGCTCGAGGCTTGGCCTGCACGTTCGCGAACAGCTTCGGATGAGCTTGCATGAGATCGATGCGCCAATCCGCGGTGACAGCCGTCTCAGGCCTCCCTGTTTCCCGAACTGCCGGGTCCTCGTCAGCGAAGCGGTCGGCCAGGCGGTCGTAGCGCCGCGCCACTATCCGGTAGCCGTCCGCCGTCGACACACGGACAAGATGGACGTTCTCCCGGCCAGACGGGGTTGGAACCAGCTCGCCTTGGACGTGGGCGGCGCAACGGATCATGTAGACACTGCCCACAAAACAAAGCTGTCCCTCCTCGCCGCACGACTCGCAGGTGCAGGCGGAGCGTGCCTTGGCAAGCGCAATCGCTTCGTGCAGCCTGGCGGCGGTCTGCGGCGTCACGTCACCACGCCAGTAGACCCGCAGGCTGCCGGATTTCTTGTCGATCTGGATGACCCGGATCGTCTCGCCCGGCTGCAGCGCCGCTTGCATACGCGCGCAGATGCGCTCCAGCAGATCGCGCCAACCGTCGGCGACGTCCGGCAAGGTCCGCGCTGGCGGCGGATCGCCCGCCGGGTGAAATAAATCCGGGTAGGCCATTACGAGCTCCCCCCGCCAATCCCTCTCGTCACGCGCCATCACAATCCCTCGCAACCACCGCTGTGACCGGGAACGAACCATAAACGATCACACATGTCAACGTTCATCTATATACATAGTAGGATAGGCTATATCCATGTCCGGCAAGTTACCTATGGCCATTTGGCCGAGCCCGGCCTACATTCGGCACGGCTTCAAGGATTCGCCTACCGGCGAATCCTTGCCCCTCATCACCCACGGAGAGCCCATGGCCGAGCAAGGAAAACCCGCAAGAGCAGGCAAGACGGCAGTCCCGCAGCCAAGACGCAACTTCTTCGCAACTCTGGACGCCGAGCTGATCAAATCGATCAAGCGCGTCGCTCTCGAGGACGACACCAGTGCCTCGGAGATTCTTGAGGAGGCTGCGAGAGACTGGCTCGAGCGGCGTAAGAAAGCGCCAAAGCGCTAGCCTTGCTGGTGGGTCGGCAGCGAGGGCGCGATCGCGCTTGTGCGACTTGGAGCGCACCCTCGCGAGTTCGATCCCCGCGGGCCTCCTTTGCGCAGCATGCATCCGCGCCAGGCTCGGCATGTTTACGCGCGGCGAGTCCGATGGGTAGTGTGTTGGTTTTGAAAGACGACAGAAAGCTCATGCGCGGCCTTCCCTGCGCGGGCACACGGCGTCGAAGGCCCGGAGCGTCTTCAGCAAGGCTGTCTCGGCCGGGGTAAAGCCGCCGCACCGGAGGCGGAACTCAAACCAGGAGCCGCACAGCTGATCTGCTTTTTGGGCATCGTGCTCGGCGCGATCGATCACGTGAGCGAGCACGAGCGCGCACCTGGGCTCCCCCTCGAGCGCGAGGGACAACAAGGCAGTCATCGCAATGTCGGTCTTGATCCCGCCCAAGCGCGTGATCGGCATCAACGAGCGCACCAGCGCGATGGCGGCATTCGCATCGCCCGTCAGCGCCGCCTCGACCACGGCGCCTTCGATCAGCCTTGCGACCTCTTCGAGGGCGGACCGGACCGTGAGGTACTCCGCCACCCGAAAGGCGTCAGCCGGCATCGACCGCCACCAGCGCAGAGGGCAGATCTCGACGAGCGCATGGACGATCGGCGATGAGACGTCAAGCATCCTGCCATCGTGATCCGCACGCGGATGCGTCGCCGCCCCTCCGGGCGGCTCGGTGCTCTCGATCAGCGCGCCGCCTTCACCATGATGGCCGCCAAGACGGGCCTCGCCGTCTTGCCGGGGCTCGTGCCCCGGCATCGTCGTGGAATTGGACATCCGGCCGCTAATACTTCGCGTGCGAGATCGGCCCAGGAGTGCGCGGGCGCACCCACTTGGTGCCAGCGACATGCGCTCCCGCGACGAACTTGGCCGCGACCGCGGCAGAAAAGAAGCGCCAGTCGACCTGGAAGCGCAGGCGATCCTTGATGCCGGCGATCGGCACCACCACACCTAAGGCGAGGAGATCTGCGCGGAGCTTCTTGATGTTTTTCCTGAGGCTCGGGGTCTCGATGTCGCGCACCTCCGATCCGGCCCGGACCACGAACCCATCGCGATCGTGGTGGCCGCGCGCCCAGATGCCGCAATAGTCGAATTCAAGCTCGCCTTCGGCTGGCGGCGCCACCGGCAAGCCGATCTCGACGACGGCGTTCGCAGCCTGATTGTCATCGAACTCGGCCTCCGCGGGCAGTTGCCTCACAAGATTGGTGTTGAAGATCCGGCACCCCGCATCGAACAGCAGGCGACGGCCATCGGCCACCAGCCGCTCCAGGACTGCGGCGTGTTCGACCAGGCAAGGAAGATCCCGCGGCTCAACGGTGTTGGCTAGGGTGACCAGACCCGCCTCTTTGGCGAGTCCGTTGAGACGATGCGCGAGGCGGAGCCGCGCCGACCATGGCAGTGCCTGTGGCTCCTGCGCGTGGAGCAGGTAGGCCTCCGCGCCAAAGACGTTGGAGGAGTCCGCGGCATGCTCGGCGACGCTCCAGACCGCGCGATTGCTCTCGCCGATATAGGCTTCGTCTTGCCACACAATGACGTAGCACGCAGACCACAGCTCGCAGGTGGCCGCCAGGCTCCTGGCCATCGCCAGCGGAAACGCCGTGACCGCGAGCTGGCCGGCCGGATCGTGGATCTGGCGATAGTCCTCGACGCCACCGAACGGGCGATAGATCGTGTGGGTGCAGGGCTGCACCATCGGGATGGTCTCGTTGGGAAACTTCATGATCGATCTCTCTGTCCTCTGAGAGATCGCGAGGTCGACATCGGACCGGCTGACGCGCCACGGGACGCCCTGCCAGATATCGCAGGGCGCAGGCGTCGCAGCTTGCGTGATATGATCCGCAGACATCGCGGACGCCAGGATTGGCGTCCTCGACTCGCGGAATCGCCAACGCAAAGCCACGGATCGGGACCGATTCATGCGACGCCGTCGCGCCGCATGACGTCAAGCCTCGCGACCCGTGCCTAGTCGATAGAAAGGGTGATGCTGGACAGAGACATGCCGTCCGCCGTGGGCCCGACACCGGGCACTAAAGCGCAACCGCCGGTCACATCGGACCGGACACAGAGCATCGGGGAGAACGGAAGAAGGATCGCCGAATCGGCGATATAGTGGCTCTTAGCCATGACTGACTCCTGTTAAGTCGGTTTTGGTCAGGCCGTCGTTGGTGTTGGTAGCACCGGCGGCGGCCGCCTCGCGGGGATCCGCGAAGACAGTTGGAATATGCGGTCTGTTCTCGAAATATTCCAGCTGGCACGCCAATTGATGGTTAACGACGGCAGGCAACAGCCTTTTGAGACAGGACGGTGTTCTGCCTGCCGAGCATGAGCTGATGCACGAGCGCAAGACCGCAGTGTCCAAGCATCAAAAACGCGGCGCTTGGTAGTCGGGCTCCTCCGTCTCGACCGCCTCATCATTAAGGCCGGGAATTTCGGCAGGCCACTGCGGGATCGGCTGGGGACGCCTCGTCGGCTGAAGCTTCGCGTTCCTAATAGGCGAAACGACGCCCTCACG
This sequence comes from Bradyrhizobium sp. CFUWI, assembly GCF_056429085.1. Taxonomy (NCBI): domain Bacteria; kingdom Pseudomonadati; phylum Pseudomonadota; class Alphaproteobacteria; order Hyphomicrobiales; family Nitrobacteraceae; genus Bradyrhizobium; species Bradyrhizobium sp. CFUWI. The sequence continues at coordinate 9,443 of NZ_JBWJZE010000025.1, forward strand.
CCGAAGCCCGGACGATTGCCGCGTCTTCCGACGCAGGAATTCGGCAAAGTCCTCGTCAATTTGCCGCTGCCGCCTGAAACCGACCTCGAGTGCGAGGGCATCGCGCGCCGACCTGCTTGGATCGGGTGCGACCTTCCAGGAATCGTCCTGCGGGAGCATTTCGAGGCCTTCGAAGGGTTCGGACGACGAGCCGGCGGTTCGCCTCGCATCGGCACCAGCAGCCCCGCGTGGGCTGTCGTTGCCCGACGTCCCGATGGGCGCAACCGCTGAAGCCAGGCCGGCGACCGCGCTCGGCTCGATTGGAGCGGTGCGCGTCGCTCTCAGGTCCGCCGGCGATCGAGGAGGGTTGGAGGTCACGCCAACTCTGGGCGGCCGGCGAGCCTCACTGCGATCTCCAGACGTTCGAGCGATCGCCTCGGACGAGAAAGCAGCGGTTCGCCTCACGTCCCCGCCGGTGGCCACGCGCCGGCTGTCATTCCCCGGGCTCGCAATGGGCGCGACCGCTAAAGCGAGGGTGCCGACCTCGCTCGCCTCGAGTGGAGCGGTGCTCGGTACCCTCAGATCTGCCGGCGATCGAGGAGGGCTGGAGATCACGCCCACTCTGGGCGGCCGGCGAGCCTCACTGCGATCTTCAGACGTTCGAGCGATCGCGTCGGACGAGGAAGCAGCGGTTCGCCTCACGTCATCCCAACCGGCGGCCACGCGCTTCTCACTGTCCGACGTTGCGATCGGCGCAACGACGGATGCCGGCTCGGCGACATTGCTCCGCCCCGCCGAGGAGGTGTTCGGCACCACCAGGTTTGCCGGTGATTGAGGATCGCAGCCCACATCCACCTGCAGGGCAGCATCGAGCGCCTCCGCCAGCTGCGCAGCAACCTTGTTCGCCTCAGAGCTCGCGAAGAACGCTGCGGCGATCCCGAGTGGATCGTGGCGCGCAATGTCGTCCTTCATCTCGCTGTAGAACGCCCGCGCAATGAGATCCCGGGCAGAGGCGCTGGGGGCGCGATTGATCATGAACACGCCCTCAGCGGCACCAGCGATCGCGATCAGATCGGCAAGACGTGCACCTCCCTCGACTACCAGGCCCGGCCATTCGAGCCGGCGCGCAAACCGCGCGACGATTGAAGCATCTTCCGAGCTGCCGATGTCTGCGATCGTGAAGGCCCGACCGTCGAAGGCTACAGCCGTCCCGCTCAGCGCCAACGCCGGCGAGCCCGATGCCACCTCCAGCTCATAACCGGCCTTCTGCGCGGCATCCGCAAACCGCCCCAGGAGTTCGGCAGCCTCCTCATCGTCACAGTAGTACGTGGCCGCGTTCGTCACCCTTACACTCGCAACCACCGGCCTCGGGGCATGCTTCGCTGCCATGCGATCTCCCTTCGGCTGGCGGCTCGCCTTCAGTTGCTCGATCGCCTCGACATGCCTACCTTCATTGTACATCCTCCACAGCACCCGCGTCAGCCGCAGCTCCGGAGCGCCAGCTCCTCTCACATCATTGCGGCGCGGATCGACGTAGGCTTCGACGCCAAGGATCGTGCAGCCCAACGTGAGCCTCGCCGCGACAAGGGCCCGTATGTACCTGCAGCCGTCGCGCCGGAACAGCGCGTTCCAAGCTCGCACCTTCAGACCGAAACCGCCCTGCTTCAGCTCACGTTGCGAGAGCCAGGCGTGGGCATGCGGGTTCGGCTCACCGTCGCTCGCGTCCACGCACTCGACATCGAGCCGCACCGCCATCCCGAGCTCGACGAACGGCAACAGCGCAAACGCCGCAAGCGGCAGCAGCAGCTCACGGGCGACCCCGCGCGGTAAGGCAAAATCGAGAACTCTGCCTTCTTGTGCGTTCCGCCGCGTCTCCCTAGCAATGACGGCCTTGCAAAAATTCTCCCACTCGGCGAACTCCTCCGGTGCCCCCATGGGCAGCAGCACGCTTCCTCCGACGTGATAAGAGGCATAGCGGCGGTAGTCGACATGCCCGAAACGATGGTCTGCGGTTGAGCACGTCTGGTAAGCGAACCGCACAGCAACGTCGTCATCCTTGCTGGTTTGAAGGACGCGGGTGTGGATTGAGCAATGCGACACGTTGATCTCGAAACGTATAATGGACGATGCGCCAGCATCGCATGCGTTCCTGCAAGCCGAAAATTGCACCCATTGCCGCTAAGGACCGCCCTGTTCATCGGGAGTGCGCAATCCAAGCCATATCCATAGCAATCCGTCTCTCTGCAGAGGCGCTTTCACAAACAGATTGGAAAGGCTCGCCGACGAGCTGGACAGATCTCCGCGCCATCATGGCCGCGCCGTCGGAGCAAAGCTCACCTGCCCCGAAGGCCTACACATAAGGTCGCGGCCCAAGATGCCCGCAACCCTCGTGACCTCAAGCTGCATCACCAGGTGAGCAAGACACGCCGATTAGGCTGCGGGCAGCCGGCGGGTCAATGGCATGCGCACGCGCACACTGTTCTGACGCAGGTCTTTCGCGATGCGCTCCCGAAAGCTCTTCATGAAGAGCCGATCATGTGCCCCCGGGCTGGCCCCGAGATACTTCTGCAGTGCCATCTTCGTGGAGATGCCGATCTCGTTCGCAAGCATGTTGGACATCGCGGCAGCACCCTCGGACACCAGCTGGTCGGCGTTGCCCGCCTTGCCCTTTGCCCGCCGAATGCATTCCTTCACAAACTCGACCGTCAGCCGTTCGCCACGGCGGGCACGCGCCAGGATGTCGACACAGGTGGCCTCGTCAACCGATGGCGCGGCGAGATCCAGCGCGGCGCTGAGCGGCACGAGATACACATCCTCTCCATAACGATCGAACAGACCCGCCAGATTCATGTAGAGCTGGGCCGTGCGCGGCTCGAAGCCCGCTTCCAGACGGCACCACTTCAGGAACACCCGGCCAGGGAGGCTGGCCTTCGCCTCGCTCAGGGACCTGCCTATTTCCACGGCCGTCCGCGTCAGCAGTCTAACACCCAGGCGGATCACGCCAGCAAGCTCGCGCAGCTCCTCCGCCCTGTCCGGCGCAACCTGATCGTAATTGAACTGCTCCGCGCCCGTCACGATAAGTACTCCTGATGACATCTCTCGTCGCAAACCTTAAACCAATAATGAGAGCAACTTTTCGAATTTGTCAACAATATCAAAATGATGGCACCTTGCGACAGCCTCAGCGGACCGCATCGCGCCGAATGCGAAAAATTTTCGCATTCGCTGCCTCGGACAAGAAGCGTGCAGCGGAATCGACTGATCGAAGGAAAGAGTTGCGCGAGGACTGCAGGGATGGCCGCGTCGGCTTGATCGGCCTTACTTGTTGAGGAGGGCCGAACATTCGGACTTGATGGCGATGTCCGTCGGCCGATTAACCATCGATTCAAGATAGTCCCGGAAGTCAATCCACCAGGCAGCTTGGCTGTGAGCAGCTATCTCATCTATTGCAGCCAGGCGCACGACGAGTACGACGGTAACAGCCTGCTCGATGGCCTCGGGGGATACGTCAGGCGCCCGCACTTTGTCTAAACTGAACAGAACGTGCGCTGGTAGTTCGCGCTTAACGATATACAGCCACTTCTCACGAATGCGGCTGGCCCATTCGATCTGCTTTTTGCTGCCGATCAGCTTGGTCGCAGCGGCCGCCTCTTTGGTTCGCTGAACCGAATTGGAGATCATGCAATCGCGCTTTGACTTATGCGCAGTGAGGCAGGCCTCGCACAAAGTACCTCTGGCAGCGCGAATCTTAATCTCGTTTGAAGAATCGCTCTGAGATTTGACGCGCATTGCAGAGTGCCCACACGCGTGCGTGACCTGCATCTGGGGAGTATTGCCAACCATATCCTTCGCAGTTCCTCTTAAGAGGACGCCTGGGTGGGCGTCCGGATCTACATCAGACCGCACCTTGATGAAGATAGGCTTTTCAACATCGCGCCTCTAGAGTCCGGATCGGCGGTCCTCGTCGCCAGCGCATTTTGGCTCGTGGGCCTCACCATCAACGTGCGAACCACCTCTTTCGACACCGCTGTCTCACCGCTCTGTGCGGGAGTCCTCCCGCGATCTGCAGCTCGTCCAGATCATGTCCATCCAGCGCCCCAGTCGGCCCAGCGCATGTTCGCACGGACCAGTGTGCTCACAATCCAGAAGCGACGCGAGGCGTTTGCGGTGCGACGGCTTGATCAGTTGCAGGCTGAAAGGAACATCGCACAACAGCTTGAGACTGCTGGTCGAGCAGGCGAGACGCTGGACTAACTCCTCGCCCGCTTCGTCACCCCGGCGCTTGAGCCGTTCCAGCCGCGCGCCGAGCCTAGTCGGCGCGCGGAAACCTCAAGGCCTGGTGGGCCGCCTCCATCATGGTAGCGATCCAGCTTGCGATGCGCCCCTGCGCGACAGACGCGGACAACGCGTCCAAAGGATTGCCCTCACGGTCAGGCCACAGCTTGGCGAGCTTCTCCGGATCGGCCGTGACGAACTTCACCAGGTTCAAACCCGGCGTGCGGTCAACGGGCTGCCACAGCCGGTCGTCCATGCGCGGCAGGACGATTTCGTTGACGCCGGCACGCATGCTGGCGAACTGATCCGGCTCGAGCTTCAAAAGGCGGGGATCAAAACCCGACGGGAAAACGGTGCCCACCCGGTGGTTCAGAACCCAGACCGGCCGCGCCAGCGGCAGTGCAGCCCGCACCAGTTCAGTCGATGCCGTCATCGCACGCATGGCGTCCAGATTGGACGTTGTCACCAGCGCGACGATCAATTGACCGCCGCTCTCAGTCACAACCTTGTCGAGACGCACATCGCGCAGGAACTTCAGGACCGGCACGTCCCAAGTAGCGGCAGTGTCCAGCACGAGGCTGCTCCCGTCCCCCGCTGAAGCGACCGCTCTGGTGAGCGGCGAGAACGCCCGCAACACCGCGAGCGGGTCTTCGGAGGCCGCCTCCAGGAGATCGGTATCGATCGTGACGACGTCGTCGCCGAGCTTGGCACGAAGCCGCTGCTGGACGTCCGCCGAAAAGACGCGGACCTGGTAACCGACCGACCGCAGGATCAAAGTGATGAGTTCAGCGAACAAGGTCTTGCCCTGGCCGCCCAAGGCAGAGAGCACAACGATGAAGTACCAACCGGCGGCGGGATTGGGGGTTTTGACTTTCGGCATAGGCTTCTCCTTCTCTTGAGAAGCCGAATAGGTCACAACCGAGAATCGAAAGCTCCCACGAACCCAACAAAGAAAACGTCGTAGATCGTCGTAGACTGCCGGAATCCGACGTCGTTCGTCGTGTTTTGTCGTAATTCGTTGGCGGATGCCGTCTTCAACCGACACGCCGCCAACGCTTGCAGGCGCGCGCCAGCTTCAAGAGAAACTGCGCGTCGCTTTCCGCTTGAGCGGCCGCCGCGAGATCGAGCGTGGCTACCGGCAGCCCGGTCGCGCGCGCCTTCGGTGCGATCGCCATTTTCCCCTTCGTTCTGCGGGGTTTTCGGTTGTTCCAAAGTTGCCACACCTGGTGATGGTCGCCCATACGGGCGCGACGCACGAGTTCAGCAATCGAATCCATCACCACTGCGTGACACGCCCGCCAAAGGCGTCGCCGGCGCCGCTGGCCCGGCAATTCCGCCTCGCCGGGACGCCCATCCAGCATTCCCGAAAGCCGCTGCACAACCACCAAGTGCTCATTGAGTGACACCCAGATCGTCAGCATCGACCCGATCACGTCTTGCCGCACGCAATCCGAATTTGGATCGTCAATCAACACATCGATGATCGCCGTCACAAGCTCTTGCACCGCGGCCTTCGGCCGCGCGGCCGCCGGCTCGAGCAGCAGATCGAGGACATCGAATGCCAAGCGGGCCGCCGGCATCGGTTCAGCCCAATCGTAGAGCGTTCGCCGCCCGGGATTCTCTCGCGCCGGATCCCGGGTGGCCCGACGGACCCCTTCCTGCACCCGTTGAAGGAAGGCGGAAGCTGCCTCCGGCTCATAGACAATGAAATTTTCAATGCGCTGCCGAATGTGGGCTGGCTGCGGGTCCGGCAGATCGCCGAAAAAGTACACGTTGGCAGCATCAAACGGAAAGGGCATCGATCGGACGGCCACCAGATGCGGCTGCTCCGGAAGCTGACGCATCGCGGCATTCACGACGTGCGGCGCGACGGGAGCATTCACGACCGCTGTCCGATAAATGTCCCCATACACCTCTGGATGTTCTAAAGCCTCAGCGGTGACGGGAGCCACGTCGATGTTCGAAAATGGATAGCGTCCGGTCAAAGCATCGTACGCGGCGGGATGGATTTCGTCCGGGATCGACACCTCACGTCCTGAGCATGCTCGTTGCGCCGCATCCGCCAAAGCACGCAGCTGCGACACCACCGCACTGATCCGGGGTGATTTCGCGCGATGCTCGCACCTCCATATGAACGATTGCTTTATCTCATCAAGCTCAATGAGCTTGATGTCGATTTCCGCAGCAGGAACACCAATTCGCTTGAGGAGAGGCTTGAGCTTCCCACGATAATCGTCTGACGGCATGGCGAACTAGCTCCTCCTCGGCCTGCCAAACAACACCTCGCCCTTTGCGGCATGAGAATGCGCATCCCTGATGCCTTGTTTGAATTTGCTGAACTCCGACGAATTCGCCCGGTCTTGGTCCCATGTCGAGGAGCTTGCTGTCTTGATGTCGTCAAGCACCTGGCTGGACTTGAGGCAGATCTCGGCCGCCCCCCGATCACTGGCGCCTTTCCTGGCTCTCACCATATAGCTGGAAAGCGAATTCCCGCTGAATTGAGCTCCCCTCCGACCCTGCGCGCCTCCGGCCGTGAGCGCCCGGGCTATCTGCTCGTGGGTGTAGCCTGCCGCGCGGAGCGCTTCGAGCAATCGGAGGAACCTGGAAATCACCGTCTGAGTTTTCGGCGGCCCAAACTCTGTAGGAGCGAGCGCCTCGATGACGGGTTGCAGAGTTTCGGAAAGGCTCGCTTTCATGATGGTCTCGTGGTGTTTCAGACGGAACGTAGCGACCAATCCTCCGTGGAAGATACAACCAATGTCCAGACGGATCGCATGAGATCGCATCGAATACTTGGGGAGAGAGGTGCAAATCTTCCGGCGGGACGATATCTGCCAGATCCTGTCACTCGGTCCATATGCGCCGGTACTGCAGGCCCAGGCTCCCGGACATCTCACCGACGATCCATCCTCGAGTTTCCGTCTGATTCAGACATTTCCGTTTAAATCGAGCAATCTCGAGCCGAAAGAGCTGACAGGTGGAGACCTTCTTGCCAGTTCGCCCCTACCAATTTGACCGCAAACGGCAGTGAATCGTGAAATGCTGCCCATCAGATCGGAGTTCCTAGGAGCAACCAGCTTGAACCTTGGAAGAGCCCCGCCTCTCATCTCGGGGCTGTGCTCCGGTTTCATGAGCATCTCGAGACCTTCCTGCGTTGTTAACCATTGGCATTGAGATGTTGTTGTTCGAGCTAACCCCGTGTGCTACCTAGGCACCCGACTGTGGAAGCCCTTATGCCACGTGAGGCCCGGGGGAAGTTGAAAGTACAATAACGTAGTGCTTTCTGTCTAATCGCATGTCTTGACCCCGTATGGGGGTGGCAAAAAGAGCGTCTCTCCGGAGACGCTCTTTTTTTGCTTTCATGTATCCGGCAAGGCGCGCGAGCGCATCTCTCGCGTTCTGCCGTTTGAGCAAATCGCATGAGGCGCGCATCGACTACCATCTGGCATCGGCGTGGACACTGACGCGGGTTCTGACCACTTCGCCTGATCGTCCGAGGCGCGCATCTTGCTGGCTATTGGCATCAGTGGTGCAGACGAGCTCCGGCGAGCTGATGCATTCCCTCGGAGATAGATCCGGATTTCTGAGCCTCCAGAGACCGCTTCCAGCTTCATCGCCAACTCGCCGGTTTGTTGACGGGCCGTCTTTTTGTTCGACTTCAAAGTCTCCAGTTCGGCTAGCGCCCATAGCCAGAATGCGCGGTCCGGAAACCCGCCAGGCGAGACGGAAGTTGAAGGTACGCATTTATCTTCCCGACCAGGACGGTTTGCGCTTCTCGCTGAAGGCTTTCAAGCCTTCCTTGGCGTCCTCGGTCATCGCCAGCAGCGCGATCTGGCTTTCGGTGTAGGCGATGCTTTCGTCGAACGACATCGAGGCGATCGCGCGCATGGCATATTTGCCGCGGCGGATCGCTGTCGGGGACTTGTCGACGATGCGGCCGATCAGCCAGTCAACCTTGGCGTCGAGCTCGGCGGTGGGCACGACGTAATTGAGGAGGCCCGCGGCCTGCGCGGCCTTGGCGTCGAACGGTTCGCCCGTGAGCGCCCATTCGTTGACGAGGCGCGGCGGCGCGATGCGCTGGAGCAGGCTCAGCACTTGCATCGGGAACACGCCGACCTTCACCTCCGGCAGGCCGAAAATGACATGATCGGCCGCCACTGCCATATCGGTCATGCAGAGCAGGCCCATGCCGCCGGCCATGCAGACGCCCCCGACCCGCGCAATCGCCGGTTTGGTAGCGTTCTGTGACAAACGTAACAGATCGGCATAGTCGACATTTGGTTTGGAATGATCCATCGCGAAAGCCGCGCCGGAATTCTGCAAATCGGCGCCCGCGCAGAACGCCTTGTCACCCGCGCCCGTCAGGACGATGACGCGGACGTCCTTGTCGTCATGCGCGTCGCGATAGCCTTTGGTGATGCCGGCGATGACGTCGCCGTTCAATGCGTTGCGCTTTTCCGGCCGGTTGATGGTGATCCAGAACGCCTGCCCGCGCTTCTCGGTGATGATTGCTGTGGTGTCGGTCATGGTAGGCTCGCTTCCCTGGCTCCGTTTTGCAGCCATTTGCGGCAGGACGGGCCGCGCACGCAAGGGCAATCTGCCATCCCGTCACCATAGCGTGTGGGCGCAACTTCACTTGCCGATTGTATTGTGAGTGACGGCCGCTATCCTGTCCGGAGATTTTGATCACCATGAGCCATTTCATGCGCGCCGCGATGATGGTGTTGCTTACAGCCCTGCTGGTGCTGAGCGGCGGGCCTGCAAGCCGCGCGGCCGACGTCGCGAAGATCGCGCTGGTGATCGGCAACGCCAGATATCCGGACAACGAGTTCGTGCTGAGCGACGTCGCCAACGACGCACAGGACGTCGCTGAAGAGTTGAAGCGCGACGGTTTCGTCGTCGACCGGCAGAGCAATCTCACGGCCGACGCCATGCGGCAGGCGCTTGATCGCTTCTATGCCCGCATCGAACGCGGCGCAGTGGCGCTGATCTTCTTCGACGGCTTTGCCATTCAATCCAACCGGCAGACCTACCTGCTTCCGGTCGACGCGCAGATCTGGACCGAGCCTGATGTGGCGCGCGACGGCTTCAGCCTCGACAGCATCCTCGCCGAAATGAACGCGCGCGGTGCCGCGATTAAGGTCGCGCTGATCGACGCCTCGCGGCGTAACCCGTTCGAGCGACGCTTCCGCCGCTATTCGGCGGGCCTTGCGCCGGCGATCGCGCCGAGCAATTCGCTGGCGCTCTACTCCGCGGCGCTCGGCGCGGTCACGGCCAGCGGCAAGACCGATCACGGCCTGTTCGTCGCCGAGCTGCTCCGCGAGATGCGTGCGCCGAACATCAGCGCCGAGCAGGCCTTGATCAACACCAAGAACGGCGTGATCGCCGCCACCAAGCGGGAGCAGGTGCCGTGGCTGTCGTCCTCGCTGACCACGGAATTCTCGTTCGCAGGCTCGGTGACCCGGCCGCCCGACAGCAAGGGCGACCCGACGCCGACGAAGCCCGAGCCTCAGAAACCGGAGCTGCAGAGACCGGTCTGCGAGGCGCCGCAGGCAGAGCCTCCCCCGAGCGCCGACGATCTCGCCAGGGATCCGGTCATCGCCGACCTCACTCGCAAGATCGCGGCGAACGCCAATGACATCGTCTCGCGCTACAAGCGCGGCCAGGTCTATGCGATCAAGCGCGCTTATGCGCTCGCCAGGCAGGATTTCGACCTCGTGATCAGCAGGAATCCGAGGGATGGCGAGGCGTTCAACAACCGCTGCTGGGTGCGCGCTGCGACCGGCGACCTGCAGGGTGCGCTGGCCGACTGCAATCTGGCGCTCCAGATCAATCCCGGCTTGAGCGATGCGCTCGACAGCCGCGGGCTCGTCAACCTCAAGCTCGGCCGCAACGCGGAAGCGATCAAGGACTACACCGACGCGATCCAGCGCAATCCGCGCTCGTCATCGTCGCTGTTCGGCCGCGGCATCGCCACCCGCAAGAGCGGCGGCGACGGGGCCACCGATATCGCGCAGGCGAAATCCATGAACCCCGATATCGCGAAGGAGTTTGCCGGCTACGGCGTCACGGAGTGCAGCCCCTAGGCCGTCGCGGCCTTCCTGATCCAGATCTTGTTGTCATGGAATGCGGCCCCGCCGATCGGCGCGACGGTTTCGGCGCCCGTCAGCATGTTGATGCCATGGCCGCCGATATGGTTCTTGTTGGGGTGAACGGATTCCGCGATCAGGACGCCGCGCCGCACGCCGTCGAACAGGGTTGCGATCAGCGTGGTCTCGCCGCGCGTATTGCCGAGCGTCACCGCGTCGCCGTCGGCGATGTCGAGTGCGGCGGCATCCAGCGGATGGATCATCACGCTCGCCTTGCCCTCGCGGGCCTGCGAGGACGGCGTCTCGTTGAAAGTGGTGTTGAGGAAGCTGCGCGAGGGGCTGGTCGCGAGCCGGAACGGATGGGCCTGATCGGTTTGCTCGATCACGGCCCAATGATCCGGCAAGGACGGCATCCTGTCGACATCGCCCATGGTCACGCCGAATGGCGGGTGCGCCCAATCGGCCCTGAAGTGGAATTTGCCGTCGGCATGGGCGAAGCCGTCGAGATAGTGGGACGTGCGGAAATCCGGTTGCAGGTCGCGCCAGAGATCGGCTTCGAGGCCGCCGATGTCGCCGTGGCCGCTGAGCTTCAGCGTCGCGTCGATCAACTGGCGTGGCGTCATCTCGAAACCCCGATGCCTGGCGCCGAGCCGCGGTGCCAGCGCCTGCAGGACCTCGTGGTTGGAGCGGCATTCGCCGGGCGGGTCGATCAGCTTCGGCCCGACCGAGATGTGCTGGTGGCCGCCGCCGTAATAGAGGTCGTCGTGCTCCATGAACATGGTCGCGGGCAGCACGATGTCGGCCATCTGCGCCGTCTCGGTCATGAACTGCTCGTGCACCGCGACGAACAGATCCTCGCGCGCAAAGCCCTGCCGCACCAGCGCCTGCTCCGGCGCCACCGTCATCGGGTTGGTGTTCTGGATCAGCATCGCCTTGACCGGGCCCTTGTCTTGCAGGGCTTCGGCATCGCCGGTGAGGATGCGGCCGATCTGCGACTGGTCGAGCGCGCGCGTCGACTTGTCGATCGCGTCGTGACCTTCGATGATGGATTCGTTGAAGTGCCACAGCGCGTAATTGTTGAAGAAGGCGCCGCCGCCTTCGTATTGCCAGGCGCCGGTCACCGCGGGAATGCAATTTGCCGCGTGCATCTGCGTGGCGCCGTTGCGGCTGCGTGTAAAGCCGTAGCCGAAGCGGAAGAAGGTGCGCTTGGTCTCGCCGACGGCCTTGGCAAAGGCCTCGATCTCCGCCACTGGCACGCCGCAAATGGCGGACGCCCATTCCGGCGTGCGCGTCTTCAGGTGTGCCTCGAGCTCGGCGGGGCAATCGGTGTATTTGTCCATATAGGCGCGGTCGGCATAGCCGTCGCGGAACAGGACATGCATGACGCCGCAGGCAAAGGCGCCGTCGGTACCGGGCCGCAGGATGATCTTGATGTCGGCCTGCTTCATGGTCTCGTTGTCGTAGATGTCGACCGCCGCGATCCTCGCGCCGCGCTCTTTCCGCGCACGGGAGGCGTGCGTCATCACGTTGACCTGGGTGTTGACGGGATTGGTGCCCCAGATCACAACGAGATCGGACAGCGCCATCTCGCGCGGATCGACGCCGGCGATCTTGCCGGTGCCGATGGCAAAGCCGATGCGGGCGACGTTGGCGCAGATGGTCTGATAGAAACGCGAATATTTCTTCACATGCGTGAGGCGGTTGAGACCGTCGCGCATCACCAGCCCCATCGTGCCGGCGTAGTAATAGGGCCAGATCGATTCCGCGCCGAACTCGCGCTCGGCCGCGCTGAAGCGGTGCCCGATCTCGTCCAGCGCCTCGTCCCAGGAAATCCGCGCGAATTGCCCGGAGCCCTTCGGTCCAGTGCGGCGGAGCGGGTACATCAGCCGCTCAGGATGATGGATGCGCTCGGCGTAGCGGGCGACCTTGGCGCAGACGACGCCGGCGGTGTAGGTCTGCTTTTTCGAACCGCGGACACGACCGATGCTGCGGCCCTCGACCACCTCGACATCGAGGGCGCAGGCGGAGGGGCAATCATGCGGACAGGTCGAATGGCGGATTTCGATCTTGGCGTGCTGGTTCATGTCCCAGTTCGTAACACCAAAATACCTGCCAGCCGAGGGGCATTTATCCGGCAGCGCCCATGCGATTTGCTCAGACCGTGCGCGCCGGCGGTTCCTGCTGCAACAGCGAAATGCAGACGGCCACACCGGAAGTCGCCGGCTATTCCCGGCCCAATCGCTTTTGTGAGGCGTCGACAGTCAGCATTTCCTGCCGCTACAGTGCCGGCCAACAAGAACGACACCAGGGAGGTGGGCATGATCGCCCGAAGATTCGCGCTGGCATTGGCGGCCGGCCTGCTTGCCGCGTCCTCCGCAGTCCCCTCCTCCGCACAGGATTATCCCACCCGGGCGGTCCGGATAGTCGTGCCGTTCGGCGCCGGCGGGCCGGCCGATGTCGCGGCGCGGCTGATCGGCAACGTGCTGCAGGAGAACTTCGGCCAACCCTTCGTGATCGAGAACCGCACCGGCGCGGGCGGCGTCATCGGCACGATTGAGGCGGCGAAGTCGCCGGCCGACGGCTACACGCTGCTCATGATGTCCAACACCCAGACCGCGAACGAATCGCTGCTGACGGCGGACAAGCGCAAATACGAGTTGATGCGCGACCTCGTGCCGATCGCGCCGGTGAACTATTCCGATCTCGTCATCGTGGTGAACCCGGGTGTTGCAGCGAAAACGCTGCAGGAATTCATCGCCCTCGCCAAAGCGCAGCCAGGCAAGCTGAATTACGCCTCCTCCGGTCAGGGCACGCCCTACCATATGGCCGGCGAGCTGTTCAAAGCCATGACCGGCATCGATATCGTCCACGTGCCCTACCGCAACAGCGGCGAAGCGCGCAGCGGCGTGATCGGCGGGCAGGTGCAGATGATGATCGACGCGGTACCGGCGATGGCGCCGAACGTCGCCGAGAACCAGGTGCGCGCGCTTGCCACCACCGGCAAGCAGCGATCGACCGTGCTGCCGAACGTGTCGACCGCGATCGAAGCCGGCGTCCCCGGCTATGAGGCGACGATCTGGCTCGGCCTGATGGCACCGGCCGGCACGCCGAAGCCCGTCGTCGACAAGCTCAATGCCGCCGTTAACGCCATGGTGAAGCGGCCCGACGTCGTCAAGCTCTGGACGGAACAGGGCGCCGTGCCCATGTCCATGACGCCGGAACAGTTCGACAGATTCCTGCGCGGCGACATCGAGAAATGGGCCGACGTCGTCAAGAAGTTCGACAAATCCTGAGGCCGCAGCGCGATCATGCCGATCATTCAATTCCGTCTCAACGGCGCCGCCATGGCCGTCGATGCCGATCCCGATCAGATGCTGCTCGATGTGCTGCGCGGCCGTCTCGGCGTCACGGGGGTGCATTTCGGCTGTGGTGCCAACGAGTGCGGCGCCTGCTATGTGATGCTCGGCGATCGTGCCATGGCCTCCTGCGACATGCCGTTATGGTCGGTAGCGGACAAGGATGTCGTCACGGTGGAAGGCCTCGGTACGATAGAAGCACCACACCCGCTGCAACGCGCCTTCATCTCCGAACAGGCGATGCAGTGCGGTTATTGCGTCTCCGGAATCCTCGTCAGCGCCGCAGCGCTGCTGAAACGCAATCCGTCGCCGACGGAGGCGGAGGTCAGAGCCGCACTGGATCGCAATCTGTGCCGTTGCGGATCGCATAACCGCATGATCCGCGCCGTGCTGCGTGCGGCTGCGGAGATGGCGGCGTCATGAGCATGCCATCCCCGGTCCCGAAGCTGCCGGTCAGCCTCATGGCCAATCCAAGACTATCGTCGTGGGTGCGGTTCACCGATGACGACCGCGTGACGATCTCGCCCGGCAAGGTCGAGATCGGCCAGGGCATCGTCACGGCGCTGGCGCAGATCGCGGCGGACGAGCTCGATGTCGATATCGGCAGGATCGAGATGATCCGTGCCTCGACGGCGACCAGCCCGAATGAAGGCGTCACCTCGGGCAGCCTGTCGATTCAACAGTCCGGCCGCGCGCTCCGCCACGTCTGCGCCGAGGTGCGCCAGCGCTTTCTTGCCGTGGCATCGGAACGTCTCGGCGTCGATGCGGCGCTGCTCGATGTCGACGACGGAACCATCTCGGGTCCCGGCAATGTCAGGACCAGCTATTGGGAATTGAAGGGCGACGTCTCACTCGACCAAGATGCCACCACGGACGCGACTGCGAAGGGCGCCGCCGAGCGCAACGTCGCCGGGCATTCGGTCCAGCGCGTCGATATTCCCGACAAGGTGTTCGTGCGCCCGCGCTTCATCCACGATTTTGCGCTCCCCGGAATGGTGCACGGTCGCGTGCTGCGGCCGGATATATCGGGTGCCAAATTGATCGCACTCGACGAGGAGGCCGCGCGCGCGGTTCCCGGCCTCGTTGCGATCGTCCGCGACGGCGGCTTTGCCGGCGTGGTCGCTGATACCGAGGCGGCGGCGGACACAGCGCTCAGGGCCTTGCGCAAGGGCGCAACATGGTCGGCTGGCGAGACGCTGCCCGATGAAGACGATCTGGCAGGGTTTCTCAGGAGCCAACCGGTCGAGACCGCCATCATCGACACCAGGATGGCGGAGCCGGCGCGCAAGCCCGCCCAAACGCTCCGCCGGCAATACACCCGTCCCTACATCGCGCATGCGTCGATGGCGCCGTCCTGCGCCGTGGCACAATGGGACGGTGATCGTGTTCACGTCTGGACGCACAGCCAGGGCGTCTACCTGCTCCGCGCCGATCTCGCGATCGTGCTGAAGCTGCCTGCAGAGAATATTGTCGTCGAACACATGGAGGGCGCCGGCTGCTACGGGCACAATGCGGCCGATGACGTCGCGCTTGACGCCGTGCTGCTGGCCGCGGCCGCCGGCGGCCGTCCGGTCCGGGTGCAGTGGTCACGCCACGACGAGATGTCGCACGCGCCGTTTGGCGCCGCGATGGCGATCGAGATCGAGGCCGACCTCGATGCGGGCAATGACATCGTCGGCTGGCGCCACGCGATCTGGAGCAACGGTCACGCCGCGAGACCCGGACGCGCGACAGAGCCGGCGCTGCTGGCCGCAACCGAGATCGCCAATCCCTATCCGCGCATGATCTCGACCAACCCGCCGGCCGCGAACGGCGGCGGCGCCGACCGCAACTCCGTTCCGCTCTATGATTTTCCGGCCTGGACGATCACGAGCCACCGGCTGCTGACCATGCCGGTGCGGACCTCGGCGCTGCGGACGCTGGGCGGGCAAGGCAACGTGTTCGCCATCGAGTCCCTGCTCGACGAGATCGCCGACCTGCGCGGTGAGGACCCGATCGCGTTCCGCCTGCGCCATCTGCGTGATGAGCGGGCGAAGCATGTGATCCGCGTCGCGTCGCGGCGCGCCGCCTGGAAACCGCAGCAGCGTCCCGGCATCGGTTACGGCATCGGCTTCGCCCGCTACAAGAACTCGGGCGCCTATTGCGCCGCGATTGCCGAGATCGAGGGCGCCGACGATATCCGTGTGAAGCGGCTGACGCTCGCCGTCGATGTCGGCGAAGCCATCAATCCGGACGGCGTCATCAACCAGATCGAGGGCGGCGCGATCCAGGCCACGAGCTGGGTGCTGAAGGAACGCGTCCGGTTTGACCGGACCCGCATCACCTCGACTTCGTGGACGGACTATCCGATCCTGACCTTCAGCGAGGTGCCGGCCGTGGACGTCGAGATCATCCAGCGGCCGGAGATCGAGCCGGTCGGCGCCGGCGAGGCCGCGCACGGCCCGGTGACGGCGGCAATCGCGAATGCAGTTTACGATTGCCTCGGCGTGCGCGTGCGCGACCTGCCGATCACGCGCGACAGGATCATTGCAGCCATGGAGCGTACGTCTTGACGACACTGAACATCCTGAGCGGCGGCGCGGCACAGGGCCTGGTGCGTGGCCTCACGGAGGCTTTCAGAGCGCAGACCGGCCTCGGCATCGAAGGTGAGTTCGGCGCGGTCGGCCTCATGGCAGACAAGCTGCGCGCGGGAACGCCGGCCGATCTCGTGATCCTGACGCAGGCTCTCCTTGCGAACCTTGCCGGGGAAAAGCTCATCGTCCCCTCCTCGATCACGGATGTCGGCCGGGTCGAGACCGCGCTGGCGGTCCGCAGTCGCGATCCCAAGGCGACGGTGACAACCGAGGCCGATCTGCGCGAAGTACTGCGCGGTGCCGACGCGATCTACGTCCCCGACACCAAGGCCTCGACCGCGGGGCAGCACGTCGCAAGAGTGCTGGACCAGCTCGGCATCGCCTCTGAGGTCGCCTCGCGCCTCAAGATCTTTCCGAACGGCGCGACCGCAATGCGCGAGCTTGCGAATTCGACCGCGACGCGGCCGATCGGCTGCACCCAGGCGACCGAGATCATCGCGACCGACGGCATCATGCCATCGGGATCGCTGCCGCCGGGCTGCGAGCTCGTGACGATGTATACGGCCGGCGTGACCGTGCGCGCCGCACATCCGAAGCAGGCCGCCGCGCTGATCGCGCTATTGAGCGGCGCAGATCGAAAGGATCTGCGCCAGCGCATCGGCTTCGTTGGATAGACAAAGGCCTATTTGTGCAGCTGGGTGAGACCGGTCGGCGGACCGTCGACGGCGGTCCAGCCGCCATCGACGAACAGCGTGCTGCCGCTGACATAGCTTGCGGCGTCCGAAGCGAGATAGGCGACCGCGGTCGCGACCTCGTCGGCACTGCTCCAGCGGTTGAATACGGTGTGGCCGGCATAGAGATTGTAGATGTCGGGCCGCTGCTTGAACGGACGGGTGAGCGCTGTCTCGGCGATGCTGGGCGCGATGGCGTTGACGCGCACGCCGGCATGGCCGACCTCGGAAGCAAAGCCCTTCACCAGCAGGCCGATCGCCGCCTTGGTCGAGCCGTAGACGCCCAGCCCCGGCTCGATGGTCACCGCGCGCACCGAGGAGCAGGCGATGATGCTTCCGCCCTTCTGCGCGACCATGATGCGGCCGAAGGCCTGGAAGAAAAAGACCGTGCCCTTGACGTTGAGGCTCAGGACGCGGTCGAGATCCTCCTCGGTGTAGTCGAGGATGGTCTTGCGGATGTTGAGCCCGGGCGTCGTCACCGCGATGTCGAGCCGCGGAAACTTCTGCATCACGGTTTTCGCGAGTGCATTGACGTCCGCGGCGCTCGCGGCGTCGCAGCCAGCTGCTTCCGCCCAGCCGCCCTTGTCGCGAATGCCGGCGGCGGTCGCCTCCGCTGCATCGAGCGCACGATCGGCGCAGACGACACGGGCGCCGAGATCCGCAAGTGCTTCGGCGGACGACTTGCCGATGCCGGATGCGGCGCCGAGAACGAGCGCGGTCTTGCCGGTGAGATCGAAGAGCTTGCGATAGTCCGTCACTGACGATGTCTCCCTGGTGCTGCTAGCCCTTGTAGCCCATCAAGAGGCGCGGCAGCCACAGCGAGAATGCAGGGACGTAGGTCACGAACATCAGTGCTGCGATCAGCGCGGCATAGAACGGCAGGATGGTGCGCATCACCGCACCGACCGAGATGCCGCCGATGGCGCAGCCGACGAATTGCGTCGTTCCGACCGGCGGCGTGTTGAGCCCGAGGGCGCAATTGATCAGCATCAGCATGCCGAACTGCACCGGGTCCATGCCCGCCTTCATCGCGATCGGCAGAAAGATCGGGGTGCAGATCAGGATGGTCGCCGCCATGTCCATGAACGTTCCGAGCACGAACAGGATGATGTTGATGAGCAGGAAGATCACCCAAGGCTGCGTCGACAACTTGTTCATCATCGCGCCGGCGAGATCCGCCACCTCGTAAAGTCCCATCAGGTACTGGAACATGGTGGAGACGCCGATCAGCAGCAGCACCACCCCGGTCGTCTTCACCGCCTTGGCGGCGGCGCGCAGGAAGTTGCCCCAGGTCATGGTGCGGTAGATGAAGAACGTCAGCAGGATCGAGTAGGTGACGGCGATGGCCGCCGATTCGGTTGCCGTGAAGACGCCGGACAGGATGCCGGCCAGGATGATGCCGACGATCAGAAGCCCCGGCAGCGCGGCCGCCAGCGAGCGGACCACCTCGGCCCAGCCCGGGAACTTGCCGGCCGGATAACCGCGCCTCACCGCGACCGCGTAGGCGGCAACCAGCATGCACACCATCAGCACGATCGCCGGCAGCAGGCCGGCGGCGATCAGCGCGCCGATCGAGACCTTGCCGCCGGCGGCGAGCGCATAGATGATCATGTTGTGACTAGTCGGCATCAAGGCCCCGACCAGCGAAGCGTGGGTGGTGACGTTGACGGCGTAGTCGGTGTCGAACCCTTCCTTCTTCATCATCGGGATCATCACCGCGCCCATCGCCGACACGTCGGCCACGGGCGAGCCGGAGACGCCGCCGAACAGCGTGCAGGCGACCACGTTCGACATGCCGAGGCCGCCGCGGATGTGTCCGACGAGATTCTTGGCGAGCTGGACGATCTTGTCGGCGACGCCGCCATGCAGCATCAGCTCACCGCTGAAGACGAAGAAGGGAATCGCGAGGAAGGAGAAGATGTTCATCCCCGACATCATCTGCTGGAAGATGACGGCGACCGGCAGTCCTTCGTAGAGGATGGTGCAGATCGCGGAGAGGCCGATGGCGAAGGCAACCGGGACGCCGAGGATCAGAAAGCCGAAGAAGGTGGCGCCGAGGATGATCAATTCCATGACGGGACGACCTCTTCGCCGCGCAGAAGAGCCATGATGTGCTCGATGGAAAAGGAGACGATCAGGAGGCCGGAAGCGATCAGCGGCACGTAGCGGATCACCTCGGGAAGGCCGAGATTGGGAATCTTCACGGTGCCGACAGACGACCCGAGGATCCAGCCGTTATAGGCCATGGCAATGCCGAACACGGCGACCAGCACGTGGATCACGATCTCGATCTTCTCTCGCGCGTGGTCGGGAAGCATCACAAGCAGACTGTCCATGCCGATATGTCCGGCATCGCGCACGCCGACGGCGGCGCCGATCAGCGTCACATACAGGATCAGCACCAGTGCGAGGTTCTCGGTCCAGGTCGGGCTGGAATTGAGCACGTAACGTCCGAATACCTGGTAGAAGACGATGGCGACGATGACGAGCAATCCGGTCACGGACAGATACATGCCCACGCGCGCAACAGGTGCGTTGATCCGCGACAGCAAGCCGGTGGACGGGCGTCCGGCGACCGCGTCATGCTCGTGATCTGCGACGTGTGGGTCTGTCATCCCGGGTCTCCTTGCGCGGGCCCGGGTCGCCTTTGCGGCGACGCCGGACCCGCGCTGCTGGCGTTCTACTTCGTGCCCTGGATACGCTTGACGAGGCCCTGCAGCTTCTCGTCGCCGGCGAACTTCTGATAGACCGGCTTCATCGCATCGACGAATTCCGCCTTGTTGGCGATCGTGACGACCTGAACGCCGGCCGCCTCGACGGTCTTGCGGGACGCCTGCTCACGCTCGTCCCACAGCTTGCGCATCACGGGCACCGATTCCTTGGCCGCCTTGCGGATCATCGCCTGATCCTCCTTGCTCAGCGTGTCCCAGACCTTTTTCGACATCACGAGAACTTCGGGCGCGAGGGAGTGCTCGGTGATGTTGTAGAACTTGGCCGCCTCGAAATGGCGCGAGGACTCGTAGGACGGCCAGTTGTTCTCGGCCGCATCCACCAGGCCGGTCTTCAGCGCGGTGTAGACCTCGCCATACGGCATCGGCGTCGGGTTGGCGCCGAGGCTCTGGATCATGCCGACCCAGAGATCGGATTGCTGGACGCGGATCTTCAGGCCCTTGAGGTCGGCGAGCGACTTGACGGGTGCCTTGACGGTGTAGATGGACCGGGCGCCGCTGTCGTAATAGGCGAGACCGACCAGGCCCGCAGGCTCCATGGCGGCCAGGATCTCGTCGCCGATCGGCCCATCGAGCACGGCGCGCATGTGCTGCGTGTCGCGGAATACGAAGGGCAGGCACAGGGCGATGGTCTCGGGCACGAAGTTGTTGAGCGGCGATGCGTTGATCCGCATCATGTCGAGTGCGCCGATCTTGAGCTGCTCGATGGTGTCCTTCTCGGAGCCCAGGGCTCCATTGGGAAACACCTTCACGCCGAGCTTGCCACCGCTCGCGGTCGCGAGCTGCTTGCCCATGAACTTGACGGCCTCGACGGTCGGATAGTCGGCAGGGTGGACGTCGGCCGAACGGAAATCGCGCGCGGTCGCCAGGGGCGCTGAGACCGCCAATGCAACGGCTGTGATAATACCGGTGAGTGTCTTCATCTGGGCTTTCCTCCTGGGTTGATTATGTCGTTGTCGGGCGGATGCTGCGGGCCGGCCTTGGGTCGCTCCACCTCAGACATGAAGTCAAGCGCCAATGTCGTCCCTAGGGCGCGCGGCATTCCCTGTCCAAGCCAAATCCGGCATCGATCGATGCAACAGTTGCATCAATCGATTTCTGGCGCAATTCGCATTGCGGTGGGTCGGGTGGGTCGGCTGACGTCGCCGGCACGTGACTTGACGCCAGCAATTGGGGCCCCTCAAGATGACCGGCACAGCGGACCATCTCGAAGGAATGCCCATGCCGCGGAAGCTGATCGATATCTCGGTGCCGCTCAGAAACGACGTGACGGCCGATCCGCCGGGCAACCATCCGACCATCCAGTATATCGACCATCAGCAGGGCCTGCCGCGGATGCTGCAATTCTTCGACGGCCTCAAGGCCCAGGATCTGCCCGACGGACAGGGCTGGGCCGTCGAGCAGGTCTCGCTGTCGACCCACAACGGCACGCATCTCGACGCGCCCTGGCACTTCCATCCGACCATGAACCGCGGTGAGCGGTCATGGACGATCGACGAGGTCCCGCTGGAATGGTGCTTTCAGCCGGGCGTGAAGCTCGACTTCCGGCATCTGCCCGACGGCTGCGTGGCGAGCGCCGACGACGTCGAGAAGGAGCTGAAGCGCATCGGGCACAAGCTGTCGCCGCTGGAGATCGTCGTCGTCAACACCAGCGCCGGCGCAAAGTTCGGCAAGGCCGAATACGTCAATTCCGGCTGCGGCATGGGCTATGAAGCCACCATGTACCTGCTCGAACGCGGCGTGCGGCTGACCGGCACCGACGGCTGGAGCTGGGACGCGCCGTTCGTCTACACGGCGAAGAAATATGCCGAGACGCACGACGCCGGCCTGATCTGGGAGGGCCACAAGGCGGGACGGCATATCGGCTATTGCCATCTCGAGAAGCTGCACAACCTCGACCAATTGCCCTCGACCGGGTTCATGGTCTCATGCTTTCCGGTCAAGATCGAACGCGCCTCGGCGGGGTGGAGCCGCGCGGTCGCCATCATCGACACTTAGGCAGACGCCGTCACGCGCCGTCGAGGCCGCTCTCGGCGAGTTCGCGCAGCGCATCCGTATCCAGCACGACGATAGCGCCGTGCTCGAGGCGAACCCAGTTGCGGCCGGCCCAGACGCGCAATTGCTTGTTGATGCTCTCGCGCGTCATGCCCACCATCTCGCTGATCTCCTGCTGCGTGATGGCGAGCGTGCCGCTGCCGGAGTCGAACTTGCGCTCCTCGGTGAGACCGAGCAGCGCGCTCGCGAGCCGCCCCGGCAGATTCTGCAGGATCACCTGCTCGACCTGCTGGCTGGTCCAGCGCAGCCGGGCGCAGAGCAGCTCGATGAACTTCATCGCCAGCGCCGGCTGGCTCTTCACGAACGGCAGGAAGTCCCGGCGGTCAATAACGTAGAGCTCGCAATTGGTGTTGGCGGTCGCATCGGCCGATCTCGGGGCGCCGTCGAGCACCGCGATCTCGCCGAAGATTTCCCCGGGACCGATCAGATTGAGAATGGCGTTGCGGCCGTCCGGCGAGGAGGAGGAAATCTTCACCGTCCCCGAGATCACCGCGAACAGATTATTGCCGGGATCGCCCTTTGCGGCGATCGTCGCGCCGCGCTTCACGGTGGTGTGCTTGGCGTAGCGACAAAGCTGATCGAGCGCTTCCGGCTCCAGATCCGCGAAGATCGGGTGCTTGCGCAGGACCGATAGCTTGTTGCCCGCCGAGTGTCGGGGGTCGCCGGTCTTGTCCTGAGGCACGCCGCGGGGCTCCTAAGACTGCGAGGCAGTGAGGTTCCTGCGTAGTCAACGTTATCAGGGTTTTCAACCGGAAAGCACCCGCTCGGTTTGAGACAAATGCCGCGAAAAAGCCGCGGTCGGGCCGAAAGCCCGCATCCGAAGGATGCGCCTGGACATTCCAATCGATGCAGAGTTGCAGGCGGCGCGAGCCGCGATTGCGTTGAGGCGCTGGCGCACAGCCGGGCCGGCCGGACGAGCGTCGGCCTGTTGGCAGGCCTTAGCGGACTACGATCTTGGGAGCTTCAGCGCCTGGAATCCGGGTCGAGCCGGACGGAGCTGGTTTGCCTATCGGCCCAAGCCAGGACAGCGGCAAACACGACGAAAATTGCGACGACGACAACGGTCACCAGCAACGCGTCAGCGGGCATTATTCCCTCCCCATAGTTTGCGGCATTATTTTGCTGCAGTCGGCCGGCGTCATTGATCGAGATCAAAAACGTCAGGGCGTTGCGGCGGAATGTCAGGCTGCTGCCATCGCCTCGGCGCGCGCGGGATCGAGCAGGCTGATACCGCCGTGAATGATCTCGATCACGCCGTGACGCTCCAGCTTGGTGAAGGTGCGACTAACGGTTTCGATGGTCAGGCCGAGATAGTCGGCGATGTCCTGACGGCTCATCGGAAGCGGAACCGTGTCGGACAGGCCCTTGCGCGCGACCAGCCGTTCACGCCAGCCGAGCAGGAAGGTCGCCACCTTCTCGTCGGCCGAACGGCGGCCCAGCAGCACCATATGATCGCGCGCCTGACTCAACTCGCGAATGGCCAGCTCGTTGATCCGCTTGAGCAGAAGCGGCCGGTCTTCGATGAAACGGCTGAACGGGGCTTTGGCGAACTGGCACACGGTCACGACACCGATCGCATCGGCCGAAAAATTGTGCCGGCCGGAAATGTTCATCCCCAGGAAATCGCCGGGCAAGGCGAAACCGACGATCTGCCGCCGCCCGTCCGGCAGCAGCTTGTACAGCCGCATGACGCCTTCGAGGACGTTGTAGAACGAGGTCGTGATGTCCTCTTCGGAGAAGACGGTCTCGCCCGAGTCGAAATGAACGCGGCGCCCGAGATGCTCGAACTCCCTGAGCTCGGCCGCATTCAGCGACGAACAAACCGCCGCACCGCGTACGGCACAATCGTTGCAATAATGTCCGTTCGGCTCAATCATGACCACGGAAGGCTTCATCCACCGCTCCCCGCGCCGGCTGCGCCCAGCCCCAGGCCGAGTCCACCGCGCGGCTTGGATTTTACTGCACTGCGCCAAAGCCAATTGACTCAGATCAAATTTGGGTGGCATCCCCGTCTTATTCTGCTCCAGCGTTCGACGGGATCACTTTTCCATGCTGCAAGGCGCCCTACGTCACAGCCTGATTGGGCTGCTTCTGATTACGCCTGCCCTGGCGGCTCCGACCGCCGAACAGCGTGGCAAGGCCTTTGCAAAGGCCAATTGCGCGCGCTGCCATGCCATTGACCGCGCTTCCCGCAGCCCGCTCGAGGGCGCTCCCCCGCTGCGCATGCTGCATCGGCGTTACCCGATCGAGACCCTGGGCGAGGCGCTGGCCGAGGGGATTTACACCGGTCACGCCGACATGCCGGCCTTCGAGCTCAATCCAGGCCAGATCCACGACCTTCTGTCCTACCTGAAAACGCTGGAATAGACCGCGCTATACCGCCTGCACGGTCCACCCGATCAGCTCCTTGGCGATGCGGGCAAAGGCCGCGTCGAAGGCGGCGACTGAAGCGGCGGGCTCGACCTTGTCGAGCTTCTCGCTGGTCTCGACCAGGCGCGAGGCGACCACCTTGCCGTTCTTGTCGACGATCCGCGCCGACAGTCCGATCTCGACCCTCGCCTCGCCCTCCGTGGCGATCCGAAAGCGCCGGATGTCGATCAGGAGCTGGTAATCCGCCTGACCGAGATCGCTCGCGCGCAACGGGGCGTGGGCGATGTCGTAATTCTCGAAACTGTCGATCAGGCGTGCCTGCACCAGTTTCGGAATGCTGTCGGCCCAGAGGAAGTCGGCAAAGCCCGGCCTGTCGCCGACGGGCGCGAACAGCATGCGCTGGGTCTGCAGCATTGCGACCGCGCTCGGCTCGGGGATGGCCAGTGACGCCGACAGTGTCTTGCCGGCGGGCCCAAGGTTCTGCGGGATGTGCAGGTCGTAGGTGACCTTCTGCGCGGGAGCGCCGCCGCCGGTCATCTTCTCCAGGCCGGCCAGAATGCCGTCGACCTTGCCGGTGTTGCGCGCGAGCCCGTCGGAGAAGGTCTTGAAATTCGCGATGGTGTCCTTGAGCGGGCCGGAATTGTCCTGAAGCACCGTATCGACCCGCCGCAGCGCATCCCGCGCCGCCTGCGTCATGCTCTGGCCGGCGCCGGCCTCGGCGATCAGGGTCACGGGCTCGCCGGATTTGGCGACGATCGCGCCGCCCTCCAACGTCACCACCGGCACGCCGGTCAGGCCCTGAAATTCGAGGCCGACCCTGGTATCGGAGCGGACCGGCGTGGCGGTCGCAACCGAAATCGTGGCATTGACGAAGCGCGGATTGTCCGGCGCGAGCCCGAGCTGCGTCACCTCACCGACGCGGATGCCGTTGAACAGCACGCCGGCGCCGACCAGCAGGCCTGGGACCGGCCCCTGGAATTGCACATGGTAGTTCGTGCGCGGTCCGATGCCGCCAGTGTTGCTCAGCCAATAGACGAAGCCGAACACCGCAAGGATCGCGGCCAGCACGAAACTGCCGATCAGCACGTAGGGAGCGCGGGTTTCCATGTCTCATCTCATCTCGTGTTGCAGCATCTGCGAGCGCTTGCCGTGGAAATAAGCGCGCACCCAGGGATGCTCGGATTGCAGCAATTCGCGCATCGGGCCGATCGCCACGATCTTGCCGTCGGCGAGCGCGGCAACGCGGTCGCAGACCGTGGTCAGGCTCGCAAGATCGTGGGTCACCATGAACACGGTCAGCCCCAGCGTCTTTTGCAGCGTCTTGATCAGCGCATCGAAATCGCCGGCGGCGATCGGATCGAGGCCGGAAGTCGGCTCGTCCAGGAACAGGATCGGCGGATCGAGCGCGAGGGCGCGGGCCAGCGCCACGCGCTTGGTCATGCCGCCGGACAGCTCCGCCGGATATTTGTCGGCGTCCTGGGCACGCAAGCCGACCATTTCGAGCTTGGCGATCGCGATTTCGTCCATCAGCTCCTGCGACAGGACCAGATTTTCGCGCAAGGGAAACTGGACGTTCTGGCGGACCGTGAGCGAGGAGAACAGCGCGCCCTGCTGGAACAGGATGCCCCATGTCGTGGCTGCGCCTCGACCGTGCCCCCCGGTGGGTTGTCCCATCACTTCGATGGTCCCGCCCCGGCGCGGGATCAGGCCGATGATGGTCCGCATCAGCACCGACTTGCCGCCGCCGGACGCCCCGACCAGCCCAAGGATCTCGCCGCGGCGGACGTCGAGCGACAGATGGTCGAGCACCGTCTGGCGGCCGAAGCCGACCACGAGGTCACGGACGCGGATCGCGAACTGGTCTTGCGGCGCGTCCATCGTCACATTCCGATCGAGGCAAAGAAGACCGCAAACAGGCCGTCGAGCACGATCACCAGGAAGATCGATTTCACCACCGACGTCGTGGTCTGTCGCCCGAGCGACTCGGCGCTGCCCTTGACCCGCAGTCCCTCACTGCAGGCCACGATCCCGATCACCAGCGCCATGAACGGCGCCTTCAAGATGCCCACCTCGAAATGCGTTACCGAGATGGCCTCGTGCAGCCGCGCCATATAGATCGCCGGTCCCATATCGCCATAGAATTGTGCGACGAGACCGCCGCCATAGAGCGCGGCAATCGATCCAATGAAAGTGAGAATGGGCAAGGCAATGACCAGGGCCGCAACGCGCGGCAGGATCAGGACCTCCACGGGATCGAGCCCCATGGTGGAGAGCGCGTCAATCTCCTCGCGCATCTTCATCGAGCCGAGCTCGGCAGTGTAGGCACTTCCCGACCGGCCGGCGACCATGATGGCGACGATCAGCACGCCGAGCTCACGCAGCACCAGGATGCCGACCATGTCGACAGTATACGATTCCGCGCCGAATCTGCGGAAATGGAAGAAGCCCTGCTGCGCGATGATGGCGCCGATCAGGAAGGTGATGAGCGCGACGATGGGAATCGCCTGCCACCCGATGCGGTAGAGCTGATAGACCAGCGAGGTCAGCCGCAGCGAACGCGGCCGGCGCAGCACACCGATCACCGCCATGAACAATGCGCCGAGCATCTCGAGGAAGATCGTGACGTCTTCGCGGGCACCGACCGTGGATTTGCCGAGATCGCCGAGCCTCGCCAGCACCGGGTTGGGCGCAGCCGTGGGGGCCGGCGTGTGGCGGTTGACCTGGCGCACCTCATCCATCAGCCCGCTGAAATGATCGGCGACGCCGACGAACTCAGCCGATCTTCCGGATGATGCGGCCCTGCGCGACAGCTTCTCGAGGACCCAGGCGCCGAGCGTGTCGAGCGCACTGACGCCCGACATGTCCAGGGTGACGGCGCGCGACCGATCGACGTCGGCTCCGACCGACCGGGACAATGTCTCGAGCGTGACCACATTCGCGGCGGTCCAGGGCCCTTCGGGACGCAGGTTCAGCACGTCGCCGGACGGCGTCGCCAGCAACAGCGGTTCGTGGTTCACGCTTCCACCTCGTCGGGACAGTCGGTCCCCATTCAGACGGCATTTCTAGGCCAGCATATGGCGGCCGGCTTGACCTGTCTCAAGAGCTGAACTGCCCTGCCGATTGACGCAAATCAAGCGTGATCGCGTACGCGGGCCCTAGGCTTGCGTCCGTTCAATGGGGATATCAGGTCCATGTTCGACCGTGACAGGATGAGCGAAGAATTGCGCACGCTGAAGGTTGATGTGACGCGCTTGCTGAGCACCGCCGGCGAGGAGATGTTCGAGAGCTCGAAAGATCGCGCCGAGGCGCTCGCCGATCAGATCAGGGCTGCGCTCACCGAACTCGGCGAGACCGTCGAGGAAGAGCAGGAGCAGCTTCGGGGCCTCATTGCGGACCGTCCTATCGCATCGCTCGCCTCCGCCTTCGCGCTCGGCGTGGTCGTCGGCTTCATGCTGAGGAGACACTAGGTGAACACCGAGAACGTGGTCAAACATCTGCGCGTGCTGTGGCGCACCGACAGGATCATCGCGGACATCAGGCTGCGTCATCTGCTGATCGGCCTCGGCCTGCGCGCCTTCGCGGCACTGATTGCGGCGTTCGGGCTTCTGATGCTGGAGCTGTCGGCCTATTTCGCGCTGGTCCAGATCTGGAGTGCGATTGCCGCGGCAGCCATCCTCGGTGCCGCCAATTTCGCCATCGCGGCTGCCATCTTCGTCATCGCCGGCCGCGCTCCGTCCGGCCGGGACATTGAGCTCGCCGGCGAAATCCACGACGCCTCCATCGAAGCCCTTCAGCTCGAGGCGCGCGCACTCCAGGCCCAGGTGTCGGGCGCGGTGCATCATCCGCTCAGCACGATCGTGCCGGTGCTGGTGCCGCTGATCGCGATCATCGTGAAGAATTTGCGGTCGACGGCCGGAACGTCGGCCAAGACATCAGCCAAGACATCCGCCGCCACAGGTTCGGCCGAAGCGCGCTCCTGAGGGGTGCGCTCAGAGCTTCAACTTGACGTCGCAGATGTCGGGTTCGGCCGGGTCCGGCGTGACCTCGAAACCGAGGTTTCGGCACATTTCGAGCATCACGGTGTTCTCCTGGAGCACGTCGCCCGAAATGACCTTCAGCCCTTCCGACCTGGCATAGTCGATGATGAGCTGCATCAGGGCCCAGCCGAGCCCCCTGCCCTTCAGGTCGGACCGCAGCAGGATCGCATATTCACCACTCTCGTAGATCGAATCCGAATGGAGCCGGACCACGCCGACCATCTCGCCGGTGGCCTCGTCGAATGCAATGAAGGCCATTGCGCGCGCATAGTCGAGCTGGGTCAGGCGCGCGATGAACTCGTGGGTAAACTCCTTCATCGGCGCGAAGAACCGCAGGCGAAGGTCGTGCGGCGTGACGTGGCGCAGGAATTCGTGGATGGTCGGCTCATCCTCCGGGCGCATGGGCCGCACGAAGATGCGCCAGTCGTCCTTGAGCTTGAGGCGGCGCTCCCATTGTGACGGATAGGCGCGAACGGCGAAATTGGCCGGGCCGGAGCCGACGAACTTCCGTTGCGGCGGGCCGACCGCGACGCGGGCATCCACCGCAGTCACGCCGGTTTCGTCCGCCAGCAACGGATTGATGTCGAATTCCCGGATCTCGGGAATATCGGCGGCCATCTGCGCCAGCTTGACCAGCACCATGGCGACCGCGTCTTGCTTCACCGCTGGCACATCACGATAGGCCTTCAGCAGCCGCGACACGCGCGTGCGGTCGATCAAATCGCGGGCGAGCTGCAAATCCAGCGGCGGCAGCGCGAGCGCCTTGTCGTTGATGATCTCGACCGCCGTGCCGCCACGACCGAACACCACGACCGTGCCGAAAGTGGGATCGTCCGCGAGGCCCAGGATCAGCTCGCGCGCCTTCGCCTTGACGATCATGGCCTGGACGATGACGCCGCCGATGCGGGCCTCGGGCCGCAGCCTTCTCGCCCGGGCGAGAATATCGGAGGTGGCCGCACGCACGGCCTCCGGCGTTGTCAGATTGAGCACGACACCGCCGACATCGGATTTGTGGACGATGTCCCGCGACATGATCTTCAACACGACAGTGCCGCCCTGTGCGAAGATTTCCTTGGCATAGGTTACCGCCTGCTCGACATCGGCTGCGGCATAAGTCGGCACCATCGCGATGTCATAGGCTTCGAGCAGATGCTTGATCTCGACCGGCTCGAGCCATTGGCGGCCGTCCGCGATCGCGGCGGTGACGATCCGCCGCGCCCCTTGAGCGTCCGGAACGAATGTGTCGGGCATCGCGGGTGGAACCTGACTCAGCTCCTCCACCACTTCCCGGTGCCGGACCAGATGCATGAAGCCGCGCACGGCGTCGTCCTCGGTCGGATAGTTCGGCACACCGGCGCTGGAAAGCGCCTGAATGATGTGTTGATCGGCGCCGACCCAGGCCGCCAATACGGGCTTCGCCCAGTTGCGGTGCTCCTTCCGATATTTGCCGACGAGCTCCGTCACGGTCGCAGCGATCTCGGCCGCCGAGGCGATCGCAGTTTGCACATTGAGAACCAGAACCGCGTCATTGTCGCGATCAGCCAGCAGCAGCTCCAGCGCCGTCGCATAGCGCGCGGCGTCGGCGTCGCCGACGATGTCGACGGGATTTGCCCCGGACCAGGTCGGCGGCAACGCAGCATCCAGCTTCTTATGCGTCTCCGCCGAGATGGTCGCCGGAATTCCACCAAGTTCGACCAGTCGATCGACGGCGAGCACGCCGATGCCGCCGCCATTGGTCAGGATGGCGAGGCGCTTTCCGATCGGCGATTCGACGCGCCCGAGTGTCTCGGCACAATCGAACAGCTCACGCAGGTCGGAGACTCGCAGGACGCCCGCGCGGCGGAACGCCGCGTCGTAGACCGCGTCAGCGCCGGCGAGCGCGCCGGTATGCGTGGCAGCTGCCTTCGCGCCCTGCGCCATGCGGCCGGACTTCACCACGACGACTGGCTTCACGCGCGCGGCGGCGCGCGCCGCCGACATGAACTTGCGCGCGTCCTTGATCGACTCGATGTAAAGCAGGATCGCGCGCGTCTTGTGGTCCATCGCGAAATAGTCGAGCAGATCGGCAATATCGACGTCGATCTGATCACCGATCGAGACGATGCCGGAGAAGCCGACGCCGCGTTGCGCGGCCCAATCGACCATGCCGGCAGCGATCGCACCCGATTGCGAGATCAGCGCGAGGCTGCCCGCCCCCGGCATATGCGCGGCAAAGCTGGCATTCAGGCTGACGCCGGGCATCATGATGCCGAGACAGTTCGGTCCGATCAGCCGCATGCCGTATTTGCGGGCTGCGGTGCTGGCAGCCTCGTGCAGAGATTCCGGTCCGTGGCCGAGCCCGGCCGAGACGATCAAGGCGCCCGCCGATCCGCGACGCCCGGCTTGGTCGATGATACCTGGAATCTCACGCGCAGGCGCGGTGATGACCACGAGCTCGGGCACGAAGTCCAAAGCGTCCATGCTCTTCACCGCGGCGATGCCGCCGATTTCGGCATGACGTGGATTGACGAGGCCAAATCGCCCCTTGAATTCGGCCTTGCGAATGTTCTCGAGAACGGCGCGTCCCACCGAGACCGGACGGGCGCTCGCGCCGACGAGCGCAACTGAACGCGGCGCCAGAAGATTATTCAGACGATAAGTTGACATGAAAGCAAATGCGCCCGGTCGGCGACGGTTCCGATTGTTGACGATCAGGCTGGACGAATGGCGAGCCTAGTGCGAGATCATAACCCAGCATGGTGGCTCGCCAATGACGGTCGTTGTCACACCGCCCCAGACGATCTCGTTCAGGCGCGAATGATGATAGGCGCCCATCACGATGGCGTCCATGCCGTGGGAATTCGCCCAATTTCCCAAGACCTTGCCGATCGAGCTGCCGCGGCTCTTCGCCGCTTCGAACGAGGCATGGACACCGTGTTCCCTCAGATGATCGACCAGAGCGGTTCCGGATTGCACGATCGCGTCGGTCTTCTCATCCGCCACGGTCACCACGCGAACAGAGGCCGCCGCCTGCAGGACCGGCAACGCGTCGCCGACCGCACGTGCCGCACGCGCGGAGTGATCCCAGGCGATCATAACCTTCTCGAATTTTGGGCGCAGCTCTCCTGCGAGATGTTCCGGACAGAGCAAGAGCGGCCGGCCGGATCCGAACAGCAAGGCATCAACGATGCTCTCCGTTCGACTGTCATGCGGCTTCACGGGGAGCAGCGTCAGATCGCTGAAACGAGCGTGTTCGGCAAGGATGGCCGGGATCTGGTCCGCCGGCACCTTACCGGTTCGGCTCTGGGCGCGAATGTCGGCGCGTGATGTCGCATTGGTGAATGCGTTCAGGAGCTGCTGCACGTCGCTCATTTCGCGCAAACTGCCGGGCTCCGCAGACTCGCGATCGTAGGGCAGCATCACCTTCGGCCGCTCGTAAACCTCTTCCTCGAGCGCGAGCGCGGTGATCCTGGCGCCGAGATCGGCAGCAACGGCCACGCATTTCTCGATCGCAGCCAGGGCCGGCCCGCGCGGCTGGCCGACAAGCGGCAGAAAGACGTCCTTGATGGGCATCGGGATTCTCCTTGGCCGCCACAATAGGCCGGCTTTGGTCGAGACCCTTGATCCTCGTCAACCCAAGGGAACTCAGTCCGGCCCGTATAGCGTTGACCGGCGTCAAGGACTGGCCGCACTGCTATTCTATGGATAATTCGGTCGGAGCGGTTCGCCCTGGAGAAGCTCATGCGTGCGATGGTGTTGCCGGCCGCACGAACGCGGCTCCAGATGGAGGAGCGGCCCGACCCGATCCCCGGCGAGGGGCAGCTCCGGGTGAAGATCAGCGCCTGCGGGGTCTGCCGGACCGATCTTCACCTCGTCGACGCCGAATTGCCCGAGATTCGCTATCCGATCGTGCCTGGTCATGAGATCGTCGGTCGGGTCGATCTCGTGGGCCCGAATGTCGCAACCCATGTGCCCGGTGATCGGGTCGGCATTCCCTGGCTCGGCTTTACCTGCGGACATTGTCGCTTCTGCCGGGATGGCACGGAAAACCTGTGTGACGCCCCGCTATTCACCGGATATACGCGCGATGGCGGCTATGCGACCCACACCATCGCCGACGCACGCTACGCCTTTCCCCTTGGTGAGGACGGCAACGACGAGGAGATCGCGCCTCTGCTATGCGCGGGGCTGATCGGCTGGCGCTCGCTGGTGCTGGCCGGCCCTGCCGAACGGCTCGGCCTCTATGGTTTCGGCGCGGCCGGCCACATCATTGCGCAGGTCGCGCGCTGGCAGGGACGATCCGTCCATGCATTCACGCGACGCGGCGACGCCGCTGCGCAAGATCTTGCACGTCGTCTCGGCGCGGTCTGGGCGGGAGCATCTGACGAGGTGCCAGACGAGCCGCTCGACGCCGCCATCATCTACGCACCATCAGGCGAGCTCGTCCCGGCTGCGCTACGCGCGGTCCGCAAAGGCGGGCGCGTCGTATGCGCGGGCATCCACATGACCGACATTCCAAGCTTTCCCTATGATCTGCTCTGGCAGGAACGGCAGCTGGTGTCGGTCGCCAATCTCACCCGACAGGATGGCCTCGATTTCCTCAAGATCGCGCCGCAAGCTGGCGTTCGCACCGAAACGACGGCATTTCCACTCGAGCAGGCCAACGAAGTTCTGACCATGCTGCGGGCTGGCCAGATTCTCGGCGCGGCCGTGCTGACGCCCTGATGGTGCTCCGGATGTCCGTTTCCATGAAGGACGACATGGCAGCCCAGGAGCGGATCTTCCGGACGCTGACCGACCATCCCGGCGTGACGCGGATCGACACGCATGGCGCCTCGGTGTTCCTCGACGGGAGGCGCGCGTTGAAGATCAAGCGCGCCGTCCGATATCCCTTTCTCGATTATTCGACACTCGATAAGCGCAAGGCGGCGTGCGAGGAGGAGATCAGGATCAACCGGCCGCTGGCGCCGCAGATCTATCATCGCGTCGTGGCGATCACGGAAGAGCCGGATGGATCGGTGCAAGTCGGCGGCGCCGGCCGGCCGATCGAGTATGCGGTGGACATGTCGCGCTTCGACGAAATTCGCACCGAAACGACGGCATTTCCACTCGAGCAGGCCAACGAAGTTCTGACCATGCTGCGGGCTGGCCAGATTCTCGGCGCGGCCGTGCTGACGCCCTGATGGTGCTCCGGATGTCCGTTTCCATGAAGGACGACATGGCAGCCCAGGAGCGGATCTTCCGGACGCTGACCGACCATCCCGGCGTGACGCGGATCGACACGCATGGCGCCTCGGTGTTCCTCGACGGGAGGCGCGCGTTGAAGATCAAGCGCGCCGTCCGATATCCCTTTCTCGATTATTCGACACTCGATAAGCGCAAGGCGGCGTGCGAGGAGGAGATCAGGATCAACCGGCCGCTGGCGCCGCAGATCTATCATCGCGTCGTGGCGATCACGGAAGAGCCGGATGGATCGGTGCAAGTCGGCGGCGCCGGCCGGCCGATCGAGTATGCGGTGGACATGTCGCGCTTCGACGAAAGCAGAACGCTGGATCATCTGGCAAAGGCCGGGCCGCTGGATGCAAAGCTCGCCTCGGCTGCCGCCGATGCGGTCGTGGCTTCCCATGGCGCAGCCACAAGCGCGGATGCCATAGCATGGGTCTCCTCCATCCCCGCCCTGATCGACGGCAACGGTCACGGCCTGCGGGCCGGCGGCCATCTCGACGCGGGAGACATCCACAAGCTCAGCCGAGCCTCGCACGAGGCCTATTTGCGCCTCCGCCCCCTGCTCGCGGAGCGCGGCCGGAAAGGTTTCGTGCGCCGCTGTCATGGCGATCTGCATCTCGCAAACATCGTCCTGATCGATGACCGTCCCGTGCTGTTCGACGCCATCGAGTTCGATGCGCAGATGGCGACCGTCGACGTGCTCTACGATCTCGCATTCACGCTGATGGACCTGTTGCACCACGATCAGCCACGCGCGGCCAACATCGTCCTGAACCGCTATCTCGCCGCGACGCCCGCCGATAATTTCGACGCGCTCTCGGCCCTGCCGCTGTTCATGTCCGTCAGGGCGGCGATCCGCGCCCAGGTGGCCCTGACACGGCTGAGGCCGCCGCATTCCGACGACCCCGGCATTCTCGAGCAGGCACGGCGCTATTTTGACCTCGCCAGGATGCTGATCCATCCTGCCGCTCCGCGCCTGATTGCCGTCGGCGGATTGTCAGGCACCGGCAAGACCGTTCTGGCGCAAGCGCTGGCGCCCAGCATCGCACCGCCGCCCGGAGCCGTGTTGCTGCGCAGCGACATCGTCCGCAAGCAGATGTTCGGGGTCGAGGACACCCACCGCCTGCCGCCCTCCGCCTACACGCCGGAGCATGCAGCCCGCGTCTACGACACGCTGGCTCAGCTCGCCCGGCGGGTGCTGGCGCAAGGCCATTCGGCGATCATTGACGGCGTATTTGCCCGCGAGGACGAACGAAACGCGATCGCCGCACTGGCGCGCGAGTGCAACGTGTCGATGGACGGCCTGTTTCTGGTTGCAGATCTTGCCACCCGGCAGACGCGGATCGGAAGCCGCCGGGGAGACGCATCCGACGCCACGCAAGAGGTTGCCGCGCTGCAGGAGCACTATAATATCGGCCATGTCGGTTGGGCGACCATCGATGCATCCGGGACGCAAGAGCAGACGCTCCAGAACTGCCGGAACGCGATCGAAGGCAAACAAGGCAATCTGATTGGCGCGGGCAAAGATGGCGCGACCTAGCACGACCTCGACGGCCGCTCGCGTCGCGCCGGCGGCACGTCGCAATGCCCTGCCCGGCCGCCTTAGTCCAGGCATGGCCTGCGACACGGCGTTCCGGATCATCGCGCGCCGTCACCTCGCTGCCGTCCTCGCCCAACATGACGGCACCTGCCGCGGCGATCCCGACGCGCTGCATCAGATCCGGATCGCACTGACGCATCTGCGCACCGCCATCCGCTTCTTCTCGCCGATGATCGACGACGCTCTGCGGCCGACTATCTGGACCGAGCTGAAATGGCTGAACAGCCAGCTCGGCATGGTGCGGGACCTCGATGTGGCGATCGAGCGGGTCGTCGCCGAGAGCGGCGACGAGCTCGCCGTGATCGCCGAGCTTCAGCACTGGGACGAAAAACGCACCGAGAGCCACCGCGAGCTGGCGCGTGCACTGCAATCCCCGCGGTATCGCCGCCTTGTCGAGCAGACCTCGGCCTGGATCGAGAGCGGCCCCTGGTCGACCCGGCGCAGCAAGGAGGCCATCCGGTTGCGCCGCTGCACGCTCGCTGACCATGCAGCGCAGCGGCTGGCGGAGTGGGAAACGACGCTGCTCAAGAAGGCGCGAAAGCTCCGCAAGCTCGACGTCGAGAAACGCCACAAGCTGCGGCTTCTCAACAAGCGGATGACCTATTCGATCGAGTCGCTCCAGGACCTGTTCGCCGATGAATCACTGACGAAACAGAAATCCATCCTCAAGAAATTGCGCCAGGCGCAACGGTCACTCGGACAATTGAACGACGATGCGCGGGGACAAGCGCTGGCGGCGTCATTGGATGGCGCCGGCCAAGAAGCCGGCGCTCGCTTCCTCAACCGCAAGCGGGAGAAGAAGCTGTTGCGGAAGGCGTCAGCCGCCTACCGCAAACTGGACAAGGCCAAACCCTTCCGCTCCTCGGATCTCGCGCCAAGGTCCGAGCCGGAGGCTTAGGTGTGGACGTAGTCCCCCGGCGCATCGGGCAGTCCCGGAGCGTCTCCAACTCCGGTTTGCGGCGGACCGCAGGGCACGCCGGAACGCGCCGCTAGCCAATTGGCCCATTCCGGCCACCACGAGCCCTCGACGTGCGGAGCCAGCTTCAGCCATTCGTCCGGACCAACATAGGGCGCATCGGCAGGCTTGGTCAGCACCTGATAGCTGTGGCCGGGCTCCTCTGGAGGTGCAACGACACCGGCATTGTGGCCGCCGCTGGTCAACAGGAACGTCACGTCGGCATCGACCTGATAGTGGATCTTGTAGACGGATCGCCACGGCGCCACGTGATCGGCGAGCGTGCCGACCACGAACATCGGCGCGTGAATATCGGACAGCGAAACGCTCCTGCCGTCGACCTGATAGCGTCCGCCGGCCAGATCGTTGTCGAGAAACAGCTTGCGCAGATATTCCGAATGCATCCGATAGGGCAGCCGGGTTGCGTCGGCGTTCCAGGCCATCAGGTCGCTCGGCGGCGCGCTCTCGCCCATCAGATAGTCGTGTGACAGACGCGACCAGATCAGCTCGTTGGAACGCAGCAGCTGAAAGGCGCCGGCCATCTGCGTCGTGTCGAGATAACCTCGCTGCCACATCACGTCTTCGAGAAAGGCGACCTGGCTCTCGTTGATGAAGAGCGTCAGCTCCCCGGCCTCGGTGAAATCGGTCTGGGCCGCAAGGAGCGTGACGGTGCCGAGGCGGTTGTCGCCGTCGCGTTCCATCGCCGCCGCGGCGATCGACAGCAGCGTACCGCCCAGACAATAGCCGAGCGCATGCGTCTTTCGACCCGGCATGATCAGGCCGATCATGTCCAGCGCCGCCATGACGCCCAGCTTGCGATAGTCGTCAAAGGCGAGATCCCTATCCCTCGCATCCGGATTGCGCCAGGAGATCGCGAATACGGTGAACCCTTGACCGGTCAGATATTTGACCAGCGAGTTCTGCGGCGAGAGATCGAGAATGTAGTACTTCATGATCCAGGCCGGCACGATCAGGATCGGCTCGGGCCTCACCTGTGCGGTGGTCGGGTGGTACTGGATCAGCTCGATCAGCTCGTTGCGGTAGACGACCTTGCCCGGTGAAACCGCCACGGTCTTGCCGACCACGAACCGCCCGTCCTCCGCCAGCTTCGAGTTGGAGAGCAGGCGCATCAGATCGCTGCACCAGTTCTGCCAGCCAAAGACGAAATTCTCGCCGCCGCTCTGGAACGCCTTCTCCAGCACCTTCGGATTGGTCGCCGCGAAATTCGAGGGGGCCAGCATGTCGAGCATCTGGCACATCGAGAACTCGACGATGGCCTCATTGGCGTGCGACACGCCACGCACGCCCGTCGCGGCATCGCGCCACCAGCGTTCTGCGAGCAAGAACCCCTGCGCCAGCAGATTGAACGGCGCAGTCTCCCATTGTGGTCCACTGAAACGGCGATCCCGCGCCTGCGGCCGGATCACGGACCACGGCCTTTGCTCCGGCGACGCCGCGTGCGCGGCGGCTTCCGCCAGCCGCCCGGTGTCGCGCAGGACGGTTCGGGAAATCTCCATCTGGCGTTGCGGCGCCGCAGCGAGATGCGAACTCCAGTCGAGCCAGGCAAGCGACAAGGCCAGCGGCGAAATACCGCCGGTGAACCGTGCCAGCATGGCGTGAAACGCGCGATCGAATGGATATGGCTCGGATTCTGGCAGAGAATCGGCGGCAATCGTCTTTTCCGCGAGCTTTTCGGCGCTCACCGTCGAAGCTCCGGGAGCAGCGGCGGGACTGAGCGGGAGGGCCTGCACCGCCGGCTCATCGGCCCGTGGATAAATCTTCACGACGCTCATGGCTCAATGATCCCAAGGGCTGCGGTTTGATGTCGGCGGAAGGATATGGCCAGTCTTCGCAACAGCGTTGAGCTGCATCAAACCGGCGGGCGGATCACAATTGCTTCATCGATGCGGACGGGTTCGTCCCATTGACCTGAGTCAAGCCGCAGCCCGGCGTCCGGGCTAGTTTTCGCGCATCGAAATTTGACAAGCCAGCGGAGTCTTCCATGCGCGCCCACCAGATCATGACCCGGTCGGTCATCTCGGTTACCCCCGACACCAGCATCGTCGAGGCGGCGAATATCATGCTGAAGCGGCATGTCAGCGGCCTCACGGTGGTCGACGAGACCGGCAAGCTGGTCGGCGTCGTCTCCGAAGGGGATTTCATCCGCCGCAGCGAAATCGGCACCGGGCGCAAGCGCGGACGCTGGCTGCGGTTCATCCTGGGGCCGGGCAAATCCGCCAGCGATTTCGTCCACGAGCACGGCCGCAAGGTCTCGGAAGTGATGACCGACACGCCCATCACCATCACGGAGGATATGGCGCTCGCCGAGATCGTCGACCTCATGGAACGCAACAACGTGAAGCGGCTGCCCGTGGTGCGCGGCGACAAGGTCGTCGGCATCGTATCGCGAGCCAACCTGCTGCAGGCCGTGGCGGGGCTCGCCCGCGAGGTGCCGGATCCGACGGCGGACGACGATCACATTCGCAGCCGTATCATCGAGACCATGGAGAAGAACGACTGGTGCCCGTTCGGGCTGAACGTCATCGTCCGTGACGGCATCGTTCACCTCAGCGGCGTCATCAGCGAAGAGCGCACACGGCAGGCGGCGATCGTCGCCGCCGAGAACGTCGAAGGCGTGAAGAAGGTGCACGACCATCTGTGCTGGGTCGACACCATGTCGGGCATCTATCTGAACTCGCCCGAGGACGACGAGCTCGCCAAGGCCAGTTGACAAGGCCAGTTGACAAGGCGAGCTGAGCCTGCGCGATTCAGCGTGGAACGACGGCGGTGGCTTCGATTTCGACGCGCGCCGCCTTCTCCACGAGGCGGACCACCTGAACCAGCGCCATCGCAGGATAGTGGGCTCCGAAGACGTCGCGATAGACCCTGCCCAGTTCCTTCAGATTGGCCAGGTACTCGTCCATGTCGACGACGTACCAGGTCAGGCGCACGAGGTGCTCGGGCCGCGCGCCGGCTTCGGCCAGGATCGCCGCGATGTTGCTCAAGGTCTGGCGCACCTGCGCAACAAAGCCGTCGGCGAGACGCTCCTCAGCGTCCCAGCCGATCACCCCGCCGGTGACGACGATGCGCCCTTCGGCGGCCATGCCGTTGGCATAGCCCTTCGGCATCGGCCATCCCGACGGCTGGAGCACCTGCACCCGCGAACGGGTGCCATCCTCGGCGGCTGTCGGCAGCACCGCGAGCTGCGGGCCTTTCGGCGTCGTCACGGACAATTCGTCATCCTTTTCTCATTCCGCCGCGACGCCTGAGGACGTCACGGCAGCTTGCGCCAGTTGCCGCAGGGCAAAGCGCTTCACTTTTCCAGTCTCGGTCTTCGGCAGTTGCGTCACGAACTCGATCGCCCGAGGATACTTATATGGCGCGATCTCGCGTTTGACATGCTCCTGCAACTCGGCCACGAGCTGAGCATCCGGCGTTACGCCGGGTGCAGCGACGACATAGGCCTTCACGATCATGCCGCGCGCCTCGTCCGGGGCGCCGACCACACCGCACTCGGCGACCGCCGGATGCGTGAGCAGGGCCGCCTCGACGTCGGTGCCTGCGATGTTGTAGCCGGACGACACGATCATGTCGTCGGAGCGGGACTGGTACCAGAAATAGCCGTCGCTATCCATCAGATAGGTGTCGCCGGTGATGTTCCAGCCGTTCTGGACGTACTTGCGCTGCCGCTCGTCGGCGAGATAGCGGCAACCGGTCGGCCCGCGCACCGCAAGCTTGCCCATCGTGCCCGGCGGCACGTCATGGCCATCATCATCGACGATCTTGGCCTCGTAGCCAGGCACGGGCTTTCCGGTGGCACCGGGACGGATCTCATTCTCGGTCGCGCTGATGAAGATGTGCAGCAGCTCGGTCGAGCCGATCCCGTCCATCAGCTTGATGCCAGTGGCCTTGAGCCAGGCGTCGAAGGTCGGCTTGGGCAGAGTCTCGCCGGCCGAGACGCATTTGCGCAGCGAGGAAATGTCGCGCCCGGCGAGCTTGCCGATCATGGCGCGATACGCCGTGGGCGCGGTGAAACAGACCGTGATCTTGTACTGCTCGATCGCCGTCAGGATGTCGTCGGGCGTCGTCTTCTCCAGCACCACGAAAGAGGCGCCGATGTGCATCGGAAACAGCACGCCGCCGAAGCCGAAGGTGAACGCGAGCGGCGCCGAGCCGACGAAGCGATCCGTCTGCTCGGCCCGCAAGATGTTGCGCGCATAGCCGTCGCAGACCGCGAGCATGTCGCGGTGGAAATGCATGGTGCCCTTGGGATCGCCTGTCGTGCCGGAGGTAAAGGCGATCAGGCAGATATCGTCGGAGGCGGTATCGACGGCCCTGAACTCCGCGCTCGTGTCGGCGATGAGCGCTTCGAGCGAGTCCGGGGCGCCGTTGCCCCAATAAACGATACGTCTGAGAGCGGGCGCCGCAGCCCTCGCCTTCTCCATTTCCTCGGCGAGCTTGCCGTCGCACAGCGCCAGCGCAATCTCCGCCTTCTGGATCGGATAGGACAGCTCCTTGGCACGGAGCAAAGGCATCGTCGCCACGACTATGCCGCCGGCCTTGATCACCGCGAGATAGGTCGCAACCATCATCGGGTTGTTGGCGGAGCGCAGCAGCACCCGCCCGCCGGGGACGAGACCGAGCTTGCCGACCAGCACATTGGCGATACGGTTCACGAGCGCCTGCAGCTCGCGATAGGTGTAGCTGACGGCGGGGCTGATGACGCAGGGGGCATCACCATGGCCCTGCTCGACCCAGCGGTCGAGGAAGTAGCTGACGCAGTTCAATCGTGGCGGATAGTTCAGCTCCGGTCGCGTGAAGATGAATTCGGGCCAGAGCTCGCGCGGCGGCAGATGCTGCTGCGCAAACGTATCGACATGGGCCGTGGCGGCGTTGCCGTCATGCGAGCCCGTCACTTGAACCTTGGCGGCGTTGGCCATCGCACGCTCCTTTCAGCATGGATTGCACCCGGCAGCACGATCTGGAAAACATTTTAGGCTTAAAACAATTCGGCGCAATAGCGGATTTTGGGCATCCCGTGCTTTTTCCTGCGGCAAAAGGGATTGGGCGGCCGGCCTGCGCTTACGGCCGGCGGCGCGCGGCCGATTTCTGCGCCGACGCCTTGGTCTTGGCGAGCAGCCGCATCAATTCGCGGACGTCCTTCGGCGAGAGCTCGGCGAACAGATCGGCGATCCAGGTCTCATGTTCCGCAGCCATGCGGCGGAACTCGGCGCGACCGAGTTTTGTGAGACGGATCACCTGGACACGGCGGTCCGTTTCGGACGTGCGGCGGTCGAGATGACCGGACTCCACAAGGCGCTCGACGAGTCCGGTGACGTTACCGTTCGACACCATCATGCGCTTGGAGACATCGGACAGCGTCATACCGTCGGGCGCCTTGTCGAGCTGCGCCATCAGGTCGAACCGGGGCAGCGTGACGTCGAACCGCTGCCGCAGCCGGCCGCGGACCTCGCCCTCGATCAGCGTCGTGCAGGTCAAAAGGCGCAACCACAGCCGCAGCTCGTCGGCATGGTCTTCCGGCGTTTCGACGGCCTTGGTCTCGGAATCGAGCATCTCGGTGCAGTCACTCTCGGCGGGCATTGGCGCCGGCACGGATTCCCCAACATTTTGAGCTTCAAGTAAATCGAAGCCGGCCGCAAGTCCAAAGCTGCAACAATCGACCGCAGCTCAACTTCTTTAGGCTTCAAATAATTGGCGCGCCGCTTGCATGCGCCGCTGCTCGCAGGATGGCGATAGTTTGAGCGCTGCTTGCCGCGGCAGCCGTCATCGGCATAAGCTTGGATTGAAGTACGCGGCTTGCAGCGCAAGCCTTGATGTCACGGGGACAGATCATGAAGACGCAATTGACCTTGGCCGCAGCCTTGCTGGCCGGCACCGCCCTCGATCCAGCCGTGGCGCAGGAGAAGATCAAGCTGGGCGTGGTGGTGACCCTGTCGGGACCCGCCGCTGCGCTTGGTCAACAGGTTCGCGACGGCTTTGCGCTCGCGGTGAAGGATCTCGGCGGCAAGATGGGCGGCCGCGATGTCGAGGTGATCGTTGCGGATGACGAGCTGAAGCCGGATGCGGCGGTGACCAAGGTCAAGGGCCTGCTCGAGCGCGACAAGGTCGACTTCGTGATCGGCCCGATCTTCTCCAACATCCTGCAGGCGATCCACCGGCCCATCACGGAATCGAAAACCTTCCTGATCAGCCCCAATGCCGGCCCGTCGACGTTCGCCGGCAAGGATTGCAGCCCGTTCTTCTATGTGACCTCGTACCAGAACGACCAGGTGCACGAGATCCTCGGCAAGGTCGCGCAGGATCGCGGCTACAAGCGCATGTACCTGATGGTGCCGAACTATCAGGCCGGCAAGGATTCGGTGGCGGGCTTCAAGCTCGACTACAAGGGCGAGATCGTCGAGGAGTCCTACATGCCGCTGAACACGCTGGATTTCCAGCCGGAGCTGTCCAAGATCTCCTCGCAGAAGCCCGATGCGCTCTTCACGTTCATGCCCGGCGGCCTCGGCGTCAATCTCGTCAAGCAATACCGGCAGGCCGGCCTTGCCGACAGCATTCCGGTGCTCTCGGCGTTCACGGTGGATGAATCGACCTTGCCGGCGCAGCAAGACGCGGCGGTCGGCATGTTCGGCGGCGCGAACTGGGCGCCCAATCTCGACAATCCCCAGAACAAGAAATTCGTCGCGTCCTACGAGGCCACCTATAACGTCGTACCCGGCACCTACGCCTTCCAGGCCTATGACGCCGCGATGCTGATCGACAGCGCGGTCAAGGCCGTGAAGGGCGATCTGTCGAACAAGGATGCCGTTCGGGCGGCGCTGAAGAAGGCCGATTTCACCTCGCTGCGCGGCGCCTTCAAGTTCAACACCAACGGCTATCCGATCCAGAACTTCTATCTGACCAAGGTCGCCAAACGTCCGGACGGCAAGTTCCAGACCGAGATCGTGCAGAAGGTCTTCGAGAATTACGGCGACCGTTATGCCAAGGACTGCAAGGCGGCGAACTAAAGCATGGTCCGGAAAAGTGCGTAGCGGTTTTCCGAATAAATCATGCTCGAACAATAGCCGCGCGTCGCGTTAAGGGAGGAGTGCTGCAATGAAGAGCGAAATCACCGGCATTACGCGGGCCAATGAGGGCATCCAGGGCATATCCTGGAATATTCTCGGCCAGACCTACGTGCCGAAGAGCTACGCAGAAAACAGCTTCTCCTGGCATGCGACGCTGCCGCCGGGCACGTTCGTCCCGCCCCACATCCATCCCGACCAGGATGAGTATCTCTACATGCTCGAGGGCAAGCTCGACTTCGTGCTCGGCAATTCCGAGGCGCAGGCCACCGCCGGCGATCTGATCCGGCTCGGCATGGGCGTGCCGCACGGCATCTTCAACAAGTCGGAGCAGACCGCCAAGGTGCTGTTCTGGGTCTCCCCGAGCCGCAAGCTGTTCGACCTGTTCTGGGGCCTTCACAACATGAAGGAGCAGAAGCCGGAGGACGTGGTGGCGATGGCGGCCGAGTTCAACATCCACTTCCTGCCGCCGCCGCCCGGCGGTTAGCGGCAGGTTTCAGGCGCGCACCGCCGCAAGCCCAGGCACGGCGGCGAAACCGGCCTTGGTGGCATAACCGCGCACGATGGCCTCGCGCTGGGAATAGCTCAGCACGTTATCGACATTGTCGAATCCATCGGGGGCGAGCTGCTCGACGGCGTCGATGACGCCCTCGGGGCCACCGCGCCGGTTGGAGCGAACGATCTCGGCCGTCATGGGCAGGCGCTTCTTCTCGTATTCGAGCAGCGCCTGGCGCGGATGCTCCGCGCGCACCAGCGCGTCGGCAAGGCAGCGCGCATCGAGGATCGCCTGCGAGGCGCCATTGGAGCCGACCGGATACATGGGGTGCGCGGCATCGCCCAGCAGCGTGACGCGTCCTGATGACCAGTAAGGGAGGGGATCGCGGTCGCAGGTCGGATATTCGTAGAATTCGGGCGTCGCCGCGATCAGGCTCTTCACGTCGATGTAAGGCACCGAGAAGCGCGCGACGTGCGGCATCAGCTCCTCGCGGCGGCCCGGTCGTGACCAGTCCTCCTTGCGCGGCGGCGGGGCGTTACCCTCCCCGACCTTCACCAGCACGGCCCAATTGGTCAGGCGGCTCGCCGGGCTCGATCCTTCCGCGATCGGATAGATCACCACCTTGGCATTGAGGCCGCCAGCCACGATCATCGATTTACCGGTCAGGAACAGCGGCCAGTCGCGCGCGCCGCGCCACAGCATCAGGCCGTTCCAGCACGGCGGGCCTTCATTCGGGAACAGCGTCTCGCGAACGCGGGAATGAATGCCGTCGGCGCCGATCAGGATGTCGCCGCGCGCGGTGTGGACATGTGCCCCGGCGCGATCGAAGAAGTAAGCGGTGACACCGCCCTCGTCCTGGGTGAAGGCTCCCAGCCGGCAGCCGGTGTGGATGGCATCAACCCCAAGCCGCTCCTCGACGGCGCGGTGGATGACGCCCTGAAGGCGGCCGCGGTGG
Organism: Bradyrhizobium sp. CFUWI; assembly: GCF_056429085.1. NCBI lineage: Bacteria > Pseudomonadati > Pseudomonadota > Alphaproteobacteria > Hyphomicrobiales > Nitrobacteraceae > Bradyrhizobium > Bradyrhizobium sp. CFUWI. The sequence goes on from NZ_JBWJZE010000025.1 coordinate 53,930, forward strand.
ATCGAGAATTGCGGCACGTCGTGGCCGGCATCGATCCCGCGGGCTTCGCGCCACACCTCCTGACCATGGCGGTTGAGATAATAGAGCTGGTCGGTGCGGATCGCGACGTCGTCGAGCTTCTGAAGGAGGCCGAGACCGGCGAGCTCGCGCATGGCATGCGGCAGCGTGTTGATGCCGACCCCAAGCTCGCGGATGGTGTCGGCCTGCTCGAAAATCTCGCAGTCCAGGCCGCGCGAGCGGAACATCAATGCCGTGGTAAGACCACCGATACCGCCCCCGACGATAATCGCCTTCATCGCCCTTACTCCACTCGAAACACAGGCAACGGGTTAACGTCGCACGGGCGGTCACTCCGCCGCAAGCGGCTTTGTCGCCTCCGCCTTGAGCTCGGCCCGGGTCTTGGGCTTAGCCTTAATTCGCAGCTCCTCGAGGTCCTGCCGATCGCGGACGCTGTTGCGGAAAATCTGATCTTTTCCGGGCAGGTATTGCGGCGGGCAGAACGCGTTCTCTGCCCCGTACCAGGCCGCCGCCTTCATGGTGAAGAACGGATCGACCAGATGCGGCCGACCAAGGGCGACGAGGTCCGCCCGGCCGGCAGCCAGGATCGTATTGGCCTGGTCCGCCGTCGTGATGTTGCCGACGCACATCGTCGCCACCCGCGCCTCGTTGCGGACCTGATCCGAGAACGGCGTCTGGAACATGCGGCCGTAGACCGGCTGCGCATCGCGCACGGTCTGCCCCGTCGAGACGTCGACGAGATCGACGCCGGCCTCCGCGAACGCGCGCGCGATGGCGACGGCGTCGTCACCGGTGATGCCCCCATCGGCCCAGTCCGTCGCGGAGATGCGCACCGACATCGGCTTGTGCGATGGCCAGACCGCGCGGAGCGCCTCGAAGATCTCGAGCGGGAAACGCAGGCGGTTTTCCAGCGAGCCGCCATATTCGTCCGTGCGTGTGTTCGTCAGCGGCGAGATGAAGCTCGCGAGCAAATAGCCGTGGGCGCAATGCAGCTCGAGCATGTCGAAGCCGCATCGCTCGCCGCGCTCGGCCGCCGCAATGAAGGTGTCCCTCACCGCCTTCATGCCGGCGCGGTCGAGTTCGCGCGGCACCTGGCTATCGGGAAAATAGGGCAGCGGCGATGCCGAGACCACGTCCCAGCCGCCCTCCTCCAGGGGACGGTCCATCCCGTCCCACATCAGCTTGGTCGCGCCCTTGCGGCCGGCGTGGCCGAGTTGCAGGCAGATCTTTGCAGCCGAATTAGCGTGGACGAAATCCACGATACGCCGCCAGCCGGCTTCCTGCTCGTCGTTCCACAATCCGGCGCAGCCGGGCGTGATGCGGGCATCGCGGCTGACGCAGGTCATCTCCGTGAAGATCAGGCCGGCGCCACCGATCGCACGCGAGCCGTAGTGGACGAGGTGGAAATCAGTGGGCACGCCCTCCTTCGCCGAGTACATGCACATCGGCGACATTACGGCGCGATTGGCGATCTCCATCTCGCGCAGCCGGAACGGCTGGAACAACGGCACCGCCGGCTTTTTGGTGTCGACGTCAAAGCCGCTGTCGCGAACCCGTCTGGCAAACGACTTCTCGACCTCAGCCACGAAATCGGGCGCGCGAAGCCTGAGATTGTCGTAGGTGATCGCCTTGGAGCGCGTCATCACGCCGAAGGCAAACTGCACGGGGTCGAAATCCCAGAAGCGGTCGACGTGCTCGAACCAGACCAGCGACACGTCAGCGGCGTGCTGCGTCTTCTCGACCTCCTCGCGGCGGCCGTGCTCGTAAATGTCAAGCGCGGCCTGGATGTGCGGAGCTTTCTCCATCGCCTCGGCCAAGGCGATGGCATCTTCCATCGCGAGCTTGGTGCCGGAGCCGATCGAGAAATGCGCGCTCGCCTTGGCATCGCCAAGCAGCACCATGTTGTCCTTGACCCAGCGCTTGCTGCGGATCATCGGAAAATTGCGCCACATCGAGCGATTGGTGAGCAGCTTATGCCCATCGAGGAACCAGCCAAAGATCTCGGCCATCCGCGCGGCGGACTGCGTCTCGTCCAATCCTGTCAGGCCGGCCCGCTCGAACGTCTCAGGATCGGTCTCGAAGATCCAGGTCGAGTGTCCGGCCTCATACTGATAGGCGTGGGCGATGAACGGGCCCCACTCGGTCTCCTGGAAGATGAATGTGAAGGCATCGAGCGGCCTGGTCGAGCCCATCCAGGCGAACTTGTTGGTACGCAGATCGACTTCCGGCTCGAAATGATCGACATATTTCTCGCGGAAGCGGCTGTTGATGCCGTCGGCGATCAGCACCAGGTCGGCATCGGCGAAGCGAGCTTCGTCCTCGATGTCCACCTCGAAGTGCAGGACGACCCCGAGCTCGCGCGCCCGCTCCTGCAGGATCAAAAGCAGCTTGCGTCGGGAGCAGCCGCAGAAGCCGTTGCCGCCGACCCGGTGCACGGTGCCGCGGAAATGCACGGCGATATCGTCCCAGTACGCGAACTCCTGGGTGATGCGGCGATAGCTCGGCAGATCGTGCTTTTCGAAATTGTCCAGCGTGGCATCCGAGAACACCACACCGAAGCCGAACGTGTCGTCGGCCCGGTTGCGCTCGTACACCGCGATCTCGGCGCCCGGGCGCTGCTTCTTGAGCAGGATCGCAGCATAGAGACCCGCAGGTCCGCCACCGATAATCGCGACTTTCATGGGAGCCTCGCCAATTCACCCGGCCATGAAACTATTTTAAGCCTAAAATAATTTCGCGCAAGCCCCCGTTGCTGGCGCCTGGCTTCAGGCATGGAGGCCGGCCTAGTCGCCCCTGAAGACCGGCTTGACCTTGTTAGCGAACGCCTCGAAGGCGCGCTCGAAATCGGCCGTGGTCATGCACAGCGCCTGGGCAACGGCCTCCGCCTCGATCGCCTCCTCCACCGACATGGCCCATTCCATCGCCAGCATCCGCTTGGTCATGGTGTTGGCAAAGGTCGGCCCTTCCGCGATCTGCTTCGCCAAGACCTGCGCCTGGGGCAGCACCTGCTCAGGTGTGACGATGCGGCTGAAGAAGCCCCAGCGCTCGCCCTCCTCCGCGGTCATGAAGCGGCCGGTGTAGAGCAGCTCGGAGGCACGGGACTGTCCGATGATCCGCGGCAGGATCGCGCAGGCGCCCATGTCGCATCCAGCCAGGCCCACCTTGTTGAAGAGAAAGGCCACCTTGGCCCCGCTTGCCGCGAGCCGCATGTCCGAGGCCATGGCGACGATCGCCCCCGCGCCGGCACAGATGCCCTCGACGGCCGCGACGATCGGCTGCGGGCAAGCCCGCATCGCCTTGACGAGGTCGCCGGTCATGCGCGTGAAGGCGGTCAGCCCCTTGGTATCCATCTTCACCAGCGGACCGATGATCTCGAACACGTCGCCGCCCGAGGAGAAATTACCGCCGGCGCCGGTGACGACAATGGACTTGACCGCGTCGTCGAAGGCGCAGGCGCGGAAGAAGTCTGTCAGCTCCCGGTAGCTTTCGAACGTCAACGGATTCTTCCGTTCGGGCCGGTTGAGCGTGACCGTCGCAACGCCGTCGACCACGACTAGCAGGAAATGCTGCGGCGAGTAATCCGCGAGCGGCAGGGTGACGGGATTGGCTGGTCTGCTCATGCGATCTCCTTGGTATGTCTGTTCCGCGCGCTAGATTTCGCCGCCTGCGACTGCGATCGCCTGTCCGGTGATCGCACTGGCGCCCTGGCCGCACAGCCAAAGCACGGCGTCCGCCACCTCTTCAGGCGCGATCAGGCGCCCTTGCGGATTGTGTTTGGCAAGCTCGGCGATGGCCTGCTCGCGGCTTCGTCCCGTTTTCTTCATGATGTTGTCGATGCTGCCGGCCACCAGATCAGTATCAGTGAAACCCGGGCACACCGCATTCACGGTCACATGACTGCCGGCGAGCTCCAGGGCGAGCGAACGAACCAGACCGATCGCAGCGTGCTTGGCCGCAGTGTATGCGCTGACATAGGCATAGCCCTTGAGGCCCGCGGTCGACGCAATCACGACGATGCGGCCATAGGGGCGGTCCTTCATGCCCGGCAGCACGCCGTGGATGGAATGAACCACGCCCATGAAATTGATGTCCATCATGCGCGCGAACAGGGCACTGTCCGATTTCGCGAATGGCGCGGATTCGGCGCTGCCCGCATTGGCGATCAGGATATCGATCGGCTTTCGCGCATGGGCCTCGGCAATGGCGGCTTTCAGGGCGGTTTCGTTCGCGACGTCGGCGGCCGCGGCAAAATGCGCGGCGCCTGCATTGACTGCCTCGTCGAGGACCGCAGCATTCCGGCCGATGATCGTCACGGTGGCGCCGGCGCCGACGAGAGCCGCCGCGATTGCGCGGCCGATGCCGCGACCTCCGCCGGTCACCAGCGCGTGCGGCGAGTGCGGCAATCCGGACATGCGCTGGCTCCCTCGGATCTGTAATCGTTGCACCGATATATTTTAACCTTCAAATTTTTGCAACGAATGCGGCCCTGAAATTGCTTTAAGTGTAAAATTATCGCTTCCCATCCCCGAAAGGCCTGCTAGCATCGAAGGGCCAAGCAAAAGGATGTCGCGTGCCGCAGCCTGGGCCGATGATAACAGAGGACGGACGCTTCGCCTATGAAGCCGCGGGCGATCCGAACGCGATCCCTCTGATCTTCCTGCATGGCATCGGCGGCGCGGCGCGAGCCTGGCGACGGCAGCTTGCTACGTTCGGCGGCCGCTTCCGCGCCATCGCGTGGGACATGCCGGGCTACGGCGGCTCGGCACCGCTCGCGAGCGTCAGCATCGCTGCCCTGGCGGACGCGCTACAGCAATTCATCGCGCAGCTCGGTGCAACCAGACCCATCCTGGTCGGTCACTCGATCGGCGGCATGATCGTTCAGAAATGGCTGGTGCAGTCCCCCAAACTGGCACGCGCAGTCGTGCTGGCGCAGACCAGCCCGGCCTTCGGCAAGGCCGACGGCGACTGGCAGAAATCGTTCATCGCGGCGCGGCTCGGGCCACTCGATCGCGGCGAGACGATGCAGTCGCTGGCGCCCTCGCTGGTGAAAGAGCTGGTCGGCGACGATCCGGATCCTGCGGGAATGGAGCTCGCGCGCGAATGCATGGGCAGCGTACCCGAGGCAAGCTATCGCGCCATGATGCTCGCTCTCATCGGCTTCGATCAGCGCAGCACGCTCAAGGATATCTCGGTCCCCACGCTGCTGCTATCCGGTTCCAAGGACAACAACGCGCCGGCGCCGATGATGGCGAAGACCGCGACCTACATCCCGGGGGCCGAATACGTCGAGCTTCCCGGCGTCGGCCATCTCGCCAACCTCGAGCGTCCTGAAGCGTTCGACGAAGCGATCGGCCCCTTCCTGAATTCCGTTACGACCAAATCGTAAGGTGACTGCGCCATGACCATGCAAGTCAGCAAGACCATTGGCGCAACCGGCAAGGTCGCGCTGGATGCACCGGTCTTCGATCCCGTCGCGTTCCGCCTGAGCGACGAGCAGGCCGGCATCATCACCCGCGCAAGGGAGATCGGGCAGACCGTGTTTGCCGATCGCGCTGCCACCTACGATCGCGAGGCAATCTTCCCGACTGAAAATTATCGCGACCTGCATCGCGTCGGCCTGCTCGGCATTGCCGTTCCCAAGAAGCACGGCGGGCTCGGTGCGAACTACCAGACCTATGCCCTGGCAGCCGCCGAGATCGGCCGCTATTGCGGCGCGACCGCGCTGACCTGGAACATGCATGTCTGCTCGACTCTGTGGTCGGGCCCCCTCGCCGACGACCTCGACATGGACGCGGTGACCCGCGCCGAGCACGAACGGAGGCGCGCAATCCACTACAGGCGGATCGTCGAGGACGGTGCCATCTATTCGCAGCCGTTCTCCGAGGGTGGCGCGGCGGCCGCGGGCGGCGTCGCCTTCGGCACGGAAGCAAGGCCGGTCGCGGGCGGCTGGATCGTCAACGGCAAGAAGATTTTTGCGTCGCTCTCCGGCCATGCCGACTATTACGGCGTGCTCTGCACGGAGATCGAGGAAGGCGAGAAAGCGTCTCGCCGCAACACGCTATACCTCGCCATCTCGGCCAAATCGGAAGGCGTCTCGGTCGTCGGCGATTGGGATCCGCTCGGTATGCGTGGAACGGTGTCGCGGACGCTGCTGTTCAAGGACGTGTTCGTCCCGGAGGAGTCTGCGCTGATGCCGCGCGGCGTCTATTTCCAGGCCGCGATGCGCTGGCCGCACATGTTCCTGACCTTGTCGCCGACCTATATGGGCCTGGCACAAGCCGCCTACGACTTCACCGTGCGTTATCTGCGCGGCGAAGTCCCGGGCATGCCGCCGGTGAAGCGCCGGATGTACCCGACCAAGCAGATCGCGGTCGCGCAGATGCAGATCAAGCTGGAGCAGATCAAGGGGATCTGGTTTCAGGCCGTCACCGAAGCCTGCGCCAATCCCAGCAAGGAGCAGGTGCTGCGGGCCTATGCCGCGCAATATTCGGTGATGGAGGGCGCCAATGAGCTGGCGGCGCTCGCGATCCGCACCTGCGGCGGCCAGGCGATGCTTCGCTCGCTGCCGCTGGAGCGGATCTATCGCGACAGCCGCTGCGGCTCGCTGATGCTGCCCTGGACGGCCGAACTCTGCCTCGATCGCATCGGACGCGAGGCGCTGTACGAGGCCGGCGAGACGGACGACTGACAGTGGACCTCTGTAGTCTGATCGATCGCAACGCGGCGTTCGCGCCAGGCAAGACCGCCATCGCCTTCGAGGGCGAACGGCTGAGCTATGCCGCGTTCGCCGCGCGCATCGAACGGACCGCAACGGCCTTGAAGCAGGAGCTCGGCGTCGGCCGCGGTGATCGCGTCGCGATCCTGAGCCTGAACCGGCCCGACTATCTGGTTCTGCTTTATGCCTGCGCGCGACTTGGCGCGATACTGGTGCCCCTGAATTGGCGACTGGCCGTCGCCGAGCAGCTCTTCATTCTCGCTGACGCCGGCGCCAAAGTGCTGGTGCTGGAACGGGCGTTCGAGGGAGTTCTCCCCGAGCTTGCGCCGGGGACGTCAGTCGTTGGCCTCGACTTCGCGCCGCCTCGCGGCACAACCTTCGAAAGCCTGCTGGCCCGCAGTGACGGCACCAGCCGAAACCCGCACACCGACCTCTCTTCCCCGCTCCTGATCGTCTACACGTCAGGAACGACCGGACGGCCAAAAGGCGCGGTGCTGCGCCAGGAGGCGCTGTTCTGGAACGGCGTCATGAGCCAGCACATGCATAACATGACGTCCGACGATCACGTGCTGACCGTGCTGCCATTCTTCCACGTCGGCGGCCTCAACATCCAGACCACACCGGCCCTGCAGCTCGGCGCGACCGTCACGGTTCACGCACGCTTTGCGCCGGATACCGCGCTTGCGGCCATCGAACGGGAACGACCGACCCTCACGGTGATGGTGCCCGCGATCATCCAGGCCGTGAGCGAGCATCCCGCCTGGACGAGCGCTGATCTTTCGTCACTCAAGGCCGTCGCCACCGGCTCGACCATCGTGCCTCCGCAGCTGATCGAGCGTTTCGTCGCCCGTGACGTTCCCGTGCTCCAGGTCTACGGCTCGACCGAGACCTGCCCCATCGCCATCTACACGCGGCTCGGCGGCGATCTGTCGCGTACGGGATCGACCGGCCTCGCCGGCCTGTGCTGCGAAGCCAAGGTGGTCGATCATTCCGGCAGTGAGGTCCCGGCGGGCGCGCCGGGCGAGATCGCGGTGCGCGGCCCCAACGTGTTCTTCGAATATTGGGGCAACGAAGCCGCAACGCGCGAGGCGTTGCACGACGGCTGGTACCGCACCGGCGATATCGGCCTGTGCGACGCCGATGGCTATTTCTGGGTCCGCGACCGCAAGAAGAACATGATCATTTCAGGCGGAGAGAACGTGTACCCGGCCGAGGTCGAGCGCGTCCTGCTCGAACATCCCGATGTCAGCGAATGCGCCGTGATCGGCAGGCCTGACCCGCGCTGGGACGAGGTCCCCATCGCGTATGTGATCCGCAGATCCGGCTCCCGGCTCGAAGCGGATGAACTCAGAGCGCATATCCAGGCGCAACTCGCACGGTACAAAGTTCCGCGCGACATTGTCTTCGTCACCGACCTGCCGCGCACGGCGCTGGGCAAGGTCCAGCATTTCCTGCTGAAGCAGCTCGATGCGCAGTCTCGCGCGCAAGGAGAAGCATCTTGAGGGTTGCAGTTCTGGGAGGGGGAAACGGCTCGTTTGCGGCCGCGGGCGATTTTGCGTTATCGGGACACGAGGTGCGGCTTTGGCGCCGCGATGCCGATCAAGTCGCGGCGCACCGCGCCGCCGGCTCGCGCATGCTGGTGAAGGATCACAACGGCCGCCACGACGTGACGCTCGCGCTGGTCACAACCGATATCGCCGAGGCCGTCGACGGCGCGGAGCTGATTCTGTGCCCCGCTCCTGCGTTCGCGCAAGCAGATATTGCTCGCCTGCTCGCCCCGCATCTGCGCGACGGCCAGGTCGTATTCTTGCCGCCAGCGACATTCGGCTCGATGGTCTTCGCCCAGGCCGCGAGGGACGCCGGCAACCACGCCAAGGCGAGCTTTGCCGAAACCGGCACGCTGCCATGGCTGACGCGCAAGCACGGACCGTTCGAAGTCGCCATCACCATCCGCGCCAAACGGCTGCCGGTCGGCGTGTTCCCGCTCGACCAGGCGCCGCACGCCCTTGATGTGATCGGACGGGCTTTCCCCGAGGCGGTCGAACCGTGCGGAGACGCATTGTCCGGGGCATTGATGAATGCCGGTCCGATCATCCATCCGCCGCTGATCGTGATGAACGCTGGCCCGATCGAGCACTTCGAGAAATGGGATATCCACAAGGAAGGCACGCAAGCCGCGATCCGGCGGGTCACGGACGCACTCGACGCGGAGCGGATTGCCGTGCGCGAAGCGCTCGGCTATGGCGCGCCGCATTTCCCGCTGGCGCATCACTACGCGAGGGAAGGCGAGATCTGGATGTATGGCCGCGGCTCGCACGACCGCCTGACCGATTCCGGCGACTGGCGCGAACGGATCGTGCTGACCGAGCATCGCTACATGCGCGAGGATTTGCGGCTCGGGCTGTCGCTGCTGGTCTCCGTCGCCGGCCTGGCTGGCGTGGCCACTCCGTTGGCCAAAGCGTTTCTATCGATCGGCGGCGCGGTCTGCGGCGAGGATTTTTCGCAGGGCGGCCGAACGCTCAAGACATTGAGGCTCGACAATCTCAGCAAGGCTGAATTGCAGACGCTGCTTCGCAATGGATTCTGATCGATGACCAATCGCGCCAATATCGCCTGTCTCGGCGCTGGCCGCATGGGCCGCGGCATTGCCGTCGCGTTCGCCTACGCGGGGCACAGGGTCACGATGATCGACGTCAAGGCGCGCTCCGCGGAAGAGTTCGCCAAGCTGGAGGCGGACGCGCTTGGTGAAATCCGGAAGACCTTTGCCAGCCTGTCGAAGCTGGGACTGCTGACCGAAGCGGATGTTGATCCGCTGATCGCGCGGGTCTCGGCGGTGCCCGCCAGCCGGAGCGGGGCAGCGCTATCCGACGCCGGAATGGTTTTCGAAGGGGTTCCCGAGGTCGTCGAGCTCAAGCGCGAGGTGCTCGGGGCGGCTTCGGAGCAGGTCGGTCCGGATACGGTCATCGCATCGACGACGTCCACCATCCTCGTCGACGACCTGTCTGGCGCGATCGTAAATCCCCGCCGCTTTCTCAACGTGCACTGGCTCAATCCGGCCTATTTGATCCCACTGGTGGAGGTTTCGCCTGGCAAAGCCACCGACCCAGCCATCATCGACGAGGTCAAGAGCCTGCTCGAAGGCATCGGCAAGGTGCCGGTGGTCTGTGCTGCGACGCCCGGCTTCATCGTCCCGCGCATCCAGGCGCTGGCGATGAACGAGGCCGCCCGCATGGTCGAGGAAGGCGTCGCCAGCGCGGAAGAGATCGACAAGGCGATCCGCTACGGCTTTGGCTTCCGCTATGCCGTGCTCGGCCTGCTCGAATTCATCGACTGGGGCGGTGGCGACATCCTCTACTACGCAAGCCGGTATCTCGAGGGCGCGCTCGGCAGCGACCGCTATCGGGCGCCGGACGTCGTTTCCCGCAACATGCATGAGGGCCGCATCGGCCTGCGGACGGGCTCTGGCTTTCTCGATTATTCGGGGATGGACGTCGACGCCTATCGCGCGAAGCGGCTCCAGGCCATGGTCGATTTGCTCCGCCACTTCGATCTGGCGCGTCCGCCAGTGCTCGATCCCGACTAGCCGAAGACGTCCTGGAGCACGCCTTCCCGGACCACGGCAACCCCATCGAGCTCGATCGTCGTTCCCATCATCGGCAGGTCGAAATGCCCCGCCGTGTAGCGGCCGGCGAATTCGTTCGCGCCGGTCGAGAACAGGAAGTTGCCTGAGACGGCCCGGATCTCCGTGCCATTGGTGTCGCGTTGGTCGTACATCGAGAGCGCCTCATAACGCGCACCCGGATTCATCCCGAAGCCGACATGCGAGACCGCATAGGCCTCGCGGTCACCCCAGGCCGCCAGATATGCGCGCATCATCGCGGCATCCGTGCCCTCGCCCTCCAGCGCGACGACATAGTCGTCCTTCAGCGTCATCTTCACAGCCGACGTCAGGTAACGCTTGAAGGTGAGATTGATGTCGCCTGGCGCCATCACGAGCGTGCCGTTGATGGTCCCGCTCTTGGGGAAGCTGACGACGATGCCGCCCGGCCAATGCGCCAGCGTGCCGGGCTTGTCGGTCCAGCCCCACACACCGACCGTGGACGCACCGACCATGTCGACGTCGAGCGCCGTGCCGGCCTTCGAGGTCACGCGCATCCGCTTGGTTCCCCGCAGCATCTTCGCCGCCGCGCGAACGCGCTTTTCGAGCGCAGAATCCGGCACCATCCGCTCCAGCGCCTCGGGATGCTCGTTGGAGATCACCAGGATCCGCGCGCCGGCCTTGAGGATCTCCGGCGTCTCCACCGCGTGCATCAGCCCTTCGATGGTGCAATCCACCACAAATCCCGCCTGCTGCAACGCGCTGATCACCGGGCCAAGCTTCTGGATCGCCTCACTCGCGCCGGTGGAGCGAACCGGGACGATATGGCGGTTGCGCGGTGTCGGCATCACCACGTGAAACGGCCGCGCGCCCATGCGCAGCAGCGCAAGCTCCGCCAGATGCACATTCAACGCGCGTGACTGGGTCTCCGAGAGAATTGCCGCGGTATCACCAGGCTTGACGGCACATCGCTCGAAAATCTCGCAAAATGCGTCGATCCATTTTGCCTCGATGCGGTCAGCCAGCATGGGTCACTCCCGATCTTGTTATTCTCGCTCAGATCACGCTTCTGGAAAGCCGCGCAAGAGGTACGACCGCAGGGCGCCCAGCAGGGCGTTCAGGATCAAACCCAGCAGGGAGATCGTGATCAGCGGCACGAACATGTCGACGGCCTGAAAAGTCCGCGCCGCGGTCACGAGCGCGTGCCCCAATCCGTCCGTCGACGTGATCATCTCGGCCAGAAACACCACGATGCAGGAAATAACAAGCCCGATCCGGCATCCGGTCAGGATCGACGGCATCGCCGCCGGCAGCACCACCCTGAACAGAATTTGGGTACGCGGCGTGCCCGCCGCCATGGCCGACCAGATCAGTTTCTGCTCGACGGTCGACGCACCGTAATAGGTCGAGAGCAGAATGGGAAAGAGTGCGTCCGCTGCCACCAAGGTGACCTTCGATCCGTGGCCAAACCCGAGCAAGAGCAGGAGCGCCGGATAGAGCGCAACCTTGGGCAGCGGGGCCAGGACGCGGACGATTGGCCGAACCACGGCATTGATCGCAGGACTTGCGGCGGCAGCAATGCCGATGCTGACGCCGAGCACGACCGCAATGGCGAACCCGGCAAACAGCCGGATCAAGGTCGCCGCGATTTCCTGCTGGAACGTCCACGTCGCGAGTTGCTGGAGCAGCCGGCCGAAAACGAAGCCCGGGGGCGGCAGCAAGACCGCGGGCGCAAAGCCGAATGACACCAGCCCCTGCCATAGGGCAATGATCAGCGCAATCGGGGCAATGCCAAGAAGGACGCTTGCGGAAAGAAGGCGCGACATCATGAAAAGCTCAGCGGCAGGTCGAACTGAGGCTCGGACCAACGCACGAGCCTGGCGCGAACCCTCTCAAAAATCGCGTCAAAGAAAATTCCCATGGCGCCCACGATGATGATCATCGCAAAGACGGTGTCATACTGGCCCATGTCGAGCGCATTGAACAGGATGTTGCCGGCGCCGGACTGGCGCGCGATCATCTCGCTGGTGATCATCGTGATCAGCGCCAGCACCAGACCCGTGCGGCATCCAGTCAGGATTTCCGGCAGCGCCGCGGGCAGTACGATCCGCACCAGGCGCTGTGCGGGCGAAAGTCCCATCGCGGCACCTGACCACAGCATCTTCTCTTCGACAGCCTTGGCACCCTCGAAGCTGTGATAGATCACGGGAAGGCTGACACCGAGGAAGATCACCAGCGTCTTCGTGATGTCGCCAACGCCCAGCCACAGCATGATGATCGGCATCAAGGCGGCCTTCGGCAGCGGGTAAATCACCATCAGGAGTGGATTGAAAAATGCCGCGACGCTCCGGCTGCGTCCCATCAACAGGCCCAGCGGAATCGCAATCAGCACCGCCACACAGAACCCGAGCGCCATGCGGCGAAGCGAAGCCAGGATGTTGAGGAGGGCTTCCTTGTCGCCGAGAATATCCGGAATCGCCCGGATCGCCTCGACCGCGGTCGGGAAGCTGTCGTTCTTGAGCACGAGCGACGCAACCTGCCACACCACGAGCAACCCGATACAGGCCAGCACCGGAGCTGCTCGTCTGAGCAGGGCAGCCGGCGATATCATGACGCAATCCCGGCTTCGTCGCTTTCATCGAACATGCGCTCGATATCGACGACATATTTCTGATAACGCGGGTCGAGCAACAGCTCGCTGCGACGGCGCGGCCGCGGCAGATCGATGTCGATCACCTCGCGGATGCGGCCGGGCGATTTCGACATCATGACGACCTTGTCAGAGAGAAAGACGGCTTCGTCAACCGAATGGGTGACGAACAGCACTGTCTTGCGATCGCGCTCCCAGATATTGAGAAGGTCGTTCTGCAAGCGGGTCCGCGTATGGGCATCGAGCGCGCCGAACGGTTCGTCCATCAACAGGACTTCAGGATGGTAAGCGAGCGTCCGGGCCAGCGCCACGCGTTGCTTCATCCCACCCGATAGCTCCTTCGGATAGAAATTCTCGTAACCCTTGAGGCCGACCATCTCGATCAAGGCCAGGCTCTGCGCTTCCGCCTCGGTAGCGCGCACACCCTGTTGGCGGGGACCATACATCACGTTGCCGAGCACGGTCTTCCAGGGAAATAGCGCGAATTCCTGGAACACCGGCCCGCGGTCTGGACCGGGGCCTGTGATCGCCTGCCCCTTCATCTTCGCCGCACCGCTGGTGGGGGTGACAAAGCCACCGACGATATAAAGCAGTGTCGACTTGCCGCAGCCGGACGGACCAAGGATGGAGACGAAGGCTCTCTCATCGATCGTCAGCGAGATGTCCGAAAGCGCCACATGATCCCTGCGCGCCGAGGTCTGAAAGACCTGCGAGACGCGATCGATCTCGATGATTGCCGAAGCCGGTTCTTTTGATGTCACCGGTCTCACCCGTTCGCTCGGTCTCGCAGGCACCACCGTCATCCCGTCGCTCGCTTCACCGTAAGGCACGGACTTAGCAAGAAGCCTGCCAGACAGGCTGCGGTTTTCGCACCCGTGCGATACGTCATTCGAACCACGGCCATTCTGCGGGGCCTTGATGCGTCACGGCTCCGCCCGGCGCCTGCCCAACCAGCCGCGCATATTTCGCAAGTGCCCCTGCACGATGGCGCGGCGCACGCTGCTTCCAATCGCGTCGCCGCGCGGCGAATTCCTGCTCATCGAGCAGGACATCCATCCGCCGGTTTGCGGCATCGATCCGGATCCTGTCACCGTCGCGAACGAGCGCCAGCGGACCGCCGACAAATGCTTCCGGGGCCACGTAGCCGATGCACATGCCGCGGGTGGCGCCGGAGAACCGGCCATCGGTGATCAGCGCCACCTTTTCGCCCATGCCCTGCCCATAGATCAGCGCGGTGACGCCGAGCATCTCGCGCATTCCGGGTCCGCCGACCGGCCCCTCATTGCGGATGACCAGAACCTCGCCGGCCGCATAAGTGCGATCCCGAACCGCCTTGACGCAGGCTTCTTCATCCTCGAACACGCGCGCCACGCCTTCGAAGAACTGGCTCTTCAGGCCGGCAACCTTGATCACCGCGCCATCGGGACAGAGATTTCCCTTCAGCACTGCCACGCCGCCGTCAGGCATGATCGGCGCACGAGCCGCGTAGATCACCTCTCCGTCCGGTGCGTTCGCCGTGCCGTATTCTTCAGCAAGCGTGCGGCCGGTGATGGTGATACAGCTGCCATCGATGTGACCGTTTTGAATCAACTCGCGGATCACCACGGCGGCGCCGCCAATATCATAGACATCCTTTGCCGTGTATTTGCCGCCCGGCCGCAGGTTTCCGATCAGCGGCGTCCTTGCAAAGACCTCGCCTACGTCATCGATCGTGAATGCAATGCCGGCCTCGTTTGCAATCGCCGGCAGATGCAGCGCGGCGTTGGTCGAGCCTCCCGTCGCCGCAACGATCGCCGCACCGTTCTCCAGGGATTTCCGCGTCACGATGTCGCGCGGCAGCGGCCCGCCGCGTTCCAGCATCTGCATGACCAGGCGTCCGGCCCGGCGCGAGATCTGCGCGCGTTCGGCATAGACGCCGGGGACCATGGAGACGTTCGGGATGGTCAGCCCCATCGCCTCCGAGACCATGCCCATCGTGTTCGCGGTGAACTGGCCGGCGCACGCGCCGATCGTCGGCAGGCAGGCACGCTCGATCCGCTCGAGCGTGGCGCCGTCGATCTCGCCGGTCATGAAGCTGCCGACAGCCTCATAGGAATCGAGCACCGTCAGCGTGCGCCCGTCGACGCGGCCCGGCAGCGAGCTGCCGCCATAGATGAAGATGGACGGCACGTTGCAGCGAACCATGCCCATCATCACGCCCGGAAGCGTCTTATCGCATCCGCCGTATCCGATCAGTGCGTCGTAGGCCAGACCATGGACCACAGCTTCGATCGAGTCGGCGATCAGCTCACGCGAAAACAGCGAGAACTTCATGCCCTCGTGGTTCATGCTGATGCCGTCAGAAACCGACACGGTCGAGAATTCGCGCGGCGTGCCGCCGGATTCCTCGATGCCGGTTTTGGCCGCAGCCACCTGGAAGTCGTGGGTCATGTTGCAGGGCGTCTGCTCGCCCTTCATGCTGACGACGCCCACCATCGGTTTCGCGATCGCAGCGTCGTCGAGCCCCATGGCGCGCATGAATGCACGATGCGGGGCCCGGTCGAGGCCGTCTGTCGTCACTCGTGATCGCAGCTTCTTCATGCGTGCATCTTCATTGTGCGCCATCCCGGATCCGGGACGCGGCTTGATCCCTGTCCGGATCGTTGGCTCGCCTACTCCAGCGGAGCGACGATCGTCGGATGCTTGAGCTGCGTGACATCCAGTTTCGGCAGCATCCCGGTCTCGGCGTAGATATCCAGCATCTTCTGGATCGCGGGGAAGTTCGGCGCCGCGCCTGGATCCCGACCGAAGTCGTTGTCCTTGAGCAGGTAGGTCTCGAGCACCGGAATAGGCGCCTTCAGCACTTCGTTGACGACCTTGAGAGTCTCCTCGCGGTTCGCCAGCGCCTTCTTCATGCCCGAGGTGATGTCGCGAACATACGTCTTGACCAATTCAGGGTTCTTGTCGACGAAATCGGCGCGGCAGGCTTCCAGAATATGCACGATGTTCGGCATGGCCTCCGACAGAGCGAAGAGCTTCCTCGTGCCGCCCTTTGCCTCCGCGCGCGCGGCAAACGGCTGGTTCATGTTGACCGCATCGACGCGGCCCTGGCGCAGCGCGTCCTCGGAGACCGCGAAACCGACCTCGACCAGCTTGATATCCTTGGCTGGATCGACGCCATTCTGCTTCAGGAGCAGATTGAACGGACCTTGGGTCCCGCCGCCGATCACGGAAATGCCGACCGTCTTGCCCTTGAGATCGGCGATGGTCTTGATGGGCGAGTCATCCTTGACAGCCCAGTAGACCGAGAAACCGCCGGGCTTTTCGAACACGTGCTGGGCCACGATGTAGGCTTTGAGATTGCCGCCGACCACGCCGTTGGCAAGCGACAGCGGTGCCTGCGTCGCGCAGTCCAGCGCGCCGGCTGCCAAGGCCTGCGTCATCGGCGCGGTACCCTGGAATTGGGTCCATTCGATGTTGTAGGCCTTGCCGATATTGGGAAATTCAGCCGGGCGGCGCATCATCCAGTACTTGGATTCCTCGGCTGGGATGGTCCAGCCGACGCGGATCGTCTGTTGCGCCCATGACGGGCTAACCCCCGCGCTCGCGGCGGCCGCCGCCCCCAAAGCCAGGATCCACTTCGAAACGGTTCGCATCGTGCCCACTCCGCTGCTCCGGCGCCGATGGGCGCCACTCAACCCGACCGGCGCAAATGTTTCATGGTTCAAACATTCAGGCAAGCCATGCGAACCGGGCGGTTCTGCCGTCCGACGCGCAATGTATGATAGGCCGGCGTCGCGCGCTGCGACAGAAGGAGGCAACCTATGGCTGATGCGAGCAGGACAAACTCGCCCGGCGCCGCGAGGCTTGGCTATCTCGGCCTCGGGTTGATGGGAACGCCGATGGCCCGGCGCTTGCTCAAGGCCGGCTATCATGTGACGGTCTGGAACCGCTCGGAGGGCAAGGTGGCTCCGCTCGTCGAAGCCGGTGCCAGGCGCGCAGCCACGCCTCGCGATCTCCTGGTAAACTCGGATATCGCCTTCATGTGCGTGACGGATGCAACGGCCGTCGAGGAGGTGATCTTCGGGCCGGAAGGGCTGGCAGCGTCGCCCGGCGCAGGCAAGCTTGTCGTCGATTTCTCGTCGATCCATCCGGACGCCGCGCGGCAGCTGGCGAAGCGACTGAAGGACGCCAATGGTGCGGGCTGGATCGATGCGCCGGTTTCCGGCGGGACGAAGGGCGCCGAGGAAGGCTCGCTTGCGATTATGGCCGGCGGAGAAGCAGACGATATCGAGCGAGTCCGGCCCTACGTGCTGGCCATGGCGCGCAGGCTCACCCACATGGGCCCGAGCGGCGCCGGCCAGACCACGAAGCTCTGCAATCAGGTGATCGTCGGATGCGCGATGGCCGTGCTGGCAGAAGCCTCGCGCCTCGCCGTCAACGCCGGGATTGATGCCAATCGCCTGCCCGAAGCGCTTGCTGGCGGCTTCGCTGACTCCATTCCGCTTCAGCTGTTCGTGCCAAGGATGTTGCAAGGCATTCACTCACCGCCGCTTGGGCACATTGCCACGATGCTCAAGGATCTCGATACGGTTGCCGACGTCGCACAGGCAACGTCGACGCCGGTGCCGATGGCTTCGCTTGCGGGGCAACTTTTTCGGCTGGCCAAGGCCGCGCACGGCGCGGAAGCGGACGCGCTGGAGATTTACAAGCTATCAGCAGCAAAGCGTTGAGCCGTCGAGCGCGACCCGAAGCCGACTAGGGTGACTTCTTCCGCTCGTCGTCGGCGAGAAACCGGCCAAATGCCCCCCGCGCGAAGAGCAGCGGCTCGGTCGCATTGTACGTATAGGCCTCGACCGCGCCGAGAAAGATCACGTGGTCACCGCCATAATAGCGATTCACGGACCGGCATTGAAAGTTGGCGACACCTTCGGCAAGCACCGGCGCCCCGCCGAGGCCCGGCGTCCAGTCCACGCCGGTGAACTTGTCGTCCGAGGACTTGGCGAATTTGCTCGCAAGAGCCTGCTGTGAAGCGCCAAGCACGTTGACCGTGAAATGGCTGGCGTTCTGGAAGATGGTCAGGCTCGAGGAATAGACGACGAGACTCCACAGCACCAGCGGAGGATTCAGCGAGACGGAGGCGAACGAATTGCAGGTCAAGCCGTAGGGCTTGCCGTCAGGCGCCGCGGCGGTGATGATCGTTACGCCCGTTGCAAAGGTCCCGAGCGCATTGCGAAAGTCGCGAGGATCGATCGACGAGCTGTCGCTCGCGAACTCGTTGGCGGGATCGGGAACGCGGGGCTGCTGCGGCTGATCATTCATCGGCCGGCCTCACAGCGTGAGATTCTCGGACGGCAGGCCCAGCGCCACACGTCCATAATTGGTTCCGGCCGCATCGAAGTTGAAGGCGAGATGCGAGTTGATCGCGTGCGCATCGCGGAACTGGCGCTGCAACACGCCGCTCGTGAACAGGCCGCGCGCCCCGCTCGCGGCAAACAGCATCGAGACCGAGTCCGTGCACAAGTTCACAGAAAAGGAGCCATCGCGCCGATATCGGGTCTTGGTCGCCATATCAGGAATGCGACCGCGCCGCGCGTCCTCCATGGCATCGAGGCATGCCGACCGCATGATCAGGCGTGCGGCGTCGATCTTCGCCGAGGCGTCCGCGATCTTGATCTGGGTGCTCTGAAAATCGCTCAGCTTGGCGCGGTTGTAAGTCGAAATACGATGACGTGCGACCTCGATGTAATCATCGAGGCATGCCTGCGCATTCCCCAGCGCAACGCCCGAGAGGACGTATGGGAACAACGAGAACACAGGCAGCGCATACAGCGGATTCGGATTAACCCTGCTTCCCGGCGTCGGGCCGCCGGCGAGATCGCCGACAGCGACCGTCATATAGTCGGCCACGAAGGCGTCCCTGACCTCTACGTCGCAAGACCCCGTCCCGCGCAATCCCGCAACATTCCAGGTGTCCAGCACGTTGTAGTCGCCCTTGGGCAGCAGAAAGATTCGATACTCGATGCCGTCCGCCTCGTCTTCGGAGTACACAACGCTTGCCAGCATATTCCATTCACACGAGGCAACGCCGGAGGAGAACGGCCAGCTGCCACGCAGCTGGTATCCGCCCTCCACCCGGGTAGCGCGTCCGGCGGGAAAAATGAACGAGGATGCGATCAGCACGTGCGGATCACGGCCCCAGACCAGATCCTGCGCCTTCTGCTCGAACATGCCGAGCATCCAGTGATGGCTCGCCAGATTGGCGAGATTCCAGGCGACCGACGCATCCGCTTCCCCAAGCAGCTCGGCGCAGTCGACGAGGGCGACATAGTCAAGCTCCGCGCCGCCAATCCGTGCCGGTTGCAGCATTCGGAACAGGCCGGCATCGTGGAGATCCCTTTCGGTTTCCGGCGGGAGATGCCGCAGCTCCTCCGTCCTCGCCGCCCGCTCGCGCAGACGCGGCACGAGAGCCCCAGCCTTCGCGATCATTTCCGCGTGGGCGCGCTCGCCGGCTTCCGGGCCGGTCGGCTGATCCATACTCGGCTTTCGACCAGGCGCCATTTGTGTCCCTCGCTTTCACATATTTATGCGGCCGCCCTATCGCCAAATCAAGCCATGCAGCCGGCACCGGCCCGCAGGCCGGAGGCTGGTGCCATGGGGGCCGACCGCGGAGCCTAGCCCGTCGAGGGTTTGCTTGCGCCAAAGACTCCCTTCTGGGCAAATTCGGCGATCCGATGCTCGTCATAGCCGAGAATATTGCGCAAGACGTCCTCGGTATGCTCGCCTAACAGCGGGGCGGCAACGGGATCGACTGTGCCGGTCAGGCTCATGGTAATCGGGGGCTCGATGTTGGGCACCCATTCCGCCGTCGGATGCCGAATCCGGTTCAAGCGCTGGCGCTCGCGAGCCTCGGGCGCATTGAACCCCTCCTCGACCGTCCGGAGATACCCGACCGGAATATTGGCCTGCTTCATCTTCGCCATCCAGTTCTCGAGCGTATCGCTGGCGAAGACCTCGGCGATGGCTGCGCGCAAGAGCTCCTTGTTCTCGGAACGAGCCTTGCGCGTGGCAAACTTGGGATCGGTGATGAGATCTGGCCGGTTCAGCACCTCGACCACGAGCCGACGATAGAGCCGATCATTGGCGCAAGCCATATACAGTGGCCCATCGGAGGCCTCATAGACGCCGACGGTTGGAGACCCGCTGGGCGAATTGCCAAACCGGCCGGGATTTTCGCCGTTGATGAGATAGGCCATGCCGTAGAAGCCGGTCATTCCCATCGCGACGTCGAACAGAGCGACTTCGACATGTTGTCCGCGGCCGAGCCTGTCGCGCGCGAGCAGCGCCAGCAGGACGGCGTTACAGGCGGACATCCCCGTCGCCATGTCCACGATGGGCGGGCCGGTGCGAACCGCCGGGCCGTCGGCGAATCCGTTGAGCGACATGAAGCCGCTCTCCGCCTGCGTGATGGGATCGAAGCCGGGACGCGAGGCGAACGGTCCGGAGCGGCCGTAGGCGGAGATCGAGCAATAGACCAGCCGTGGATTGAGCGGCGCGACCGACTCATAGTCGAGTCCGAACTTCTTCATGACCCCGCTCGAGAAATTCTCCACGACGACATCCGCCTTGCGGATCAGATCCAGCGCGATCACGCGGGCTTCCGGTACGGAAAGGTCGAGCGCAATGCCGCGCTTGTTGCGGTTCAGGCTGAGATAGGCGGCGCTTTCGCCGCCGATTTCCGCGTGCTCATAGGCGCGCGTGTCGTCGCCGCCGTCGGGATTCTCGATTTTGATGACCTGCGCGCCAAAATCGGCGAGCGTCTGCGTGCAGGCCGGTCCGGCGACGACACGCGTGAAATCGATGACCAAGAGACCTTCGAGCGCACTCGGCCCTCCCGTCGCCCGCTGCGAACGTTCTGGCAATTGAGGTTTGGTCGGCATCGATGGCGCTCCCTTACATCGGCTTATGGCCGCCGAATTTCCTGCAATAGCAAACTTAAAGCCCGCCGCCGCCAACTTCGCAAGTGCCTCACTTGCATTGCGTATAGACGCAAAAGAAGCCCGGCAGCCATCGGGCTGCCGGGCCTCTCGCTATCCAGCGCACAGGCTGCGCCGCACTTCTGATGAGCCATTGCAGGCCATTTTCCGCATCACAGGAAACGCACCCCACCCACTCAGCGCAGCCATTTTCGCCTGTAAAGCGTATGCGACCAGGCCCAAGGCGTTTCGGGCTCATAAAGCCGATAGCCTGCCTGAATAAAGTTATTGGCAGACACGGGATTGTCCATTGTATCCGAAACCACACCGTCCCATCCAATTCGGCGTCCCCTCGCCTCGATCGCTCGCATCAGCCTGACTTGAAGGCCGCGCCCCCAATGCCGCCGTAAGACTCCGACTCTGGAGAAGTAGCCGCTATTTCGGACATGCGTCGACGGCACGACGCCGGCAAAGGCGACTGCGTCATTACCGCGATAGGCCAGCCACCACGCTCCAAGGTCGAACTGGGGAATTGCCGCAGCATCGAAAAACGTCAGCTGGTGGCAGATCGGCCAAGGTGTCGGCAACATCGTCATCAGACGCATCGACAATAAGAATTCTACATGACGTATCCATCGACGAGAGACAAATTCGCTCCGTCGCACGGCGACATGGCCGGAGCCTCACTTACCCAGCACGACCTTGACGCCGAGCCAGACGGCTCCCATCAAACCGGTGGCGATGACCGTGATCACAGCCTTGAAGGTATAGCTCTGCGCCTGTTCCAAGCTCTTTCGCCAGCGCCGCAGATGCTGGAAGTCGGCTCGGAGCTCTTTCCGGTCATCGTCTTCGATCCCGAACGAGGCCAGGACTGATGCCACCGCCTTCAATACGATCGCATCGACGCTCTCCTGCTGATCCCTTTGCTGCTCGGCCAATGTCTGCGCGACGATCGCCCAAACCTCTTCGTCTTGAATCTTCACCGCTTGATGATCCTCGCTACATTCTCGAAGCCGCGCTTGGCGAAGTAAAGGAGACGACCAGATTTGCCGTGATCACCGCAAACCCGGCCAGAGCGTCCGTGGAGCCCAAACCGAGGACTTTGTCCCAGACCAGGAGCTTCGCGAAATACAGCGCCACGCAATATCCCATCAGCTTGTCCGGTGAGCGATATCAGATAGGCGGTCATCATCCCTCCATGCGAAGAAAATGCGCGCCAGATCGGTCTTAGCGAAGCGCGATCGTTTCGGGCGCGAACCCTATCTCCGTGTCTTCCGGAGACCGCAGCGGCGCGGGCCATCGGCCCCAGCGCCGCGGGCCGGCGCGTTCGCGCGTGCACGGCCAGCAATGGTTCGGACGACGGCGCGCCGATCGGCGCTCCAGGTTGACGAGTGCGTGGCCGGATGCGCGGCCACCGTCCGATACTGCAACCGAGACGAAAAAACCCGCGGCGGATGATATCCGCGCGGGTCAACCAAACTCGTCTCGATGATGTCATCCTGCCGGTGTTTTGCCCGACGTGTCAAACGAACCAATGCGCCGCACCGAAGTTGGTCGGTCGGGAGGACCGTCATGACACCCGGGACAGTTCGCAAGCCGAGCAACGAAGCCAAGCCGCGCAGCGAAACGAAGCCGACCGGCGAAGCCAAGCCGCGCAGCGGAAAGGAGCGCGCCCCGGAACAGGCCGTCATCGAACAGCCCGGAGAGAGCGCCGACGGCGGCCACGACCTCGTGCGCGGCGAAGGCGGCACGATCGACCTTCCGACCAGGCCCGGAGATTTGTCGAAGGACGATTAGGTGTGCCGGAACTTACGCGACGAGAGGCGCGTTGAGGTCGCTGGAAGGAACGTTGATGAGCCACACTGTCCTGGTTGTTGACGACGATCCGCCCGTCCTCGAGACGATCGTGGCCATGCTCGAGGATCTCGGCTGCCAGGTGATCAGCGCCAGGAGCGGCCCGGACGCACTGGAGCGGCTCGGAGAGAACCGCGACATTTCCGTCCTCATCACCGACATCAACATGCCCGGCATGGACGGTCATGAACTGGCCGAGCTGGCGCGGCGCCTCCGCCCCGAACTGAAGATGCTGCAATTGTCGGGGCGCGAGCCCCGGCGCGGCGGCCTGCCGATGATCAGGAAGCCGTTCTCGTTCGAGGAACTCGCCGACATCCTGCAGCGAACCGCAGGCATTCACTGACCACAGGTCCAATAAAAAACCCGCAGCGGATGGCGTCCGCGCGGGCTGAACTCAATTCTTTCGATGATGCCACTATGGCGGTGTTTTGCCCGACGTGTCGACGCGGCGAGCGCGGAAGAGAAAGCCTCTCCTCCCGGCTCAATATGTGGTGCGCAACGGGCTTGCTTCAAGGCCCCGCTCCTGCCGTAGAACCCCCGACCCAACCAAACCCATCGAGGGGGTCAACATGCCTGTCCTGCTTCCGACGTCCCGTTCACGCCGCAGCGCCCAGGGCGCCGACGCTGCGAGGCAAACGCCGAGAGACCATGCCGTCGTGATCGCCGGCGGCGGCCCGACCGGGCTGATGCTGGCCGCCGAGCTCGCGCTCGCCGATGTCGACGTTGCCGTCCTCGAGCGGCGCCCCGATCAGTCGATCGTCGAGACCCGCGCCGGCGGCCTGCACGCCCGCACCATCGAGGTGCTCGATCAGCGCGGCGTCGCCGAGCGCTTCCTGCGCGAAGGGGAGATCCTCCAGCTCGCCGGCTTTGCCTGGACCCCGCTCGACATCAGCGATCTGCCCACACGGCATGCTTACGGCCTCAAGCTGCGGCAGACCCGCATCGAGCGCATCCTGGCCGATTGGGTCGAACAACTCGCGATCCCGATCTACCGGGAACGCGAGGTCACGGGCTTCGCACAGGACGAGACTGGCGTCGACGTCACGCTGTCCGGCGGCGCGCTCTTGCGCGCAAAATATCTGGTCGGCTGCGACGGTGGCCGCAGCCTGGTGCGCAAGGTCGCCGGCATCGACTTCCCCGGCACCTCACCGACGCTGAGCAATCTCATGGCCGAGGTCGAGATGCGCGAGGCGCCAGAGTTCGGCCTGCGCCACGATGCGCTCGGCTTTCACGGCCTCAGCAGGACCGAGAGCGGCCGCGTGCTGGTCGTCGTGACGGAAGCAACGCTCGCGGCGACCAGCCAGCCGACCTTGCGCGATCTCAGCGACGCGCTTGTTGCCGTCTACGGCACCGACTTCGGAATGCAGAACCCGGCATGGATCTCCCGCTTCACCGATGCGGCACGGCAGGCCGCATCCTATCGCAAGGGCCGCGTGCTGCTCGCCGGCGATGCCGCGCATATCCATCACTCCGTCGGCGGACAGGGCCTCAATCTGGGTGTGCAGGACGCCGTCAATCTCGGCTGGAAGCTGGCTCAGGTGGTCAAGGGCCTCGCGCCGGACAGCTTGCTCGACAGCTATCACGATGAGCGCCATCCGGTGGCCGCGCGCGTGCTGAAAAACACCATGGCGCAGATCGCCCTGCTCCGCCGCGGCGACGACGGCCGCAAGGCCGCGCGCGAGGCGATCGCCGAGCTGCTCGCGATGGACGAGCCGCGGCGGCGCTTCGGCGCGATGATGAGCGGGCTCGACATCGCCTACGATCTCGGCGAAGGCCACAGGCTGCTCGGCCGGCGCATGCCCGATGTCGATCTGGCGGTCGAAGGACGGAGGCTGAACCTGTTCACGCTGCTGCACCGCGCGCGCGGCGTGCTGCTCAATCTCGGCAAGCGCGGCGGCATCGACGTGGCGCCCTGGGCGGATCGCATCGATGTCGTCGACGCCAGCCATGACGGGCCGTGGGAGCTTCCGGTGATCGGTCGCGTCACCGCGCCGGGCGCGGTGCTGGTGCGGCCCGACGGGCACGTGGCCTGGGTGGCGGATGAGAGCCAGCACGGACTCGTGGATACGCTGACGCGGTGGTTCGGACCGGCTGCGGCGTAGGGCAGCAATTCATATTCGGGCGCTTGGTTTGGGCTCCAAATGCCCGCTCATCCTTCAACAGCGGCCCAATCAGCGGACGTCGTTGGAGGTCGCCTTTGGGCCAGAAGCTGACATTGCCACGGCTTCCGCCAGCCTAATCCAGTCGCTGGTTTCCCCGCTCATTGAGGCGGCCACTGGTCCCCGATGCCCCTGCGAGAATATCTGAAAGCGTGTCGCTGAAAGGCCAGGCCTATGAGAAGCTACTCACCATCAAACAACAAAAAGCCCCGGACTACGCCGGGGCTTCAAGCTGTCGATTTTGAGCAGGTCGGGTAGATCAGTAAGTCGAGACAGCCGGGCCGCCGAAGCGATAGCTGACACCCGCACGCACGGTGTGGAACACGGGATCATGTTCGTACGAGAAGCCAGGGAACGAGACGGTCGAGTTGTTCCGGAAGGTGCCGAAATCGGTGTAGCGATACTCAACCCGGGCCGACCAGTTGGGCGTGAAGCCGTATTCCCAACCTGCGCCGACAGTCCAGCCGGTGCGGGTGGTGGAGACGGTCTCAAACAGAGCGTTCGCGAGCACGTAGGTGTGGTCCATATCTGCCCAGGCAACACCGCCGGTCACGTAAAGCAGCGAATTGTTGAAAGCTACACCGAGGCGACCGCGGATAGAGGCCTGAGCATCGATCCGGAAATCGGTGCCGTTGAGGTTTGCCAGGCGATAACCACCGTTGACGTCGGCGGCTTCAAGGTCGCCCTCGAGACCGAATACGAATTGGCCAGCCTGCCAATTGTAGCCAATGTGACCACCGCCAACGACGCCATCAGCATTGAAGCCCTGGACGAAGCCGGTGGGGGTGCCCGTTGCGGTGAAAAACTCACGGGTGCTGTTGTCACCCCAAGCGTAACCGACCTGCGCACCGATGTAGAAGCCGGTCCAATTGTAGATAGCGGCGACAGGCGCGGGTGCCTTCGTGTAGGGCCGGGCGGCCAGATCGGCCGCTGAGGCGGCGGCGGTGCCGAGGACGAGGGCAGCAGCGGCGATGACGAGCTTTTTCATTATCTTCCCCAATTTTCAGACACGGAATGTTTGAGCAACTTGATGACGCAACATAACGCAGGACTCGCGCTAAGCGTGTCACCCGTACGCCACAGTGGCGACCTATTTGTCCCGGTTCATGGGGGCGGCTTCGGGCTTCGCAACAAGCGCAGTGACTCCGCCTCCCGCTCGCATCAATCGACCATAGTTTTCCACTGGGAAAGCCGGGTTCAATCGCGGTCGAATACCTTCCTTTCCGAAAGTTCAGTTTGAGAGAAATCTCAAGGGGTTGCGCCTGCTTTGGCGATGAAGTCGGGCAAGTGCTCTTTTCCCGGGTCGCAAGCGCAGTCGGAGCGGGCGCGGCTGCGTCGTAGTAAGCATGGTCCGGCTGTGCGCCAGAGGCGGAAACTGCGGCATGCGGCGCGGGGTCGCACACGGTTGGCAGCCACGTCCGATTCCAGGAACGTTGCCACTTAGTGACTGCTGATGTGTCCTCTGTCCCCCGTAAGTGGCTGAACCACGTTAGAGCCGGAGACTGACGTGAAGATCAACCTTCCCGAGATAGACCTTAAGACCGTGCAGACCCTTGGCAGTCTTGAGCTCAAAGACGAGCTCGGCCGACCCGTCGGCCAATACTTTTTCGGAAAGGGGCAGGGTCGAACGATTTTTTTGTTTGGCAAGTACAAAGGGACCTTTAAGACTCACGCTGAATGCCAAGCCTTCATCGATGGTGTGCTTGCGGTTATCCCCTCGCCATTCTCCTGACTTTGCTTGGGTTCGTTGCCGTACTGACGACGATCAATAAACACCGGGCGCTCCAAGTCGGCTTTGGGTCTTGGTCGTGTAAAAACGCCGGTCTCAAGGCAGTCGAGCGGAACCAGGACCAGCTTAGTGTCAGGCCGCGATCGCAGCCATCAGCGGCTTGATCCCGACGATGTTCATGACCCGTGTCAGATTGTAGGCCAGGACGGAGAGCGCCATTTCGGCCGCCACTTTCGGAAGCGTTTTGGTCAGGAAGTGTGTCGCTCCCATGCGGGCTTTCATGGTGCCGAACGGATGCTCGACTGTTTCGC